>JAFRLQ010000096.1 GCA_017431145.1 Clostridia bacterium | reverse complement strand
GCGCATGCTCGCTGGCGAAGAGAACCCGTAATCTCAGTTGACTTTGTTGCAATGGGAGAAAACAATTTGCGGCACACCGAAACCCGGTGTGCCGCTCGCAACCAAACCGCACTGTTTTTATGTTCATATTATCCATTGTGTTGCAATAGATCCATACAGTGCCGATTTGGTTGCGGGGGAGATTTTTATCAAATACGCAGACGAGTTCTTCCCATTTTTGTTCGGAAGAGAGGTCTCATTTGACCCCAAAGGCGCCTATTTATCGATTGTTTGAAGGGATAACAGGTCCGAACAACACAATGTGCTTCACCCGGAAATCTGCGTGTCAAACAAATCAAAGGATAGCGTGTTCACGCAGAGACAGAGAACAGCGTACAATGTGAAACAATCAAAAAAGACAGACAATACGGGCGTTTTCGGTATGATAGCGGGATTTGGGGATACCGATCTCTTAACTTGGTTGCGGTGTTTTTCGATTTGAACCATGTGCAAAAACGGGAAGCAGAATGGAGCAAGCGAAATAAGGCCATTTATATCAGATTCTCAAACCAATATCCCAAATCTTGCAATTTAAGCAAATCTGATAAAGGATTGAAAAATAGAGACTAATCTTGGGATTCTTTTCATAGTTCTCAAGAGCGGAGAATGGATGTATTTTGACTATATACCCATAAAACAGTTTTCCGCAAGGGAAATCATGGGGTAATCGAGCTTGATATGCCGCACCTGTATTGGGCTTCAGACGGACAGCGTATGCCGGAGTTCTAGCTTTCTTTTGGAGGGAGAGCATCAAAGAAGATACGGTAATACGGCTCGTCTTCCCTGAGGATAGATTCAATACGGGAAACTAGTTTCTCATCGTCCAAATACGCTGTGACGAGGGGAGAAAAGCGCTTGTGCTCCTGCACCGTGATTTCCCGGATGGTTTCGCTTAACTCCCTGTCTTCCTGATCCACTATGTAGGCGACGACGGCGACAAGGTCCGTCATTTGGCGATAAGGGGAACCGTTGCGAACATACGTTTCTGGGTATCCGCCAAGACCGTTATACCAGCTGTGATGCCCCAGTGCCACATCGGCGAACCGCGCCGTCGACGCGCAACGAGCGAGGTCATCATATCCTGCCGTCGTATGGAGCCGGAATAGCCGCTCCTCCGTTTCAAACAGGTTGCGCGTCCCAAGCGTTCGCGCCATGTTGAGCTGGATGACGCCCAGGTCGTGATAGCGACCACAGTCTTCGGCAAAGGCCAGTATGGCCTTCCGCCTCTCTGCTTCATCAGTGTACCCCCGCAGAAAGGGACAATCATCGAAAAACGTGGGTTCCGATGCGAGGATCGTTTCAGCGAAGAGCCGTGTAATGGCTGCGGCTTGTTCTGCACGGATCGACTGAGCCCCGGCAAAGCGCCGCATAAGTCTCTCGAGCACGTCCCTAAAAGGCATCGTCTCGCTGATTTCATGGTAGCTCGTCATAACGAGACGAATGATGTAAGCCAGGTAGTCCGCGTTTTCACCAAGAGGGCAGGACAACAGAGTCCGCATCATCTTGTTATAAGCGTTTTTCAGAACTTCCCGGTGATACACCGAATCCTCAGCAGAGGGATTATCCCGCAAAAGACGCCCATAATAGATGGCCAGCTGTACGTTGGCATATAGTCCGGAAACGGAAAAGTCATTGTAAGGGGTCTGGTCTATCAACCGTTCCATTCGGGTCAGTGTTGTTTCCAGATCGACGAAACCGCAGTTGTATTCCATCTCGTAATAAGGCCAAAGCCAGCGTATATCGGGGTTGTCCGCAGCTTCTTCCGGCTTGAACACCTCGTAACAGGCTTCAAGGATCTCTTCGAGTTCCTGCCTAGAAAGGTTCCCTTTGGAGAGCGTTATGCGGTTCGCGCTCATCTGCTGGTTCGTACGGCGCAGGAACGTTTCCCACGGGAGAGAGGGTTCCAGTTCACGGTAATAATCGTCCTTGATGATCTGCAGCACACGGGACGTGACAGCGATGCGGCGCTTGCGGTCGGAGGAACAGATGGCGATATTTGCGAGGGAACGGATGACATAGCCACGCGTTTCAGTATCCTGGATCTCCTCAAAAAACTTCATGTAGGAGCCTGCTTCCGTGAAGACCATCTCATTACGGAAGCGGAACGGCCCCGCTTGTTCTTCATTGATGCCGTCCACCGACCGGTCCAAATAATATAGTCCCATCCCCAGCTTATATAGTTCACGGATGATGCGTTTTCGGTCACGACGTATGCGGTACAGGCTGAGCAACGCTTCATGAATGGACACGTATACCCCGCAGTCCAAATTCGTTTTCCAGTCCATCAGGGCATCCGCGAAGGCGATAAGCTCATCGATGCAAGCATCGTCCGCTTCAAACAATTGGTCTAGGACAGGGAAAAGATGCCGGTTCAGGAGGTCTATGTTCTCCCGCTTCAGCTCGGTCATACGCTGGCGGTTAGCTTTCTCGGACGTATACCAGAAATTAAAATCCGTCCTGGGGACGCTGTAAAAATCTCCAAGATGCATAATCTCGCGCACATTGTCGATATATCGCTGCTGATAGGTCTGCATGGCTTTCCCTTTCTCACACGAACTGTCGCAGCATCTGCATAAGAAGCGGGATGTCGATTGGTTTGGCTAGGTGCCCGTCCATGCCTGCGTCCCTCGCCCTGGCAACATCCTCCGCAAAGGTGTTCGCGGTCATGGCGATTATCCGGATGCTGGCCGAGTCTGAGCGTTTGCTGGAACGGATGGCGTGCGTAGCTGCATAGCCGTCCATCACAGGCATTTGGATGTCCATAAGGATTAGGTCATAGTATCCTTCCCCGGCAGATTCATAGGCCTCTACTGCCTGCTGGCCGTTTTCAGCGGTATCAACGGATGCATTTGTCATGGATAGGAGTTCCAGCGCGATCTCTCGGTTGATGATATTGTCTTCGACCAGCAAGATGTGCCGGCCCGACAGGTCGGGAGATCCAAAGGCTTGTTCTTCTTCCTTCGCGGAGGAGAGCGTAGCGTTCAGCTCGTTCAGCAGCGTCTTCCTGAACACGGGTAGGGGAAGGAAATGGCGGATACCGCAGCGATTTGCCCGGTATTCGATCTCTTCCCAATCGTAATCACCAATAAGAATAAGGGCGAGATGAGGGAACGATTGCGATAGATATGAGGCGGTATCAAAAACGAAACCAAATCCCTCATCCTTTTTTCCGAGAATGACGGCATGAAACGCTTTTTGGCGGTAATCGGCGTCTGTCAGAGCCTGTATGGCTTCTGAGGATGATTTGATAATCAGGTGGTCGACACCGCTTCCGCTGAGATACCGGCGGAAGATGTCTTGTTGCTCCTCATCTGCTTCGATAATCAGGACGCGTTTCCCTGCCAAGGCTTCGGTTTGCAGGGGAAGGTTGACAATGCGCAAGGGAATGCGAACAGTCACGGTGGTCCCTGCCCCGAGCTCGCTTTCTATCCGGATTGTGCCTCCCATGGCGTCGATCAGCTTTTTGACAATACTCATGCCAAGCCCGGTCCCTTCAACCCTGGAAATGGTCGAAGAAGATACGCGCTCAAAAGGATTAAAGATGCGGTCGAGGAAGTCAGGACTCATGCCGATGCCGTTATCGGCGCAGCTCAGACACAGAGTACAACCGTCTTTTTCTGGTTCCTCGGTGACGGTCACTTCAATCTTCCCGCCGTCGTTCGTATACTTGATCGCGTTGCTGATGATATTCACATAGATCTGCTTGATGCGCATAGGGTCGCCACACAAGACCTCTTCGGGTACATCGCCTACGCTGAAGGTGAACGTATGATTCTTCTTGACAATCTGTGGGCGGATGATCGTCAGCGTGTCGTGGAGCAGATCGCTCAGCGAGAACTGTTCCTCGGCGATTTTCATTTTTCCCGAATTGATCCGGGACATATCGAGGATATCATTGATTAACCCGAGCAGGTGGGAACTGGCGATGTCTATCTTATTCAGGGCGTCCATCACTCGTGTTTTTTCGTCGATATGTTTCTTAGCAAGCGCTGTCATACCGATGATAGCATTCATCGGCGTACGGATATCGTGCGACATATTGGAAAGGAATTCCTCTTTTGCCTCATTCGCATTTTTCGCTTCGGCAAGCTCTTCGCGAAGAGACTGCATCGTTGCGTTATCGCACAGCATGAGCATCGTCCCGTCCGGCAGTGCCAGCCGTTCTGTTACTTTGGCGCTTTCAAACGCCTCAGTTTGAAAGACTGTCTTTCCTTCTTGATTGATGATAGCAAATCTCCTTGCCATAGCCGACGCCTCCTTTGATGGTACCTACGTCTATAATACAGGATAACTTCGCAGAAAACAAGAAAAAACTCGGTCAAGGTTCTTCCCAGAGGCAGCGGGCTCGAAACAGACGCTTTTTGCTATGCAAAGAAGATGTACTATAACAGCACCTTCGGGCTCAACGTGATTACGATCGAGCTGTGATCCGAACGATAGGCATCGCTATCCGAACTGAAAACGATTGGAAAACAACACGGCACACCGAAAACCGAAAACCAGTGTGGCGCTGCTCTTATATCGCAACGAAAGCGGGAGTTACATGGCACCTTTCCGAGCGAACACGACCCATACGGTCTTGAATAGGATATGGATGTCCTGCTTGAGGGACCAGTTCTCGATGTATTCGCGGTCCAGACGGACCACGGTGTCAAAATCACGGATCTTGCTGCGGCCGCTGACCTGCCAGAGACCGGTGATGCCCGGTCGGGTTGACATCCTGGACCGATGGAACGGCTCGTATCGCTGCCATTCGTCCACTGTCGGCGGGCGCGTGCCGACAAGCGACATATCCCCCTTCAGCACATTGAAAAACTGGGGGAACTCGTCCAGAGACAGGTCGCGGATCCATCCACCGACGCCCTTCCGCCATCTTCCGTTCGGCAGCTGCCTCTGTCCGATGATGCGCGGGTCATGCTCCATCTTGAACATCAGCTGATCTTCCTGACCGGTTTTCTGCGCCAACTGCAGCTTGCGCGCTTCTGCATCCATGTACATGCTGCGAAACTTGTAGATCTGGAATTTTTTGCCGTTTTCACCGATCCGTGTCTGGGAGAAAAAAATGGGACCTGGGTCGGAAAGACAAATAGCCAGCCCCACAAAGGGCGTGAGGATCACGGTAATCAGGGAGCCGATTAGTCCGCCGACGATATCCATGATGCGCTTCAGGAAAACGTCGCGGCCGGTGATGTAGCCCAGTGAGGTCGTGATCGTCAAGTGACCGCAGATCCATTCCACGTTCTTATGCCTTGACTCAATGTCGTCCAGATTCGTCAGAGCGGTATGGATGGTAATCCCCATGCGCATGAGGCTGTTGATCATATCTACGGGCAGGTTGGCTTTCGGAGAGACATCCAGATACACTTCGTCCACCCAGTTATTGGTAAGGTACTGTTCCAATGTATCGGTCGTGGCCACGATGGGGATCGTTTCCACCTCCGGATACTCGTCCCACAGCGGACGGAGGGCGTTACGAGCCTCTTCTTCGGAAGGATTCGTTCCTATGATCGCAAGGCCGGTAAAACGGTAGGCTCCGTAGTTCGAGCGGAGGATGCGAGGCAGCACGGTGGGAATCTGCGACGCTTCCAGCGCGATGAGCATGGAATGCCGGTTGAGTATGTGGTGTTTCTTTTTCAGGAAGCTTTTGTGTGCCTGACGCATGATGAAGCAGAAGAGAAGGTACAGTGGAACGGCGAAGAGCGTGATCTTTAAGAGGTCGGCATCGGGTTTCTGGCTCAGCAGCCGGAACACCAGAAGGATGAGGATCACATCTCCCGTTTGGGCGAGCAGCCGGATCATCTCATCCCAGGGTGTATGGTGTAGTACACTGTGATAGGTGTCCAAGACGATCATGACGACCGTGTTCACTAGAACAGCTTCCAGGACGGTCCTCCAGAAGAAACGGGAGACCAGAATTCCTTCCCGTTCCACGATCCAGAACGCGATCAAAAGGCCGACGAAGGCGCAGAGATTGTCCAGAAGCATAAAGTCGATATGCTGGGACCAGCCGCGTACTTTTCGTTTATACATGTTTTCCCCACTTCCTTTTGCTTGGATGTTTTTGAAAAGACCTGCTTTTTTGACGACGGATCCGGTTACCGCCGGAACGGTATGCGGTCTGCCGCGGCAGGTTAACCGGACTGTTTCTCGCGCTTATCCTGCCTGACCCTGGCGGCGCAGAGAAGCATAGCCGGCAGATACAGGCGAAGCTTCAGCAGGGCTGTCACGGCTGCCGCCTTCATGGGCAGGTTTTTCACGGATACGAATGACAGCATGTCCGATTCCCGGAGTCCCTCCTTCAGGTGACGCGCGGCTTCCATCAGGGAGGGGGCTGTTTCGGCGCGCCACTTTCCCGTACGGATGATCAGCATTGCCGCATACTGATTGAGCTGGCGGTCGATCGACGCGCTGAGACCGCCCAGATGCTCCCGCAGGTACCGGACTAGGTAACAGAAACTCTTTGTGAGAAGATTCTCCCGGCTTTTGGCGCGGATGGAGTCTTCGTTCGTCTTGTTGTACATATATAGATGCTCATTGCATATGTACGCGCTCTGGCTGTGCAGAAGGCACTCATAGGTCATCGGCACATCGGTGAAAACGCGGATCCTCTCTTCGCGGGTATAGTGCTCGAGTAGCAGTTCCCGCCTAAACGCCTTGTCCCAGGTATGGGCCTGGATCACGCCCACCTGAAGCCCGTTCCGGGTATCCGTGAGCAGGTACGGGAAGACTTCCTTTTCCAGCCGTTCACGGTCGTAGTATCCTTCCGGAACGAGGTTGACGGTCTCTTCCAGATGATCGGTGTAGACGCTGTGCGCCGCGAAAAGCACCATATCAGGAGGCTCGGGCGACAGAGCAGCGGTGTCGTGGATGAACTGCAGCATATTCCGGAGGGCCCAGTCGTCCCCGTCAAGGATGCAGACATAATCCCCTCGGGCGGCGCGAATTCCTGCGTTGCGGGCCGATATCAGCCCGCCGTTGGCTTTATGGATCACGCGGACGCGGTGGTCGCGGGCGGCGTATTCGTCACAGATCTTGGGACACCCGTCCGGCGATCCGTCATCGACCAAAAGCAGCTCAAAATCCGTGAAGGTCTGCGAAAGGATGCTGTCCACACATTTCCTCAGGTATTTTTCCACATTGTATACGGGTACGATCACGCTGATCATTCTTCTGTCCCCCTCTCATTATTGCAGGATGGAAGCGAATCTACATCCCGATCCGGGGCTTGCGACCTCATGCGACCGGACAGGAGAACCTGTTTCAATTGCGAAAGGCTCTCTGTGAATACGGGATTTTTCCGATAGACAAGATAATAGAAAAGATTCGGGATCAGAAAACTAACCGCGGCGTTTAGAACAAGGGAGGGCCACACGCCCAGCGAAAACAGTCCGCAGACAAACCAGGACGCTGCGCAGGAAATCAGGGCTACCGCCGTCAGCCCGCAGAAGAGCTTGATATACCGTTTTAGGAACCGATGCGGGAACACCTCCCGGAACAGGTTGTGAAACAGCCAAGGGATCTGAATGAAGACGATGGAGAAGACAGAGGAGAACAATACCCCGTACAGCCCCAGCCACCGAACGGTCGCGAGGTTCAGACACAGATTCGCCAGAGCTGCCGTCAAGGGTCGCCAGCGGTCCATCCGCCAGATACCTGCCGCGTCCTTGAACATGTTGATCAGCTTATTAGCGCCCATGGCGTAGTAGTAGCCGACAAAGCAAAGCATCACACCCGCGGCAAGCACATTTTCCTCGCCCATCCAGATGTGTATAAACGGCTGATACATACACAGCAGCATGGAAGAACTAACGCCCAGCACCCAGCTGTACAGGAGACTGATTTTTTCCAGGTCCCGGTAATTCGCTTCCCCGCTCGCCGTGACCAGTTTATTGCCGACGCCGGCCATACATGCGTTGAGAAGCACGACAAGCATCATGCGCAGTGCCGTGATGATGAAATAGTAATTCTGATAAAGTGCCAGGACGGTCAGCCCCATGAAAGCGGAGATGACCAACGTATCCGCGGCGTCAAATACCGTGGCGGAGAGTTTGGAGGTGAACAGGTCGCGTACCCTGCGGAAGATATCCAGTGTTTTTTCCTTCGGCAGTTTTCCTCTGGGCACATATTGCGGGTACATCTTCGACGCACATACCGCTGTCATCACATTGATGGCGAGCTGGCATACCAGCTGAACAGCCAGGAAGAGGTAGTAATTCTTTGTAAAGATGAGGATCAGTATTTTCAACGCATATTCCGCCATGCGTACTGAGAGGCTGACCTTGCTGATTACGTCACGGCGCTGGTGAGCCTGAAGCAGACTGCTCTTATATGCGAACAGCCAGTACGTCAATACCGTGTTCCCGAGATTCATCAGGAACAGGATGTACAGGTTCAAATCAGCGGGGATGTCGCCCTCGATGATATTCCGCAGGAAAGGCATCAGAAGCAGCCCCACCGCAGCGACCGCCAGACCGATAATCCGGTAGAGGGTACGGTACAGACGCAGCAGGGAGCAGATGGTCCGGGTGTCGCCCTCGGCGATTGGCTTGTACATGCTGAATACCATGGCACTGCCCACACCGAGCTCCGCCAGGTTCAGGATCGTAAGGAGCGACTTGAACAGACCGTTCAGTCCTAGGTATTCGGTCCCCAGATAATGCAGCATGACAGAGCGAATGACAAAAGGTACCAGAATGTTGACTATCTCCAGTGCCCCGTCAAACACAACGTTTCTTGCTGCGTTCCTGGTGCGTTCAAGCTTCATGATTGTTGCCGTAATCCTTTCTTGGTTAGTCTTCAGAGGCTCCTCCGCGGGATCCGCCGTCCCGCACCATCAGACTCAGCCGTCCAGAAGCGTTCGATACAGCGCGTCGGTCTGTGCCGTGATTTCCTTCCATGTGTATTTGGATGCGACCACCTTTCGCGCCTCACAACGCTTCGTCTCCGCCTTTTCTGGGTGATCACAGAGATCCTGCAGCGTTTCCCGTAGGGCTTCAACGTTCCCGCGGGGGAAGGTGAAGCCGCTGCCGCCCAGTACATCCGCGCATTCGCCAATATCGGAGGTCACGCAGCAACAACCGCAGTTCATCGCCTCCAGAAGGGAAAGGGGCATTCCTTCGAGATCGCTGGGCAGCACGTACAAATACGCATTGCTGTAGAATTCCCCCACGATGGCTCCCTGCTGAAAACCGGTGAAAATGATGGAACGGCTGTCCTCAGCTAGAGCATAAAGCTGCCGCACATAGTCGTCCGTATCCGACGTGCCGCCGACGATCACCAGCTTTTTGTCAGTGTGAAGTTTCCGATAGGCTTCGATTAGGTAGTGGACCCCTTTTTCCGGCACCAGACGGCCTAAAAACAGGATGTAGTCCCGCGAGGAGAGACCGAACCGTTCCGTAATCTCACTGGCTGCCCGGGTCTTTTCCGGATCGATGCCGTTGGGGATCAGCACGGTCTCACGACCGTACTTCTCTCTGAAATACGTCCGGACGCCCTCGCTCAACACAATGATGCTGTCGGCGTGGCGGACAGCCGTTTTCTCTCCCCGCATGATGTACGCAGAGGCGAGCTTTCCCCACTTCTGGCGCATATGGTCGAGACCGTGGACCGTGATAACGATCTTCTTGCCGAACAGCTTCGGCAGCCAGCAGAGGACGCAGGGCCCCTCCGTATGATAGTGCACCAGGTCGCAGCGGCGGAAGGAGACCATCACCGACGCAATCACGGAGGAAGTCATGGCAGCAAGACCCCTGCGATCCACGGTCGGCGTCCAGACCAGGAGGACGCCCCGGTATTCCTGCGGCAGTGTTCCTTCCTTCCGGAGCTTTTTGAACTGCCGGCACGTCCGGTTGTAGCACGTCACATCATACCCGGCATCCGCAAGATGCGGCGCTAGATTACTGACGACGACCTCAACACCTCCGTCGCGTGAGGGGATGTACTTGTGCCCGATCATCGCGATCCGTTTTTTCGTTTTCTGCTCGTGTTTCATATAACACCATCCTTTTGCAGCGGAGGTCTGTGCTCAGGATCCGGCAGGGAGGGCTGCCATCTTGAGATAGATCTCCTGGAGCTTTTTCGCTTCCTTGTGAATGTCATAGCCTGCGCGGCGGACGATGTCCGCACCCCGGTCCCTACAGATTTCGGGCTTTCGCACCGCTAAAATCTCTCTTGCCCACTCCGCGTCGCGGGCTTCCAGAGAAATCCTGCGCGCTTCAGGGGAGAGCAGCACCTCGTCGGTGACCCGGTCGGAGAAGAAGCAGGGCAGACCTGCCGCCTGCGCCTCGATGCCGACCACGGGAAGTCCCTCGAACAGGGAAGGCAGAACGAAGCAGTCCATTGACTGATACCATCCGCTGACGTCGGCCATTTGTCCAAGGAAGAGCACCTTGTCCAGAATACCCAAAGCTCCGGCTTTTTCCCTGACCGCCGGTTCCAGTTCGCCTGTGCCGATCAGGGCGAGACGGGCTTCGGGAGCGGCCTTCGCGATTTCCGCGAAGATATCCAGCAGGCGGGTATGGTTTTTCTGAATATTGAACCGGCCAACATGGCCGATCACAAAGCACCTCTCCAAGCCGTATTGCTGCCGCAGACGCGCGCGTTCCTCTTCGCGGAAAGCAAACCTCGACAGGTCAATCGCGTTGCGCATGAGGAAACCGGACTCATTCCAGCGCTTTTCGCCGTAGTAATAGATCCCCGCGTCCCTGCCGCAGCTCCAGTAATCGGTCGCCGCTCCGGGGAGGAGATGTTTGCAGGCCATTTTCAGCGGATACTTGTAATCCCGGATAATCTGTGTGTTGTGGGCGTGAGCGATCCGGACGGGAATCCCGGCATCTTTGGCGCTTTGAAGGGCGTAAAACCCCATGGCCTCGTTGTGCGCGTGGACGATCCGGATGTCCGGGTTGGTATGCAGCAGGTCCGCCACGAACCTTTTGTAGCGGGGAAAATGCAGCGGGTTTAGACCCGGGCTGACGAAAACCCGGCCACCCAAGCCGCGAATCTCTTCGTCATATTCCCCCGGGGTCGGCTTGTTGGCCAAAAAGTCGAACTGGACCAGGCTCCGGTCGATCTCCCGGTAATAGTTCATCAACATGGTCTCAATCCCGGCACGCGCCATATTGCTGACCGAATGCAGCACACGAAGCATCTTTTGATCCTCCCCCCGTTGTCGGTATGAATCGCGCCGCGTCACAGGCAGCTTTCAGGTTCCGGCGTCCTGTTCAGCATCCGGCAAAGGATCTGATAGGTCCGCTCGCAGTTCATCTCATCCCTTACCGGATAAAAGGCCTCCATACGGTTCCGGTATTCGCTTTGGAGACGGAACCCGTTTTCGACGCATGCCTCCACGGCATCAGCCAGCTCCTCCTCCGTCTGAACGACAGGACCGAAGCCGTGCTCCTCATAGGAGAAATAGCCCTCCTGATAATGGAACTTCCGGAACTCCTCCAGATCGAACTGATAATAGATCACAGGCTTTTCCATAAAGCCGAAGTCGAAGAACACGCTGGAATAATCCGTGATCAGCAGGCTGCAACGCATCAGCAGCGTTTGGACATCATATTCCCGCCAGTCTGCCAGGATGACCCGCTCGGACGACGACCGGAACTTGTCCAGTTCCTTCTGAAGCTCGATATGGGGATAGAAAACCAGCTTAAGATCGTGCTTTTCAAGGAGTTCCAGCAACCGGGAGTTTTCCAGCATGGACTGAAACGTCCGGTAGAACGCCGTTTCACAGAAACGATCCCCCTGTGGATAATCCGAGCCGCGCCAGGTCGGCATCACGAGGATCTCGT
Source organism: Clostridia bacterium (assembly GCA_017431145.1). Taxonomy (GTDB): domain Bacteria; phylum Bacillota; class Clostridia; order Christensenellales; family Maliibacteriaceae; genus RGIG9107. The sequence goes on along the minus strand of JAFRLQ010000096.1, from coordinate 6,757 downwards.
CCGAAGGAGCGTTTCCCCGGATGAGGTTGTCGAAGCGGCACAGTCCCGTATACCGGATGACCCCTTCGGGATACCCGAATTCTGATACGAGGTAGTCATATTCCGGCTTCGCGCCGCTCGCGAAGAAATCGACCTTCATGGCGGGATATCTCATCCACTTCATCTCATCCTTGATGATTCCGTGCTGGAGGAAGATCTGCTTTCCCCGTGCGCGAATCCCGATTTGACGCAGGTGGTAGTAGACCATCAGGTCGGGGGAGGCGGGCTGCACATGGGTGCTGATCAGCATGTCTGCAGCCAGATACATCAGGTAGTGCCGGACCGATCTCCAGGCGACGGTCCTGCCCAACGCCGCGACCTTCCCGTAGTCTGGACTGGTGCGATCGATCACATAGCAGGCGTTGATCTGGGACCGGCGCTCCCGAAGGTAGCGAAAGAACCAGTAGGCGTTATCCCTGGCGTCGAAGCCGCGCTCCATCACCAGCCAGAGACCGCGGTAGTTTTTGCTCGTCCTTCGAAGCACCGCGGCAACGGGCCAGAGCACGAGGAGGAGAAACACATTTTTCAGATAGACTGGCAGACGCTTCAGTTTATTCAGCATGTTCACATCTCTCTTCCGTTTCGATACGCCAGATCTCGTCGGCTGCTTCCTCCGGCGTCGGTGCTTTCCACCATTCCTGCTTTGCGTCTTTGATGATCCTATAGCTGAAGCTCATGGGGATCAGTCTCAGCCCGATGCTGCTCCAGAAGTAGAAGGCGGTGTTGTCGGTCAGGTAGGTCACCGTCATATAGCACAGGACGGCAAGGTACAGCAGTCCCGTCTCGGTGTCGTGCCGACGCATCCAGTAGGAAGGGTACAGGACATAATGGATCCCCGCCCACAGGGTGAAGCCCATGGCGCCGAGCTCAATGAAAATCTTAAGGATGTCGTTGTGCAGCGGGTATGCCCGGCTGATGAGACCTTCCTGATACCAACGGTTCACGAGGTCAGTGACGCCCTCGAAGCCCAGACCTTTCCAGAATGGGGAGAACTCGTAGTAGTCGTTCGGCAGGCTCCACAGCAGGTCGCGTCCCATCATGTTGATCCCCAGCGATTCCAGGAATGAGATCAGAATGCCGGACCGCGTGAGATACAGGTAGAGGTAGAAGAACAAGACCAGCACGATCCCGGTAGCTATAATCAGCTTCCGGGGGTTCTTGATCGCCCGGAGCAGCTTCACATATACACACACGAGCAGTACCGCCGGCAGGATGGCGCGCTTTAATCCGAGCAGGATAAAAAAGAGGGAGAGCGCGATGCCCCAGCACCGTGTCCGTTTTTCCGATGCCGAGCTTTTCGGCGCGAACATTGCATAGAAAATGAAGAACTGCCCGAACAGAAAAGTGATGTCATGGATCTCCAACGCACGCATGAACCCTTCTGCTTCCCCGAAAGTGACGAGGCAGCGAATCACGGAAGCGATGCTCTCCCTGAGCCCGTAATTGGGCAGCTCCAGCAGGATGATGGCGGTGTTTACGGCGCACATGCTGAAGAACAGGTAGTTGACCGCTCTGTCCTCCAGCAGGTAGCACATGAAGACGGTATAGACGATGGCGATCAGCTGGTACAGAACCTTCTCCCCGGCTCTGGTGATGGATGTCGCATTGGAGAGGTCTGTGATCCAGATGTACATGCTGACCAGGACATAGACGGCGATAGGGATCAGGAAGATTGGGAAATAGCGTACCGCTTTTTTGATGTTCGCGAAATCGGCGACTACAAGGAGGCAGATGAAAGCGCAGACGATCGTCCCAAGGACGACCGCCTTGGGAAGACCCCCGTACGCATTGTTAAGGACCTTCCAGTCTCCGAGGCCGGCGAGGACGGTGCAGGCGATGGCGAGGAACGCGGCAATGGTCGGGCATGGCTTGCGCTGTTCCTGCGGCTTTCCGCCCTCAGCGACGCTCTGCCGAAACTCACTTTGTGTCATCATCTTTTTCCGAATTCATCGTTGTTCTGTCCTCCGCAGAGACGGGCTCCGAATCAGAGGAAGACTCCTTGTACTGCATCCTCTGCATGGACAGACGGAGCAGGTCACGGATCTCAAAGACGCCGTCCGCGCCGGAAACGGCGGTGCCGCAGGAATAGCGGATTTCGTGCTCCGGATTCATCCGATTGTATTTCTGAACCTGATTTGAAATCGCCTCGCGGATCACTTCCAGCTTCCGGGCAGAGCAGCCGGGGAAGAACGAGTAGAATATGCCGCTGCCGTTGTGACCGACAAATCCGTACAGGTCACCGAAACTCTTGAGGATCATGGCGAAATCTTTCAGGATTCCGTCGGCGGCTTCGCGCCCGTATGCGGCTGTCAGGCTGCTCAGGGAATTCATCTTCAGGGCCATGCAGGAGAAGTCCTCATCCAGGACACGGCTCGACCACTCGTCGATATAGGCGTCGCACCTGGCCCGGTTCGGCAGCTGCACCGTCTTGTCCACATACCGAAAATAGTCGATGAAGTCGAGTGCCCTGCCCAGCAGGATGGCTCCGATGCCGCCCATCAGTGCAAACAGGATCACTGCGATCGCGACGTACAGTCCGATGTTTACCGCAGGCTGGACATTGATGCTGCTGATTACCGCGAGGTAGCCCGCGCTCTGCTGACGGTTCAGCTCACGGCCGGTGTCCTCCACGTAACAGTAGTATTCGGTGGCCAGAGCCACGCAGTGGTCGATCTTCGCGCGAATCTCCTCAGGGCTGACAGCCGTCCGCTTTTCGGAGCGGCGGGCAGACTGGAAAACCGACAGTAGGTATTCGTTGTGCTCCTTTTCGATTGTCATCTGACGGATGCTGATGTTCAGATCCACGTATTCCGAAATAAGTTCGTCATACGTTGTCTCCCGATTCTTATCTCCCAAACTGTGCTCCACGTCTTTCAGGATGTATTCCGTGCCGATGTCCTGGCTGTTCGAACTGTGATAATGGTAATCCATCATCTCCTTGTTGCGCTCGCTATAGCTGTCGATCAGGGTCTTCAGGTGGTCGGCACGCTCCTGTCGGTTCTCGATATACAGCTGCATGTTCTCGCATTTTCTGGACAGCCGGCTGATCAGCAAGTCAATATCACTCGTCTCCGCGTTGGCCAGGATCGCGGCGTAGATGTCCGGGATCTCGTAGTTGTACAGGAAGCTGTAAATGCGGTACAGGTCATCGTAAGCGTACCCTGTTCCCACCGAGCGGAAATAGGGATGGGAAGCCCTTCTATCCAGCAGGTAGTCCAGCATCCCGGAGACGGAATCTTCCAGCACCTGCGCGCTCTCGATGAAGTCGTAATCCCTTGCCGCAAGCACCGAGAAGCCGTTGCCCGGCAGCTGTTCTTCCACATATTTCTCGGCATAAAAGTCGTAGTAGTTCTTGATGATCGCGTCGAGCATGTTCCGGGAGTAATCCTCGCCGGTGTCATCATCACCGATGTAGTATACCCGATACGTGTCCGCGATGAAGGAAGGTTCCTCGCCTTTCTCGAGCAGCGACTCGTTCAGCTTCTGCTGCGCTTCCGGAACAACCTCCTCCACGTAGCAGTTGGAGCGGACGGAATCGATGCTGGTTTGGTATCCGAGGTCTTTCAGGGCAGCGTCGATGACGTTGGAGGAATAGATCTCTTCCACGTTCAGCGGGCTTCCGTCCGGTGTATAGCCGTTTTTGGCGCCGTCGTTCGTGTACTGGATGACTGCCGAGGCGATGTAGTGCTGCTGGGACTTCCCGTAGAACAGGATTGCTAAAGCGCCGATGAGGGACACGAGGAAAATCATCAGACGGAATTGTTTCAGATAACGAAGCGTACTGAACTTTTTCATGCTTTATTCTCCTTATCCGAAACGTATTTGTGCACGAACACGAAGGCAAACACAACAAGAAATATCAGCATAGTGCAGAGGATCGAGGGAAGAAGACCGATCCGCTCCGCGAAGCATATGTCATTTTTGCTGAAGTCGATATAGTTATGTGCTTTCGAGCTCGAATATGCGCTGTCCAACGTCTGGATGTCCGAGGCGATCTCATCGAGCAGCGACCCCATCTCAAGGATCATTGCATCTGCCTTTTCCTTTTTTGCCTGGCTGGACGTGCTGTTTTTCAGCTTCTCGGTCAGGTACGCGTTATACTCGATCTGTTCCGTCCGGTCCATCGTGCCGGTCAGCTGCTCCTGTGCGTGGATGGCCATGCTGTCCATCCCGGTGCTGGTCCGGGACATATAGTACTGCAGATCCTCGTTCTCGGTGGGGATCATGACAATGGCACTCATGGCGGCGTCGTACATCCCGATCCCTTTGATGTCCTCCTCGTATGCGGCCATCATCTTGTCCTGCATCAGGCTGTCCATGCGCATCTTGTAATCCAGCATTCGGATAAGGCCGGTCCTGTCGTTTGCAATGCCGTTTCCGATGATGTAGGAGCGGAGTCTCGCAAAGTCATACGTCTCAATATTGCTCAGCCGTTGTTCCAGGGCGGAGAAGGTGCTCCCGGTGTTCGAATCCTGGTAGTTTTTGCTTTCTCGGCCGCGGAGCTGGACGTATTTTTGCAGCTGTTTGCATTTGAGCTCCAGAAGGTCCGCTGCCATAAGGTATTCGTCGTTGAATTTCAGATGGTCTGCGTCAAAGGACAGGATAGAATGGTTGTATCCGTAGTGCTCCACGAAGTAGTCGCGGTATGCCCTGCACAGAAGCGTGAGCATCTGTTCCGCAGAGATCTTGTTCACTGCGCTCCGGTTCGTGAAGCTGACTACGAAGGACGTGCTGATGTAATACACGTCTCCGCTGACGCTCTTGTCATGCGTCGCCTCCACGCTGACGCACTCGCTAAGTTCCTCCGGGGTGACCTTCCCCTCCAGACCGGCGTACGCAATCAGCCGCTCCATCACTTCGCTGCTCCGGATCTCAAAGATATTGAACCGCGTCTTGTTAGGCGTCAGACCTTTGGAGGCCTCCTCATAATCCAACGACAGGATCGTGCTGGCGGTGTGGAGGTTCCTGCAGAAATGGACGCCGCACACGACCAGGCAGACAACCAGGAAGACGGCAAGCACGAGGTATTTCCGTTTCCAGAACACCTGAAGCGCGCTTCGCAGGCTGCGCTGTCCCCTGCTGCTCGGGGTTCCGGACGAAGCCGCGCCTCCGTCTGCCATCGGTTTGTTTTTCTTTTTCATTGCGCTCCTCCTTTTTCCTGCCAAAAACCGCTCAGTAACGGCTGATGTCGATCACGACCAGTTCGGGTATATTGTTGATCCGCGGCGGAAAGGACCTGGAATCGCCGAGCCCTGCGCTGACGATCAGGGTCTGTTGGTTTTCCAGCGTGTATTTTCCCGCGGTGAATTTCGGGAACAATCCTTCCTCGTTCGAATACAGACCGCCGAGGAAGGGGAGAACGACGATTCCGCCGTGCACGTGGCCCGCAACGCCGAGATCGAACACATAGCCGGACAGCTGTGGTTCAAAGAGGATCGGGATATGTGCCATGACGATGCAGTAAACAGACGGATCGGCCTCCGTATTGTTCATGAATTCCCGTCCGCCATAGGCGCCAAACCCGTAAGACGTGCCTTCCACGCCGAACAGCCGGATTGTATCCATACCAATCCGGACTTCCTCTCGCGCATTGCGCAGCAGATTCAGTCCTGCGTTTTCGAACGTGTCGGGCAGATCCTCGTCGCCCCCGTAATAGATCCGTTCGCTCTCATGGTTGCCGAGCACGCCGTAGCAGGGCGCAATCTCGGTCAGTGCGGACACGAGATCCAGCACTGCCCGGTAGTCATCCTGATCGCAGATTACCATGTCGCCCGGAAACAGGATCAGGTCGGGCTTCAGTGCCCAGAGATCGGAGATCAGCGTCTCGTTGTGGTCCCCGTATTCTCGGTTGTGGATGTCTGAGATAACCGCAATCCGGATATTGCCGCTGACCTTTTGGGATGTCTCCTGATAGAATGTAATCCTGTAGTGTGTTTTTGCATATCGGCTGTAGAGAAATACCGCTGACCCGCTGACCAGCATCAACAGGAGCAGAATGATCAGAATGCGAAGTCGTGTTTTCCGCTTTTTGCTTGCAGGCTCTTTTGCTCCGGCTGCTGTTTTCGTCGTCATGGCAGGATCATTCTCCGGTCTTCACTTGATGGCGTATTGTTTAGGGTTTCCCTCCGTGTCACGCATGAGGAACGCGTTCCTCAGGTCACCGAAAGGAGGAACGGACAGAAAGTGTCTGCCGCTTCGGACCTGTGTATTGATCCGTGAGATCAGACCTGGTTCCGTACCGGCTGTGTTCGATAACCATAATATGTATTATACCATATCAATGTCATATCGGCAACACATAAAAATAAGGGAAAACCGAGAATCTGCCGTAAATAGATACATCTGATTGATCGATGAATTGCAGATCACCCCAGTCTTTGACCAACTTGATTGCATATTTTTCGATTTGAACTTTGTGCAAAAACGGGTGACGGTATAGTTACGTGTAGCGATCGGCGTATAAGCATCACATGTGAGCATCAATGCCTTCAGCGGACGGTCGACTTCAACGTCCCATTCCACGTAATCGCCGTTTCTCCGGTATGTCGGCTTTTTGAACGGAAAGAACAAATCGGTGTATGCCTGTTTTATGAAGCGGTTTACCAACCATCCGGAGGAGTGGGGCGCGTTTCTGGATGTGAAATATTGGCCGGAAATCAAGCATCCGGAGAAATACGCCGGAAAAGAACTGTTCTTCGGAACGGTCACCGATCCTTAT
>JAFRLQ010000095.1 GCA_017431145.1 Clostridia bacterium | reverse complement strand
CTCCTCATCCGTGGGGATGTAGTCCGTCATCTGTCCGTCATGGAACTTCTCATAGGCCACCATATCGAAATAGCCCGTTCCGGTCAGTCCGAACACGATCGTCTTCTCTTCTCCGGTCTCCTTGCACTTCATTGCCTCATCGATCGCGACGCGGATCGCGTGAGAGCTTTCAGGCGCAGGCAGGATTCCTTCCACACGTGCGAATTCCTCTGCCGCCTCGAACACCTTTGTCTGCTCGACCGCAACAGCCTCCATCAGGCCGTCGTCGTACAGCTGTGACAGCACGGGGCTCATGCCGTGATACCGCAGTCCGCCCGCATGGTTCGCCGACGGGATAAAGTCGCTGCCCAGCGTGTACATCTTGGCAAGCGGACATACCATTCCGGTATCGCAGAAGTCGTATGCGTATACGCCTCTCGTGAAGCTCGGGCAGGATTTCGGCTCGACCGCGATGATCCTGTAATCCGCTTCGCCGCGGATCTTCTCGCCCATGAACGGGGAAATCAGGCCGCCGAGGTTCGATCCGCCGCCGGCGCATCCGATAATGATGTCGGGCTTGATGCCGTATTTGTCCAGTGCGATCTTCGTCTCAAGACCGATGATCGACTGATGCAGCAGCACCTGGTTGAGCACGCTGCCCAGTACATAACGGTATCCGGGGTTGCTGACTGCAACTTCCACTGCCTCGGAGATCGCGCATCCGAGAGAACCCGTGGTGTTGGGATGTGCCGCCAGGATCTTCTGTCCGACCTGCGTCGTCATAGAGGGCGACGGAGTGACAGACGCGCCGTAGGTGCGCATCACTTCACGTCTGAAGGGTTTCTGCTCGTAAGAGACCTTGACCATGAATACCTTGCAGTCCAGTCCCAGGTATGCGCATGCCATCGAAAGCGCTGTTCCCCACTGACCTGCTCCCGTTTCGGTCGTCACGCCCTTGAGGCCCTGGTTCTTGGCGTAATACGCCTGTGCGATCGCGGAGTTCAGCTTGTGACTTCCGCTCGTATTGTTTCCCTCGAATTTGTAATAGATCTTCGCCGGGGTCTGCAGTTTCTCCTCAAGGCAGTACGCGCGCACCAGCGGTGACGGACGGTACATCTTGTAGAAGTCGCGGATCTCCTGCGGGATCGGGATCAACCTGTCCGTGTTGTTCAGTTCCTGATCCACCAGTTCCTTGCAGAACACTGCGGACAGTTCCTCTGCCGTCATCGGCTCAAGTGTGCCGGGATTCAGCAGCGGAGCGGGCTTGGTCTTCATGTCCGCGCGGACGTTGTACCACTCTTTGGGCATCTCCGACTCTTCCAGGTAGATCTTGTACGGGATCTTGTTCTCTGCCATTTTTGTTCCTCCTTCTTCATTTTGCCGGATAAAAAAAGCCCCGGCGATATTTGCCGGGACAGATTTCTCTGCGGTGCCACCCTGCTTGACGCTTTTGCGTCCTCTCAGCGCATACATTCATATGCCGGCTTTGTTCACGGAGAGCCGCTCCGTCTCCCATACTCCGGTCGCCCGTTTCTGTTCGCCCTCGGAAGTCCATTCAGCCAATTCTTCCTGCCGCATCACACCAGCCTGCGGCTCTCTGAAAAGAAGATCTCCTAGCTTACTTCTCTTCTTCAACGGTATGCACTGAATATAGTGTAAAAAAAAAGAAATGTCAACAGAAAAAATTGCCAATAAAATCCTGTTTTTTTATAATACTATCAATAAGAAACGTATTCGGCATACAATTCTAATCAGTTCAAATTTCATAAGATGAGGTGAAAATAATTGAAAAACGCAGTGATCACACTCGGCTACGCGCCGACAAGAAGAAGCATTTTCAGTGCTCCGGACGCACTGAAATACAGAAATCTGACACGCGACCGCCTGAACGAACTGGGCGTCCGTTTCGTGGACATCGATGACATCAATGAAGAGGGTCTCCTCTATGACGATCATGACCTTCCGTCGATCATCGAGAAATTCCGCGCCGCAGGCGTGGACGGGATCTTCGTCCCCCACTGCAACTTCGGAACGGAATATGTCGTCGCGCGTCTGTGCCGCACGATGAATCTTCCCGTCCTTCTCTGGGGTCCGCGCGACGAGCGGCCGGATGAGAACGGCGTGCGTCTGCGTGACAGCCAGTGCGGACTGTTCGCGACGGGAAAAGTCCTGCGCCGGTTCCGCGTCCCCTTCACCTATATGACGAACTGCCGTCTGGAAGATCCCGAGTTCGAGCGCGGCATCCGCGACTTCATGGCTGTCTGCAACGTCGTCAAGGTCTTCCATCATACGCGCATCCTTCAGATCGCACCGCGTCCCTTCGACTTCTGGTCCACCATGTGCAACGAGGGTGAACTTCTTGAGAAGTTCAACATCCAGCTGTCACCGATCCCCATGCCGGAACTGACCGCGGAGATCCGGAAAGTCAAAGCAGAGGGAACCGCCGTGCGTGAAGTCATGGAGTACTGTCATGCCAATATGGAGATCGCGATCCGGGAAGATGAACTGGAGAACGTCGCGGCGCTGAAAGTCGCAATGAAAAACCTGGCGGAATTCTACGGCTGCAATGCAGTCGCCATCCAGTGCTGGAACGCGCTGCAGAGCGAGATCGGCATCATGCCCTGTGCCGCGAACTCTCTCATGAACGAGGAAGGGATCCCCGTCGTCTGCGAAACCGATATCCACGGCGCCGTTTCCGCCGTCATGATGGAAGCCGCCGCGATGAACGAGAAACCATCCTTCTTCGCAGACTGGACGGTCCGTCATCCCGACAACGAGAACGGCGAGCTGCTTCAGCACTGCGGTCCGTGGCCGGCCTCCTGCCTGTCCGGAACGCCGAAGATCGGTTATCCCCTCGCGTTCGATCATCCCGGTGCCGTTGAGGCGGAAGCGCACCACGGCGACCTGACGATCTGCCGTTTTGACGGCGACAACGGGGAGTACAGCCTCCTTCTGGGCAAAGCAAAGGGTGTTGACGGCCCCTATACGAAGGGCACCTATCTGTGGATCGAGGTTGAGAACTGGAAGCGTCTTGAGGCCAAACTGGTCGAGGGTCCGTACATCCATCACTGCGTCGGTCTGCATCAGGACGTCGTCCCGGTTCTCTACGAAGCCTGCAAATACATCGGAGTCAAGCCCGATCTTTACGACAACAACGAACAGGAGATCCTGGATTATCTCCACGGCTGCTGAAAGGAGCACTCTTTCATGGAAAAAAAATATCCTGAGCTGCAGCGCAAATCCTGCCGCCTGAGAAGGCTCGTCCTTGACATGGTCTTCCGGGCACGCGCCGGACATATCGGCGGGGATTACAGCGTATGCGACATTCTGAACGTTCTGTACAATCTGCAGATGAACATTACGCCGGAAACCTTCGGCAAAAAAGGCACCGATCATTTTATCCTTTCAAAAGGCCACAGCGTGGAAGCGCTGTATGCCGTCCTGTATGACAAAGGCTTCCTGTCCATGGAGGATCTCGAAAGCTTCTCGCAGTTCGGAAGCAAACTGATCGGACATCCCAACAATAAGGTCCCCGGAATCGAAATGAACTCAGGATCCCTTGGTCACGGTCTTTCCGTCGCTGTAGGAATGGCGCTTGCCGAGAGAATGGACCGCACCGATTCCAGAGTCTACGTCGTCATGGGTGACGGAGAGCTGGCGGAAGGCTCCGTATGGGAAGGCGCCATGGCCGCCGGGCACTACAAGCTCTCCAATCTTTGCGCCGTCATCGACCGCAACGGTCTTCAGATCTCCGGTACGACGGAAGAAGTCATGTCCCATGCCAATCTGGACGCCCGCTGGCGTTCCTTCGGCTGGAACGTGCTGCGCACTGCCGGAAACGATATCGAAAAACTTGACCGTGCCTTTGAGATGGCAAAGGAATGCAAAGACAAACCCACGGTGATCATCGCCGAAACGACAAAAGGCTGCGGCGTCTCTTTCATGGAAAACAAAGCCCCGTGGCATCACCGCGTCCCGACCCAGGAGGAATACCTTCTGGCAGTCCGTGAACTGGAGGAAAAGGAGGCGTCTATACAATGAAAAACAATATCGCCAACCGCGCAGTCATCTGTGACGTTCTGATGGAGCATGCTGCCCGGGACCGTGACATCGTCGTCCTGTGCAGTGATTCCCGCGGTTCCGCTTCTCTCGCACCGTTCGCAGACGCTTTCCCCGACCAGTTCGTGGAAGTCGGCATCGCGGAGCAGAGCCTCGTTTCTACTGCGGCCGGTCTTGCACGCTGCGGCAAAAAAGTCTATGCCGCCTCACCCGCCTCTTTCCTGTCCACGAGAAGCATCGAACAGATCAAGGTCGATGTCGCCTATTCCCACACGAACGTGAAGCTGATCGGGATCTCCGGAGGCGTCAGCTACGGCGCCCTTGGCATGACCCATCACAGCGCACAGGATATCGCGGCAGTCACCTCGATCCCCGGCATGCGCGTCTTTCTTCCGAGTGACCGTCATCAGACCAGATGTCTGTTTGAAGCGCTTCTTGAGGACGATGAACCTGCCTATATCCGCGTCGGAAGAAATCCCGTGGAGGACCTGTATCCTTCCGATGATATCCCCGGTTTCAGCAAGCATGGCGCGACACTCCTGCGCAAAGGAGACGACGTTCTGCTGATCGCTACCGGAGAGCTCGTACGCGGCGCTCTTGACGCTGCCGCGGAACTTGAAAAGAGCGGCATTTCCTGCTGTGTGCTGGATGTGCACTGCATCAAGCCGCTTGATGAGCAGACCATTCTTACAGCGGCGGCTTCTGTCAAAAGGGTATTTACCATCGAAGAGCACGTGCCGTTCGGCGGCCTGGGTTCCATGGTATCACAGCTGCTTGGTGAAAAGCGTCCTGTGCCTGTCCGGAATCTGACCCTTCCCGACGCTCCCGTGATCACCGGCACTTCTCCGGAGATCTTTGCCTATTACGGTCTTGACTGCGCCGGTATCTGCAAAGCAGTAAAAGGTGAATGATCATGAAACGTTTCGTACTCGCGCTCGATCAAAGCACTAGCGGTACCAAAGCCCTGCTGCTGGACGCGGCGGGGCGTCTTCTGGACCGCAGGGATCTGCCGCATGAACAGATCATCAATGACCGCGGATGGGTCTCTCATGATCCTGAAGAGATCTACCGCAACACCGTTCAGGTCCTTCAGACGCTCATAACTGAAAACGGCGTCGCGCATGATGAGATCGCCGCGCTGGGCATCAGCAACCAGAGGGAAACTTCCGTGATCTGGAGCAGAAAGACGGGCAAGCCTCTGAACAACGCCGTTGTCTGGCAGTGCACGAGAAGCAGCGGTATCTGCGAGACGCTTTCCGCATACGGTGAAGAGATCCGCCGCAGGACCGGTTTGCGGCTTTCCCCCTATTTCCCCGCGTCAAAATTCGCCTGGCTGATCCGCAACAGCAGCCCTCTGCCGTCTGAAGAACTGTGTCTGGGCACAGTCGACGCCTGGCTCGTCTTCCGGCTGACAGGCGGCCGCGTTTTCGCGACGGATTATTCCAACGCATCACGCACCCAGCTGCTGAACCTGGAGACGCTCTCGTGGGATCCCGAGATCTGCGGCTGGTTCGGCATCGACCCCGTTTCGCTGCCTGAGGTCCGGTTCAGCGACGGTGATTTCGGACAGACGGATCTGGAGGGTTTCCTTGCCTGTCCCGTTCCGATCCGCGGCGTACTGGGCGATTCCCATGCCGCCCTGTTCGCGCAGGGATGCCTTTCTCCCGGGATGGTCAAGGCGACCTACGGGACAGGATCTTCCGTCATGATGAACATCGGTAATTCCCCTGTCCGGACGTCCGACGCACTTGTAACATCCCTGGCGTGGGGCATGAACGGGACCGTTCATTACGTGCTGGAAGGAAACATCAACTACACGGGATCTGTCATCAAATGGCTGGTCGACGATGTCAAACTTCTCGATGCATCGCGTGACGCCGGCATCCTCGCGGAGCAGGCGGATCCGTCCGACCGCACGTATATCGTACCGGCCTTTACCGGACTTGGCGCACCCTACTGGAACGATTCTGTCCGCGCGATGATCTGCGGAATGTCCCGCACGACCGGACAGAAAGAGATCGTCCGCGCCGCGGAGGAATGCATCGTCTATCAGATCTGCGACGTGCTTTTCCGCATGCAGGAGGAAAGCGGCATCACGATCCGCGAACTGCGCGTCGACGGCGGTCCCACGCGCGACCGCTTCCTGATGCAGTTCCAGAGCGACATGCTGGATCTTCCAGTCTGCGTGCCGGAAAAAGCAGAGCTCTCCGGCATCGGCGCAGGCTGCTGTGCAGGCATCGCCGCAGGCCTTTATCCCGAAGACGTCGTTCTTCAGGGAACTCCTCTGATCTATGAACCCGTGATCGACGGATCACTGCGAAAAGAAAAACTGGAAGGCTGGCATGAAGCAGTCCGGCTGCTCCTGCACGGCGGAAAGGAATAAACAATATGCAGGTTATTGAACGATGGGGCGTTTTTGAAGCAGCCCTGCACGGAAAAACAGAAGGTAACCCGTTTACGGACTACGAGATCAGCGGTACCTTTACCAGTTCCAAGGAAACGGTCCGCGTGACCGGATTCTATGACGGAGACGACATCTATAAAGTGCGTTTCATGCCCTCCTTTACCGGCGAATACCGCTATGAGATCAGCGGTTCCTTCTCCGACGAGGTCTTTACAGGCGAATTCACTGCGTGTGAGGCATCCGGAAACAACCACGGCCCCGTACGCGTCGCCAACACCTATCATTTCGCCTATGAGGACGGCACCCCTTACTACAGCGTCGGCACGACGTGCTACGTCTGGGATCTGCAGCCGGAGGAAGTGCATCAGAAGACGCTGGAAGAACTGCGGAAAGGCTATTTCAACAAAATGCGTTTCTGTGTCTTCCCGAAACACTACATCCACAACTTCCGCGACCCGATCTCCTTCCCGTTCGAAGGAACGCCGATGGATTCCTCATGGCTCAACGAAGAGAATTTCCAGACAGACATCGATCTTTCCGATAATGACTGGGATTTCACACGGCTGAATCCGGAACATTTCCGCAACGTGGAGCGCTGCATCGTGGAATTGATGGAACTGGGGATCGAAGCGGATCTGATCGTCATGCATCCGTACGACCGCTGGGGATTCTCCCACATGGACCGCGCAGCGGACGATCTGTACTGGAAGTATGTTCTCGCGCGGTTCTCCTGTTTCCGGAACATTTGGTGGAGCCTCGCCAACGAATATGATCTTCTCTGTGACAAGACGCTTGAGGACTGGGAGCATTACGCGGATCTGATCCTGACATACGATCCCTATCATCATTTGCGTTCGATCCACAACTGCCACGCCTTCTATGATTTCACCCGTCCGTGGATCACCCACTGCAGCATGCAGCGTCAGGATCTGTACCGGCATGTGGAGTACACGAATGATTACCGTATCCGTTACGGAAAACCCGTCGTCTGGGACGAGCTCGCCTATGAGGGAGATATCGACCAGGGCTGGGGCAATATCACGGGAGAGGAACTGATCCGCAGATTCTGGGAGGGTTCCCTGCGCGGCGGATACTGCGGTCACGGTGAGACCTATACCGTTCCCGATGATATCCTGTGGTGGAGCCATGGCGGAGAACTGCACGGCGAAAGTCCCGCGCGCATCCGTTTCCTGCACGGGATCCTGTGTCAGACACCGGGCATCGGTCTGAAGGAAGTCCCGGGCGAGTTTGACGAACTTGTGAGCGTTGCGGAACTGGCGCCTGCTGAGGATTACCGCATCTACTATTACGGGTTCGGGCGCCCCTCTTTCCGGAAATTCTCAATGCCCGAAGGCATCTCCTACAAAGTGGAAGTGATTGACACCTGGGACATGACTGTAACGGATGCCGGAATCCATACCGGAACATTCCGCATTCCGCTCCCCGCGAAACAGTATATGGCGATCCGCCTGACCAGAGTCTGACAACGATACAAAAAAAGAAGGCGCTTCAGCGCCTTCTTTTTTTGTCTGTTTTTCCGCTTACAGCTGGAATGGTTCACAGAACTTGCTGTGGAGTCCGTCCCAGAGACCTCTGTCCGTGATCACGACACAGGGCAGGCAGGCAAGCGCCATGACCGCCGTTTTCAGCAACATGCCTTCTTTGCCGTAGCAGAGCGTTGCGATCGCCTTCTCGGTCTTCTCCACGTTCACCGCGACCTTTTCCGCCGGCAGATCGCTCATCAGGCCGGCGACGGGAAGCTCCAGCGTGGAGATGATCTGGCCGTTCTCGACCGCGGTAATACCGCCGCCCACGCGCTCCAGTTCTTTTGCCGCCGCATATGCGTCTTCCGGTTTCTTGAACACGACCGTAAAGTTGTGGCAGTCATGCGAGATCGTGGACGCAACAGCGCCTTTTTCAAGGCCGAATCCGCGATAGACCGCAACCGTCATGTCACTTGCTCCGTGACGGTTGCACAGCGCGACAAAGCACAGATTCGGATCGGCGGAAATATCCACATATCCGTCTTTCACCGGCAGATCTTCATATTCCAGATGATACATGATAGTACCGTCCGTCGTCATTACAGCCGTTTTCACCGTGTCGCCGCATCCTTCCGGAGCCTTCAGGCAGAACACTTCTTTGCCGGTGACCTGGCTGAGCTTGACCGTGTTGGGGAAGTCCAGAGGTTTGGGTTCGTGATCGTCGACCAGTTCATAGTCTTCCACGATGACCTTTCCTCCGACGAAGACCGTCTTCGGGTTGCGTCCATCCAGTTCGTCCAGCAGCTGGAAGTCTGCAACGTATCCGGGAGCGATCGCACCCATGTCCGTGAACCCGAACTCACGCGCGGGATTGTATGTCGCATAACGGATCGCGTCGATCGGATCGACCCCGAGTGCGAGCGCGTGCTTGATCACGCGGTTGATGTGACCGGTCTCCAGGATGTCCTTCGCGTGGATGTCGTCTGTGCAGATCGAGACATTGTCCTTCCAGCGCATTCCCTCTGTTCCCTTGATCAGTTCAGGAAGCAGTCCGAGCGAAAGAGAACTGGACTGAAGATTGACATGCATGCCCATGCGCAGCTTCTGACGCACTTCCGCGCCGACCCTGCTCTCATGGCAGCTCACAGGTCCCGCGATCTTATAGGCGACCAGTTCTTTTCCGGTAAGTCCCGGCGCATGTCCCTGAATGAACAGTCCTGCGTCCATTCCTGCCTGTACGATATCATGCATTCTCGGCACGTCGTAGATCACGCCGATGAAGTCCATGACCTCTGCTACGCCGATAACATTGTCTTCGTTGAACAGTTCCTTGATGTCCTTTGCTTCAAAGGAAGCGCCGCTTCCTTCCGCTCCGACGACGGAGGGCACGCAGGAGGGCGTCAGCGTATAGACACGGATCGGTGCCTGCTTCGCGTTGTCGATCATGAATTTCACGCCGTCGATACCCATAACGTTTCCGATCTCATGCGGGTCAGTCATGACGGCGGTCGATCCGCAGCGTGCAACCGCTCTGGCAAAGTTTTCCGGCACCATCATGGTGCTTTCGATATGCAGATGGGTATCAATGAATCCCGGTACCATATATCTGCCCTGCGCATCGTAAGTCTCCTTGCTGGGGGCCTCGGTCGTCTCGCCTTCCTCACGGACGCGGATAACGATGCCGTCCAGAATATCGACGCTCGCGGGATAGATCTCGCCTGTGATCACGTTCACGAATTTGACGTTCTCGACCGTCAGATCACAGGGGATCTGCTGCATGGCCGCCGCGATCAGGCGGCTTCTGTCTTTGTTCTTTACAGCTTGCATGTTGATACTCCTTTTTCTTTTTCTACAGAGAGATATGTTGTTCCAACCGCTCCTCGAGGAAGCGAGTCATCACCTTTGTCAGTTCTTCCCGGACGGGTTCTGAAAAATGAAAGGTCGCCAGTTTGTCATTCGGCAGCTGCGCTGTCATACGCAGCGTGGTGGCGGCGCCTGCCGAGATCCTGATCCCGCCCGTATGGCCCGGTGCGCAGCTGTCACAAAGCACGCCGCCCAGTTCCGGATGAAACACCGCTTCCCCGCTTTCGACCGGACGCCCGCATTCAACGCAGTAATCCATCATGGGTTCGTATCCCGTGACCGACATCGTCCGGATCACGGTAAGCAGAAGGACTTCCCGCGGTCTGACCCGCGGCGCATAGGCGATCGCGCTCAGCGCTGCCAGCATCAGGGTAAACAGCTCCGCACGGTTTTCCATCAGTCCGTCAAAGAAAGCGTTCATGATGCGGCACAGTTTGCCCGCTGCGTCCAGTTTTTCAAGATCCGTCGCCAGATCGAAAAACGCATCCCGGACGCTGCATCCGACCATAATATAGTTTCCCGGCCGATGCTCTGTCAATTCGAAGTCAGCAAAGCAGAAGACCTGTCCCGCGGGTCTGAGTTTGGCCTTCGGACGCCGGCATCCCTTGAGGCACAGATCGATCCTTCCTCTGTCCGGCGTCAGGATCGTGACCATCCTGTCATATTCGCGGAAATCCGTCGTCCGGGTCACGATGCCTACGGTCTTCAGCTCGTTCACTGTCACTCCTCCCGGTATCCCAGTTCTCTCAGGATACCTTCCCGGTTTCTCCAGTCCTCCTGCACTTTGACCCAAAGCCTGAGATCGACTCTCGTGCCGAGCAGAAGCTCGATATCCCGTCTCGCGGAGATCCCGATCTCCTTGAGCATGGAACCGTTCTTTCCGATAATGATCCTCTTGTGCGACTGCCGCTCGCAGAGGATGTTCGCGTAGATCTCTTCCGCGCCGTCTTCACGTTCCCGCATGCGGATGATCTCCACGCCGATCCCGTGCGGCACTTCCTCGTGAAGCCGGTACAGCGCCTTTTCACGGATCAGTTCGGAAATGATGACGCGTTCCGGCTGATCCGTGATCATGTCCTCCGGAAAATACTGAGGTCCCTCCGGAAGCTCCTGTGCGATCATTTCCTCCAGTTCCTTCACGCCGGTCCCCTTTTTCGCGGAGATCGGAACGACCTGCTTCACGAACGGGAACGCGTTCAGCGCGTCACATACCTTCGCGACACTGGACACATGTGCGGCATCGATCTTGTTCACCGCAACAAAAACAGGGACATCGTCCTGTTCCAGCGACTCCAGAATTCTCCTGTCCCCGTCAAGAAAGCCAGCCGCCGCATCTGTCATGAACACGATGGCCTCAACGTCCATCATCGCGCCGGTCGCTTCCTTCATCATATATTCTCCGAGTTTTGTCTTCGCCGCGTGGATGCCGGGCGTATCCACCAGTACGATCTGGTACTCCGGACGCGTCACGATCCCGCGCAGATTTGACCTTGTCGTCTGTTTTCTGGGAGAAACGATCGAGACCTTCTCCCCGACCATCGCGTTGATCAGCGTCGATTTTCCGACGTTCGATCTTCCGCACAGCGTTACGAAACCCGAACGGTATTCCTTCTCCTGCATTTCATTTCCTTTCCTGCCCGATGAGCGTCATCACATGCTCCTCTTTTTCTCTCATTACTGCGCGCTCTTCTTCATTCATGTGGTCGTATCCCACAAGATGAAGCGCGGAATGCGCGCTCAGATACGCCACTTCACGCTCCAGGGAATGACCGTATTCCTGCGCCTGTTCCGCCGCGCGGCTGACATAAATTGCCATATCTCCGAAAAACGGCCGCTTCCCGTCCAGTTCATCCGCCGGGAAGGACAGTACATCGGTCGGCGCGTCCACATTTCGGAAGTCCCTGTTCAGTTCCCGGATCTGTTCCCCCGAGCACAGAAGAACGGAAACCTCCCCGTCTGCGTACCCTTCGCATTTCAGCGCCGTGCGGATGCTGTTTCTGATCAGCCGCTTCATGGCGCCTGTCACCGGAAAACTGTTCTGCCTGTTCTGTATCCTGACGCGGATCACTCCTGTGTCTCCTTTTCCGCCGGCTCTTCCGGTCTTTCAATGCTGAAATTCGGCATCACGTCATTGCGTTTGGGCTGCGGCTTGGGTTCCTGCTGCAGTTCCTTTGCGATCTGCGCCACCTCTTTCGCTGTCGGAGGCTCCAGTACCAGCACCGGATGCGCCTTCTGTCCCTGCGCCGGCAATTCCGGATACTCGATCCGTTCATGGTATGTGCTGGAAAGCGTCTTCGTAAACGATTCGATCAGGATCTGGAGATCGCTCAGGATCAGATTGGACTCGTCCAGCTGTCCGTCGTTCAGTTTTTCTCTCACAAGTTTCTCCACCATTGCGTGGATGGACTCCGAAGAGTGATCCTTCAGTGTTCTGGACGCCGCCTCGACCGTATCCGCGAGCATGATCACCGCTTCCTCCTTGGTCTGCGGCTTCGGTCCGCCATAACGGAAGTCCGCCTCATGCACGGAACCGTCAGCCTGTCCCGCTGCGATCTGAACCGCCTTTCCATAGAAATATCCGGTCAGAGATGTTCCGTGGTGGGACCTGATCACATTCTGGAATTCTTTGGGAAGCTTGTATTTCTTCGCGAAATTCAGTCCGTCCGTCGTATGGCTGATCAGGATCATCGCAGAGAGTTCCGGTGCGATCTTGTCGTGGGGATTATCGCCGGTCATCTGGTTTTCCTTGAAAAACGCAGGCCGTTTCAGTTTTCCGACATCATGGTAATAGGACGCCGTTCTTGCCAGAAGGCCGTTGGCGCCGATCGCATCCGCTGCCTGTTCCGCAAGGTTCGCCACCACGATGCTGTGATGGTACGTACCGGAAGCCTCCATAAGAAGTTTGCGCAGCAGCGGCTGATTCGGGTTGGAAAGCTCCATCAGTTTCATCGGCGTCAGGATATTGAACACGTTTTCAAACACAGGCAGAAGTCCCAGTCCCAGGATCCCCGACAGAATACCGGAAACGAATCCGCAGACAGGCGGCCGGAAGAACCTGCCCGTGCCCTCCGAGAAGGCGATGACCAGATAGACCAAACCCACAAGGGCTCCGCTGATTGCGCCGGCAACCAAGATCGTTCCTCTCTGTGTTCTTGCGCGTTCTGCTCTGAGGACCAGCACCGCAAGCCATCCGCCCAGAATATTGGAAAAGGCGATCTGAAAACTCTCCGGCGCAAAGATCTGTCCGCTTTCTCCCGCCATCATGCCGACCAGAACGGAAACGAGGATGTTAGCCGTAAGACCGACCCTTTCCCTGGACGTCAGGCCGATGACAAGCGCAACGGAAACGACCGGAGCAAGTCGGATATCCACAAACTGCAGAAGATACGCAAGCAGCATCACGATAGAGATCTGAATACTGACCAGCCACACTTTTCCGGGCTGGTTCAGAAGATCGCGGTGGAATTCATAGATATACGCGCTGAAGAGCACATACATGATCAGCACGATCAGGGAAACCGTCACGTACAGCCGGATGTTCAGTCCGTCGTTCTGGACAAGGGACAGGCTGCGCAGCACCTCATACTGCTCCTCCGTGACCCGTTTTCCTTCCTCGACGATAATCTCACCCTTTTTGTATGTGATCGGAGTGACCGATTCGATCGCCTTCTGCCGCGCCGCTTCCAGCGCTTCAGTGTCAAGAAGAAGGTTCGCCTTCACATTCTTCTGTACGGCTTTCTCCGCCAACACATAGAGTTCCTCATCATATGCCGGAACACTGGTCCGGAAATCCTCCAGGATCAGTTCCCGGGCGGATGCGATCATACTCTCTTTCACACCGGTGCGCATGATGTTCTCCACGCATGTGTTCAGAACGCCCGTATATACTTCAAATTCTTCCGAGGAAAGCGCAAGAAGCGCCTGTACCTGCTCCTGCGTCACGCCTTCCGGCAGCATGGAAACAAGATTGCGCAGGAACGCGTCCGTGTATTCGAAGTCGTCCATGTCGACCCTGAAATCGTCAGGCGACGCGTCCGGATCTTCTCTTTGAGCGGCTGCGACCAGTCTGTTGAGTTCCTGCTGTCTCCATCGCTCCTGCTCGTCCGCAGCCGTTTTCCGGACGTCCTTGCAGGCCTGCGTGAAGTCCTTCATCCCGTCAAGCACTTCCTGAAGCGCCTGTTCGTCTTCCGTATACCTGACATCCACGCTCTCCACAGCTTCATCGATCAGCCTCTGCGTCGAGACCGTATCCTCGATCTCCCGCGTCGCCTTGATCGTTTCCGGCGCCACGTCATCCACTTTCAGGTCATAGCGCTTCGGCTGCAGGCTCAGCACGATCGTGACGATCGAAATCACCGCAGCAAGCACAACCGGAAGCACCATTCTCAGATAACTCTGGCCGCTCTGTTTTCTTCTTTCCTCAATTTGTTTCTTTCTTTTTTCCCGGCTCTCTTTGCTCATAGTTTCTGCGCTCCTCTCTGCGCTTTTCATACCTGTCATACGCCTGAATGATCGACTGCACCAGTTCGTGTCTCACGACATCCTTATGTGTCAGTTCGATCACTGCGATATCATCCACGTCACGCAGAACACGGACAGCTTCTACCAGTCCGGACGGTTTGCCGTCCGGCAGGTCGATCTGCGTGATGTCTCCCGTCACGATCATTTTTGAACCAAATCCAAGACGCGTCAGAAACATCTTCATCTGTTCCCTGGACGTGTTCTGCCCCTCATCAAGGATCACGAACGCTTCATTGAGCGTCCGTCCGCGCATATACGCAAGCGGCGCCACTTCGATCACGCCGCGCTCCACAAGGTTCTGATAGGTCTCGACTCCGAGCATCTCATACAGCGCGTCGTACAGCGGCCGCAGATACGGGTCCACCTTGCTCTGCAGGTCACCCGGAAGAAAGCCGAGCTTTTCTCCCGCTTCCACAGCAGGCCGGGTCAGGATGATCCTGGAGACTTCCTTGTCGCGGAACGCCTTGACCGCCATAGCCACCGCAAGATAGGTCTTGCCCGTGCCGGCGGGTCCGACACCCAGAACGACCGTGTTTTTCCTGATCGCGTTGATGTATCTTCGCTGCCCGTTCGTTCTGCACCGGACCGGTTTTCCCTTGTACGTCACAGCCACCGTATCGGCCATGGCTTCCCGGACCTGATCCGCTTTTCCCTCTTCTACGAGCGCGGCGACATACCGGATGCGTCCCCTGTCGATCGTCTCTCCGGAGGCGGATACCTCCAGCAGTTTCTCGATCACTTCGCGGGCATGTTTTCTTTTCTCGTCCTCTCCGATCAGCAGGATCTCGCCCTCGCGGGCGACCATCTGGACGCCGAGTTCCTCCTGGATCATCTGCGCGTTTTCATCAAAGCTGCCGAAAAGCGCCCGGATCTGATCCATCGTGTCCACTTCGATCCGCTCTATATTCTGATCATGTGTATCGTTCAATCGCACACCTCATCATACGACCATTGCCGTACTCATTCTTTATATAGAAAGAAACAGATTCTTCTACGCATACATGATACCACAGAACATGCTCTCTTTCCACGTATGCGCGCCGCTGCGCCGGAATTCTTCATTCCGGAAGACGCTCTTCCGGAACGACAAAAAGGCCGGGCATCCGTCGGATACCCGGTCTCTGCTTTCACTGATCAATACTTGCGCTTGCGAGCAGCTTCAGCTTTTTTCTTGCGTTTTACGCTGGGCTTCTCATAATGCTCACGACGGCGGATCTCCGCCATGACACCAGCACGTGCGCATTTCCGTTTGAAACGTTTAAGGGCGCTATCCAAAGACTCGCCTTCGCCAACACGAATTT
The DNA here is from genome assembly GCA_017431145.1 of Clostridia bacterium. Taxonomy (GTDB): domain Bacteria; phylum Bacillota; class Clostridia; order Christensenellales; family Maliibacteriaceae; genus RGIG9107. Next base: position 28,312 of record JAFRLQ010000095.1, on the reverse strand, counting down.
CTGACATGTTCTTTACACCCCCTCCGTCACTGTCGTTCCTGCTTGTGTCTTGGAGACACTATGCAATTATAGAATCATTCACCGCTGAAAGTCAATAGCAAAAACGCTATGTTTTGTGGCGGTGCCGTCAGACCATCTGCTCGGGAAGCTGTTTGCCGCCCATGATATGCATGTGCAGATGCTGCACCGTCTGCGCGCCGTCGCGCCCCGTGTTGACGATGATCCGGTATCCGGATTCCGCAACGCCGCGCTCCCGCGCCATGTTCTTTGCCGTCATCAGCATGTGTCCGAGCAGGTCCCTGTCCTCTTCCTGCGCCGCCGCAAGGCTCTGGATGTGTTTCTTGGGCAGCACCAGCATGTGGACCGGGGTCTGCGGGTTGATATCATTGATCACGACGACCTGATCGTCCTCATACAGAAATGTCGAAGGGATCTGTCCCTGTGCGATCTTGCAGAAAATGCAGTCTTCCATGTTTCTTTCTCCTTTTCTTCCCGGGCAAAAACCCGTTTTACTCCGTTATATCCGACGGCTCGGCCTTCATGCCTTCCTCTGCAAGAGAAAGCCTGCAGGTCACAAGCCGGTCTGTCGGCATCTTCCCCTGCGCCTCGACTTCGATGTCCTGACTGGTGCGTCCGAACGAGACGCCGTTTTTCGTCCTCTCGAACAGCACCTCACCCGCCGTACCGTCAAAGCGCTTCATATACTCCCTGCGGAGCGTTTCGCCCACGCCGATCAGTTCCGTGCAGCGTCTCTGCTTGACTTCGTTCGTCAGCTGGTCCGGCATCTGTGCCGCTGGCGTTCCTTCCCGCGGGGAGAACGGGAACACGTGCAGACGCGCCAGTTTCATCTTTTCCACGTAAGCGACCGTCTCGGCGAATTCCTCTTCCGTCTCTCCGGGAAATCCTGTGATCATATCCGTGCTGATCGCGGCCTCCGGCCAGTACGCTCTCACGATATCGATATGTCTTGCGTAGCCCTGCGTACTGTAACCGCGCTTCATGCGCAGGAGCACGCTGTCGCTCCCCGACTGAAGCGCCACATGGAACTGGTGCGCGAAACGGTCCAGTTTCGCCACACGGGACATGAAGCCTTCGCACAGAAGCGCTGGCTCGACGGAACCCATGCGGATGCGCTGCACGCCCGGGATGCTGTCGATCCCTTCCAGAAGATCCGCGAGCATCTCGCCCGGATACTGCTGTCTGCCCAGATCCCTGCCGTAGCTTGTCATATGGATCCCCGTGAGCACGATCTCCGGAACACCGTTTTCAGCCAGTCTCTGCGCTTCCGCGAGCGCGTCCCGGACCGGTCTGCTTCTGATCGGTCCCCGGACCGACGGAATGATGCAGTACGTGCAGTGCCTGTCGCACCCTTCCTGGATCTTCAGCGCCGCGCGGGTCCTTCCCTTCATCCTGCCGATCTGAAGCGGCTCGAACACGCTGTCCAGCGCGCCGACCCCGTTGATTTTCCGTCCCTGCGCCGCCTCTTCCAGTTTCTGTGCGATCCCCGAGCGTCCGGCGGATCCCACGACCAGGCCGACGCCCGGCAGCTGCATCAGTTTCTCGGGTTCCCTCTGCGCAAGACAGCCTGCCGCGACGATCACCGCCTCCGGATTCGCCCGGTAGGCTCTTGAGATCATCTGTCTGGATTTTTTGTCGCTGGTCCCCGTCACCGTACACGTCGCGACGATATAGACGTCCGCTTTGTGGGGAAACGGCACTTCCTCGTAGCCTTCCATAAGAAGCTGTTCCCGGATCGCCTCGGCGTCGTACTGATTCACGCGGCATCCAAGCGCGCAAACGGCAAATGTCCTCACTTTCCGGCCTCCATTCCCCCGCGCTCGTATTCCGCAATGCTCATCAGCGCGATCGGTGCCGTCTCGCACCGCAGGATCCTGCTGCCGAGAGACACGCTCACCGCGCCTGCGCGAACGATCCTTTCCGCCTCTTCCTCATCGATCCCGCCTTCCGGTCCGACGATGAGCGCGAGCGGCTCTTTCGGATCCATCCTGCGCAGCGCCTCTTTTACAGACGTCTCCTTTTCCATTTCCCAGGCAAGAAGTGTCCGCGTCTGCGCAATCGCACCGCACAGCTCTGCGACCGTCACCGGCGCCGTAACCTCAGGGATCCTGATCCTGCCGCTCTGCATGGCGGCTTCCCGCGCGATACGGTTCCATCTGGAAAGCCTCTTCGGTATGTCTTTTTCACTGAGTCGCACGATGCAGCGCCCGAACATGACCGGAACGATCTTCAGAACGCCGAGTTCCACCGTTTTCTGAACGATCAGGTCGAATTTCTCTCCCTTCGCAAGACCCATATACAGGACGACGTCTCCGCCTTCCTCTTGCCGCTGCCGGTCTTCCTTTTCCGTGCAGATCAGGGCAAACTCCGGCTCCCGTACGACCGTGCCGGTCCCCTGTATCCCCGCCGGATCCACAAGTGCGACTGTTTCCCCGTCACGCAGGCGCAGCACGTCCCGCAGATGATGCAGGTCCTCAGCGCTGATGACGACTTTCCCGCCCGGTTCAAGAGCGGCATCACAGAACAGTCTGTGCATCTTCTTTTCTGCGGGCCAGGATCGCGACCCACTCTCCTTTTCTCTGTATCTTCAGAATCTCAAATCCCACCTTTTCCATCGCCGCGGCCACATCCTTCTCCCGCTCCAGAATGATCCCGGAAGCGAGCCAGTACCCGTCTGTCCGCACCAGCGCCGGTGCCTGACGGGAAAGCGCGATGATCACGTCCGCGATGATATTGGAGCAGAGGATATCGTATCCGCCGCCGATCTGCGCGCGGATCTCCTCGTCCTCATTGATGTCTCCGATCAGGACTTTCAGCCGGTCCTGTCCGATGCCGTTGCACTGTGCGTTGTGCTGCACGACATGACGCGCGGCGTCGTCGATATCCACGCCGAGAGCCTCTTTCGCTCCGAACAGGATCGCACCGATCGAAAGGATGCCGCTGCCGCAGCCTGCGTCAAGGACACGCTCGCCTCCCCGGACGATATGCGAAAGGTTCTCCAGGCACAGCGACGTCGTCTCATGCGTGCCGCTTCCGAAGACCATGCCCGGATCGATGTACAGGATCTTCCTGTCCCCGTCCTCCTCCTGCACGCGTTCCCATTCCGGGCAGACGATCAGTCTATCGCCGACCGGGAAGGGTTTGAAATACTTGCGCCAGTTGTTTGCCCAGTCCTCGTTGTTCACGCTGCCGTACGCCGTCTCCAGCGTTCCGATGTCAAAGCCGAAGTCCTGTGCGGCAAGCCATCGCAGCTTCTCCTGCACCTCTTCCAGTTTCTTTCTGCCCGCTTCGGATTCCGGCAGATAGATCCGGATCCGCGGCGTCTCCGAAAAAGCGCTGATCATTTCGTCCTCGACGAAATCCCAGTGCTTCCGGTTGGCCTCGAGGAACTGTTCCACATCCTCGCGGCGGTCGATGATCTCCTGTTTCTCCACGCCGATGCTGTCAAGCGCGGCGCTGACGAGCTCCGCACCCAGTTCCGTCGTTTCGATCGTCATCGTCATGTAACGTTCTGTCTGCTGCATATGGCTCCTTCTGTCATGAAAACGCGCCGCCGCATCGGTGGCGCAATTTTTCTGTTATTTCCCATCCTCGGGGAAGATCCCCAGTTCATTCAGGATGCTGGTCAGTTTTTCCTGCTCGTTCGCCGCCGGCATATAGATCTCATCGTTCTGTCCGGCCGCCTTTTTGCTGTCCCGTTTTTCGTCCGTCTTCCTTGCCGCCGCGGGATTCACATTCCGGCGCGGGACGTCCTCGCCTTCCTCCAGGTGTTTCAGCCTCCAGTACAGGCTGTGGATGTCCCCGTCGACCTCCGGCTCCACGGCGGGCGTTCCCGCCTGCGGCGTTCCGGCCGCCGTCTCTTCCTGCTTCACGGGCTGTTCCTTCTCTTCCAGAAGCTTCTTCTCGTTCTCGTCGATCTGGTTTTTCCACTTGTCGGATCCCGTCGCGGCCGTCAGCTCCGAACGGACGCTGCTGAGGAAACCCTCCAGCATCTGATCCAGCTGGATCAGGCGGTCCCTGTTGCTCTGGATCCGCGCCTCCCATGCCTTGCTGTCCTCGGCAAGTTTGAGGATCGACTGGTCGTAATTCTCCTGGGCCCGCTGTTCGATCTCGACTGCGCGGTTCTGCGCGTCCAGAAGCGTTCCCGCGATGTAGCGCTCCTGCTCCTTGTACCTGGCGATCTCCTCGCCCTGTTCATGGATCTGCCGGCTCATCTCGTCACTGTTCTCGCGCAGTTTCTCCATCTCCTCCCTCAGCTGGGAGATGTATTCGTCGACCTCTTTGCGGTTGTACCCGTTCAGTACTCTTCGAAATGTCGCTGCCATATCCGGGTACCCGTTATTTCCCGCTCCTGTGCAGGAGTTCTTGTTTCAGATCGTACAGTTCCTGCGACAGGTCTACCTTGTAGACATGCGGTTTGTTCAGTCTGCGGTACTGATCCCAGAAGGCGGACAGCTCCTTCTTCGAATACGCGCAGATCTCTTTCAGCGTGGGCAGTTCATATACGCACTTGCCGTCGATAAAGATCGGCACGAGCAGTTCGCGGACATGGAAGTCGGTGATGGTCTTTCGTTTCCATGTGTTGATCGGATCGAAGATCTCAAGCGGCTGCGTTGTATCAATGGTCTCGTGGTCGCGGGTGATCAGATCCGCGAGCGCGCGCCCCGTCTCGTTGTCGAAAATCCTGTAGATCTTCTTTACACCGGGGTTCGTCACTTTGATGGGGTTCTCGCTCTTCTTGAGTTTCGGGACCTCCACGCCGTCCACGTATTCTGCAGACAGCTTGTAGACGCCGCCCAGTGCGGGACAGCCGTCGCCCGTGATCATCTTTGTGCCGACGCCCCACGTGTCGATCCTCGCCCCCTGCATCAGAAGGTCCTGGATGACGTATTCGTCAAGATCGCTGGAAGCGCAGATGATCGTATCCGGGAATCCGGCTTCATCCAGCATCTTTCTTGCTTCGATGGACAGATAGGCGAGGTCTCCGGAATCCAGCCGGATGCCTCTTGGCTCGATCCCCTTCTCCCGCAGTTCACGGAAGACCGTAATCGCGTTGGGCACACCGCTTCTGAGCGTGTCATACGTATCCACGAGCAGCAGGCACGCATTGGGGAAGGTATCCGCATAGGCGCGGAAAGCCGTCAGTTCGTCCGGGAAACTCATGACCCACGCGTGGGCGTGCGTCCCGCTGATCGGCACATCGAACATCTTTCCCGTATACACGTTGCTCGTGGAGGAGCATCCGCCGATCACGGCCGCTCTTGCGCCGTAGTTGCCCGCGTCGGGACCCTGCGCGCGGCGAAGGCCGAATTCCATCACGGTGCCGCCCTTTGCGCTGTATACCACACGGCTCGCCTTCGTCGCGATCAGCGTCTGATGATTGATGATCGTCAGAAGCGCCGTCTCGACCAGCTGCGCCTCAAACAGCGGTGCACGCACGCGCACCAGCGGCTCCATCGGAAACACGGGCGTCCCCTCCGGGATGGCGTAAATCTCCCCAGTGAACCGGAAAGAAGCCAGGCGCGTCAGAAACTCCTCGTCAAACACGTTCTGGGATCTCAGATATTCTATGTCATCCTCGTCAAAGTGAAGGTTCTCGATATACTCGCACAGCTGCTCCACACCCGCCATGATCGCGTACATGATCTGCCCGTCGTCCCGTTTGCGGAAGAACAGATCGAACACGCCGATATTGTCCGCCAGTCCGTTGCGCAGATATCCCTGCATCATCGTCAGCTCGTAGAAGTCCGTCATCATCGTCAGGTTGCGCTGCAGCGTATCGCGTGCTTTTCCCTGATACTCCATTTTCTTTCGGAAAACCGCCGGCGTCCCGCGCCAGAACCGTTTTCCTCCTCCTCTCCTTTTCTCGTCGGAAATGTCCGCTCCCTGCGGACAGTACAGCCTTTTCTATCTATAAGATTAGTGTATCAATTATAATACATCCGCGACGCTGAAACAACAAAACAGATTTCCCTGCTGTCAATACATTTCACTCCTGCCGGCGCCGCTTCCGAAACTTCTTTTCATATTCACACAAACCGGATTGGTGCTCCGGCAGGTTTTGTAGTATAATACACTATGTCACTTTGAAAGGAGGAGGGTTCAGACATGAAGCGGATCAAATGCATACTTCTGATTCTGGCGCTCCTCGGGTGCAGTCTCCTGGCCGGCGGCTGCGGCAAACCCCTTCCTTTCACCGAGATGGCCGCCAAGTACGGGATCAATCTGGACGGATGCACCGTCAATATCTATTTCCGCAGCCAGACCGTGAACGGCACCGATCCAGTGACGCATCTCGAAAACGAACGCGCTGTCACGTTCATCCGCTCGCTTTCCTACAGCACGCCGCTGAAGGAGCCTGATGACGCCTACAGCATCCATTCCAGCGCGGATTACCAAATCGTACTCAACAACGCCGGAACCGACGTCATGAATCTGTATTATGACGAAAGCCGCGACTGGATCGTGGCGGAGGTCGCGGAAGCCCGCGGCTCCCAGCGCGTGATGCGTTATTCGTTCTATCAGCCGGATCCCGTCTTTCTCGCGCTTCTTGACATTGCGGAGCAGGACAAGAACACGGTGCCTGCGGACGATCAGCTGCAGACCTCGGCTCTCGTGCTCAGAGCGGGCATCACGACGGAGATGCTTTCCCAGGAAGTCTCCTCCACACCGGTGAACTACGAGCTTTACACAGGTAACTACGCATACGACGGCGATCGTGCCGTGTATCGTGTTTATACCAGCAATGATCTTCCCGACGTCCTTTCCGGAAGCGACGGGCTGATCGTTGCCTCTCTCGGCCCCTGTCCCACGACAGGCTACGCGATCAACATCTCCCAGGTGGACTATACCGATCAGCTGATCCGCGTCTATCTGTACACGGAGTCGCCGCTGTATCCCGCCGACGAGGAACAGGTCGAGACCTACCCCTACGTCATGGCCACGTGCGATCTTGACGATTTCCCGCTCGGCCTGACAGTCGCTTTTATCGACCAGAACTACAATATACTTGATGTGCAGGAACTGCAGGTCCCGTAAGAGGTGCACCTGCTTTTCTTGTGCCCGGCACTGCTGCTGATGACCACTAACAATGAAAGGATGTATACAGACACATGCCGCAATTTCATCTGGACACATTGCCTGATCCACTCATGACTCTCCCCGTCGCCCCTCTTGGCATCATCGCTCTTGAATCCAGCAGAGAGATGGGACAGAGGATCAACGATTATCTTCTTTCCTGGCGCGCGAACAGCCCCGCAGAGGAAGACGATCTTTACTCCGTACTCGGCCGCGATCACGACACGTTCCTTCTGGACGCCTCCTGTCCCCGTTTTGCAAACGGCGAGGGAAAAGGACTCATCAAGCAGTCAGTCCGCGGATATGACCTGTTTGTGCTTGTGGACATCGGGAACTATTCCGTCGAATATCCCCTTTACGGAAAAAACGTCCCGATGACGCCTGACGAACATTTCGCCGACCTCAAGCGCATCATCTCCGCCACATCCGGAAAAGCGCGCAGAGTCAACGTCATCATGCCCCTGCTCTACGAGGCAAGGCAGCACCGCCACACCAGCCGCGAGTCCCTGGACTGCGCGCTCATGCTGCAGGAGCTGCAGCGTCTCGGCGTGGATAACTTCATCACATTCGACGCGCACGATCCCCGCGTTCAGAACTCCGTGCCGACCATGAGCTTCGAGAACGCAAGAGCCAGCTATCAGACGCTGAAAGCGCTCTTCAAGACCGTGCCCGATCTGAAGCTCGACAGAGACCACATCATGATCGTCTCTCCCGACGAGGGCGGCATGAGCCGGAACGTATATTTCGCATCCATCCTCGGTCTTGACGTCGGCATGTTCTATAAACGCCGCGACTATTCGCGCATCATCAACGGTCGCAACCCCATCATCGCGCACGAGTACATCGGTGCGGATGTGGAAGGCAAGGATATCTTCATCGCGGACGACATCATCTCCAGCGGCGAGTCCGTCATCGATCTTTGCCGCGAGCTGAAGCGCCGCAATGCTGCACGAATCTTCGTCAGCGTGACCTACGCCTTCTTCACGGACGGCGTGGAAGCGTACAGACAAGCGCATGAGGAAGGCATCTTCGACTATGTCTTCTCTACGAACCTGACCTACCGCTCTCCCGAGCTGCTGAAACAGCCCTGGTACGTGGATGTGGACATGTCCAAGTATCTGTCGCTGATCATTGCCACGCTGAACCACGACCGTTCCCTTTCCACACTGCTGAATCCTCTGGACCGCATCAACCGCCTGATGGACCGCTACGGGTTCAAACGTCCCCAGGAAGTCTGACATGCCCGCCCGGATCGAAACACAGAAAAACGAGCTGCGCCCTTCGGAGAAACTCCGTCGGGCGTGGCTTTTGTTTTTCTTTTTCTTCCGGATCGGGTTTTTCACGTTCGGAGGCGGCTGGAGCATCATCGCGCAGATGACACGCGAGTTCGTGGAAAAAAGAAAATGGCTCACCAACGAGGCGCTGATGGATAACGTGTCCATCTCCCAGTCGCTGCCCGGGATCATGATCATCAACTGTTCCGTGCAGTTCGGCTACAGCATGGGCGGCGTGCTTTGCGCGTTTGCTTCCGCATTGGGCATCGCACTTCCGTCTTTTCTGATCCTTATGATCGTGACGTACGCCTATAATGTCTTTGCGGACAACATCTACGTCGCCCGCGCGCTGGTCGGCGTCCGCGCCGCCGTGGTCCCGATCATCATCTCCGCGATCCTGCGTCTTCGAAAAGCCGCGCTGAAGGACGCGCTCGGCTGGATCTTCGCCTCGCTGGCGCTTCTCCTGTGCTTGTTCACCAATGTGTCCCGTGCGCTGATCATCCTCGTCGGCGGAATCGCCGGCGTTCTGATCCTGAACGCCCGTCACAGAAAGGAGGAAAAGTGATGGTCTACCTGCAGCTTTTCCTCTCCTTCATGAAGATCGGCTTCACCAGCTTCGGCGGACTGTCCATGGTCTCCGTGATCAACCAGGAGATGCTCACGCACGGCTGGATGACGCAGCAGGAGATCGGCGATATCATCGCGATCGCGGAAATGACGCCCGGATCTCTCGGGATCAACTGCGCGACCTTCGCGGGGATCAAGACCGCCGGAGTCCTCGGCGGTATCGTCTCGACCCTCGGCGTCATGGTGCCATCCCTGTCCCTGTGCCTGATCGCGGCGGTCTTCATCGCGCATTTCCGCAAGAGCCGCTTCATTACGGATCTTCTGAGCAGCGTGCGCCCCGTCTGTCTGGGACTCATCTGCGCGACGGCACTGACCCTGATGCAGTCCAATTTCCTTCCCGGATGGTCCTTCTGCTGGCAGGCGGTCGTCATCGCAGCCGCGGCGGGATTTCTGATGTGGAAATTCAAGCTCAGTATTCCGGTCGTCATTATGATCAGCGCGGCGCTCGGGCTTCTGATCGTCCGCTGAATCACCCGAAAAAGAGACATGCCGCAGTGTTTTTCATTGCGGCATGTCTCTTTCCGTATCTTTTTTCTTATTCCTCGATCGCCGTCATGAAGTAAAGCCGGGACGAGAAATCCTGATAGAAGCGCACGTCTCCGTTGAAGCCCGTGGCGCTGAATCCCGGCTGAAGGCTGACTCCCGCGTTCATCAGGACACTGCCTGAAACGGTGTGATCCTCTCTTTCCCCGTCCATTCTGTAAAACTGCGCGATCGCGTTGTGCATGAAGGAACGCTGCCTGATATTCACCGGAAGCTGCGTGTTGATCAGGCTTCCGAAGAGACGGATATCGATTTCCTCCGGAATGTTCAGGAAACGGTATCTCAGTCCCGGATCAAGCCCCGCGCCGCGAAAATTCGCATACTGGTAATTGGGCATGACCATCTCCTGCAGAAGCAGTCCAACTGCCCGTTTTTTGTCCGGCGACACACAGATCCACTGGTGTTCGTTTCCTTCCTTGATCCTGTAGAATGTGCCGAACTGAAGAACGCTTCTCCATTTTTTGTACAGCACGATCTGCATCGCGACATCGTCGCGTTCCTCTCTTGAAAGATCCTGCAGATTGACCTCGTATCCCAGAACACCGAACGCGGCGACATTGAAGCGCGTGGACAGCGGCGTCACGCGGAGCGTCTGGTGATTGGGACATGCCGAAACGTGCGCTGCGACAGCGGACATCGGATAGCCGTAGCTGTAGCCCTCCTGGATCCTGACACGGCACATCGCGTCCGTATCGTCGCTTGCCCAGATCTGCGGAAAGTAGCACAGCATGCCCAGATCGAACCGGTTTCCGCCGGACGCGCATCCTTCAAACAGGATCTGCGGGAACCGCTGCGTCAGCGTCCGGGCCATGCGGTAGAACCCCAGCTGATATCTGTGGACCACTTCGCCCTGCTTTTCGGCCGGAAGGGCTCTGGAATAGATGTCCGAGAAGATCCGGTTCATATCCCACTTCACATACTTCAGATTGCAGGAGGAGAAGACCTCCGTCATCTTTTTGATCAGCGCGTCCACGACCTCGCCGTTGGAAAGATCCAGAAGCCGCTGGTTGCGCCCTTCCGAATGCGGTTTGTCCGGGATGTCCATCGCCCAGTCGGGATGCGCGCGGTACAGGTCGCTGTCCGTGTTGATCATTTCCGGCTCGACCCACAGTCCCATGTCCATTCCCAGCGCGTTGATCTTGCTGCAAAGTCCGCTCAGTCCGTACGGGAACTTTCTCTTGTCCACGTCCCAGTCGCCGAGCGCGCGGAAATCGTCCGTTCTGTTTCCGAACCAGCCGTCATCCAGCACGATCAGCTCGACGCCCGCCTTTTTCGCGTCCCGTGCCAGCCGGATGATCTTGTCCTCGTCCACTTTGAAATACGCCGCCTCCCAGCTGTTGAGCAGGATCGGGCGCTCTTTGTATTTCCACTCGCCCCGGACGATGTGTTCCCTGACAAAATGCTGCATGATGCAGCTGATGCCCCGGAAACCGCCGTCGGAAACGGCCATGACTGCTTCAGGCGCCTCCAGAGACTCGCCCGGACCCAGGACCCAGCAGAAGGATTCCGGGTTGATCCCCGCGACGAAACGCGTCTTCCGGTATCCGTTTACCTCCGCGGCTTCATAATGGTTTCCGCTGTAGATAAGGTTGAACGCGTAGCATCTGCCCGCCTGTTCCGTCGCGTCTTTTTCGTGGAGCATCACGAAGGGATTCGCTCTGCTCGAGGACGTTCCCGTGTAGGACGCGTTCACGACCTTCGCGGTCACGGGCGCGGTGACACGGTTCATCTCCCGCACCCACGCGCCGCGGAACATCGTCAGCGCAAGGCCGTCCCGCTCCAGGTCCAGCTGAACGCTCATCAGACGCTCCACATGGACCGGTTCCTCACCGTCGTTGATGATCCTCGCTCCGCGGGTGATCACGTCGCTTTCCTCAAATACGGCGTAATACAGTTCCATCGTCACCGGATAACTGCGGTCTTTCAGAATGACCGTCAGGATCTGGACGTCTCCCTTTTCACTGTATGCATGCGGAAGCTGATCGCTTTCCATGCCGCCTCCCTGCTCGATCCTGGCATCCTGGAACAGAAGATCTGAAGTGAAGCTTCCGTCCGCATGCCGGACGACGGCAAAGGGCTCGCGAATGTCTCCCTTTCCGTATGTCGAGACCTCCAGTCTGGTGTCCTCCAGATTGAGCGCTCTGTGCGCGTCCTGATCATAGGAAATGATATTCCCTTTTTCGAACACTCTCTTTTCGCACATGGCACGGGCATCCTGTTCGATCACCTCATCCGGCGTGTCCTCCCTATATCCAAGGGAAGGGCCGTAATAGAGATGCTCCAGATGCCCCGTATCCATTTTCCAGAACAGGTAATCCGTATGCCGCGTTGAGATCAGGAATACATCATTGACGCGTCTGATCATATATCAGTCACCTCCCGGTAGAATCTGTCAGGCTGTTTCTGCCTCTTCCGCTTCTTTGCGCTGTTTCAGTTCGTCCGTGATCTCGTTCATCTTCGCTTCCGTCAGCATGAAGCGCTTCCTGAACCAGAAGATCCCCAGGATCAGTCCGATCACGGGAAGGATCGTCATCGTCATGCGCAGTCCGATCTTGGCGGACATCGCCACGTCCTTGGAAAAGTCGATGACCTTCTGCGCTTCCGTGATGTCCTCGTTGCTCAGAGAAAAGATCTCAAGACAGACCGATGCCGCCAGGATCGCGATGCCGGACGCCAGTTTGACCACGAATGTCTGCATCGAGAACAGGACGGATTCATCCCTCCTGTTGTTCCGCAGTTCCCCGTATTCGACCGAGTTCGCCAGAAAGACCGTCGTCAGCACCGACAGAAGTCCGTTCGCTGCAAAGATGAAGAAGGCGGGAACAAACAGAAGGAAAACATTGGACATGTTGGTAAACGCCAGGATCAGCAGCGTCGCATAGCCGATGATCGCACTGAAAAGACTGACGTAGAAGACCCTGATCGTGCTCAGGAATTTGCGCATGATCGGGAAGAACGCCATCATCGCCAGGATCTGGATCGCCCCGCCGAAGATGTTGAAAACGGTATAGCTGTTGTACCATCCGGTCCCGCCGAAATCGTACTTGAAGAAGTAGATCACGAGGTTGGAAGTGATGTAGATGGATGTATTGATCAGGACGATCGCCACGACGACCGTCATCGCCTGATCGTTCTGCAGCAGCGCCTTGACCATCTGCTTCAGCGTCGGCGCCTCGACGTCCACCGTCGAACGCTCCCGGACCGCCAGACAGGTCAGGGTAATGAACGCAATGTAAAGAACGGAAATGATCAGGGTGAACCATTTGAAGCCGACCCGCTCATTCGCGCCGCCGATCCCGTGCACGCAGATCATCGTAAAGACCGTGATCAGGGCGGAACCGACGCCCGCACAGGACCTCGCGAACGTGGTCAGATTCTCACGCTGTTTTCCCGCCTCAGTAAACGCGGGGATCATGGACCAGTACGGAATATCCATCATGGTATAGGTCACACCCCACAGGATGTATGTGATCGCCGCATAGGCAACGAGTCCCTTTCCGTCCAGCGCAGGCGGCGCTGCGAACATCAGAAACAGTATGATCGCGTTCGTCACCGTACCGATCATCAGCCAGGGCCTGAACCTTCCCCAGCGCGTTTTCGTCTTTGCCACGATCATGCCCATGATCGGGTCGTTAAACGCGTCGAAGAACCGCGCGGCCATCAGGATCACGCCCATGGCGATCGCGCTGACCTTCAGGATGTCCTGATAATAGTACAGAACATAACTCGCGCTCAGCATATAGACCATGTCTTTTCCGACAGCACCCAGCCCGTAGGCCATTCTCGTTTTGAAATTCATAGCACACATTTCTCCGTTCCGGCTTTTTTCAGTCCCATCGCGATCTCGACCACGCGGTAGGCTCCGTCATACAGTCCCTGTTTCTTGTTGCGGATGATGCTTTCGCACATCCCCTTCAGCAGCTCGTCGCCTGACAGGAAAAGGTCGACCATCTGCAGCGTATGCGCAGTATCCCTGCATTCCAGCGTTCCGTCGCCCATCTCCGCAGAATGGATGGCGCCCCACTGCTCGTGTCCGCCGATCCTGCGGATGAACAGTTTCGGCACCGGATAAAACGCCAGTTCACTGGGTTTCGTGACCAGCACGTCGCAGCTGCGCATCAGAAGATTCGTGGCGTAGACCGCCTGGAAAATGTCCGCGTGATAGAACACGTGAACGTTCTCCACTCTTCCTGTAAGCGCTTCCTCCGTGAACCGCAGCGTGTCCTCCCAGTTGTCCAGATGCTCCTGCGAAAGTTTCCCGAGTTCCGGGATCTCCAGGCGCAGATCCGTCCACACGTTGAGATAATCCCCGACGTTGATGTACAGCGCCGCGCGTTTTTCCCTGATCGCCGGCAGCAGATGCTTGATGATCGAAGCGAAGATCTCCTTCTGCGCGCCGGCACCGCCGATCGTAAGAAGGAAGCGTACCGGCTCTCCCGCCGCTTTGCGGCGCATGCGCGCCGCGCAGTCCTCCTCGATATTGCTGACAAGTTCGTGGTCGATATAGTGTCCCGTGTACACCAGAGAGCCTTCCGGCATCGGGTTCAGGACTTTGTCCTTCTGCATCCCGTTCAGGATCTTGTACCCCTGCCACGCATAGTGCGTCTGCACGGTATGCACGCTGCCCTCTGAAAGGTGCAGCGCCATCGGCCAGTTGTCCGGGATCGCATTGACGACATATTTCATCCCCGCGTGGACCGCTGCCTGCGCAGGCCATACATGCGTGCCGATCACCGGAATCTCCTTGGGCACGTTCCGGAAGACCGTCGCCATCAGCTCCGCGTTTTTCTGGTCGCTGGCATTGTAGCTGAGCTGGCGGAATCCCTCATAGTTGATCGGCTCCCATACGAACCGGTTGAACAGACGGCTCTTCTGCGAGATCCGCGATCCCAGAGAGTACAGGTCGTTCTGCGAGCTGATCACCTTGGTACACGTCGTCTGCCCATAGGAGTTCAGATCCATCCAGTAGGGCGTGTATCCCATCGCGTGCGCCGCGGAAGCCATCGCCATGGAGATCCTGTAATGTCCGAAGCCCATCCGGATATTCCCGACGATGATCCCCTTCTCCCTGTCGAACGGCTCCCCGTCTTCCCGGATCCGGACATCCTGCACGCCGAGGATCGGACCGATCGTCGTGTTCTCCTTCAGACTGACCGGATAGTCCTGTTCGCTGTCATCGCCGAACTTCCTGATGAACTTCTTTTTGGACCGGACGGCCTTGCGGTATTTCGCGCGGCTCATCGGATTGCCGAAGATCGTTTTGGAATGCTCTTTCATGGTTTCACCTTTCTTTTCAACACAACAAAAGTGTCCTGCAGCCTCCCTGCCGCATGACCGTCCCCTGTTCTGTTTTCTCTTCCGGCATCGCCGTGCCGGGACATATCCATTGCATCCATCTTATCATGCGCATCACGGCGGAAACAAGTGCGCATATTCTGTTTCAGCACAAAAAAACACGGCCGCGCCGTGCTTTCCCGAATACGTTTACTGCTTGACGTCGCCGACCATGTCCAGCACCCTGTCCGTGATCCTCCGGAAGCCTCTGCTGCCCACCGTGCGGCGCTCGTCCGCGATCTGATCGTAGAGTTTTTCCACCTCATCGATCACCGTTTCCCACGGTCTGGGCATCTGGATCTGTGCCTGCCTCCCCATCTGCGCGATCCTTTCCGGATCGTCCAGTGCGCGGCATATCGCGGCAGCGAGAGAATCCGCATTCTCTTCGCAAAGCAGTCCTGTCTCACCGTTGGTGATGAATTCCGCCGGCGCGCTGCTGCGCACCACCAGCGAAGGCGTTCCCATGGACGCCGCCTCCGTCACGACGAGCCCCGCCGTGTCGTAAAGAGACGGAAACAGGAACAGCAGGGCTCGCTTGTACAGTCCCGCGAGAAGATGCTCGTCGGCGATATGCCCCGTAAAGCACACGACGTCGCCGATCCCCAGCTGCTCCGCTTTTTCCCTGAACCGCTCCATATCTCTTCCCTGTCCCGCGAAAATCATCTGAAAGCGCTTTCCTTTTTCCTTCACCAGCGCGCACGCCTCAAGGATCAGAGGGATGTTCTTCTTCCGGTCGATCTGCCCCACGAACAGGAGAACGGGATCTTTGTTCAGCGACAGTTTCTCCGCCACTTCCGCGGCCGGCGCTGGCTCCGAGAAGCGCGCGTTCGTGCCATTGTGCACGATCCTGACCGCATTGCGGAATCCGTAGCTCTCCAACTCCTTCGCCGCAAACCGGCTGACCGTCCATGTCTCGTCGCAGCCGTTGAAGAACTCTCCGATCGCAGACGCGCCGACGCGCGCGATCGCACGGCTTCCGGTCATGTTGTACATATCGTCATAGAACTTCGAATGGAAGGTTCCGATCAGCGGCACCCCGTATTTTTTTGCAAGGCGCACGCCTTCAAAACCCGCCGTTCCCGGCGAGTGCACGTGGATGATATCCGGCGTGATCTGTTCGATCCGCTTCATATAATGAGGATCCAGTCCTGCCACGCCCGCCTTGTACTGCGGAACCCTGCGCATGCTGACCGTCGAGGAAAAGTCCACGATCTCATAGGGGAGGTTCCCTCTGTATCCGGTATCACTCATCGGGCAGATGACATACACCTCATGCCCCCGCTCCGCGAGCATCCGGCTGTAGGTAGTCACGACTCTCCCGACGCCGTCGACGATCGGCAGGAATGAATCCGAACACTCAAAAATCCTCAACTCTGACGCCTCCGTCTTCCTGTCCTGATCATGTCATCATTTTCCGCCAGAACAAAATGGCTGTCAAGTTTCATCCCCTTTTCGGGGAAAAGCAATAGAACAGATGTTTGTATCGTGATATAATGTCCCTACACGATATGATTTGAGGTTTCCGCATGATCTACATGGACAACAGCGCCACAACGATGCCGCGCAGGGAAGTCACGCAGGCCGTCGCCCGCGCGATGGAAGAGACCTGGTTCAACCCTTCTTCCGCATACGCGCCTGCGCTGAACAGCGAAAAAGCGCTCGAACGCGCAAGACATACGATCCTGACCCGGCTCGGAGCTTCCTCCGCCGGGACCGTCGTCTTTACCGGAGGCGGCACGGAGGGGGACAACCTAGCCGTCATCGGTGCCTGCAACGCGCTGCGCAGGCGCATGCACCATCTGGTCACGACAGCCGTCGAGCACCCGGCCGTCCGCAACGCCGCAGCTTATCTGGCGGACAGCGGATGGGACTGCACCGTCCTTCCGACGGACCCTTTCGGCCGCGTCTTCCCCGATCAGGTTGCAGCCGCCGTCCGTGAGGACACCGCTCTTGTTTCCGTCATGCACGTCAACAACGAGACCGGCTGCGTCAACGACGTAGCCGCCATCGCGGAAGCCGTCAAGAAAGTCAATCCCGTCACCCTCGTCCATGTGGACGCGGTACAGGCGTTTCTCCGTATCCCGATCGATCTTTCCCGTACGAAGATCGATTTGTACTCCGCAAGCGGACACAAAATCCACGGCCCGAAGGGAACGGGGTTCCTTTTCGTGCGCAGGGGCGTCCGTCTGGAAGGCGTACAGGTCGGCGGCGGGCAGGAGATGGGGCTGCGCTCCGGCACACAGAACGTCCCGGACATCATCGGTCTGGAGTGCGCCGTCCGCTGCTGGGACGACGCGGAGCCCGGACGTATCCGGGCGATTCGGGACGCGCTTCAGGCGCGCATCGCACAGGAGATCCCCGACATCCGCGTCAACAGCCCGTCGGACGGGACCGCGGCGCCGCACATCCTGAACATCGGGTTTGCGGGTGTCCGCGCGGAGACGCTTCTGCACGCGCTGGAGCAGAAACAGATCTACGTCTCCACAGGCTCCGCCTGTTCGTCGAAGCACCGCCACGTCAGCGAAGTGCTGGACGCCGCAGGCGTTCCGGAACCGTATCTTTCCGGCTCCATCCGTTTCAGTTTCGGGGCGTTCAACACGCAGGAGGAGATCTCCGCGACTGTTGACGCACTGAAAGAGCAGGTCACCCTTCTGCGCCGTTTCCGGGCAAGATGACCTTATCCCGTTATTTGGAGGTATCCATGGAAAAACTGATCCTGATCCGTTTCAGCGAGATCCATCTGAAAGGACAGAACAGACCTTATTTTGAAAACATGCTCCTGCGCCGCATCCGCGAGGCGGTCTCCCCGTTCGACGGCGCAAAAGTCACCCGCAGCGACAGCCGCTATTTCGTCCGCAACGCCGGCTGGGATGACGCCGTGATCGAAAAGATCTGCCGCGTGTTCGGCGTTCATTCCGTCTGCCCGGCCATTGAGATGGAGAAGGACGACTTCTCCGCGATCTGCCGTACTGCCGCGGAAATGATGTCGTCCGTATCCGGTTCCTTCAAGGTCCGCGCGCGCCGCGCGGACAAGCACTATCCCACCCCTTCGCCCGAGATCGCGGCGAAGATCGGCGAGGCCGTGCTGATGGCCAATCCGCAGCTTCACGTGGACGTGCACGATCCTGAGCACGTGCTGGAAGTCGAGATCCGCGACAGAGCCTATCTCTACAGCATGATCATCCCCGCCGCAGGCGGCATGCCCGTCGGCAGCAACGGCAAGGCGTATGTCCTTCTTTCCGGAGGGATCGATTCCCCCGTTGCCGCGTACATGACGGCGAAAAGAGGTGTGCATATCGACGCGGTGCATTTTGACTCCCCGCCTTACACCAGTGCGCGGAGCCGCGAGAAAGTGATCACGCTGGCGCGGATCCTGACGGATTACTGCGGCGCCATCCGCCTGCACATCGTTCCGTTCACCGAGATCCAGCAGCAGATTTATGAGAAGTGCCCGGACCGTGAGCTGACGATCCTCATGCGGCGCAGCATGATGCGCATAGCGGAAAAGATCGCTGTGGAAGGACGCGGCCTCGCGCTCGTCACCGGCGAGAGCGTCGGCCAGGTCGCCAGCCAGACCATCGAGTCTCTGGCCTGCACGAACGAAGTCTGCACGCTTCCGGTCATCCGTCCCCTGATCTGCTTCGACAAGGCGGAGATCATGGAGCTTGCGCGCAGGATCGGCACATACGAGACCTCGATCCTGCCTTATGAGGACTGCTGCACCGTTTTCGTCCCGCGGCACCCCGCAACGCATCCGGACGCCGCGTCCGTGCGCAAGTCTGAGGAGAACGTGGATTTTGCGGCACTGGAAGCGGAAGCGATCGCGCATTCCGAATACATCGACCTTTATCCCGGAACAGGAGAAGACCCCGAATACTGATCCCGCCCTTGACAGGAGGTTCCCTATGAATCTTATCCAGATCCTCGAATCGTGGAAAAACGATCCCAACGTCATGGATTACGTGACCTGCTGGCAGAAGATCCCGGCAAGGCCGGCCGTCTATGCGTCCTGGCCGGAGGATATGCATCCGAAGCTCTCGGACATGCTGCAGGAACGCGGCATCCGTCTTCCCTATTCCCATCAGGCGGAGGCGTTCCGTCTGATCTCCGGAGGAAAAGACACCGTCATCGTGACGCCCACCGCTTCGGGAAAATCTCTCTGCTATCAGGTACCCGTGCTGGACGCCATTCTGAAGGACAAGGACGCCCGCGCCCTGTTCCTGTTTCCGACGAAAGCGCTTTCCGCCGACCAGGTCACGGAACTTTATTCCATGATCACCGCGCTGGACTGCGATATCAAAGCCTATACCTATGACGGCGACACATCCGTCTCCGCACGCAAGGCCGTGCGCAGCGCCGGGAACATCGTTGTGACCAACCCCGACATGCTCCACTCGGGCATCCTGCCCAACCATGTCAAATGGGTCAAGCTTTTCGAAAATCTGCGTTATGTCGTGATTGACGAGATCCACACTTACCGCGGGATCTTCGGCAGTCATCTGACCAACGTGATCCGCAGGCTCAAAAGGATCTGCCAGTTCTACGGCAGCGATCCCGTCTTCGTCTGCTGCTCCGCGACGATCGCGAACCCGCTGCAGCTGGCTGAAACGATCACTGGGCGAAGAATGTCCGTCGTGGACAAATCCGGCGCGCCGTACGGCGAGCGCGATATGATCTTCTACAATCCCCCTGTCGTAAACAAACAGCTGGGCATCCGCAAAAGCGCGCTCACACAGGCGCGTATGTTCGCTTCCGTCCTGATCGCCAATCATGTCCAGACCATCGTGTTCGCGAGAAGCCGGCTCATGGTGGAGGTCCTTCTGACCTATCTGAAGGCCATCGTCCGCGATCCTCTGGGCGGATCGGAGCGTGTGCGCGGATACCGCGGCGGATATATGCCGCTGGAACGGCGCGCGATCGAAAAAGGCCTGAAGAACGGCTCCGTCACAGGCGTCGTTTCCACCAACGCGCTGGAGCTGGGCGTGGATATCGGTTCTCTGGAAGCCTGCGTACTGTGCGGATATCCCGGAACGATCGCCAGCACTTGGCAGCAGGCGGGCCGCGCCGGCAGGCGCAATTCCTCCAGCGTCACGCTGTTTATTGCAAACTCCTCTCCGATGGATCAGTTCATCGTGACCCATCCGGAGTATTTCTTCGAGCAGTCCCCCGAAATGGCGCTCGTCAATCCGGACAACCTCTACATCTTCATGAGCCACCTCAAATGCGCGGCTTTTGAGCTTCCGTTCGAGGACGGCGAGGAGTTCGGCAACGTCGCCACGACAGAGGAGGCGCTCTCCTACCTGCAGGAGGAAGGGATCCTGCAGCACGTGGCCGGGCGCTGGCACTGGTCCAGTGAGACCTTCCCTGCTGCGGACATCAGTCTGCGCAGCGCGTCCAACGAGAACGTGATCATCGTGGACACCACGGGAAACGACAACCGCGTGATCGGCGAGATGGATCACTTCACCGCGCCGATGCTTCTGCATGACGAGGCGATCTACATCCATGAGGGTGTCCAGTATCAGGTCGAAAAGCTGGACCTTCCCATGCACAAGGCTTTCATCAAGCGCACCAACGTGGATTACTATACCGACGCGGATATGCAGGTCGACGTCAAGGTCATGGACGTCTTCGATGAGGAGGAGGAAGGCGACCGCGTGGATATGTTCGGCGAGGTCCTCGTTAATTCCCTCGTCACGGTCTTCAAGAAGATCAAATTCGACACGCATGAGAATATAGGCTGGGGCCAGATCCATCTGCCCGAAATGACGATGCACACGCAGGCCGTGTGGTATTCCTGGCCGAAGGGTCTTCCCGGCATGAACGAGGGACAGATCGGCCGGGCGCTGTCCGGCGTCACGAATCTCCTGGCGAACGTCGCGCCTCTTTTCCTGATGTGCGATCCCAGGGACATCGTCACGTTCTATCAGGTGCGTCAGCCGTTCACGAACGCACCGACCCTCTTCCTGTACGACGCGATCCCCGGGTCCATGGGCCTGTCCGAGAAAATGTTCCATATGAAGGACGAAGTCTTCCGTCAGGCACTGTCCATGCTGGATACCTGCCCTTGCGAGACCGGCTGCCCTTCCTGCGTCGGCCCCGACAGCGAACCCGATTCCAAGGAACTGACCCGCAGACTGCTTCTGTCCATTCTTGACAAATCCGAAGCCGTGGAGTGAACGGTATGGCCGATTTCCGGCAGAAACTGAAAATGATGTCTTCCCTCTCCGCAGACTGGAACAAGCCTGCGGAGAAGCCTGTCGTCTGCGAAAAAACGCTGGATGACACGGAGACCGTCTTTCCCTATGACACCGTATACGGCAGATACAGTCTGGAGATGTTCCGCGACGTATCCGCGCGTCTTTTCTACGGGCTGAACGATCTGCCCGAAGAGCCGCTAGACCCGGAGCGGCTGCTGTTTCTGGACACGGAGACGACCGGTCTTTTCGGAGCCGCCGTCCAGGCCTTCCTGGTCGGACTGGGCTACTTCCGCAAAGACGGTTTTCACGTGCGTCAGCTTCTGATGCGCAGTCTCGGCGCAGAAGAGGAACTGCTGAACGCCTTGCGTGACCTGTTTCCCTCCTTCGATACCGTCGTCACATTCAACGGAAAATCCTTCGATATCCCGCTGCTTGAAACGAGGATGGTCTTTCACCGGATCCGGGCAGAGTTTCCGGAAACGCACATCGATCTCATCCATCCCGCACGGCGCATCTATAAGCTGCGGCTGGAAAGCTGCCGGCTGTCCAATCTGGAAGCCCGTGTATTCGGTGTGGAGCGCGTAGACGACCTTGACGGCTCGCTCATACCGGGACGGTACTTCCAGTTCACGAGGACCGGAGACGACGCTCTCCTCACAGACATCCTCGATCATAACCGTCAGGATATCGTCAGCATGCCGCTGCTCGTCTGCGCCATGTGCCAGGCGCTCTCGGGACCGACCGAAGCACAGCCCGACGCGGATCTGTTCAGCATCGGACGCTACTACATGCGCCAGAAGAACGCGGACACCGCCGCGGATTATTTCTCCAACGTTCCGGACGGATTGTGGGCGCTGCCCGCACAGTGGCACAGATCTCTGATCCTGAAAAAGACCGATCCCGCTGCCGCTGCCGCATGCTGGGAGGAGATCCTCGCCCGCACGCCGGACTACTGTCCCGCCATGATCGAGCTTTCGAAATACCACGAACACACGACGCGTGACATCTCCGCCGCCTACAGTTACTGTCTGCAGGCGCTGGATACGAATATGGGGAAATACAAATACGCCGGAGAACTGTCCGCACGGAAAGCGCGTCTGGAAAAAAAGCTTTTCCGCAGCGGAAACGCAAAGGAGGACGCTCCCCGGAAATAAGGAAAAAACAGGCTCTTTCTTGCGCCTGCCATTTCCATATGATAGAATATCTGCTGTATCGCAGGATACGCCGAGGAAGGGAAAGAGTACGCGGTTTGCGCTTCATCAGAGAGGATCCCATGGCTGAAAGGATCCGGAGTCAGCGGCGCGGAAGTCGTCCCGGAGGCATGCAGGTGAACGAAAAGTAGTCTGCACGGCTTGACCCGTTAACGTCATTCAAGTGGGCGGAATCATTCCGCCAATTCAGGTGGTACCGCGAACGCCGCTTCGTCCTGAAACAGGGATGAAGCGGCATTGATTTTTTCTGAAGGAGAACACAGATTATGGCAGACATGCAGAAGACTTACGATCCTTCCTCCGTGGAAGAGCGTCTGTATGCAAAATGGGAGCAGAACGGCTACTTCCATCAGGAGCCCCAGAAAGGCAAAAAGACATTTACCATCGTGATGCCGCCTCCGAACATCACCGGTCAGCTGCATATGGGACACGCGCTGGACAACATGATGCAGGATGTTTTGACACGCTATCACCGCATGCGGGGCGAGAACACGCTCTGGCTTCCCGGAACGGACCACGCCTCGATCGCGACGGAGGTCAAACTGGTCGAACAGCTCGCGAGCGAAGGCAAGACCAAGGCGGATGTCACGCGCGACGAGTTTCTTGAGCGTGCCTGGAAATGGAAAGAAACATACGGCGGCCGCATCGTCAAGCAGCTGCGCAAGCTTGGCTCTTCCTGCGACTGGCAGAGGGAGCGTTTCACGATGGATGCCGGATGCAACAAAGCGGTTACCGAAGTGTTCGTGCGTCTCTATAAAAAAGGTCTCATCTACCGCGGAAACCGCATCATCAACTGGTGTCCCGAATGTCTGACCGCGCTTTCCGACGCAGAAGTGGAGTACACCGAACAGGCTTCCCATCTGTGGCATATTCATTATCCGGCCGCCGACGGGTCGGAAGGGATCACCGTCGCAACGACGCGTCCGGAAACAATGCTCGGCGATACTGCCGTCGCGGTCAATCCCGCAGACGAACGTTATCAGCATCTGATCGGAAAAGAACTGATCCTTCCGCTCACCGGACGGACGATCCCCGTGATCGCCGACGAATACGTCGAGATGGAATTCGGTTCCGGTGCCGTGAAGATCACGCCCGCGCATGACCCCAACGACTTCGAAGTCGGTCTGCGTCATAATCTGGAAATGCCGCGCATCATGAACGACGACGCGACGATGAGCGATCTGTGCCCCGAAGCATACCGCGGGCTCACGCGCGAAGCCTGCCGCGAGAAGATCGTTGCAGATCTCGTGGAAGGCGGCTACATGGTCAAGATCGAAGACTATGCGCACAATGTCGGCGAATGCTACCGCTGCCATACGACCGTCGAGCCCATCATCTCCAAGCAGTGGTTCGTTGAAATGAAGCCTCTGGCGGAACCCGCGCTGAACGCTGTCCGCGAGGGAAAGACCAAGTTCGTCCCGGACCGTTTCAGCCGCGTCTATTACAACTGGATGGAAAACATCCGCGACTGGTGCATCTCCAGGCAGCGGTGGTGGGGCCACAGCATCCCCGCGTGGTCCTGCGACTGCGGCGAGATCACCGTTTCCAGAGAAACGCCGACCGTGTGCCCCAAGTGCGGCGGCACACATCTGAAACAGGACGAAGACGTGCTGGATACCTGGTTCTCCTCCGCCCTGTGGCCTTTTGAGACGCTCGGATGGCCTGACAAAACGGAAGATTTGGAACACTTCTTCCCGACGGATGTGCTGGTAACAGGCTATGACATCATCTTCTTCTGGGTCGCTCGCATGATTTTCTCCTCCATTGAACAGATGGGAGAGCCGCCATTCCATACGGTCCTCGTTCACGGCCTCGTCCGCGATTCCCAGGGACGGAAAATGTCCAAGTCTCTCGGAAACGGCATCGATCCTCTGGAAGTCATCGAAAAATATGGCGCAGACGCGTTGCGCTATTCCCTTGCTGTGGGCAACTCTCCCGGAAACGATCTGCGTTTCTACTGGGAACGCGTGGAAGCCGGCCGCAATTTCGCGAACAAGATCTGGAATGCCGCCCGTTTCGTGCTCATGAATCTCGGAGACGATCCCGTGCTTCCGCTCGATCAGGTCGAACTGGACCTTTCCGATCACTGGATCCTGGGTCATCTGGATCAGGCGATCAGCGACGTGACGGACATGCTGGACCGCTACGAGCTGGGCATGGCTGCCCAGCGCTGCAACGACTTTATCTGGGATGATTTCTGCGACTGGTATGTCGAGATGGCAAAGACCCGCCTTTATGACGGAACGCCCGAGCAGCAGGCTGCCGCAAAAGCAGTCCTCTACGCAGTCATCCTTGATTCGATGAAACTGCTGCATCCCTTCATGCCTTTCGTCACGGAAGAGATCGGGTCCTATCTGCCTGGAGTCGACAGCATTATGCTTTCCTCCTGGCCGCAGGTGCGCGGCATCTCCGATCAGGCCTCCATGCAGGCTATGGACGACGCCATGGAGATCATCCGCAGGATCCGCAATGTGAGAAGCGAGATGAACGTCGCGCCCGGCGTGACGACGTCCCTGCATCTGCGCACGCTTACGGATGCCGGCATCCAGAGCGCGGAAAGCGCCATCCGCCGTCTTGCCTCTGTCCATACGGTCGTGTGGATGGATGCCGCGGATGAAAAGCCCGCCAAGAGCGTCGCGATCGTAACGAACGCGGCGGAAGGCTTCATCCCGATGGGCGAACTGGTCGATATCGAAAAAGAACTGGCAAGGCTCTCCAAAGAGCTTGGCAAAACAGAGAACGAGATCCGTCGCGGAGAAGGCATGCTCAAAAACACCAACTTCGTCTCCCGCGCCCCGGAAAACGTCGTAATGAATGAGCGGGCAAAGCTTGAAAACAATCAGGCACTTGCCGAAACGCTCCGCAAACGGATCGAAGATCTGAAAGACATGCAGTGATCTATGCAGACGATTGAAGAAGCATTGCAGTTCATACACAGCTGCAATCGGTTCGGAGGAAAAAAAGACGGTCTGGAACGCATGCGTTATTTCATGGAGTGCCTCGGCAATCCGCAGCGTTCCTTCCCCGCCGTCCATATTGCCGGGACCAACGGAAAGGGTTCAACGGCAGCCATTCTGGCGAACATCCTGAAAGAGGCAGGTTACAAGACCGGCCTCTTCACGTCTCCCTATCTGGTCCGGTTCAATGAGCGCATCCGCATCAACAACACAGAGATCCCGGACGACAATCTGATCCTGATCGCGGATCACGTCCGGAAAGTCTGCGGCGACGTTGTGAACGCCGGGTATGATCATCCTCTGGAGTTTGAAGTTGTAACGGCGATCGGGTTCTGTTATTTTGCACAGCAGAAAACGGATATCGCCGTCATCGAAGTCGGGATCGGCGGTCTTCTTGACTCCACCAACGTGATCGATCCCGTACTCAGCGTTATCACGTCCGTCAGTCTGGATCATACTGCGATCCTCGGAGACACGCTTGAACTGATCGCTGCACAGAAAGCCGGTATCATCAAGAAAAACCGTCCTGTGGTCTGCGCGCCGCAGTCCGAAGACTGCGTTTATGAAGTCGTCCGGAAAACAGCACTGGAGAAAAACGCGCCTCTGGCGATCGCACGTCCCGCAGAAGGCCGCTGTGTACAAAGCGGATTTGTTCTTGCGGACGGCACACTGCTTTCTCTTCCCGGCGCATATCAGGCGGAGAATCTCGGGACCGCGCTTCAGGCCGTTCACGTCCTAGACTCCGTCGGATTCCCTGTATCCTCCGATGCGGTCCGCCATGGCATCGCCTCAACGGTATGGCACGGACGCTGCCAGTGGATCGGGAATATTCTGATCGACGGTGCGCATAATCCGGACGCCTGCCGCATGCTGGCAGACTATCTGGCCTCCTTCGTCAATTCCGTTCCGGTCGTTCTTCTGTATACCGGGATGAAAGACAAAAACACCGGCGAATGCATCCGTTTCCTCGCGCCGTGCTGCAGTCACGCCTTCACGACGCAGATCATGCCGCCACGCGGCGAATCCGCAAACCGGCTCGCTCAGATCTTTTTCGACAGCGGACTCTCCGAAACGGTCCCCGTTGACGATCCCACGAAAGCTTTTTTCACGGCAAAGGATCTCGCAGACCGTCTTCACGGGGTACTTGTCGTCTGCGGATCTCTGTATCTGGCGGGTCACGTGCTCGGTCTTCTGCAGTCCTGACGCTATATTTTCTCCGCTTTCAGCAAAATTATAAATATCCACTTGAAAAAAACCGGCGCTCCTTATATAATGATTGAGTCGCTTGGGTTTGTAGCTCAGTTGGTTAGAGCGCTACGTTGACATCGTAGAGGCCGATGGTTCAAGTCCATTCAGACCCACCAGAAAAACCTTGTCCGAAGAACCGGGCAAGGTTTTTTGTTTGTCTAATTCCGACCGGATATGCTTTCTTTGCAAACGGCGGTTATCTGATACCGGACAATCTCTCTTTTTCCGTTTCTTCCAGCAACAGTTCACATCCTTCCACGATATCCAGATATGCCGTCTCAAAATCCCGTGTATACCACGGATCCTCGATCGTTCTTGTTTCAAGCAGCAGACGGATCTTCCCGTCCGGATCCTTCGGAATGATACGGTTGAGCCACCGGATATTCATTCTGTCCATCAGAATGATGTAATCATACCGGTCATAATCCCCTTTTCTGACCTGATGCGCATAATGCTCCGTAAACGGGATGCCTTTTTCCCGCAGTTTCGCCTTTGCCAGATAGTAGATGGGATTTCCCGTCTCTTCCATGCTGGTCGCCGCGGAATCGATCTCGTAATACTTCTGCAGACCTCTTTTTCGTACCATGTCCTTGAATATGAATTCTGCCATCGGCGACCTGCAGATATTCCCATGGCACACAAAAAGTATCCTCGTCAAATGCGCTCAGCCTCCTGAAAAAACAAATCTCACTGCGGATTGCTGTTCTCCGGTATCGGTTACCCGATCTTCGTAACAATCGGTTTTCCGTCAGGATCCAGCAGCGGCGTGATTCCGCCGGCGTATCCCGATTTCCACACGAGATAGTTCACGCCGGTCTGGGTGTCAACCATGATTTGCCGAAACCCTTCATCTTTCAGCTGAAAGCCTTCCTTAAAGACGACCTGGAATCTGTCATCATTTCTTGCCATTTCCGTAAACCTCCGTAAGTTTTTTCTTGTAACTTCAGGTTCAGCCGACCTGATTTCTGACATCTCCGTTCAGCCATGCGAACAGATTGTCAAATACAATCTGCGCGCGCTGCTGCATCGATTCGACAGACGCGAATCCGATATGCGGCGTCACAACGGTATTGGGTGTATGAAGCAGCGGATGTGCCGTATCCAGCGGCGGTTCTGTCTCAAAAACATCGATCCCGGCGCCAGCAAGTTTTCCGCTGTTCAGTGCGTCTGCGAGCGCGTTGCTGTCCACCACCGGACCGCGCGCCATATTGATCAGGATCGCGGAATCCTTCATCGTGCCGATTTCCGTTTTTCCGATCATTCCCCTGGTCGCATCTGTCAGCGGAACATGCAGAGAAACAACGTCCGCGCGCCTGAGCAGTTCCTCCAGCGTGACCTGTTCGTCTATCGAAGGATCGCACACCTTGCTGCGGCTGTATGCGATCACGCTGCAGCCGAACGCTTTGCACAGCGCCGCCGTCCTTTTCCCGATGGCCCCGGCACCGATGATCCCGACCGTCTTCCCGCAGAGAAGATTTCCGACCAGGCCATCCTTCGTCTTTCCTTCTCTGCAGCGTTCCTGTACCAGGTCAACATTACGCAGCAGCTGGATCATCATTCCCAGCGTCAGTTCCGCCACCGCCTGCGTCGCATATCCTGATGCGTTGCTCACGGCGATTCCGTGCTCTTTCGCCTCCTTCATCGGAATGTGATCCACCCCGGTAAAGGCAACGTCGATATATTTCAGCGTTTCCGTCTGTTCGATCACTTCTTTCGCCAGCGGCATATTTGCAAGCATGACCGCGTCGGCACCTGCACAGCGGGACGTCTGAACGGCGGGATCCGCATTCTTGTCATACGCCTCAAACGTATGCCCCATCTCT
>JAFRLQ010000094.1 GCA_017431145.1 Clostridia bacterium | reverse complement strand
CGTCAGGAAGCGCTGAAATCGCGTGATTCCTGGATCAGACAGAGAGACAAGCTTCTGGAACTTGCCAGAGAACAGGCAGCGCAGGAGATCGCGCAGGCGCGCAGGGAAGGACAGGCGATTCTGGACGAGATGAACCGAAAACTGCGCTCTGGGGAGCTCAAACCGCATGAGATGCATGCGCTTCAGAAACAGTTCGATGAAAAGATGCAGGAGCATGCGCCGCAGCTGGAATCCAGCAAAGAGACCGCTCAGGAAGTGGACAAGCTGGAAGTAGGCATGGATGTGCTGTATCGCAGGATCAACCAGAAGGCGACAGTGCTGTCTCCGCCGGACGCCAACGGCATGGTGCAGATACAGGTCGGCATCATGAAGGTCACGGCGTCCAGAGATGAACTTGCAAAACTGAAGGAACCGGCACAGAAGAAAAAAGCCGCGCCCGGGAAGAAAGAACTTTCCGCGACGGGACGCGCGAGCGTACCGCTGCAGCTGGATATCCGGGGCATGAACATCGAAGAGGCGCGTCTTGAAGTGGACAGATATCTGGATCAGGCGGTACTTGCCGGCCTGACACAGGTGACGATCGTTCACGGAAAAGGCACCGGGGCGCTGCGTACGGGAGTCAGGGAATACCTGAAGGGCCACCGGGCGGTGAAAAAGATCCGCAGCGGAACACTGGCTGAGGGAGAGACCGGCGTCAGCGTCGTCGAGTTAAAATGATGGATTTTCATCCGCCGAACTTGTGATATAATCTGTCTATCAATCAGAAGAATGACCGTAAACATAACTGAAAGAAAGGGTTTGCCGTACAGGCGGTGATTGCCGATGAAAAAATTCTACATCAAACAGATTCAGAGCGGAGACAGGGTATATCATCTGAACTTTTTGCGGCTTGCGCTGGTGCTGCTGATCCTTATTGCACTGGTCACTGTGATCGTGCTCGCGGTGAACATCGCGAAGACGCGCGCGAAAAAAGCGGAAGCAGCGGAGCAGGCGCGGATCCAGGCAGAAGAGGAGCAGAAGAAAGCGGACGAGGAAGCCGCGCAGGAAAGACAGCGCCAGGAGGAAGCCGCGAGAGCTGCGCTTGAAGAAGCGGAAAAGAAGGCGCAGGCGGAAGAAGAGGCTGCGAGGCCGCAGGTGGAGGCCCGCGCGATCGTGATCGATCCGGGACACGGCGGCGAGGACGACGGCGTAACGAAGGAGGATGTTCTGGAAAAGGATATCAACCTTGTCATCGCCAAGATGGTCCAGCAGAAACTGACGGAAGCGGGTTATACCGTCGTTATGACGCGGACAGGCGATGAGACGGTGTCCAGAGAAGACCGTGTCGCAAACGCAAACAATGTACATGCGGATCTGTTCGTTTCGATTCACCAGAACATGATGTCGTCAGACTCCTCGGTAAGGGGTGCGGAGACATGGTTCTCGGAGGACAGCGAAAAAGCGAAAGAACTTGCAAGAGACGTTCAGGAGAATCTGATCCTTCAGACGGATGCGAAGGACCGCGGTATCAAATCTGGGCAGGAAATGTATATCACGGAGAATACGCAGATGCCAGCAGTGATACTGGAGTGCGGGTTCCTGAGCAATGAGGAGGAATGCGCGCTGCTCACATCGACAGAGTATCAGCAGAAGGTGGCGCAGGGAATCGCAGACGGGATCATCCAGTTTCTTGAGGAAGCGGATCTCCCGGCTTCCCAGTACCAGTTCTGATGCGCGGAAGACAACAGAAAAGAAACGCCCGGCTGTTGCGGTCGGACGTTTTTGCTTGCGTCAGGATCAGAACATCCGGATATAACTGTCACGTTCCGCGCCGGTCGAGATGTACTGGATCGGAACGCCGATGCTCTTTTCGATAAAGTCGATGTATTTCTTGGCGTTTTCCGGCAGGTCGGCGTAATTCGTGATTCCACCGATATCGCCGAAGCCGTCGAGATATTCATAGACGGGTTTGCAGCGGTCGAGCGCGCTTCCGATGGGGAAGTAGTCGATGATCTTGCCGTCCAGTTCGTATGCGGTGCAGACGGGGATCCTGTCATAGCAGGACAGCACGTCCATCTTGGTCAGCGCGATGCTGGTCGCTCCCTGCACGCGGACGCCGTAGCGGGACGCGATCACATCGAATCCGCCGACACGGCGCGGCCTTCCGGTCGCGGCACCGTATTCTCCGCCCGCTTCACGAAGGATGTGAGCCTCCTCCCCGAACATTTCGCATGTGAAGGGACCTTCACCCACACAGCTGGAATAGGCTTTCATGATCCCCAGCGTCTCGTCGATCTGGCGGTTGGGCACGCCGGCGCCGATCGGAGCGTATGCGGAGATCACTGAAGAAGAGGAAGTGAACGGATAGATCCCGTAATCGATGTCACGAAGCGCACCGAGCTGCGCTTCGAACATCACGGATTTTTTCCGGTCGATCGCATCATTCAGGAACACGGATGTGTCCGTGATGTAAGGCAGGATCGGATCGCCGTATGTTCTGAGCCAGCGGAACATTTCCTCCGGATCGATGGGATCTGCGTGATATCCCTGTTCCACAAAGAGATTCTTCCATTCCGCGATGTCACGGATCTTCTCAAGAAGATACGTGTCGGATTCCAGAAGGTCGCCGATGCGGATCCCTTTTTTCATGTATTTGTCCGAATAGACCGGAGCGATGCCGCGGCGGGTGGAGCCGTATTTTTTATCCGCGAGACGGTCCTCTTCCAGACAGTCCAGAAGCTTGCAGTACGGCATGCAGATGACGGCGCGGTCGGAGATCTTCAGGTTCTCCGGGGAGATGGCGACGCCCTGTTCGCGCAGATGCTCCATCTCGTGGAACAGATGCTCCAGATCGATGACCATCCCCACACCCATGACGTTGACGGCTTCGGGACGCAGGATCCCGGAGGGCAGAAGATTCAGAATGAATTTTCCGCGGTCGTTCACGACGGTGTGGCCGGCATTGTTGCCACCCTGATACCGGACGATGATATCGTATTCCGATCCGAGAAGGTCCACCATCCGGCCTTTCCCTTCATCGCCCCAGTTGATTCCTACAACTGCAGTAAGCATAAGCTCTTCCTCCTTCTTCTGATTAAACACGTACTTCCGCCGTAATGCCCAGCAGATCTGCATATCTTTCCAGCACAGGCTGGACGTTGTTTTCCAGGAAATCTTCGGTCTGCTTCTCCGCAAGACCGGTGAACTTGTTCACGTCGCAGATCTCTTCCAGATCTTCGCGCGTGAGCCCGAAGACGGGGTCGCTCAGAATCCTGTCGAACAGATCGTTGCGCGCGCCGTTGAGCTTGATCTGCCGCGTGACCTCAACGCTGTGGCGGCGGATCGCTTCGTGGATGTCCTGGCGGTCTGCGCCGCGGCGGACACATTCCATCATGATGTTTTCCGTAGCCATGAAGGGCAGTTCCTCGAGAAGATGCGCTTTCATGACGTTCGGATAGGCGGTGCCGCCCGAGAGCACGTTGATGTAAAGGGTCAGCACTGCGTCTGTTGCAAGGAATGCTTCAGAAACGCTGAGGCGTCTGTTGGCGGAATCATCCAGCGTCCGTTCCAGCCACTGCGTGGAAGCAGTCACGGCAGGATTGATCAGATCTGCGATCACATAACGCGACAGTGCGCAGATGCGCTCGCAGCGCATGGGATTCCGTTTATATGCCATCGCGGAGGAACCGATCTGCCTGTCGGTGAACGGTTCATCGAATTCCTTCAGATGCGCCATCAGCCGAAGGTCGGTCGCGCATTTGGATGCGCTCTGCGCGATGGAGGAAAGAACGGAAAGGATATTGAAATCCACTTTCCGGGAATAGGTCTGACCGGAGACGGGATACGCGCCGGGAAAACCCATTTTTTCGCAGATGAGCCGTTCCAGTTTTTCCGTCTTTTCCGCGTCTCCGTCAAACAGGGCGAGGAAACTGGCGGATGTGCCGGTTGCGCCGCGGCAGCCGAGAAGGCGGATCGAGGAAATCTGATGCTCGAGAAGATCAAGATCGCTCAGAAGATCCTGGACCCAGAGCGTTGCGCGCTTCCCGAGCGTCGTAGGCTGTGCGGCCTGAAAGTGGGTGTAGGCGAGCGTCGGGACCTGGCGGTGTTTCCGGGCAAATGCGGCGGCGGTGTCGATCGCATTGACCAGAAGCGTCCGGATCTGCAGCATGGCTTCGCGCATGATGATGAGATCTGTGTTGTCTCCGACATAGCAGCTCGTCGCGCCAAGATGGATGATGGAACGCGCGTCGGGACATGCGTCCCCGTATGCATGGACATGGCTCATGACGTCGTGCCGCAGACTGCTTTCATAACGGGCGGCGTTTTCGTAGTCGATGTCATGGATGTGCGCCTTCATCTGTTCGATCTGTGCTTTTGTGACAGGCAGACCCAGTTCGTGCTCCGCTTCCGCCAGAGCGACCCACAGCTTTCTCCAGGTGGAGAATTTCATGTCGTCTGAAAAAAGATAGCGCATCTTTGCACTTGCGTATCGGGTGCTCAGGGAACTCGTGTAGTTGTCGTGCATCGCGCTGTCCTCCGGATATGGTTTTTTTCCGCAAAAAAGAGTAACACCGTTATGTAATGGTGTCAATAAAACGTTTCCGTCAGAACGGAAAAAGACACAAAAAAACGGCTGGAAAACCAGCCGTTTCAGTTATTTGTGCGTTTTTACGGATCAATACATGCCGCCCATGCCTGCGCCGCCTGCGGGGGCGGCGGGAGTCTCGGGTTCCGGAATGTCACAGACCAGAGATTCGGTGGTCAGGACCATTGCAGCGACGCTTGCAGCGTTCTGCAGAGCGGAACGGGTGACCTTGGTGGGATCCAGAATACCGGCCTTGATCATGTCAACGTAGCTGTTGCTGCTTGCGTCATAGCCGAAATCGTTCTTGGCTTCGCGTTTTACGTTCTCAACGATGACAGAGCCGTCCTGTCCGGCGTTGATCGCGATCTGGCGCATGGGCTCTTCCAGAGCGCGCAGAATGATCTGAGCACCGGTCTTCTCATCGCCTTCCAGCGAGTTGACCAGTTCCTGAACAGCGGGGACAGCCTCAAGCAGTGCGACTCCGCCGCCTGCCACGATGCCTTCCTCAACAGCCGCGCGGGTCGCGGACAGAGCATCTTCGATGCGCAGTTTGCGCTCTTTCATCTCGGTCTCGGTCGCTGCGCCGACGTTGATGACTGCAACGCCGCCTGCCAGTTTCGCAAGACGCTCCTGCAGTTTCTCGCGGTCGTAATCGGAAGTGGTCTCTTCGATCTGGTTCTTGATCAGTGCGACACGTGCGCGGATCTTTGCGGGATCGCCGGCGCCTTCCACGATGGTGGTGTTGTCTTTGTCGATCTTGATCTGATGCGCCTGGCCTAGAACGTCCAGATCCACATCTTTCAGCTCCATGCCCAGATCAGCGGAAACGACTGTACCGCCGGTCAGAATCGCGATGTCTTCCAGCATTGCCTTGCGGCGGTCGCCGAAGCCGGGCGCCTTGACGGCTGCGCACTGGAACACGCCGCGCAGTTTATTCACGACGAGTGTGGACAGCGCTTCGCCTTCCACGTCTTCCGCGATGATGAGGAGCTTGCGGCCCTGCTGCACGATCTTCTCAAGCAGAGGAAGCAGATCCTGAATGTTGGAGATCTTCTTGTCTGTGATGAGGATCAGCGCGTCGTCCAGGACGCACTCCATTTTATCGGTATTGGTGACCATGTATGCGG
This sequence comes from Clostridia bacterium, assembly GCA_017431145.1. GTDB lineage: Bacteria > Bacillota > Clostridia > Christensenellales > Maliibacteriaceae > RGIG9107. The sequence goes on along the minus strand of JAFRLQ010000094.1, from coordinate 7,056 downwards.
AAGCGTAGCCGCGGTCAAACTGCATGCCTTCCACGATGGAAAGCTCGGTCTGCATGGTCTTGGATTCCTCGACTGTGATCACGCCGTCGTTTCCGACTTTTTCCATAGCGTCCGCGATCAGTTCGCCGATCTGTGCTTCCTGAGAGGAAACGGTGCCGACATGTGCGATGGAGACCTTGTCCTCGACAGGACGGGAAGAAGCTTTCAGTGCTTCGACCGCTGCGTTGGTCGCCTTCTCGATACCGGTGCGAAGCTGCATCGGACCTGCACCTGCCGCCAGGTTGCGCAGACCTTCATGGATGATGCTCTGAGCAAGAAGCGTTGCGGTGGTGGTTCCGTCGCCGACGACATCGTTGGTCTTGGAGGCGACTTCCTTCATCAACTGTGCGCCCATGTTCTCAAAGGGGTCTTCCAGCTCGATCTCCTTGGCGATGGTGACACCGTCGTTGGTGATCAGCGGAGAGCCGAATTTGCGGTCCAACATAACGTTTCTGCCTTTGGGGCCGAGCGTGATTTTCACTGTATCTGCAAGAGTGTTAATGCCCTTTTCAAGACTGCGGCGCGCTTCGTCGCTGTACTGTAACTGTTTTGCCATGTCCTTATACCTCCGAGACTTATTCTACGATCGCAAGCACGTCGCTCTGACGGATGATGGTATACTCGTTTCCGTCCATTTTTACCTGGGTGCCTGCATATTTGGAAATGATGACCTTGTCGCCGACTTTCAGCTGCATCTCAACGTCTTTTCCGTCAACTTTTCCGCCGGGGCCGACTGCGATAACCTCTGCCATCTGAGGCTTCTCCTGTGCAGCAGTGGGCAGCACGATCCCACTTTTGGTTGTTTCTTCGCTTTCCATGTCCTTGATCACGACACGATCAAAAAGCGGTCTGATGGTCATAGTAAAACCTCCCAATTTGTATTTAGAATATCGAATCAATCCGGCGGAATCGCCGGATCTTTCGTCTTTGTGGTTGTTAGCACTCTTTATGTTGGAGTGCTAATCCATGTGCTTATTATCGTTCAGAAGCGGAAAAAAGGCAATAGCATGTTGCCCCGAAATTGGCAAAAAAATGAAAAATATATCGGTTTTTCTCAAAAAAACTTCTTTTTTTACACGAATACTCTTTCTTGCGGTCTGATTGTGCATTGATAGGCAAAAGGATATAATGAACGTGATTGCTCCGCGCGGCGGGGAAAAGACGGAACTGGAAAACAGGGGGGAATACCGAATGTTTGACAAATGGGATAAACGCTTCATTGAAATGGCGCAGCTGGTCGGCACATGGTCGAGCTGCTTTCAGGAGAACAGAAAGATAGGCGCTGTGATCGTGAAAGACCGCAGGATCATGACGACAGGATACAACGGCGCGCCCAGCGGCGTGCGGTCCTGTGTGGAACGCGGAGAGTGCCTCAGACGCAAACTGAATATCGCGTCCGGCACGCGTCATGAAATGTGCTATGCGACGCATGCGGAGCAGAACGCACTGATCCAGGCGGCAAAGCTCGGAGTGAGTGTGGACGGCGCGACGCTGTACTGTACGCATCAACCCTGTACGATCTGCACGAAGCTGATCATCAATGCAGGGATCAAGAGGGTCGTATATAAGGAAGGATACCCGGACGAGTTCGCCATGAGCATCTTCGAAGAAGCGGGGATCATTCCGGAAAAGTACGAAGAGAAGGAGTAAGCGCGGAAACAATCCGCGGAAAGGAGGTGCGCAGTTGGAAGGAAAGAACAACGGACAGAGAAAGCGGGAATCGTCAGAGGATCTGTACGGTGATTACGGCATGCTGTACGGCGAATGGGAAAGAAACGATCCGGAAAAGCGCGTAGATCTGTTCAGTGAATCCTCCTACAATGCGATTTTTGCCTCCAAAGCAGCGACATATAACGTCAAGGATCCCGAGGATCCCTTTGAGCCGATGAAGAAGACAGAAGCGGATCAGGATGGGAAAAAGGAGAAGACAGCGGATCCGGGGGCACAGAAGAAACGTGACAGGATCGTTTTCTTTACGGCGACGGGTGTGATCATACTGACGCTGCTGATCGCGGCGACGAGTGTCCAGAGGATCATCCATCTCAGATCGCAGAAGACGATGGATGAGCAGATCGAAGAGGTCATCCTGCAGGAGCAGGGGCTGGCGGATGAGCCGTTCCAGGAAGTTGTTACGGAGGAGACCATGGCGCTCATCACGAGACCGCAGGCGACCGGCTCCGCCACGGCGGATCTGGGCGTGGAGGGCTGGCGCGGCTTTGTTCTTCGCGCGGGGACCTATGACAGCGCGTCCGACGCGGAAGCGGCAGCAGGACGGCTGAAGAACCAGGGCTATGCGGGATATCTCGTCAGGGGAGACAGCTGGGAACTTTATTCCGAAGCATATCTGGATGAGGATGAGGCAAATAAAGCGGCCTCCTCTGCGGGAACGTCAAGAGTAGATCTGAGTATTTCCGCTCAGACGCTGACGGTCACGGGGTCGGAGCACGACGTGCAGGTCCTCTCAGCGGCTGTCGCCCAGTGGCCTGGCCTGATCAAATCTCTGACGACGGCGGTGAAAAAAGCGGCTGCCGGAGATATTTCGACAGAGGAAGCGATGATCTCCGTAAAGGAGATTGAGACGCAGATCTCCGGAACGGTCACGGAACTGCAGAAGACGGATGTTCACGGAAACCTTTGGGCGTATGAGGTTTTCCGGATGTACGCGGAAGCGGACAGCGCGCTGTCGGATATTGTGGAGGAGGGAACCATTTCCGGTTCGCTTGCCTGGTCCAGAATGCGGGCGGCGTCCGTGGGGATGTACTGGAATTACTACACGATCGTCCGGGAATTCACGGGTGAATAAGACCGCGGTGCGGTTATTATATTAATCATTTTCAAAGGAGAACAGTTATGACTTCAAACGGTGTATTCATGTACAAGGTCGGCAGACAGGACGTGCGTCTTTACCATCTGACGAACGGCGTGATCAGCGCGGACATCCTGAACATGGGCGGCGCGATCGTAAGACTGCTGGTCCCGGACAAAAACGGGGAAAAGGCGGATATCATCCTCGGGTTCCGTTCCATGCAGGAATACAGTTCCAACCGCTGTCACTTCGGATGCCTGATCGGCCGGTTTGCCAACAGGATCGCGAACGGATACTTCGAATTGAACGGGAAAAGATATGATCTGGTCAACAACAACATGGGTTATCCCGGCACGATCCACGGCGGCATCGACGGATGGCACCTGAAAGTCTGGGACGTGGTCGAGGAAGAGACGGATGACCGCAGACTGACGATGACCTATCACAGCCCCGACATGGAAAACGGATTCCCCGGAAACGTCGATGTGAAGATGGTCTATTCGATCACCGACAGGAACGGTCTTTCGCTGGAGTATTTTGCCAAGAGCGACAAGGATACATATGTCAATATGACGAACCACAGCAGCTTCAACATGGCGGGACACGGATCGGGCAGTATCCTGGATCATATCGTGACGATCAATGCGGATTACATCACACCTGCGGATGAGGCGTCCATTCCTACAGGTGAACTGCGCCCGGTCAAGGGGACAGCGTTTGACTTTACGAGTCCCAAGCCGATCGGACAGGACATCCGGGCGGATGACGAGCAGTTGAAACTTGCAGGCGGATATGATCACAACTTCTGCATCAAGGGTGAGGGATACCGCTGGTGCGCGACGGTCGAAGATCCCAAAGAGGGACGCGTTATGACCTGCTATACGACCTGCCCGGGTGTGCAGTTCTTCACGACGAACGGTGTTTCCTTCGCGTTTCAGGATTCAGTCGGCAAGGACGGCGTACAATACAAGAACAACGCAGGATTCTGCCTTGAGACACAGTACTATCCGGACAGTCCGAACAAACCGCAGTTCCCCAGCAACCTGCTGAAGGCCGGTGAGGAGTATTACGAGCAGACAGTATATGAGTTCACCTGCAAATAAGAGATATGTAACAGAAAATGCCCGCTTCGAATGAAGCAGGCATTTTTTCATCGATTGTATGAGATCATGTTTCAGGCGCATCCAGGCCCATCATGTACCGGTCCATGGATTCCGCGACAACTTTTGCCTGTGCGACGGCTTCCACGATCGTTTTTGCGCCGGATACGACGTCGCCTGCGGCGAACAGTCCGGGCAGTGTCGTCATACCGGTCTCCTCTGTGATCAGAAGACCGCGGTCGGAGCCGAGAAGTCCGGGCGTTGTCAGGATCAGCTTGTTCTTTGGTCCCTGGCTCACGCAGATGATCGTGGAATCGGCCGGGATCAGAACGGGCTCTTCCTCGTAGCCGATAAACTTGCCTTCTTCGTCACGGATGCGCCGTTTGAAAATCGGGCCTTCCGGCGTCAGTTCCTGGACTTCATGATCCAGTTCGAAGTCGCAGCCGTCAAGACGCGCGTAATCGATTTCGTGCTGCGCCGCCGAGATCTTGTTGCTGTGCGAATAGATGGTGACGTGTTCCACGCCGTTGCGAAGCGCTGTGCGTGCGACGTCCATCGCTGTGTTGCCGGAGCCGATGATGGCGACGTTCTGTCCCAGATGGAAAGCTGCGGGAGAGGCGAGGTAATCGATCCCGAAGTGGACGTTTCCGAGGCTTTCACCTTTTACACCGAGCTTCTTGGGACGCCACACGCCTGTTCCGATAAAGATCGCGCCATAGCCATCATCCAGAAGATTGTGGATCTCGAGCGCTCCGCCGATCGTCGTGTTCGGACGAATCTGTACGCCGATCGAAATGAGTTTCTTGCGGTACCGTTCGAGGATCGTCTTGGGAAGACGGAACTCGGGAATACCATACTGCATGACGCCGCCGATCTTGTCTTTCGATTCGAAAATCGTGACTTTGTAGCCTTTTTTTGCCAGAAGGATCGCAACGGTGATTCCGGCGGGACCGGAGCCGATGATGGCCGCCATTTTTCCGTTGGGCGGTGCGCACTCGATCTTCATCTTGTCAAAATAGGTATCGGAAACATAGTTTTCGATCGCGCTTATGTGAACGGCTGCTCCGCGTCTGCCCTGGATGCAGTGTCCCTCGCACTGATTCGCATGGTTGCATACCAAAGAGCAGACCATGGACATGGGATTGTTGTCAAACAGCATCTGACCCGCCTCGTTCAGCCGGTTTTCCTTGAATGCCTGAATGACTTTCGGGATCGGAGTATGGATCGGACATCCTTCCTGACAGAAAGGACGTTTGCAGTTCAGACACCGTTCGGCTTCTGCAATGACATATACAGCCATAGGGACCTCCTGGGGATAGCGTTGTTTGGTGATACGTGTCTTATTGATTTCATTATAAAGTGTTTTGAAAGAATTGAAAAGGGAAAGCAGGGGACAGCGCGTATGCGTAACGGCGGCATGAGGATTGCATTGAAAACGGGAAAGTGCCTCATTATAATGAAAAAGTAAATCTGTTTACCGAAGAGGAGAAGAAGGATATGGTTTCATCTTATATGTACGGTCTGGGAAGCCGGCGCTCCGTGATCCGCGAGATCTTTGAGTATGCCAAGGTGCGCGGTGCCGAGATCGGACCGGAAAATGTATTTGATTTCAGCATCGGCAATCCGAACGTTCCTGCGCCTGACTGCGTGCGCGAAGCGATCATGGAACTGATCTCGGAAGAGGATTCCACCAGGATCCACGGCTACACGTCCGCACAGGGAGACCTGGAGACCCGCCGTGTCGTTGCTGGTTCCTATAAAAAACACGGGCTGGAGATCTCTCCGGACTGCATCTATATGACCGTCGGAGCAGCAGCCTCCGTTACGATCACCGCTTCCGCGCTTTATGAGGAAGGCGATGAGTTCCTGACGTTTGCTCCGTATTTCACGGAGTATGCCGTGTTTGTGCGCACTGCAGGCGCGGAGCTGAAAGTCGTGCCCACGACGGAAGGGACGTTCCAGATCGATCCCGAAGCGCTCCGTGAGAGGATCAGCGCGCACACGAAGGGGATCATCATCAATTCCCCGAACAACCCCTCCGGCGTCGTTTATTCCGAGGAGAGTCTGCACGCGATGTGCGCGATCCTGGAGGAAAAGCAGAAGGAATTCGGACATCCGATCTTTCTGATCAGCGACGAGCCTTACCGCGAGATCGTTTTTGACGGTAAAAAGGTTCCCTGTCTGCTGAATTATTATGACAATACGATCATCTGCTACTCCTATTCCAAGGCGCTGTCGCTTCCCGGAGAGCGTATCGGCTACATTCTTGTGTCCGAGAAGATCGACGGATGGCGCGAGATCTACGCGGCGGTCTGCGGCGCGGGAAGAGCGCTGGGCTATGTTTGCGCGCCGAGTTTGATGCAGAAGGTGATCGCGAAATGCGAGGGCAGCACATCGGACATCTCCGTGTATGAGCGCAACCGCGATCTTCTGTACAACGCACTGGTCTCCTACGGGTTCGAATGCGTCCATCCGGACGGTGCGTTTTATCTTTTCATGAAATCGCCCAGCGGCGATGCGTATGAACTGTACGAGCGGGCAAAGAAGTATGAGCTGCTTCTCGTCCCCAGCGATGATTTCGGCGTGAAGGGGTATGTCAGGATCGCATACTGCGTGAAAACGGAAACGATCGAAAAAGCGCTTCCCTCCTTCCGGAAACTGATGGAGTCCTACAAAGAGGAAAAATAACAAGAAATGAAAGCCGTTCCCGGGCGGGACGGCTTTTTTAACAGGAGAGAATATGTGGCCGCAGGGATTTGAAGAACGTCTGGGACAGATCGGGAACGTCGATCTTCAGAAACTGAAAGAAAGCATGCAGATGCCCCGCGTACGCGCGGCGCGCGCAGCCGAGTGCAAGGCGGATGCCGGGATCCTGGAAAATGTATTCAGCGGACAGCAAAGGGTGCCGTGGGAAAATGCGTGGATCCTTCCGGAAGACTTCAGCGGCGCGGATATCCTGCACAGGATCGGCGCATTCTACGTGCAGGAGCCTTCTGCGATGCTTCCGGTCGCAGCGATGCGCTGGGAGAAGAACTGGAGAGTCCTGGATCTGTGCGCGGCGCCCGGAGGAAAGACACATCAGCTTTTATGCAGGATGACGCAGGGGATGGT
>JAFRLQ010000093.1 GCA_017431145.1 Clostridia bacterium | reverse complement strand
TCTGCACGTTGATTCTACTGAAATGTGCGGAGGTGCGTTATGTTAGTTCGGAAGATCCAGCCGTATATCGAAAGCTATCTGAAGTCAGACTCCAACAAGGTGCTGATTATCGACGGCGCGCGGCAGGTCGGCAAGACCTTTATCATCCGCCACGTCGGACAGCAGCTTTTTGAAAACTATATCGAGCTGAACTTCGCGGAGGATCAGAACGGCCCCCGGGTATTCGAGTCCGTCCGCACGGTCAAGGACTTTTATTTCCAGGTCAGCACCATCGCCGGCGAGAAAATGGGCGAGAAGAAAAACACGCTGATCTTCCTCGACGAGATTCAGGCCTATCCGCATCTGCTCACCATGCTCGAATTCCTGAAGCAGGATGACAAGTTTACCTATATCGCCAGCGGTTCTTTACTTGGCGTCACGTTGAAAAAGACCAGCTCAATCCCCATCGGCAGCATCGAGGTCAAGCGCATGTTCCCGCTGGACTTTGAAGAGTTTCTTCTTGCAAACGGATTCAACCGTTTTGCAATCGACACAATGCGCGAGAAGTTCCAGGCCGGTGAGAGCCTTGACATCGCCGCGCACGAGAAGGTCATGGATCTTTTTAAGAAATATCTGCTGATCGGGGGTCTGCCCGATGCCGTAAATTCCTTCCTTGCCGATACCAACATCGTAAAGGTGTGAACGATCCATCACGATATCCGCGCGTTCTATGCTGACGATGCGGCGAAGTACGAGGCGGACAACAACAAAAAGCTGAAGATCCGCAGGATCTATGACATGATCCCCTCCAATCTGGAGAGCAAAAAGAAGCGCGTGGTCTTTCAGGATATCGAGGACAAGCGCGGCAAGCGCTTCTCCGATTATCAGGACGAGTTTGAATATCTGATCTCTGCTGGGATCGTCCTGGACGTCAACGCAATCTCGACTCCTGTCTTCCCGCTTACGCAGGCCGTCGGCAAAAACCTGCTGAAACTCTATCTGAACGACGTAGGGCTTTTGACGGACGTTCTGTACGGCAGCAATATCCGCGCGATCCTGGACGATGAGACCGGAATCAATCTCGGCTCCGTGTATGAAAGCGTGGTGGCCCAGGAGCTGGCCGCTCACGGCTGCAAGCTGTTTTATTACGATAACCGCAACAAAGGCGAGGTCGATTTCCTGATCGACGATTACGACAGTCTGTCCGCCGTCCCCATCGAGGTCAAGTCCGGCAAGAATTACACCATCCACAGCGCCCTGAGCGCATTCGTGAAGAACGAGGATTATCATGTGAAGAAGGCCTATGTCCTCTCCAACACCCGCGAGATCACGACGAATGGAAAGATCACGTATATCCCGATCTATGACGTGATATTCTTGGGAAACAGCGATTGAGAAATCCTGCGGCGCAATCGTTTATACAGTAGAGAATGACGAAATAAAAAGACTTCTTTAAGACGGAAAAAGGTGGGAAATGGCTGAGAATATATTTCACGGTGTGAACGTGAATGAATTACTGAAAATCAAAGGGAAAAAGGGATACGGAGTAAGTCTTGCGTTTGCCAGGGGCGACAGTGTAGAAACCTTCTGCTCCGGCAGCGGAAGATTCGGAGTGGATTTCCCGGTAAACCCGGACATGCTGTTCCAGGCAGCGTCCATCAGCAAACCCATGTTTGCCATGACGCTGCTGCGGTACGTGGACAAAGGCCTTATCGATCTGGATTCGGACATCTCCGGTGTCATCCCGGACTTTGTCAGAAGTCCGGTGACTTTTTCCGCGCTGCTCAGCCACACAGCGGGTTTCAACGTTCACGGGTTCCCGGGATACCGTGCGGATCATACGCCTCTTACGCTGGAAGACGTCGCCGCCGGACGCGGCAACACGCCGAAGATCCGCAGAATCAGGCCATACGGAAAGCAGTTTATGTATTCCGGCGGCGGAATTACGCTTGCGGAACTGGCTTTCACACGCATTACCGGGATGACACTGCGGGATGCGTTTCAAAAGGAGATCGCAGAGCCTTTGGGGCTTCTTCGGACGGGCTATTTTCAGCCGCTGGACGAAGAACTGGTTCAGAATGCCGCATTCGGAGGCAGGCTCGCGCACAGAGAGGATCCCCTGCACGGGTATCACTATTACCCGGAGCATGCCGCTGCAGGTTTGTGGACCACACCGACAGAACTGACCAGGCTGGGCCTGGCGCTCTCAAGAAGTGTCCGGGAGGGCGGTTTACTGGAGAAAGAGACAGCCATGCGCATGGTTAAGCCGGTTCTGAACGATTACGGACTGTGCATCGGCCGTGACGACCATTTGCCGGACGTGGCAGGCCATACCGGAGGCAATGAATGTTTCATTGCCTACTGGATATTCTCGCTGACAGAGGACCTCTGCACGGCAGTGATGTTCAATGGCTCAAACCGAATTAATTACGCTGTTGAGGATTCTCTGTTCGCGTTCATCGACAAATTGGTCGAAAGAGAAAAATCGTGAGGAACTGATTCAGAAGCCCGGGATAAATGAGTAGCGAATTATACGCAGTGCGGCAGAAGAAAAGCAGCAGGCACGAAACCTACTGCATTCTGCCGCAGTGCGTATAATTTCCATTGAACTAAACCGCCAACGAGACCAGTATGGGGAAAGTAAAAGTCACGATAC
>JAFRLQ010000092.1 GCA_017431145.1 Clostridia bacterium | reverse complement strand
TTTTCTTATGCGGTGATCGGTGCGTAACGTTCGGAACCGATAATGTTCATCATGAACTTATACGGATCCAGTTCATTCTGCATCACCATGTTGAAGATGCGCGGAGAGCATCCGCTGACCAGAGCCACGCCCTGTTCATTCATTTTTACCGGGACCTGTTCCTGACGGCTCTGAACATTCCAGAACACGACCTGGGGCAGGTGATACCCATACGACTCGTAGAGTTCTTTCGCATATTCAAAGTTCGTCTTGCCGGCATCCCGGGTGCAGTAATTGAACTCCATGTCCGAAATGATGTAAAGCGTCTCAGGCATTTCTGACTGCGGCATATGGTTGTTGACAGCGGTCTTCAGGATCAGCTCAAACACCCTCTGGATGTTGGTATCGGCAACTTCATTGAAGCTTTTGCAATACCGTACCCGTTCCGTAAAATCTGCGCCTTTGATCTCCACCAGCTGCGGGTTTGTCGAGAAGGTGATGAAATAGTTATGGAACAGACCGGTGTTCCGTTCAGCAAAATATATACCCAGTGACAATGCGATATCAATCGGACGGGGATTTCCGCTTCCATACATGGAGCCGGATCCGTCGATCACGACCAGTGCGTTGCGTCCGTCAGTGAAATCTTCGAGCGCGTTCCAGGTCACGTCCAGGCTTCTCCGCTCTGCTGTGTCCGGTGCGGACAGTGCAGAACGAACCAGCTCATAGGGCATCAGCGTTCCGGTGTGGAGCGTTGCTTCGCCTTTTTCTACCTTGCTCAGATAGGTACTGTAACGCTCGCCGTCATTGCGGTTGAATGCCTTGCGGTATTTGAACATCGCCTTGGAAGGCTGCTGCGCATAGTCAAAAGTGTAATCTTTCTCACGAAGATTATTTTCGATGATCTTGATTTGGGCACGCAGCGCGCTGAGCATTTTGCGGTATTGTGCATCGTTCATCCCGAGTGCTTTGGCCACGATTTTTGCCTGGGCGCGGGTCTCTTCGGAAGAGGCATTGATCGAAGGCAGCCATTTCGCCAGCAGAGAGACCGATTCTCCCTTTTCCATTGCGGCCAGATCGGCATTCAGCTGTTCACGGATCACTGCAAGTGCTTCCGCTTCGCAGGGGGTTCCGAGCAGTTCCAGCAGATCATCGTAACGTCCGTATTCCGGGATCAGGGCGATATTTTTTCGAACGCTGTCCGGTTCCATTTCTGCAAGTGCGGAGAGGATCACACGGAAGACCCTGCGTTCTCCCAGACCGCCGCGTATGTCACGCGCGTAGAAGAGGATCTTCATTGCGATGTCTTTGTCATCTGCCCAGGCTTTGATGAACCGGCGGACAATCTCCTCTTCCTGAGCACTGCGCAGTGCGCCGATCGAGGCGAAAAGGTCCACACACTCTGAACCGGAGCTGCGATAGGTTACAGCCAGATTTTCCGTCAGGGTCTTGTTGGCTTCTTCTTTCAAAGCGTCTAAAAAGTTTTTGATTGATTTGAACATGGAAATTGTCATCCTTTCATCAGTTTTCCATGAAAAACAATGCACATGGGATTGCAT
>JAFRLQ010000091.1 GCA_017431145.1 Clostridia bacterium | reverse complement strand
GTTCGTATTCTATAGCATCAAGACTTGCACAGCATCACCTGCTATTCCTTTTTTATCATGCCTCCTTGCTTCGGCCATGTATACCTCCCTGTGAGGATCGTAATCCTCCAGTTCTTTATTGGAAGTATACTTCTTTATCCAACACAGTAGAACGGAATGATTGGAAATGTTATATTCTGCTACGATTTCATTCAACGACATCCTGCCTGTTAGATACAGTTTTACGCATTCTGTCTTGAATTCTTTGCTGTATTTTGTATTGCCGTTTCCTCTTTCAAACGCGAGAATACCTTGTTCCGCATACCTTTGAGCCCATTGTCTTACTGTATCGTTGTGTATCCCATATTTTCTGGCTATCTTATAGCTACTGCCTTTTCCATCCAGATATTCCTGTGCGATCCTTGCTCTTTCTTCCGGACTGAACGGTGATCTTGACATGAAAAATCCCTCCTTCGTAGATTTGGTTTTTTACCTTGTCTACTTTGGAGGGATCTTATCAATCAGCTCCGGGTTTTCCGTTTTCTTAATTGCGTGTCATAGTGCGTTCTTCGGACAGTTTTTCACGCATTCCATGCAGAGAATGCACTCCGTCCCGTTCTTTCTCTTTCTTGAATTGTCTGTCACATCGACGTCCATCGGACACACGCGTTTGCATTTTCCGCAGTTCACGCATTTCTCCTTGTCGCATTTGACGCGGAACAGCGAGAAATAACTCATGGGTTTCAGAAACACGGTGATCGGGCAGATATACTTGCAGAACGCCCTGTTGTCTTTGAACGCATAAGCCAGAATGATGCCTGTGGCATAGTAGACAATATTGCCCGCAATGAACGCCCAGAACATGATCCGCTCGATATTCCCGGCTTTTGCAAGAAACAGCGCCGCGACAAAAATCAGAGACGCGGCAAACGTGATGTACCGGATCCAGCCGATCTTTTTCCTCGGCATCTGCGGGACTTTGAACGGGAGAAAATCCAGCGCCATCGCTGTCCAGCAGGCGTAGCCGCACCAGCCGCGGCCGAAGATCAGCGGCCCGAAGATCTTCGCGACAGCGTAATGGATCGTCGCCGCCTCAAACACCCCCGTGAAAAGGTAGTACCAGAACCCTTCGATCTGCATGTTCTCATTGCAGATCAGTCCCAGATAGATCAGCATATACAGACCGACAAGCAGCTGAACGATACGCCTTGCGTATTTGTACTTCTTTATGTACAGAAAGACGCCCAGCGATATGGACAGTCCGATATAACTGAAATTGAACAGGTAAAACAGGTTGTTCTTCGTCAGCCAGAGGGTCACTGCCACCGCCTCGAAGATCAGCAGCATGATGACCGGCGTCAGATACTTTCCGGAACGTTTCATTCCGCGGCCTCCTGCTCCCTCAGTTCCGCGTCTTTGCGCAGCCTTCTTTTTTCAAGGTACGGCAGAAGATAATCTCTGTAAAGGAACTCCAGGATCGCCACCGCGGGGATCGCCAGAAGCATCCCCACTGCGCCGAACATCCTCCCACCGACGATCACGCCGATCAGGATCCACATGCCCGATACGCCCAGTGTGTCTCCAAAAAGTTTCGGTTTGATGATGTAGCCGTCAAGCAGCTGCACCGCCACAGCGAACGCGATGAAAGCAAACGCGTACCAGGGCTTGGCGAGGAACAGGATGAACGCGCCGATGGCGCCGCCGACGACGGGTCCGAACGTCGGGATGAGGTTCGTCACCGCAACGATAAACGAAACGAGTCCCACGTACGGCATACTGAGGATCAGCATGAACACCGCGTTGACAGATCCCACGATCGCGCTGTCCAGAACGTTGAACGCGATATACCGGGTCATGATCCGGTCACATTTTTTCAGGCTTTTCATCACTTCGTTGTGACGCTCTTTTCTGAACAGCGCGCGCATCAGCCTTCCCGATCCCCTCTTCAGGCGTCTGCGTTCTCCCAGAAGATAAACGGCAAGGATAAAAGCGATGATCCACTGCGTCAGGATCCTCCCCGCAAGAGCAGATGTTCTCAGAACCGCGTTGGTGTTCTGCGTCACGTAATTCGCCACGTAATCCAGAAGCTGTTCCGAAGACGTGATGAATTCGCTCAGGTCTAGCCGCGACTGCTCCACGCCCCACTTCTCCAGCATGGTGGAAAGAGAAGCGACATAACTGTCCATATTCGCGATAAACATCCGGACGCTCTCGATCAGCTGCGGGATCAGCAGAACAAGCACTAATGCGACAAGAGCGAGGATCAGAAGAAGCGCCACGATGTTTGCGAGCATTTCCCTAGGCTTTTCCTTTCTGATCTTGCGGAACAGCGTCCTGCGCAGAAGACGCGCCAGAGGATTCACGACATATGCGATCACAATCGCAAGAAAGACGGGCGAGAAAAAGTTCAGGAACGTCCTGAGCGCCTTCATATAGATCTGAAAGCGTACCAGAATAACGTACAGCAAAACGGCGCTGCACGCTGCGACTGTGTAATTGAACCAGGGTTTTGCCCTTAATCTCTTCAGCATATCAGAACCAGTCCTTCGGTGAGATTTGCGCGAAATCGGCGGCAAAGCCGTTCACGGCCGCCGTGACCTCCGCGTTTTTCAGAAATCCCGTGATCACTTCGGGGGATGCCGTGCAGGCCGCGATGCCGAAACGGCAAAGTTCGAGGACCTGCTGGCTGTTTCGGAATGCTGCAGCCAGGACTTCGGCCTCCATATCATTGTTCTCGATGATCTCCTGGATCGTCTTTGCCACGCCGATCCCGTCGTATCCGAGATTGTCGATGCGGTTGACATACGGCGCGATGTATTTTGCTCCGGCCTTTGCTGCCAGATATCCCTGCATTGGGGTATAGACTGCCGTTGCACAGATTTCGAGTCCCTCCTTCGCCAGATACTCGATCGCTCTCAGCCCCTCCGGAACGACAGGGATCTTGATCACCGTGTTGTCCTTGAACTCCCACGAGATCTTCCTCGCCTCCTGCATGATCTTGTCCGACTCGCTGCTCAGCGTCTGCACGAACAGCAGTCGGTCTTTTCCGATCACCTTCCGGATCGCCTTCAGCGTCTCGACGGGCTTCGTCCCGTATCGCGCAAGGATAGACGGATTCGTCGTGACGCCGTCGATCGGATAATAGGCGCAGAGCCATTCGATCATGCGCACGTTCGCGTCGTCGATAAACAGTTTCATATTCGCTCCTCCCGTAAAGGGTCTTTCCGTCATTTCTCTTCCGTGATTATACCACACTTGTCTCTTCTTCAATGTCAGCAGTGCGGAAAAAACACACACAAACAAAGATACATACGATATAATGAAGAAAAATGCCGGCAACAACGGAGGACCCTCTGATGCATACGAAAAAAAGAATCCTTTCTGTTCTGATCGCGGCCGTACTGATCCTGTCCGCGTGCGGCTGCACCAAAGGCGCGACGGACACGGCCGCCTATACGGGCCCTACGCTTCCGCCCGGGATCACGAACATACTGACGCCTGCCGAAACACCGGCCGCGCAGACGGACACCACGGAAACGCTCACGATGACGGTCCAGCAGGATTCCGGCGCAATGAAGATCGACCGGCCGCAGATCGCGCAGCCCGCCGCCATGGGCGCGCCCGGCACCTGGACAGTCTTCGTCTATCTGTGCGGCACCAATCTTGAATCCGGGATCGGCATGAACCGGCCGGGATACGCGACCGATGACCTGATCGAAATGCTCGATGCGGAGGGAAGCAGCAATTACCGCTACGTCGTGCAGACAGGCGGCGCATCCTACTGGGACAACAACGTCGTGCAGTACGACCGCATCCAGCGCTACGTCATCCAGAACAACGACATCGAACTGGTGGATGAACAGCCGATCGCGAGCATGGGCGCCTCCGACACCCTGACTTCCTTCCTGAAATGGGGCGTGGAAAACTATCCCGCAGAAAAGATGGGTCTGATCTTCTGGAACCACGGAGGCGGAAGTATCACCGGCTTCTGTTTCGATGAGCTTGCCGACGACGATTCCCTGTCCCTGCGCGAACTGGACGCCTCGCTCATGTCCGTCTTCTCCGGCATGACGGATAAATTCGAATTCATCGGTTTCGACGCCTGCCTCATGGGCTCGGTCGAAACGGCGAACATTCTCGCAAGCTATGCGGATTATATGGTGGGTTCCGAAGAAGTGGAACCCGGCCCGGGCTGGAACTACGAGGTTCTGGGAAGCTATCTGGCAGCCCATCCCGAAGCGGACGGGGCCGAGGTCGGGCGCGTCATCGCCGACACGTTTTACAGCGACTGCCGGTATCTTGGATGCGAGCAGGAGGCAACCATGTCTGTCGTGAAGCTTTCGCTGCTGGACAGATTTCTCGTCGCGTTCAACGACTTCGCGCATGAAATGTATGACGCGGGAAGCGACAGCGAATCGCTGACCGGAATGATGCGCAACATCTGGGACACCGACAATTTCGGCGGGAACAATAAGGCGGACGGCTATACGAACATGGTCGATCTGGGCGGGCTGATCCGCGCCTGCGCAGACTGGGCGCCTGCTGCCGCCAAAGCGGAGCATCTGCTGGAACAGGCTGTCGTCTACAGGATCAACGGTTCCGACCATCCGCAGGCTTCCGGCCTTTCGGTTTACTACCCACTCGAAGTCCAGGGCTCTCAGGAGCTCTCGATCTTCTCCGGGATCTGCGTCAGCCCCTACTATCTCTCCTTCATCGACAGGCAGGGACACGGCGCCGTCACCGCGGAAGAGGCGCAGGATTATGACGACGACACCTGGTTCTCCGCAGACGGTGTATGGGAGCAGCAGAACCTTTACGGCGTCGACGAGGAAACGGACGACCTGATCTATGAAGAGGAAGAGGACGATTACTGGGAATACATCGACGACTATGAGACCACCGGCGAGAGCCCGCTGATCACGTTCGAATACGAACCTCAGCTTTCCAGTGACGGAACATACTATTTCGTGCTTGATGACGAAGGCTACCAGAACACGCTTGCCGTGCGCGCCATCGTCTACCAGCTCTTCAACGGCGGGCAGGATCTGATCGAGCTGGGTGAAACGTTCGATATCCAGGCGGACTATGACGAGCATATCTTCGCTGACAACTTCGACGGATACTGGGTCTCTCTTCCCGACGGGCAGGATCTTGCGACTTACGTTGCCGACGTAACGGATGAATACATCGTGTACAGTTCTCCCATCTATCTCAACGGAGAAGAGACGAATCTGCGTTTCCGCATGTACGGGGATTACACGCTTGAGGTGGAAGGCGCATGGGCCGGCATCGACGAGACCGGCGCATCCTCCCGCGACATCATCAAACTGAAGACCGGAGACGTGATCATGCCGCGCTATTACAGCTATGACGCGGACACGCTGGAGGAAGGAACATATCACGGTGTCAACGTGACCGTGAACAACTCGTTCCGGCTGACCTATGACATGATGGACGAAAGCGACTACTTCTACGCCTTCTGGATCGATGACCTGTACGGAGACTATTACCTCACCGACTTCGTCATGTTCACGATCGAGGACGGTGAACTGTACTTTACCGATCTCGGCGCATACTGATCCGGGTTTCAGCACAATAAAAAAAGGACGTACGTCCTTTTTTTATTGCTTATTTTATCAACGGTCCAGGAAGAAGACTTCCGCTTCTGCAAGCGGTGAGATGAATTCCGAATCAGGACCGTGACAGAATTATTCTGGTTACAGCATAGATCGATGATCCTCATGCGAAAAGGGATAGAATCACCGAAATCAGGGATTTTTTGAGCCTGAATGGTCAAGTCAAGAGCGATTTCAGCGGGATTTCGGCACAAATCTTAAAGTTTTTGCTTTGAGGTGTCACAGATGTGCGACACCTCAAGGATTGGCTTATTGCAATCGTTCTGTATTTGTTATTCAATCAGTATACAGATCGTCC
>JAFRLQ010000090.1 GCA_017431145.1 Clostridia bacterium | reverse complement strand
GTCATGAGCAGATTGGGCCGATAGCGGCGAATGATCTGCGCTGCGCAGTAGATTTCGAATTCGTCATAGGCCGGATGCGCATTTGTCGTTCCGTAAACGGAAAGCGCATCCTGAACGATATCCATGACGCATTCGGACGTTCCGAGCGCCCGGTAGACGTCGCAGGGATGATCCTCGTTGCCGCGCATATCCAGACCCATGACCTCGGGAACGAGATAGTCGATCACATCTGTCGCGCCTGCGGTCACAGGCCAGCGGCAGGCGCAGGTCGTAAGACCGGCGCGATGTGCGGCGTGGAAGATCGTTTCCGTTTTTACTTCATGAATGTCGTTGAACCAGGTGCGCTCCAGCGTACCCGGCTGGAAATACTCGTTTGCGATAATGCCTGTTTTTCCCGCAGGCGCCCCGGTCATCATGGAGACGTGGATGGGATGGGTCAGCGTCGGATAGATGCTGTGAACCTTGTTGATCCGAGCCCCGTTTGCGAGCAGTTTTCCGAAGTGGGGAAGCGTGGAAGCGTAGTCAAGATCCTCGTAGACGAGGGCGTCCACACTGACAACGATGACATGATGGTTCAAGAAAAAAACACCTCCGGGAAAAGAATCAGGAAAGCCTGTAGGAAGGATCCCCGAACAGTTTGATCACGGTTCCGTTCGTGTCCGCGCCGGGTTCGGGAGTCAAAAGATAGTTGTCAAGATATCCGTATGTTGCCTGGGCGTCTTCCAGCGCCTCGCCGGTCGACATGACTTTTCCGTTATAGCCGCAAAGATCGATGCTGATCCAGTCGAGCACAGCGTAGTTGTAACTGGTGTAGATGATCCCGTCTGCGCCGTAGACTGCGCGCGCGCCCTTGCTGAGGAGCGTTCTGACGAGCGTATCATCGCGGCAGGAACTGCATGCGGCAAGATAGATGATCGCGCCGTCGAGACTGCCGGGAGCAAGGTAGGCGTCAAAATACCCCGCGGTCACGGCAACGTAACCGTTCGTCGTGGCGAGCAGATAGCCGTTTTTGAAATCGGATTCATGCTGGGCGTAATAGCTGTCATTGTACGGCTGGCCCGTGAACAGGAAGGAGTGGGTGGTGTCGGTGTAACTGCCGTGTCCCTCCCAGATGATGATGTCGTAATCGGGGAAAGTCAGGATCGTTTCGGGCGTGACCTGCTGATTGTCCAGATCGCTGACGGCGGGGTCGAAGGTGAAACGGTCATATGCCTCCGCGAATCGGAATGCGGCCTGATCGACGCTTTCCAGTTCATCCTTTGAAAAAGAGGAAAGGAAAAGGTCATAGCAGGGCTGCAGACAAAGGATGTTCGGGGAAACGCCCGGCTGAACGGAGGGAAGCGGTGTTTCAGTAGCGGCGGGCGTTACGGACGCAGGTGTTTCCTCGACGGCGTCTGTCTGTGCAGGCGTTTCCTGCACGGCTGTTACGATGGGTTCAGCGGGTTCGGCGGGCTCCGTGAGCTCCGCCGTGTCCGCTACGATCGGCGCGTAGACCATGCCGACGCCGTCGGTCGTTTCCATATAGACGCAGTTGTCCCCGACTTCATAGTCGGTGATGGTGCCGTTCTGCGCCAGCTGTTCCGCGGTGGTGGCGGCATTGTCCATCAGCACGGGAACGTCCTGGTGCGTGATTCCGTTTTCAAGACCGAGATCGGCTTCCGTTTTTTCAAAATTCGCATGTACGTTTTTCAGATAGGCGGAAGCTTTGTCCCGGAAGCTGCTCAGCGTTACGGCAAGAATCCCTGCGCAGACGAGCGCGATGACCAGCGTAGCGCGCCAGAGGCCTTTCTGTGAGATCTTTACAACGGTCCGTCTGCGGGAAGAAGTCCTGCCGGAGGATTTCTTTCCGGAGGACGTACGTTTTGACGGAGATTTCTTTGATGAAGGCATGGTGAAGCTCCTCGGCTGGATTGTACGATTCTCTGCGTTTAGTATAGGAGTTGATGGTGGAAAAAGCAATGACGGGCGGGCGGTTTCGTTGACAAGGTTTCGGCCGGAAAATATAATATGAACGAAGTGCGGATAAGCGCAAAGTACCAAAAGAAAGGTGTAAAAGCATGAAAGATTCAATCAGAGATTATATCAGCACCGGACTCATTCATTTCATGGCATTTCCGACAACCATGAAGGGCGAAGGCCCTGTCGAGGAAACGATCCGCAGGATCGCATTCGACGATTATTTTGATTCGATCGAGATCGCATGGATCAAGGATCCCGAGGTCCGCAAGAACTGTGCGAAATTACTGCATGACAGCAAAATGCGCGTGTATTACGGAGCGTCTCCCAGACTGCTTACAACGGGAATGAACGCGAACGATCTTGATGAGGAAAAGAGACTCGCGGCGGAGAAAACGCTTCTCGAAGGCGTCGACGAGGCTTACGAGATCGGAGCGCTCGGCTTCGGTTTCCTGAGCGGAAAATACAGCGAGGATAAGTTTGAGGAAGGCTATGCGCAGCTCGTGAAAACGACTTCCGCTCTGTGTGAATATGCAAAGAGCAAAGGCGACCTGAAGATCGTGCTTGAGATCTTCGACTATGACGTGGACAAAGCGTCCATCATCGGGCCGGCTCCCGTTGCGGCGCGTTTCGGAAAAGAAATGTGCGAGAAGTACGACAATTTCGGACTGATGGTCGACCTTTCCCATATCCCGATCCTTCACGAGACCATCGAAGAGTCTCTGACGCCTGTGGCGCCGTACATCGTACATGCGCATATGGGCAACGCGGTCCGTCCCGAACTGCCGAAAGACAGCCCGGCATACGGAGACGCGCATCCGAGATTCGGGTTCCCCGGCGGTGCGAACGATGTTCCGGAACTTGCGGAATACCTGCGCATGCTGATCAAGGTCGGATACCTGAAGAAGGGTGAGCCGAAGACCGTCAGTTTCGAGGTCAAACCCTGGGGAGACGAGGATCCTGAGGCAGTGATCGCAAATGCAAAGAGAACACTGAACGCCGCGTGGCAGCTGGTGTAATCTGACGGAGCAGCAGGTTGAGCACTCCTCTTTCACAAAAGAAAGAGGAGTGCTTTTTCAAAGAAAACAGCAGGAGGAAGGTATGAAGGAGTACAGAGCGGCGGAGTTTTTGCTGCCGGACGAAAAAGAGATGGCATACTGGCCGGCGATCGCGTGCGATCAGTACACATCCCAGCCGGAGTACTGGGACGCATTTTTTCAGTGGACCGGCGCACATCCCACTTCGGGAAAACTGATCCTCCCGGAGGCGTATCTTGATCCGGGTACGAACGCGGAACGCGAAAAGGCGATCCAGCAGACGATGCGGACGTATCTGGAAGAGGGAATCCTGCACGCGGCGGCGCCGGGCGTCGTCTATGTCAGGCGTACGACCCAGTCCGGAACACGGCAGGGGCTCGTGGCGGTCATCGACCTTGAAGCCTATGATCCGTACGGGAAAGGGGAGATCCGTCCGACGGAAGCAACGATCGCGGAGAGGGTGCCTCCCCGTGTGAGGATCAGAAGCGGGGCGGAGCTTGAACTGGCGCATGTCATGCTGTTCTGCGACGACGCCGGGATGCGCATCGCAAAGACGATGCGGCGGCTGACGGAGGGAAAACGTCCTCTGTACGATCTGGAACTGTTCCGCGACAGCGGCAGCCTGCAGGGTTTTCTGATCAGTGAGACGGAAGAACTGAAAAGCGTGGAGCAGGCGTTCGCGGCGGCGAAAGCGGAAGCTGCGCAGAGAAACGGACAGGACGCGCCGTTTCTGCTCGTAGGCGACGGAAACCATTCCCTGGCCGCGGCGAAAGCACACTGGGAAAACGTCAAGACGGCAGGCGCCGGCGAAGATCATCCCGCGCGCTTTGCGATGGTCGAGATCGTCAGCATCCATGATCCGGCGATTCATATGGAGCCGATCCATCGCGTGATCTACGGACAGGATCCGGAGCATCTTATGAAACGGATGGCCGAGGCAGCAGAGAAGATCGGAATGAAACTGTCTTTCGATGCGGAAGACGGCATCCCCGTGATCGCGGGTGAAAAGCAGCTGTTCATGCGTGCGCAGGGTGCCGGAGAGCGCTGGCCTGTTCATATCGTTCAGCAGACGATCGAGGAACTGCAGAAGACGGACGCGCTCGATGTGGATTACATCCACGGTGACGATACGCTCAGGCTGCTTTGCCGGACAAAACAGGCGGTGGGATTCATGCTGCCCCCGATCGACAAGGAAAGCTTCTTCCGGACGGTGAACCTGTACGGCGCCATGCCGAGAAAGACGTTCTCCATCGGACACGCGAACGAAAAGAGATTCTATATGGAGGCGCGCAGGATCAGGGCGTGAGAACCTTGACAATGCGGATGCTTCTCGCATATAGTGTGACATGTTCACACAAAAAAAGATGGCAACAAAAAGGAGTTTGAACAATGCTGAAAGTCGTTAAGTTTGGCGGAAGTTCTCTTGCCGACGCCGAACATTTCCGGAAGGTCAGACAGATCATCGAAGAAGACCCGGCAAGGCGCTATGTGGTGCCGTCCGCACCGGGGAAACGTTTCTCCGCGGATGAAAAGGTCACGGATCTGCTCTATCAGTGTTACTACAACAAGAATGACAGGCAGCTGTTTGATGAGACCTTTCAGAAGATCACCGACAGATATATGCAGATCGAAAATGATCTCGGCGTGGATTCCGGCGTCCGGGAGGCGCTCGAGGAGATCCGGTACGAGATGCTGTTTCAGGGTACTTCGGATTATGCGGCAAGCCGCGGCGAGTATCTGAACGGCCGTATTCTGGCGGCATATCTCGGGATTCCCTTTGTCGACGCGGCAAAGGTGATCGTCTTTGACGAAAACGGAAAGCTGAATCCGGCACTTACGGAGATCTCTCTCAGGGAGAAACTCCGCGAGACAGAACGCGCGGTGATCCCGGGATTTTACGGTGCGACGCCGTCCGGAAGGATCGTGACATTCTCCCGCGGGGGCAGCGATATCACAGGTTCTCTGGTCGCGGTAGGCGTCAAGGCGGACCTGTATGAGAACTGGACAGACGTTTCCGGATGTCTGAAGGCAGATCCCAGAGTCGTGAAACGCGCGACGCCGATCAGCATCGTGACATACAATGAGCTGCGTGAGCTTTCCTATATGGGCGCGAGCGTCATGCACGAGGAAGCGATCTATCCGGCCAGACAGATGAACATCCCGATCCAGATCATGAACACGAACAAACCGGAAGACCCGGGGACGAAGATCGTGGCGCGGGTGACGAAGGAACAGATCCGCGAGCGCGGGATCGTGACCGGTATCGCGGGAAAAAGAGGCTTCTGCATCATTACGCTGGAAAAGAATATGATGCACAACGAGATTGGTTTCGGACGCAAGGCACTGAGCGTGCTGGAGACCAACGGACTGTCCTTTGAGCACATGCCGTCCGGAATCGACACCCTTTCGCTGGTTATGGAGGAGCGGACGATCCGGGATTTCGACCAGCTTCTGGCGGATTTGACGCAGGCGTGCCAGACAGATTCCATCGAGGTGATCCACCATGTGTCTCTGATCGCAGTCGTCGGTCAGGGCATGGCCGGACAGAAGGGCACGGCGGCCAGGATCTTCACCGCCCTTGCGAAGGCGGATGTCAACGTCATGATGTTCGATCAGGGCTCCAACGAGATGAACATCATCGTTGCGGTGGACGATGAGGATTTCCCGGCGGCGGTAAACGCAGTCTATGACGAATTCGAGTAATGATCGGTACGGCCTGGCAACAGGCCGTTTTTTTTGGTGACAAAATGGATTTGTTTTCAATGCAGACACAAAGAATGGCGCCTCTCGCAGACAGGATGCGGCCGAAAAAACTGGAGGATTTCCTCGGACAGGAGCATATCGTCGGGGAAGGGACGCTTCTGCGGCGCGCGATCCGTGCGGACGCGCTGACGAGCTGTATTTTTTACGGCCCTCCGGGATGCGGGAAAACGACGCTTGCGGCAATCATCGCGGAAAACACGAACGCTTCTTTTGAGAAACTGAATGCGGTCACAAGCGGGGTCGCGGATGTAAGGCGCGTGATCGAGGATGCGGACAGGCGTCTGCGGTTTGAAGGGAGGCACACGTATCTTCTTCTGGACGAATGCCACAGATGGAGCAAGGCGCAAAGCGATGCGCTTCTGCCGGCAATGGAAAAGGGGACGATCCGGTTCATCGGTTCCACGACGGAGAATCCGACGATCGCCATGACGCCTGCGATCGTATCCAGATGCAGGATCTTCGAGTTTCGCGCGCTGAGCACGGAGGATGTAGAAAAGGCAGTAAGAAGAGCGTTGAAGGACGGGGAAAACGGTCTCGGTTTTCTGAATATCCACATGACGGATGAAACGATACGGAAACTGGCGGACATGAGCAACGGGGACGTCCGCATCGCGCTGACAGCACTGGAACTTGCCGCGCTGTCCACGGACGCGGACAGGGACGGCGTGATCGTGATCGACGACGGGATCATCAGCCAGTCCATGCAGCGCAGGATCGTTCCAATGGACGAATCCCTGTACTATGACATGCTTTCGGCGTTCTGCAAGTCATTGAGAGGAAGCGATTCCACTGCTGCGCTCGCGTGGTCGGCAAGACTTCTGGAAGCGGGATGTGATCCCCGCCTGATCATGCGCAGAGTCATGGCACATGCAAGCGAGGATGTCGGGCTTGCAGACCCGATGGCGATGGTGCAGGCGGTCAGCGCGATGCAGGCGCTGAATCTGATGGGGCTGCCGGAGGCGAAACTGCCGATGGCACAGGCGATCATCTATGTGTGCGAAGCACCGAAATCCAACGCTGTTGCTGTGGCGATCGGAGAAGCGGATGAAGATGCGCGGAACCTGCGCCATGAAACGGTACCCAATCATCTGCGGGATACGCACTACAAAGGCGCACAGCGTCTGAACCGCGGAGATGGATATCTGTATCCGCATGATTTCCCGGGGCACTATGTCAGACAGAACTACCGTCCCGCGGGAACGGAAGACAGAGACTATTACAGGCCGGGAGATCTCGGTTTTGAGGCGGAGCTGAAAGAACGGAAAAAACAAAGAGAAGATTGACGTTCTCCCACCACCTACGCACTAGCGTTGAGGATGGGGGATTCTTGTTTCAACGACCGCTGCTTCCAATGGGAAGTCTTACATGGTCTCCGCAAGCGTTATGTTCGGGCCCGCCCGGCCCTACAGGATTTATTGTGTGTTGTTCTTTAACTGATCTGCCTTAAT
>JAFRLQ010000089.1 GCA_017431145.1 Clostridia bacterium | reverse complement strand
GTCATCCTGACTTGAAACGCCAGTTCCTGGTATGACAGTTCGCTTGTTAAATACAACTCTACTACATGAAGCTTGAATTCGAAAGAATAAACCTGTTGCTGCCTGCTTCTTGCTAGGCCCTCATCACCGTATTGTTTGTAGTTTGCAACCCATCTTTGGATACTAGTGCGTGGAACATTGTGTTTTTTCGCCAGGTATCCCCATCCGCCTTGTCCATTCAGGTATTCCATTACAATCTTACGCTTAAGCTCAAAACCATACTTCGCCATAATAAACTGACCTCCTCAAGTTAGATTTCCTGGTCTAACTTTTGGGGGTCAGTTCAAGACCGGGGCCCGTTTTGTCATTATATCGTGATCAGAATAGGAACTGGAACGTGGTGAATCCCGCGTAGATCAGAAGCAGGAGGATGCCCTGCCAGCGTCTCAGTCTGCCGCGTGAAACGGAGGGAAGGCACATGATCGCCATGACCAGGAACATGACGGGAAGGTCCACGACCAGAGAGGCATTCATGCCGGCGATGGTTTTTTCCGCAGGGAGCAGGAACGGATTGAGCGTGATCGCGGCGCCGGATACCAGTACGATGTTGAAGATATTGGCGCCGATGATGTTGCCGACGGAAAGCGCGCTGTGTCCCTTGATAAGCGCGGTGACGGCGGTGACCAGTTCCGGAAGGGACGTGCCCAGCGCGATCATGGTAAGTCCGATCACGGAATCCGGGACGCCCATCGCGGTGGCGATCTTCGTGCCGTTGTTCACGAGAAGACGCGCGCCGAAGGCGATCGCGACGGCGCCGACGACAAGGAAGGCAAGCTCCTGCCACAGACGGCGCTCCTTTTCCTGTTCCGTTTCCGCCTCCTCCGGCTCCTGTTCCGGATGCCGTTTCATGTGAAAGACGGTAAAAGCGAGATAGAAGACGAAGATGCAGAGAAAGAGGATGCCGTTCCAGCGGGCAAACCCTCTGTTCAGATAGGCGAAAAGCGCGTACAGCACGGCGACGGCGAAAAAGACCGCGACCGGGATGCGGAGCGATTTTCTGCTGACGGTGGACGGACGGATGGCGATGGTGGTCGCCGCGATAAGCGACGTGTTGCAGATCACCGAACCGATGGCGTTCCCGTAGGAGATGCCGCTGTTGCCGATCATCGCCGCCTGGGAGGAGACCATCACCTCCGGAAGCGTCGTGCCGATGGAGACGACCGTCGCGCCGATCAGAAGCTCGGACAAATGAAAACGCTTGGCGATCCCGGCTGCGCCGTCGACGAACCAGTCGCCGCCTTTGATCAGGAGAGCAAGACCAAGCACGAATAACAGGATGGGTATGAGCATTCAGAACTCCTTGAAAAGAATCGTCCGGAAGGACAGGCGATCCGGACAGGAGCGGTGCAAAACCGCCTTAATAGATATAGCGTTTTTTCCCGTTTCCGTCAAGGAGAGAGAGGGAAAGAAAGCGGAAGACTCTTCAGCCCTCCGCTTTTCCGGTTTATTTCTTCTGGAATTTTTCCTTGATCTTGTCGTCGATGTCCGTTTTTTCCAGGACCTCGTCGACTTTTTTCTTGACATCCTTGATGTCGACCTTGTCTTTCAGTTCCTCCGCCTTGTCCTTTACCGCTTCCACGGTCTTCTTGATATCCATATTCTGTTACCTCCGTTTTTTTGTTGGTTCTATTTTAACACAGCTGTCCGGTGCGTATCACGTGTTTTCTTTTCCGGACGCCTGCTTTCTTGACGGGGAGCGGAGCGGAGACTATGCTTGAGACAGGGAAAGGACTCTAGTTGTTCATGCGTACGGAAAAAAGGAAAAAACAAAGACGCCTTCTGATCGGGACCGCTGCGGCTGTGCTGGCGGTCCTTCTTCTCGCAGGCGCGGTTATGATCTATCTGGACACGTATTACCGTGCGGATGCGGAGGCGGCAGAGGCGTTTGAAACGGTACGGGAAGTCCCGGAAAGAGAGCTTGAAGGGATCGGCATGCTGTACGGACAGGGAAACGAACAGACAGGTCTGATCTTCTATCCCGGCGCGAAGGTGGAGGAGAGCGCGTATGCGCCGCTTATGCGCGAGCTTGCCTCAAGAGGCGTCTGCTGCGTGCTGTGCCGGATGCCGTACCGTCTGGCCATACTGAAAAAGAACGCTGCGGACGGGGTGGCGGAGCTTCTGCCGGACGTACGGGAGTGGTATATCGGGGGACATTCGCTGGGCGGCGTCATGGCGGCCTCCTACGCGGCGGATCATCCGGAGGCGTTTTCCGGCGTCGTGCTTCTCGCCTCATACACCACGGACGACCTTTCGGATTCCGGACTGAAGGTTCTTTCGGTCTACGGAAGCGAGGACGGTGTACTGAACGCGGCGGCCTATGAAAAAAACAGGGAGAATCTTCCGCGGGATCTGACAGAGACCGTGATCGCGGGCGGATGCCATGCGGGCTTCGGGATGTACGGACCGCAGAAGAAAGACGGAGTCCCGTCTGTTCCGGCGGCGGAGCAGATCCGGATCACGGCGGATGCGATCCTCTCCCTGACAGGATACGGACAAAACACGGAAGAATAAGGAGACAGATGAGATGAAAGAGAGAAAGAAGCCGGATAAAGAGAATGTGCGCGCGGATTCGCGCGAAAAGACGATCATCAGGACCAGTATCACGGGGATCATCGCCAACGTGTTCCTCGCCGCGTTCAAGGCGGTGATCGGACTGCTGTCCCATTCCATCGCCATCGTACTGGACGCGGTCAACAACATCTCCGATGCCGGAAGCTCGCTGATCACCATCATCGGGACCAAGCTTGCCGGAAAAGAACCGGATAAAAAGCATCCCTTCGGGTACGGCCGCATCGAGTATCTGAGTGCGATGATCATTTCGGTGATCGTGCTGTACGCGGGCATCACGTCCCTCGTGGAATCGGTCAAACAGATCATCCGGCCTGAAACGCTGGATTATCATGCGGTGTCCCTGATCATCGTCGCCGTGGCGGTCCTCGTCAAGATCGTGCTGGGCCGTTATGTCCGGCGCGTGGGCGAGAAGGTGAACTCGGATTCCCTGATCAACTCGGGAAAGGACGCCACGCTGGATTCCGTCATTTCCGCGTCCACCCTCGTCGCGGCGGCGGTCTTCCTGATCTTCGGGATCTCGCTGGAGGCCTGGCTGGGCGCCGTGATCGCCCTTGTCATCATCAAGTCGGGCATTGAGATGCTCCGGGATACGATCTCGCAGATCCTGGGCGAACGGAACGATCCGGACCTTGCGGGGAGCATCAAGGAGACGGTCACCGGTTTTCCGGGCGTGCAGGGAGCATACGACCTTGTGCTGAACAATTACGGACCGGACACCTGGAACGGATCCATCCACATCGAGGTGCCGGACACGTACTCCGCCGATCAGCTGGACCAGCTGCTGCGGAGCATCCAGGTGGCGGTCTACCGGAAGCATCAGGTCATCCTGACGGCCATCGGCGTGTATTCCGTGAACACGACGGATCCGGAAGTCATCGAAATGCGGGAGAAGGTGCGTGAGATCGTCTTCGCACAGCCGCATGTGAAACAGATGCACGGATTCTATCTGACGAAAGAGCCGAAGACGCTGCGTTTCGATCTGGTGATCAGTTTTGATGCGAAGGACCGCAGGGCGGCGTTCGCGGATGCGGTCGGCGCGGTGAAGGAAGCGTTTCCCGAATACGAGCTTCAGACCGCAATGGATACGGATTTCGCGGAGGAATGAGAGAAACAGAAAATTCCATGCGGAGCGCCCGGGAACGGTCGCTCCGCATGGCGGTTTCGGGCTTTCCCCTGAGCGGGAAAAGAAAAAATGACAGAAAAATGTGCCAATATATCTGAATACGTGTAAAATAGAAAGAGGAAAGGCAGGTGACGGATCATGTGGGAAAAGGCGCGGCACCGGTTGATATTCGGGGCAATGCGGATCTTTTACAGACCGTATCTGTGGTTCAAGACCGGATACAGGACCGGGATCCACAGACTGAAGAAAAAACAGGGACAGCTCATCGTCTGCAACCACCAGAGCGTCTACGACGCCTATATGATCAATATGGCCTTCGACCGGCCTGTCTTTATCATGGCTGGGGATTATCTCTTCAACCGCGGTAAGGCGTCGGACCGCATGAACTGGTTCTTCGCGCCGATCCCAAAGGTGAAGGCGGGAAGCGATCCCGCGTCGCTTCTGACGACGCTGCGCGTGCTGCGCGAGGGAAGTGTCGTCGGCATCTTCCCGGAGGCGAGCCGCACCTATGACGGACGCTTCGGAGAGGTGCCCAAGTCCATGGGACGCTTTATCATGAAGATCAAAGTGCCGGTCACGGTATTCACGCTGCGCGGCGGCTACGGAGCAGACCCCAGGTGGTGCCGTTCACAGCGCTTCGGTCATTTTGTGGGCAAGGTATCCAAGACGCTGTCCCCGGATGAGATCGAGAAGATGAGCGAAGAGGAGATCGTGCAGTTCCTGGACGACAATCTCAGAGTCGACGAGACGAAAACACGGTTCAGATATCTTTCCAATCACAGGGCGGAATACATCGAGAGGCTCCTGTACTGCTGTCCCAAATGCGGCGCGTTCAGCACGCTGCATTCCAAAGGAAACGCGGTGACCTGCACCGCGTGCGGACTGAAAGCGGTCTATACAGAGGCGACGACGTTCCGGTTCGAGAATTTCGAGACAACGATCACCAACGTCGCCGACTGGGTCGACTGGCAGGACGCGCAGCTTGAACGGTTCGACGGACAGGATGGCGTCGTGTTCCGGGACGAGGGCGTGCTGCTTGAGACGTGCGACCGCAACAAGCCAAGGGAGCGGCTGAGCGTCGGCGCGATCGAGATCGACCACAGCGAGCTGCGTGTGGTCACGCAGGACGAGGCGTTCCGGTATCCGTTCGACGAGATCACGCTGATCTCGCCCATCGGGGATACGAAGATCCTCTTCACGACACGAAAGGGCTCCTTCATGATCAACGGACCCAAACGGTTCAATCCGTACAAATATGTCAAGTGGCTGTATCACGTGACGGGGAATGAGGAGCAGGTGCGCTGAAGGAAAGACAGTATCAGGCAGACAGAGTCTGCCTCTTTTTTTCGGGAAGAAGGCACCATGGAAGGATCGCCTGTGCGGGAAGGTAGAAACACCAGATAAGGAAAAAGGCGGTATCGGAGGCGGCCTGCGGGAAAGCGGGCAGGTAGGCTCCAAGATTATAGAGGCCGACACAGATATCGCATCCCAGAAACAGCGTAAGACCCAAAGTGAGCAGAAGCAGCCTGCGCGTCCTGTTTCTGCGCAGAAGAGATGCCGCGCAGATCACGCTGCACAGAAGCTGCGTGATGGAATAGGCGCTGAATGCGCTCAGCGGATCCAGCAGCACCGCAGCATACAGACCCGCGAGGACCATGAGAAACAGCAGCATCCTCAGAAAGAGTACGCGCCGGCTGATCCACGTCGCGAAAAGATAGCAGGTCTGCACGGCGCAGAAAAGGATCACGCCGGTGAGGTACCGTGCGTCGAGGTATGTCAGAGAATAGTCCGCGGCTGCCGTAAAAAGCAACGCGAGAAGGAGAAAGACGCGCATTCTGTCCGGACGTGTGCAGCAGAAGAGGACGGCGGCAAGCGCTGCGTCCAGAAGGATGGAACAGTATTCCCACAGATTCTGCCGGTCGTACAGACCGCGCATTTCCAGCGCCTTGATATGAAAAAGAAGCGCAGCCTGAACGGCGGCGAACAGGATGACTGCCGCCGCAAGCGCTCTTTTTTTCCGCTTTTCCGATCCCGACATACGGAACACCTCTTACCACCATGCTAAAAAAACAAACGGGACGCGTCAAGCGCAGATGTGTTAGAATGAAAAAAACGGCACAGGAGAAAAAACATATGATGGATTTACTGGACGGACCGGTATACGAGGAGGATCTCATCGGCGACGTGGTCCGGGATTTCCCGGAAGTCGTCCCGTATCTTGCTTCCGTGGGGATGCATTGCATCGGCTGCGGCATCTCCCGTTCGGAGACTGTACTGGAGGCGTGCGAGGCGCACCGCCTCAACCCGATACGCATCCTTTCCGAAATGAACCGGATCATCACGGAAGGCTGATGGACCAATAAAGAGAAGGCAGGGAAAGAAAATGGCAGGAAAGATCACATTGCTGGACGGAGCGGGCGGAACGACGCTGTGGTACATCGCCGAATCCAACGGCGTAGAGAAGGTCCCCGTCTGGAGATACAATATCGAGCACCCGGAATACGTGGAGGAAGTGGTCCGGGGCTACCGTGATGCGGGAAGCCAGATCATCCTCACGAACACTTTCGGCGCGAACGGTCCCGCGGTGAAGCACTCCTCAAACTATTCGGTGGAAGAGGTCATCACGGCAGGCGTACAGGCTGCACGCAGAGTCCTGGAAGGAACGGACGTCAAACTCAGTCTGGATCTGGGACCGCTCACACAGATCCTGGAGCCGTACGGCGACCTGGAGGAGGACGAATGCATCGAGATCTACGACGAAATGCTGGAGGCGGGGATGCGCGCCGGATGCGACATGATCACGATCGAGACGTTCATGGATCTTGAGATGATGCGGATCGTCGCGACGGAGGCGAAGAAATACGGCGTGCCCGTATTCTGCACCATGACCTATGAGAAGAACGGAAAGACGATCTTCGGCAATTCCGTTCAGGATACGATCGATGTGCTGGAGCCGATCGGGATCGACGCGGTCGGCCTGAACTGTTCGCTGGGGCCGGATCTGGCGCTGCCGGTCATCCGGGAGTTTTCCGAAAAGACGAAACTGCCCCTGATCTTCAAGCCCAACGCGGGCATGCCGATCATGAACGCGGACGGAAAGACCACCACCGAGTACAGTGCGGTGCAGTTTGCCGAGGACGTGCGTCCGGCGCTGGACTTCGTGAGCTACATCGGCGGCTGCTGCGGATCGGATCCGGATTACATCCGCGAGATCAAGAAGATGCTCTAAGCGCAGGACGGATAAGGAGACAGAGAAGACATGAACAGGAAAATCACGCTGCTGGACGGAGCGGTCGGAACGTCCCTGTGGCACATCGCCGAAGCCAACGGTGTGGAGAAAGTTCCCGTCTGGAGATACAACATCGAGCATCCGGAGTTTGTGGAGGAACTGACCCGAAACTATCTGGACGCGGGGAGCAGGATCATCCTCACGAATACGTTCGGTGCCAACGAACCCGTGGTGAAGCGTTCCTCGGACTATACGGTAGAGGAGGTCATCACTGCCGGTGTCAGGATCGCACGCAAGGTGCTGGACGGAACGGAAGCGAAGGTCTGTCTTTCGCTCGGCCCCCTGACACAGATCCTGGAACCGTACGGGGATCTTGAGGAGGAGGAATGCGCCGCGATCTACCGGCAGATGCTGGACGCCGGGATGAGTGTCGGCTGCGACATGATCATGGTCCAGACGTTCATGGATCTTGAGATGATGAAGATCGCCGCGGCCGAGGCGAAAAAATACGGTGTGCCCGTATACTGCACCATGACGTTTGAGAAAAACGGAAAGACGATGTTCGGAAACTCCGTACAGGATACGATCGACGCGCTCACCCCGCTTGGGATCGACGGGATCGGGATGAACTGCTCGCTGGGACCGGACCTCGCGCTTCCCGTCATCCGCGAGTTTGCGGAAAAGACGGACCTGCCGATCGTGTTCAAGCCCAACGCGGGAAAACCGATCATGAGCGACGACGGAACGACTTCGACGGAGTATTCCGCGCAGCAGTTTGCGCAGGACATTCGCCCCGCGCTGGAATTCGTGGATTACATCGGCGGCTGCTGCGGATCGGATCCGGACTATATCCGCGAGATCAGGAAAATGCTGTGATATTCAGAAAGAGGTAAGCCATGAGAATTGCACTGGTGATGGAATACAGCACGGCCGCGCGCAACGAGGTCGTGTATGAGACACTGAAAAAAGTTGCGGAGAAAAACGGACACGAGGTCGTGAATTACGGACAGCGCGGACCGGAGGACAACAGACAGACCTACATCCAGAACGCGTTTCTGATCGCTGCGATCCTGAACGGCAAGGCGGCGGATTTTGTCGTGACAGGGTGCGGGACGGGAGAAGGCGCGATGGTCGCTGCAAACGCCATGCCCGGCGTGGTATGCGGCCTGGTGATCGATCCTGCGGATTCGTTCCTGTTCACTCAGATCAATAACGGAAACTGCATGTCCCTGCCGTTTGCGAAAGGCTGGGGCTGGGCGGCAGAAGTCAACCTGGAATACGTCTTTGAGAAACTGTTCGCGAAAGAACCGGGCGGCGGCTATCCGGCCAGCGCCGCGGCGTCCGAACAGGCGAACGCCGCGCGTCTGAATCTGCTCAAGACCTATTCGCATCCGCGTTTTGAGGACGTGCTTGCGGCGGTCGACGACGAAGATCTTTGCGCGTGCATCCGCGCAGGCTTCGCAGGGGAACGCATGGATCTGTTCCGCAGAGACTGCAGGGTTTCTTCCGTGCTGGAGGCGGTCGAACGGGCAGTCGGCTGATCGGACGATATCAAAGAGGGCCCTGCAGGGCAATGTCATCCGGCAACGGGACGGCACTGTGCTGCGGGGCCCTCTTTTTGTCGCTGCAAAGGTCAGCGGAAAAGCGATTCGGGATATTTTCCCTCGAGATGATAGAAATCGATCAGATGATGCTGCAGGATACGGACCGCCTTCTCTTCGTCTGCCTCAAGCATCGCATCGATCACGGCATGATGCTCGTACAGTTTTTCTTCGGAAGGCACTTCCTCAGGGTATTCCTGCGTCATGATGATGAAGCGGATGAGGAGCGTCAGATCCTCCATATAGCGGATGAGGAAACTGTTGCGGCTCAGCCTGGCAAGACCGACGTGAAAGGCGGCGTCGCTCTGGCTGTGCAGCTTTGCGTCTCCCGCGCGCTGCGCTTCCACGATCCTGTCGGCTGTACGGCGCAGTTCCAGCAGATCGGCTTTGCTTCCGTAAAACAGCGCGAGACGAACGGACAGCGTCTCCAGCGCGATACGCATCATGCCCAGCTCCTGAAGGTCCTCCTCGGAATACTCGGCGACCTTGAGAAAGCGTTTGGGATAAAGCCGGATCAGTCCCTCTCTGTCCAGGATGCGCAGGACTTCCCGGACGGGGGTGCGGCTCACGCCCAGTTCCTGGGCAAGTTTCGTCTCGGAAAGACGCTCTCCGGGCTTCAGCTCACCGGAAAGGATCATATTGCAGATCCGGTCGTAGAGTTCCTGATTGGATGATTGCATCGTTTATCTCCTTGTTTGTACTGGAATCAGTATACCATGCAAAGCGATTGTACACAAAAAGGAATAATTGTTTTTTCTGTTTGGCGTCACAGGAAGAGGGCACTTCTGCTACAATGGAAAAAGGAAACACAAAGGAGTGACAAAAATGTTCAGAGAAGTCGCACGCAGCAGGCAGGCGCTTAACCGGGAGGAGTGTCTCCGGATCCTGAAGGAGGAAAAAAGAGGCGTTCTTGCCGTGCTCACAGACGACGGGTATCCCTACGCGCTGCCCATCGATCATTATTACTGCGAGGAAGACGGACATATTTATTTCCACAGCGGAAAGACGGGACACAAGATCGATGCGGTACGCGGCCATGACAAGGTCAGTTACTGCGTATACGGCAGCGGCGAAAGAGAAGAAGGTGAATGGTGGCTCTGTTTCAAAAGCGTGATCGTTTTCGGAAGGATCAGGGAAGTGGAGGATCCGGAGAAGATCATCGATATCTCACGGAAACTCAGCCTGAAGTTCACGGACGATCTGGAGTATATCGAAAAAGAGGTCCGGCAGTCCGGTCCCCGGACGGCGCTTCTGGAACTGGTCCCCGAACACATGACGGGAAAAAGAGTCACGGAAAGATAAGAAGACGCGGAGACAGGGCGGCACGCTGATTTGCTAAAAGGAGAGAGGACATGCAGAGGCAGGAAACAGGATACGTCAATCCCATGGGATCGAAGCCGATCCCCAGACTGCTGCTTTCACTGGCGGTCCCTGCGGTGATCGCCAATGTGGTGAATGCGCTGTATAACATCGTGGACCAGATTTTCATCGGGCACAGGATCGGATATCTCGGAAACGCGGCGACGAACATCGCGTTCCCATTGACGACGATCTGCCTTGCGATCGGTCTCATGATGGGGCTGGGATCCGCTGCGGGGTTCAATCTGGAACTGGGGAGACAGCATCCGGAAAAATCCAGGAAGTACGCCGGCACGGCGTTTTCCACGCTTCTGATCGCGGGCACGGTGATCTGCGTGCTCGTCAAGATCTTCCTGAGGCCCCTGATGATCGCCTTCGGCGCGACGGACAACATCCTGGAATACGCCATGCAGTACGCGTCCATCACGTCGATCGGCATGCCGTTTCTGATGTTCTCCATGGGGATCAACCCTCTGATACGGGGCGACGGGAGCGCGCTGTATTCCATGATGGCTATCGTGACAGGCGCGCTGATCAACGTTGCGCTGGACGCACTGTTCATGTACGTGTTCGACTGGAAGATCGCAGGCGCGGCGTGGGCGACGATCATCGGCCAGTTCATCTCCGCACTGATCGTGGCGCGTTATTTCACCAAATTCCGCAACGTGCGCTTCGCGGCCAGCGATTTCATTCCGCGGCCGCGGTACATCTGGCGCATCTGCAAACTGGGATTCGCGTCCTTCGTGTTCCAGTCGGCCATGGTCATCGTGCAGGTCACGCTGAACAACCTGCTGCGCAAATACGGGGCGCTTTCCGAATACGGCAGCGACATCACGATCGCGGTCGCCGGGATCCTGTCCAAAGTCAACGCGATCTTCGTCGCGATGGTGATCGGCGTCGTGCAGGGCTCGCAGCCGATCTGCAGCTACAATTACGGCGCGCAGCGCTACACGCGCGTGCGGCATACGATCACGCTGGTCCTGATCGTGACCACGGTCCTCGCCACGATGATCTTCGCAGCGATCCAGCTGTTCCCGCGCCAGATCGTCGGGATCTTCGGGGAGGGAAGCAGCGAGTATTTCAAATTCGCGCAGAAGTATGCCAGAGGATTCACGGCCTGCATGTTCCTCAACGGTATCCAGGTCTCCTGTTCGACGTTCTTCCCGTCGATCGGAAAGGCGGGGAAGGGCGCAATCATCTCCCTGTCCAAGCAGCTGGTCCTGCTGGTGCCGCTGCTGCTCATTCTGTCCTCACTCTTCGGGCTGGACGGCGTGATCTGGGCGACGCCCATTACGGACGCGGGGACGTTCCTGCTCTCGGTCGCGTTTCTGATCCACGAGCTGAAGCATATGCCAAGGACAGACGATCCGCTGGATGCGCCGGGGGAAAAGGAAACGCCGCCGGCAGAGGAGGCCGCGGTATAGAGAAAGAAAAAACGGACGGACCCGGAAGAGGGTCCGTCCGTTCTGCGTTATCCGGCCGTCAGGTCAGGGAGAACGTTTCAAGGTCGTCAAGGCGCACGGCGCCGAGCGTTCCGCCGAAGCCCATGCCGAGGTCCAGGCAGATGTGATTGTTCCGGATCAGCACCCGATCCCCCGGATGCTCCCCGGGAATGGCGAAAACAGGCAGATGCCCAGTCACAAGAAAAATGTCCGGAAAATAGACGCGTTCATAATCCGGAGGATCGAAGAGCGTCTCGTAAGGCGTATAGGTGTCCAGCGGCCGGTCCGGGGCAAAGCCGGAAAGGCCCGCGTGCACGAGAATGAACTTTCTGCCGGAAACCTGCAGCGTTTCGTACAGGGAGAATTCCTCCAGATACGACAGGACGTCTTCGCGTTCATCCGGTGAAAGCGCGCGGAAGGCGCGTATCGTGGCGTCTCCGCCCACGGACTGCCAGTCCATAAGCGCGCGCATGCGCTCCGCATCCCACCCGGCGAGCGATTCCTCCGTGACTTCGAGGGAAAGATCCCGCAGGCAGTGAAGCGCCATGTATTCATGATTCCCGATGAGCGGGATGACGTTGGGACGGTACATCATGTCCTGCAGGACACGGATCCCGTCGGCGCCGCGGTCCAGCACATCGCCCAGCACATACAGCGTATCCGCGTCACAGAAGCGGATACGTTTCAGCATTTGAAGGTATTCCTCCAGATGCCCGTGAATATCGCTCATGCAGTAGACAGACATTTTTCCAGATTCCTCCCGAAGAAAAGGATTATAATAATGATAACAGAAATCCCGGGGGACGTGTGTCCGGAAAAACAGACTCCCGGTGTACAGCGGAGATAAAGCATGACCCGAACGCAGGAGAAAAAACAGAGCGTATTCACGCTGAGAGAGGATGCGGACAGCACCGTGTTCTATCTTACGCAGGAAGAGGACCTTGAGGAGGACGCAAGGCAGATGGCCCTCCTTCTTCACGCTGCCCGGTGCAGCCTTGTCACGGTGCCGGTGCGGGACTGGAACCGGGAACTGTCTCCATGGGAGGCGCCGCCGGTCTTCGGGGACAGAGCGTTCGGAAGCGGCGCGCCGTCTTTTCTGGACGAGGTGCTTGCAACGGTGCGGCTCGTCAGGGAAAAGACCGGAAAACAGCAGCGCGCCGTGCTTGTGGGATATTCGCTCGCGGGACTGTTCGCGCTGTGGGCAGGTACCCGGACAGACGCTTTCGCGGGGATCGTTGCTGCATCTCCGTCCGTATGGTTTCCGGGCTTTGGCGATTACCGCGCGGCGCATCCCGTGGCGGCGCAGGCGGTCTACCTGAGCCTGGGCGACAAGGAAGCCCGGACGCGCAATCCCGTGATGGCGCGCGTCGCGGACGCGATCCGGGAGGAAGACGAAAGACTCGGCGCACAGGGGGTCCCGCATGTGCTGGAATGGAATCCGGGAAATCATTTTCAGGATCCGCAGGGACGCACGGCGAAGGGGATCCTGTGGACGCTGGAACAGATCAGGAAACAAGAGGGCTGAGACGTTGAAAGGGAAAAAGCAGCATTCGGTCAACCATCTGGGCAAGGGGCCGTTTCTGATTCTGGGAGCCGCCCTTCTGGTGGCGTGTTTCTTTGTCATCACGCTGGCGGGGAACACCTGTCATGAGACCCTTGATCTTCCGGAAAGAGTGAAGGGGTACGACGCGCAGGCGTTTGATGTCACGATCGAACAGGACGCGGAAACCGCGCGTCTTACGGCAAAAACGGTCAGCCGCGGGAAACTCAGGCTGACATTCCGTTCGGTCTCAAGAGGAAGGGCGTATTACACCGTGACGGGACCGGAGAATTACGCGCATACGGACAGCATCCATGTCCATCGGCTCGGGATCATCACGGTCAACGGCTATTTCGGGAGGACGCGGGGAGGATTTATCGTTCCGCTCGCCGTCGTGATCTGGCTGGCGGCCGTGCTCGCCGCCCTGATCCGCAGCTTCAGGATCGGGGTCCGCACGGAGTTCTACCAGCACCGGAACGTACGCAATCTGGGCTGGATCTTTTACTTCGCGGTGCTTCTTCTGGTACAGCTTCCTTATTTGTTTGCGGGAGGAGCGCTGACCGCCACGCTGGAAAGGATGCTGAACAGCGCCACGTCGTTCGCCGCGGTGGCCTTTCCCTTCGCGTTCGTTCTGTCTCTTCTGGTCGCAGCGAGCAACGCGCGCCTGATGAAAAGGGAAGGAATGAACTGGCGCAACATGCTGGGGATCCTCATGGGGCTCGCGTTCTGTCTGGCAACGGTCCTGCCGCTTCTTCTGCAGGAGATCCTGCAGCGCAGCCCGGCCGTGAACCTGCACAACGAAAAGGGCGCTGCAAGGTTCGTGCTGATGGCGGTGACCAACGCGGTCCTGATCGCCGTGTCCTACATCGAATGCATCTTCCTCGGGACCGTCGCGCTTTCGGTGCGCGCGGCGCACAGGATCCCGCCTTTTGACAGGGACTACATCCTGATCCTTGGGTGTCAGATCAGAAAGGACGGGACGCTGACGAATCTTCTCAAGGGAAGAGCGGACCGCGCGCTGGAATTCGCGCGCATGCAGAAGGAGGCGTCGGGAAAGGACATCGTTTTCGTACCCTCCGGCGGACGGGGCGCGGACGAGGTGATCTCCGAGGCGGAAGCGGTCCGGAAGTACCTTCTGGAGCAGGGCGTTCCCGACGACAGGATCCTCGCGGAGGGCAGGTCCCGGAACACATATGAGAACATGAAAAATTCGGCGCAGCTCATCCGGGAGCGGGGAGGCGGAAAGATCGCGTTCTCCACGACGAACTATCACGTGTTCCGCTCCGGGATCACGGCAGCGCAGCAGGGGATCGAAGCGGAGGGGATCGGAAGCAGGACGCGGAGCTACTTCTGGATCAACGCGTTCGTCCGGGAATTCATCGCGGCGGTGTACAGCGAAAGAAAGAAGCATCTGCATGTGATCCTGACGCTGATCGGGATCATGCTGGCGATGGTCGCTGTACTGTATTTCACAATTATCATATAATCGGAACAGAAGTACCGGCATACAGATTTGCTGATTCAAAGAGGTAGCATCATGGAACAGAAACAGAAGAAAAACGATGCAAGGCGCTGGAAGATCCTTGCGGCTGCGGCTCTTTGCCTGCTTTTGATCGTAGGCCTTTTCTACGCCCTGGGTGTCGGCTGGAGAAAAACGCCGGCACCGGCAAAAACGGTGCTGTCACTGTGGACGAAGGATTCGGCCGCGAGAGAGGAGCTTGTCTCCTATGTGAACGCAGTGACGAAAAAAGGCGGCGCGGACTATATCCCGCCCGAGGACCGCATCGCCGTGTTCGATCTGGACGGAACGCTGTTCTGCGAGACGGATCCGAACTATTTCGACTATACGCTTCTGGTCTACCGCGTCCTGGAGGATCCGACATATAAGGATCAGGCCACAGACTTTGAGCGCGAGACCGCGCAGAAGATCGTGAAGCAGAACGAGACGGGAGAGTCCTTTGAGGGGCTGGAAGTGGATCACGGGAGGTGCATCGCCTCCGCGTTCTCCGGCATGACGATCGAGGAGTTCAACGACTATATCCAGGAATTCAAGAAACAGCCGATGCCGGGCTACGAAGGCATGCTGCGCGGCGAAGGCTTCTATCTGCCGATGCTGCAGGTCGTGGATTACCTGCAGGAGAACGGCTTCACGGTCTACGTCGTGAGCGGCACCGACCGTTTCATCGTCCGCGGGATCGTGGATAATTCTCCGCTGAACGTCCCGGCGAATCAGATCATCGGCTCCGACGAGTCGCTCGTCGCGCCGGATCAGGGGGATCAGGACGGACTGGACTATGTCTATGACGATGACGACGAACTCGTACTGGGCGGCGATTTCCTGATCAAGAATCTCAAGATGAACAAGGTGACCGTGATCATGCAGGAGATCGGCAAACAGCCGGTCCTGTCCTTCGGCAACAGCACGGGCGACGCCAGCATGGCGGAATATGTGACCACGAACAATCCGTACAGGACGCTCGCGTTCATGCTCTGCTGCGACGACACGGAGCGCGAGAACGGAAACGAGAAGAAGGCTGAGAAAATGTACGCGCTGTGCGAGGAATTCGGCTGGGTGCCCGTTTCCATGCGCGACGACTGGACGACCATCTACGGAGACGGCGTCACCAGAAAATGAAACACGGCGCGATACGCGCTTGGATATTCAAACAAGGAG
The DNA here is from genome assembly GCA_017431145.1 of Clostridia bacterium. Lineage (GTDB taxonomy): Bacteria > Bacillota > Clostridia > Christensenellales > Maliibacteriaceae > RGIG9107. Next base: position 7,304 of record JAFRLQ010000089.1, on the reverse strand, counting down.
GAACGGTTATGAGAAAGATCAAATGGGGCGTGCTGGGGACCGCGAACATCGCGAGGGGACGCACGATCCCCGGCATGCGGCTGGCTGAGAACTGCATCATGGAGGCGGTCGCGGGACGTTCTCTGGAAAAGGCGGAAGCGTTCAGGGAGCAGTTCGGATTCAACAAGGCGTACGGAAGCTATGAGGAGCTTCTGGCGGATCCCGAGGTCGAGGCGGTCTATATCTGCCTGCCCAACACGCTGCACAAGGAGTGGTCGATCCGCGCGGCGAAGGCCGGCAAGCACATCCTCTGCGAGAAACCTCTGGCGCCGACGGCGGCGGATATCGAGGAGATGTTCCGGGCGGCGGAGGAGAATGGCGTTCTGCTGATGGAGGCGTTCGCCTATCTGCATAATCCCCTGACCACCGCGGTGAAAACGGAGATCGAAGAAGGCGCGATCGGCGATGTGGTCTACATGGAATCCGCGTTCATCACGTCGGACTACGACCTTTCCAACATCCGCATGCGCAGGGAGACGGCAGGCGGAGCGCTCTATGATCTGGGGTGCTATACCACGAGCCAGATCCTGTGGATGATCGGCGAGGAGCCGGAGGACGTAAAAGCGTTCGCACAGTTCAGCCCGGAGGGCGTGGACGTGTACACGGCCGGCCTTCTGACTTTCCCCGGCGGCAAGCGCGGCGCGTTCCAGTGCGGCATGGTGCTGGCGACGAACAAGGACGACTTCACGGATCACTTCGAGATCCACGGCACGGAGGGCACGATCCTGGCGGATACCGAGATCAATATGCCCGGGATCCTGCATTACACGATCAAACGCGGCGACAGGATCGAGAAAAAGACGGTGCAGGCGCCCCACAACTATCAGCTGGAAGTGGAACAGCTGGGACGGGCGATCGCGGAAGGCGAGGAGCTTTATGTCAGCCATGAGTTCACCCTGCGCAACGCAAGAACGCTGGACAGGATCCTGAAAGAGATCGGCTACTGAGAGAAAGGGAGACACGCGATGCAGTACAGAAGACTTGGAAAGACCGGCCTTATGGTCAGCGAGATCGGCCTGGGCGGTGAATGGCTGGAGCGGCACAACACCGAAGAGGTGAAAGCCGTGATCGACGAGGCGGAAGCATGCGGGATCAATATCCTGGACTGCTGGATGTCGGAGCCCAACGTCCGCAGCAACATCGGGAACGCGATCCGCGGGAAAAGAGAGCGCTGGTACATTCAGGGCCATATCGGGTCCACCTGGCAGAACGGCCAGTACGTCAGAACGCGCGACATGAACGTCGTGCCCGGCGCGTTCGAGGATCTGCTCGCGCGTCTTGGGACGGATTATATCGACCTTGGCATGATCCACTACATCGACGACGACCGGGATTACGAAACGGCGATCCACGGATCCTTCTTCGAGTATGTGAAGCAATTGAAGGCGGAGGGGAAGATCCGGCACATCGGAATGAGCACGCACAATCCGCTCATCGCGCAGCGCGCGGTGCGGGAGGGGATCGTGGAGAATCTGCTGTTTTCAGTGAACCCGGCATTCGATATGCTTCCCGCCAGTGAGGACATCAATACGATGTTCGCGGACCGGTACGATCCGGATCTGAAAAACATCGATCCCGAGCGCGTGAAGCTGCACAGGCTCTGCGAACGGGAGGATATCGGCATCACCGTCATGAAGGGATTCGCGGGCGGACGGCTGTTCGACGCGGCGAGATCTCCGTTCGGTGTGGCGATGACGCCGGTGCAGTGCATCCACTATGTGCTGACGAAGCCTGCGGTGGCGGCGATCATGGCCGGCATGGAGACGCCGGAGCAGATCAGGGAGGCGGCGCATTACGAGGAGGCGACCCAGGAGGAGCGCGATTACGCGACCGTTCTGGCGCAGGCTCCGCATTACGCGTTTGAAGGACAGTGCACCTACTGCGGACACTGCAGCCCCTGCCCCATGGGCATCGACATCGCCCTGGTGAACAAGTTCTACGATCTTGCGACGATGCAGGACGAAGTGCCCGCTTCCGTAAAGGCGCATTATCTTGCGCTGGACGCAAGGGCGTCCCAGTGTATCGGCTGCCAAAGCTGCGAGGCAAGATGTCCCTTCCATGTTCCCGTCGCGCAGCGCATGCAGCAGACGGCGGAACTGTTCGGAGAGTGAGACAGAGGATACAGCCGGGAGGATCTTTCTTAAGGAAGGTCCTCCTTTTTCATGCCTGAAGGGGAAATTGCAACTCATCAAGGAAGCGTTATAATGAAAGAAAAGAGGTTCCGTGAGGACAGGGCATGGAGAATGGGCACAAAAAGAAGGGATCCTTTGCCGGAATGATCCTGGTGATCGTTCTTGCGGCAGTGCTTTTGTGCTTCATGCCGAAGATCCGCTCCTTGCTGCAGGCGCATCTGCATACGCAGCAGAAGACGGGATGGACGCAGGAGAACGGGACATACGAGGTGCGCAACGGAAACGTTCCGTATTTCACGGATGGGGAGCTGCAAAGCGCGCAACCGTTCCAGTCGTTCTCCGAACTTGACGCGCAGGGACGCTGCGGCGTTGCGTTCGCGTGCCTGGAGCGGTCCATGATGCCGGACCGGGAGCGGGAGGACCTGCGGGACATGTATCCCTCCGGCTGGCAGCAGGAGGAGTATCCCGGGATCGTGGAGGACGGCTTTCTGTACAACCGGTGCCATCTGATCGCGTATCAGCTGACAGGAGAGAACCACAACGAAAAAAACATCATCACCGGAACGCGGTATCTCAACGTGGAGGGGATGTTCCCCTTCGAGAGCGAAGTCGCGTCCTACCTCAGGCTGCATCCCGGAAATCATGTGCTGTACCGCGTGACGCCGGATTTTCAGGGAAAGGAGCTGGTGGCGCGGGGCGTGCTGATGGAGGCGTGGTCGCTGGAGGATGACGGCGCGCTCGCGTTCTGTGTGTACTGCTACAACGTGCAGCCCGGGATCCTGATCGATTACCGGGACGGCGAAAGTGAAAAGGATCCTGAATGGGAAGAACCTGCGGAGATTCCGCAGGTGACAGGAGGAATGAGCGATGAGAGAGATCTATCTTGCGGGCGGATGCTTCTGGGGACTGCAGAAGTTCTTTGACCAGTTCAGCGGCGTGGTATGCACAGAAGTGGGCTACGCGAACGGACCGAACAGGGCACCGACGTATGAAGAGGTCTGCAATGACAGCGGACACGCGGAGACCGTCCGCGTCGTCTATGACGACAAGATGACACTGGAAAGACTTCTGGACCTGTATTTTACCGTGATCGACCCCGTGTCCGTGAACAGGCAGGGGCATGACAGCGGCATACAGTACCGTACGGGGATCTTCTACACGGACACGGATCAGCTGGAGACGGTCATGAGGGTCTGCGCCAGGGAGCAGGAGAAGGCCGGAATGCCGCTGGCCGTTCTTGTGCAGCCGCTTGAAAACTTCTTTTCAGCGGAGGAATACCACCAGAAATATCTGGAAAAGAATCCGGGCGGGTACTGTCACATCCCGGATACCTTCTTCCATATGGAACAGAAGGGCAAAGAGGAGGAGTGAGTCGGATGGCGCTGTTTGGCGCGAAAAGTTTCAGGATCGACGTGGAAGGCGGACAGGTTCCATGCATCACTTTCGGCACGGGAGAACGGGATCTGGTCATCCTGCCCGGCCTGCGTTTTTCTTCCATTGAGAAAAACGCTTCCGCCGCCGCGTACTATTTCCGGATCTTCGCGAAGGAGTTCCGTGTTTTCGTGATCGACCGCAAGGAGCCGCTTGAGGAAGGGTGTACGATCCACGATCTTGCGGAGGATACGGCTGAGGCCATGCGGAATCTGGGGATCGAATATGCCGCGGTGTACGGAGCGTCCCAGGGCGGCATGATCGCGCAGGATCTGGCGATCCATCATCCGGAAATGGTGGAGAAACTCGTACTGGGCGTCACGGCGGGCAGAACGAACACGACGATCGAGGCCGCGGTCCACACATGGATCGAGCTTATGGACCGCTCGGGCTATGAGGCGGTGGCGAAGGATTACGCGAAACGCGGTTATTCGGAAAAATATATGAAGCGCTACAGATTTCTTCTTCCTGTGGCGGTAAAGCTGCAGAAGAAGATGCCGAAGGAGCGATTTCTGAATCTGGCAAGGGCTTGCCTCACCTGCGATACCTACCGGCATCTTTCCTCAGTGCGCTGTCCGGTCTTCGTGATCGGCGGCGGACGCGACAGGATCGTGTCGGGAGCGGCATCTCTTGAGATCGCGGAAAAACTGGGATGCGAGTGCTATCTGTACCGCAAGCTCAGTCACGAGGCGTACAACGAAGCGAAGGATTTCAACAGACGCGTGTACGGATTTCTGATCCGTGACGACGTGTGACCATGCGGAGGGACTCATGAACAAACGGAAATTCTACGCAGCCCTGCTGATCTTCTCCCTGACGGGACAGGTGGCGTGGGTCGTGGAGAACATGTATTTCAACGTCTTCATCTACAAGATGTTCCGGGCGTCCGCTTCGGACATCTCCCTGATGGTGCAGGCAAGCGCCGTGGCGGCGACGCTCACGACGATCTTTATCGGCGCGCTGTCGGACCGCCTGCAGAAGAGAAAGATCTTCATGTGCGCGGGCTATATCGCCTGGGGCATCTCGATCATCGCCTTTGCGCTGGTGCGGCTCGATGTGATCTCGTCCCTGTTCGGCACCGCAGTCAACGCGGCAGCGGCCGCCATCACCATCGTGATCATTCTGGACTGCGTAATGACGTTCTTCGGCTCCTCCGCCAACGACGCGGCCTATAACGCGTGGCTCACGGACAGGACCGATGAGACCAACCGCGGCGCGGCGGAAGGGCTCAACTCCATGATGCCGCTCGTGGCGATCCTGGTCGTCTTCGGCGGATTCATGGGATTCGATCTGGACAAGGCATCCAGCTGGACGTGGATCTACTGCATCATCGGCGCGGCCGTTCTTCTGATCGGCGTTCTCGGATTTTTCCTGGTGGAGGACGCGCCCGGGAAAAAGCCCGACGAGCTGGGTTATATGGGGACCATCCTTTACGGCTTTCGTCCGTCCGTGATACGGCGCAACCGCGATCTGTACGTGACGCTTCTTTTCTTCGTCGTGTTCGGGATCGCGATCCAGGTCTTTATGCCGTATCTCATCATCTACTACGAAAAGACGCTCGGCATGAGCAACTACGTGCTGATCATGGCGCCCGCGATCATCTTCGCGGCAGCCGTCACCGCGCTGTACGGAAGACTGATCGACAGGATCGGATTCGTCCGGACAGTCTTCCCGTCTCTGGGCATGCTGATCCTCGGATTCCTTCTGCTCTTCCTGTTCCCGGCTGTGATCCGCACAAAGGGCGCCGGGATGATGATCCCCGTGTTTATCGGATCGCTCCTCATGCTGAGCGGATATCTGTCCGGTATGGCGGTGTTCGGCACGAAGATCCGAAACGAGACGCCGGAGCATATGGCGGGCAGGTTCCAGGGACTGCGGATCATCGCGCAGGTCCTGATCCCCGGCGTGATCGGTCCGGCGATCGGCGCGGCAGTGCTGAAGAACGCGGACGTCATCGTCAACAGCGACGGTACGACGTCGTTCCTTCCCAGCAACGCCGTCTTTCTCACCGCGCTGATCATCACGGCGCTTCTTGCGGCGGCGATGGCGGCGGTGCTACTTGTCGGAAAGGAAAAGAAAGCCGGATGAGCCGGGAGGAGAAAATACGAGTACGTCTGAGCCTGCGCGGGTCCGTGCAGGGCGTGGGTTTCCGCTACCGCGCACGCCACGCGGCGCAGCTGCTCGGTGTGACCGGATGGGTGACGAACGAGAGCGACGGATCGGTGACGATGGAACTTCAGGGAACGCGGGAGGAGATCGGGCGTGTGCTGGAGCTGACGGAACGCGGGATGTTCATCTCGATCGAGTCCGTACAGGAGCGGCAGATACCGGTCCTGGCAGACGAGCGGGATTTTGTGACTCTGGACGACCGCTGGTGACGGAGAATAACGGAAAGGAATGACGGCAAATGTGCGATACCATCGGCAGGATCGTCAGCGGGGAGCTGGCGCTTTTTGCGAAAAACTCCGACAGGAGCCCCAATGAGGCGCAGGTCATTGAATTCGTTGAACATAAGCATCATACGGAAAAGGATCTCAGATGCACCTATATCACGATCGGGCAGGTACCGGAGACCAACGCCATGGTGCTCTCGCGGCCTTCCTGGCTGTGGGGCGCGGAGATGGGCGTCAACGAACACGGGGTCTGCATCGGAAACGAGGCGGTCTTCACCAAGGGAAAGTACGGGGAAGACTCCCTGATCGGAATGGACTACCTGCGCCTTGCGTTGGAGCGGGGAAACACGGCGTCTCAGGCGCTCAGCGTCATCACGTCTCTTCTTGAGCAGTACGGTCAGGGCGGAAACTGCGGATACGACAAGAACTTTCATTACGACAATTCCTACCTGATCATGGACAGGCGCGAGATCTACGTGCTGGAGACGTGCGGGAAGAACTGGGCGTATAAACAGTACGACCGGGCGTCGATCTCGAACAGGCTGACGCTGGGGACGGATGCGGGCGCGTGTTCCGAAGGAGAGACCGATTTCAGAAAGAAACACTCCGATCTTCTGTTCACGACGTTTTCCGGATCGACGAAAAGAAGGAACGCGACCTGCGTACACAGGTTCGATACCGTCTACGACGCGTTCGACGCGCTGCGTGGGCATTCCGTGAAGAATCCCATGTGCCGTGCGAGCGTCTCTTCGGTGTGCATGCACGCCGGAAGTCCGGTCGCGGACCAGACCACGTCCTCCATGGTCGTGGAACTGACGGACACGATCCGGATCTTCGTGACGGGCAGCAGCAGACCGTGTCTTTCCGTGTTCAAGCCGTACGGCTTCGAAGCCGGCGGGATTATCCGCAGGGAAGGCGACGCGGACGCGGAGACGTACTGGAGGGAAAGCGAGCGGCGGCAGCGGAAACTGCTGGGGAGGATCATCCCCGGCGCCTATTACGCGGAACGGGACGCGCTGGAGCGCAGACTCACGGGAAACGCGCAGCACGATCTTGAGGAGGAGGCGCATTTCTACGCCAAGTGGGCGGAGCGCTCCTTTGAGAAGGGGATGTGCGCGCCGGGCTTTGCGCGCTACTGGGAAAAGAAGAACACTGCTTTTTCAGCGTTCAGTTGACATCCTCTCTCCACCTACCTGACATGTCAGCTTGAGGAGGGAGATTCCCGCTTCTTCGACCATTGCTTCCGTTGGGAAGTCTTACGCGATCTCCACGGGCGTATACGTTCGGGCGTGCCCCGCCCTACGTTGTT
>JAFRLQ010000088.1 GCA_017431145.1 Clostridia bacterium | reverse complement strand
CGCGGGAACTTCCGGATACGCAGATGGATCTTGAGGTGGACGCGTATATCCCGGATGCGTATATTCCCAATCAGGTCATGAAGATCTCGGCTTACCAGCAGATCGCGGGCATCCGCAGCAGGGAGATGTACGACGATGTGCTGGAGGAGCTGATCGACCGTTACGGGGATCCCCCCGCGAGCGTGCTCACGCTGCTTGACGTGGCGCTGACCAAGGAGGCGGCGAGACAGTGCGGCGCGACGCGCGTCGTGCAGCGGGACAGGACCGCGGAGATCTGGCTTGCGCCGGATGCGCCGGTAAGCGCGCCGAGGCTGCTTCTTGCGGTATCGGAGAGCGGCGGCCGTGTCCTGTTCACACAGGGAAAGTATCCCGTGCTCAGGATGCACGTGGAAAAGGATCTGTTCCGGGAACTGCGTGACCTGCTGGAGAAGATCCGGCCGCAGCCGGACGCCGCGCAGGGACAGACAAACGGAGCGTCCGGAAAGGATGACGTATGACAAGGGGATTCGTGACCATTGCGACGGGGAAGGAGCAGTACTACAGGATCGCGCGGAACCTGCTGTGGTCCTACAGATACTTTTCGAAGGATCCGGTGCCTTTCGCGCTGATCTGCGACAGGGAGAATGAATATACGAAGGAATTCGACAGGATCATCCTGATGGAACATCCCGCAAAGTCCTATCTGGACAAACTGGAACTGCCGCGGCTCATCCCGTACGACGAGACGATCTTTGTGGACGCGGATACGCTGGCTTACCGGGATCTGAACGATTTCTGGGCGGCTTTTGAGGATGCCACAGATTTTTCCGTATTCGGTTTCGATTATCCGGCGGATTATGACGGACCGGTGGATCCGTGGTTCCGGAAGCAGGATGTGGCGGAATACGGAGAGAGGATTTCCTCGATCCCGGAATTCATCGGCGGTGTCTATTATCTGCGCAGGACACTGCCGGGCACTTTTTATGAGACGAGCCAGAGGATCTTGAAAAACTATTACCGGTACAAATTCCGTCAGTTTGAGGATCCCTGCGACGAAGCGGTCTACGCGCTCACGATGGCAGTGCAGGGCTGCAGGACGGCGGGGGAAAAGAGCCCCGCCTGCTGTTTCTATCCGCATGCGGTCCGTTTCCGTGCGGACATCCGCAAAGGGAGCACATGGTATGACAACAGGTATTATCCGGACAGGAAACCGGAAAGCGGCGCGTATTCCGTGCACTGGGGGACGGGAAATACCTGGGCGCCGGTCTACCGGATCGAGGAATATAAGATCCGGCGGATGAGAAAGGGGCACATTCCTTCCGACGCGGAGATTTTTTTCGTTTCTCTCTACTACAGACTGAGAAAGAAAGCCGGAGGGATCCTGCGACGCGCGGGACTCCGGAAGTGAGCCGCCCGGGTGCGGGAGTTCACAAAAAACACAACAGTTGCTATAATGATATGTCGAAGACAGAAGTCTAGAAGATATGAGGGTTCAATACAGATGCTGAAAAGAAAATGGATCGCGTTTTGTCTGGTCACGGTCATGCTGCTTGCGGCAGGGCTTTCCGGCTGCGCACTGGTGGAGGTCGACCCCGAAAGCGACCTGAATTCTGTCGTGGCCGTGGTCTACGGACAGCAGATCACCAAGCGTGAGGTCATGAATATGTGGAACCGCCAGAAAGGGACGATGGGCGTAACGGATGCCTATGAGGAGTCCTCCGACGGACAGAAGATCATCAGCGCCGTGCTGCAGAACCTCCTGCAGGACATGGTGAAAGCGGTGATCCGCAAGGAAGCGGCGAGAGAACTGGGCCTGTATCCGCTCACAGACGAGCAGTACGGACGCGTGCTTCAGATCGCCGATGAAACATATGAGGAGCGGCTGAAAGCGGCGGAACAGTCTCTGATCGACAGCTACACACAGTCCGGAATCGGCGACGGAGATACCGAGGCGGATCTGTCCGATGCGGCGCAGCGGAACGTGCAGTTCACGATGGAAAACCAGTTTGAGTTTTCCCGCGAGATGGATCTGCGCGAGGCGGAAAATGAAGTGATCGCAGACCTTCTGCGCGAGTATTACGGCGCGGGGATCACTGCGGGAGAGGACGAGATCAAAGCGCATTACGAGGAACTGCTTGAACAGCAGAAGGAGAGCTTCGGCGAGGATACGAACAACTTCATCAAGGCGCTGAAGGAAGGGGCACTTATCCTGTATCAGCCGGGTCATGTGGTCCGCGTGAAGAATCTGCTTATCGGATTCGATGAGAAGACACAGGCACAGATTGCCTCCCTGCGCAAAGAGGGAAACAACGCCGACGCGAACGCGCTGCTGCAGCAGAGCGCCGATGCGCTGAGACCGCAGGCGGAGGAGATCCTTCAGGAAGCGCGCACGAACGTGAACTTCGACGACATGATCGTCCGTTACGGAACGGACACCGGAATGATGCTGCAGTCGCAGCGTGACGAGGGCTATCTCGTGGGACGTGACAGCGTGGATTACGAGCAGGCATTCAAGGACGCCTGTATGGGACTCACCGAAACGGGACAGATCAGCGACCTGGTCCTTACGGACTACGGCTATCACATCATCTATGTCACGCAGGTCTACTCAGAGAAGACGGAGAAACTGGAAGACGTGCACGACGCGGTGGAGAGCGATCTTCTGGAGACGCAGCGCGGCATTGCCTATGTGCGCGCGACGGAGGAACTGTACGAGAACGCGAAGGTCGAGTATTATTTCAAACGTCTTCTCAGGGGAAATCTCAATACTCTGGGATACGACAACGGTCTGATGGTGGAAGAGATCCGTTTCCCCGACGCGGGCTGACGGACGATGGAAGGTACAGCTGCTTTGGCACAATTGTCAAAGCAGCTTTTTCATGTCAGGCATCCGGTAAAATTCCCTGTGTGCGTTGCGGTACCGTAGAAATACGTTATAATGAAACATATATATGGAATGGTTGACACGCTTTTTTGTCAGGAAGGCGTGTGTGAGGTGTGCTATGGAAAAAGCGAAACAGGATCAGTTCTCATTCGTCAATCTCGACCGGTATCACGTTCTCTGTGACCTGGGGGATGAGGAAGAGACCAATATGTTGTTCGATCTCTACGGAGAGCGCTTCGTGATCACGGGCGGCGCCCGCAGAGACGCGGATCTGTATGTCGTGGAGGAAGCGGCACAGGCGGATACAACGTTCCGTCCGCTTCTGTATTTCGGCACGGAGCAGGTGCCGCCGCATACCTACGGGATCAACCGTGAGGACGAGGATGCGCGCGCGCAGTTCGAAGATTATCTTTCCAAAGTCACGCTGTCGAAAAAACAGCGTCATGAACTGACCCGCAGAACGCCGTTTGCGGCGATCGTCGCGGACGACACGCTGAGTGCTGCACGCGCCATTTCGGATATCATCAGCCTCAATGAGGAGCTGGACGGTCTGGGCATGATCGCCTACGACCATGTTACGGACGAGGACGAGATCTGCGCGGTGATCTTCCACGCGGATGAGGAAACGATGAGCAATGAGGACTGCATCGG
>JAFRLQ010000087.1 GCA_017431145.1 Clostridia bacterium | reverse complement strand
CTGGACCGCGACGCAGCAGACAGGCTGTTTCTGTTCGCGGGTCCGGATATGGGCAGCGTGGCGAACGAACTGGAAAAACTCGAACTGTATCTTAAGGGGACGGGGGATACACGGATCCGGAGCGAACATGTGATGCGTCAGGTGCAGGACAGATCCAGCGTCCGTATCTTTATTCTGACGGATCATCTGGGAATGGGCAGGATCCAGAACGCCTACGAGTCTCTGGCAGGGATACGCAGGGGCGATGTGGATTCCTATCAGTTGCTTTACATGATCGCGAGGCAGTACCGCCTGATCGCGCGCACGTGCATGCTGTCACAAAGCAACCTGTCTACACGCGAGATCATTCAGACGCTGGGCGTACAGGATTTCGTTTACCGGAACCTGCAGAGACAGGCGGCGGCGACAGGCCTTGCCAGAGCGGACAAAGCGCTGCAGATCCTGCTGGACGCGGAGGAAGGCCTGAAGACCGGACGCTACCGGGATGAGGATCTGGCCGTCGAATCCTGCATGGCGATGATTGCGGCGCTGTATGCGAAACGCAATTCTTGACAGTTGCGAACCAGTAAAATAAGATGAATAAGTCATTTCGAATTCATTGAAAAGTGAGGAAAAGATCCGTGGATATGATCTCTATCGAGGAAAAATGGCGCAAACGCTGGGAAGAGACGGGACTGTACCGTTTTGACCGTACAAAACCGGAGAAAAAACTGTACTGCCTGGAGATGTTCTCCTATCCTTCCGGCGCGAAACTGCACGCGGGACATTGGTACAATTACGGACCCGCGGACAGCTGGGCAAGATTCAAGCGCATGCAGGGATACAATGTGTTTCATCCCATGGGCTTTGACGCGTTCGGTCTTCCCGCAGAAAACTATGCCATCAAAACAGGGATCCATCCCAAGGATTCCACGCTTCAGAACATAGACACGATGGAGCATCAGCTCAGACGCATGGGCGCGTCCTTCGACTGGGATTATGAAGTGGTGACCTGCATGCCGGATTACTACAAGTGGACCCAGTGGATGTTCGTGCAGATGTACAAGCACGGTCTTGCGGAGCGCAGGGAAGCGCCTGTCAACTGGTGCCCCTCCTGCAATACGGTGCTTGCGAACGAACAGGTCATGAGCGACGGGACCTGCGAGCGGTGCCACAGCGTGGTACAGCGCAAGAACCTCACGCAGTGGTTTTTGAAGATCACCAAATACGCGGATGAGCTTCTGGAAGGCCTGGATCATATCGACTGGCCGGAGAAGACCAAACAGATGCAGCGCAACTGGATCGGCCGCTCCACCGGAAGTGAAGTCGTATTCAAGATCGCCGGAAGCGAGGAGACGATGCGGGTATTCACGACGCGTGCCGACACGCTTTACGGTGTGACATACGCGGTTCTGGCGCCGGAGAATCCTCTGGTCGACCGCATCACGACGGATGAATGCAGAGAGAAAGTGGAAGCCTACAAAGTCATGGCGTCCAAGGCGAGCGAGATCGACCGTCTGTCCACGACGAGAGAAAAGACAGGCGAATTCACAGGCGCGTACTGCATCAACCCCGTGAACGGAAAAGAAGTGCCGATCTATGTGGCGGACTATGTGCTGGCGACCTACGGCACCGGCGCCGTGATGGCGGTACCGGGACACGACGAGCGCGACTTTGAGTTCGCGGCCAAATACGGCCTGCCGATCCAGCGTGTCATCCGCGGCATCGACGGAGACGACGATCTTCCCTTCACGAGCCACGACGGCGTGCTGGTCAATTCCCAGCAGTTCGACGGCATGAAGGTGGATGACGCGCGCGACGCGATCACCCAGATGCTGAAAGACCGCGGCGAAGGCGATTTCAAGGTCAATTACCGCCTGAGAGACTGGCTGGTCTCCAGACAGCGCTACTGGGGCGCGCCGATCCCGATCATCTACTGCGACAAATGCGGCACGCTGCCGGTCCCCGAGGAGGATCTGCCGGTCGAGCTGCCTTATGACGTGGACTTTACGCCGGACGGACAGTCTCCTTTGAAGAAGCACGCAGGATTCATGCACTGCAAGTGCCCCAAATGCGGCGGGGACGCGACGCGTGATCCGGATACACTGGACACATTCGTCTGCTCCAGCTGGTATTTTCTGCGCTATCCCGACAACAAAAACGCGGATGCGCCTTTTGACAGCGAGTGGATCAACAAGATCCTGCCTGTGGACAAGTACATCGGCGGTGCAGAGCACGCATGCATGCATCTTCTGTACGCGCGTTTCTTCGTGAAGGCGCTGCGCGACATGGGTTATCTGAACTTTGACGAACCGTTCCTGTCTCTGGTCCATCAGGGAACGATCCTGGGACCGGACGGACAGAAGATGTCCAAGTCCCGCGGGAACGTGGTCTCGCCGGACGAATTCGTAGAAAAATACGGTTCAGACATTTTCCGCATGTAT
>JAFRLQ010000086.1 GCA_017431145.1 Clostridia bacterium | reverse complement strand
TTGAGATAGTCCCTCGCAGCCTTTTTGAAATCGTCCTGGGCTCCTTCCATGCGCTCGATCTTGAACGTGTAATAATCCACATCCTCTTCCGGCACGCCTCTTGCCAGCAGATATCTCTCATGTTCCAGCCGGGTGACCTGCCCGCGGGCAGTTTCCAGATCGGCCCGCAGCTGCTCCAGCTCTTCGGTCCGGTCATCGGCTTCCGCCGCCTGTTCGGGCTGCACCTCTTCTTCGACTCTTTCGTTTTCATCCGTCATTCTTTTCCTTTTCTCCTTCCCTGTCCTGTCCTGACCGGATCGCCGCGATCGCTTTCTTCGCGGTTTCCGCGTCCTCGTTCATCCAGACCGCCCGGAATTCCTCCGGCGCCAGAATGCCCTTGTCCAGCATCTTCAGGTCCCGTTCAAACTTCGTTCCCTCATCCTCGACGATGCTGTCGTCAAAGTCCACCGAGATTTCCACGTCTTCCTTCAGCCGCAGCCCGAACCAGATGTTCCCCAGCCGCAGCACGGTCCTTGCCAGTTCCGTCAGGGCTTCCTCCAACACGATCTCGTGCTTCTTCAGCGTGCGGAATTCCGCGCTGTTTGTGCTGATGACCTCGGTCGCCGTGGTCAGTGTTCTGCGCCTCCGGTCGAATTCCCAGTGCCCGGGCCCGAATCCGCATTTGATCGCCAGCATGCTCAGCGCCATTTCCATCCCTGTCAGGTGCTCCTCCATGCGGATCGTCGCCTTCATCTCCTGCACCGTGGACTCGTTCTGCGCGTCCTCCGGCAGCAGATAGAAGATCAGGTCGTTCGGATCGAAATACGGTTCGCCGTCCCGGCTCTTCAGGCCTTCCGGCTTCACCATGATGCGCTTTCTGCCCAGGCTGAATTCCGTGTTGAAAGAATCATAGATGTTGTCGCAGGTCTTCAGCTGGTCGATGGCGTTGGCGAAAACCGAGATGCCCAGCGGGCAGTTCAGATCCTGGTTGTTCGCAATGTTCGGGCGGAACAGCACAAAGAGCGGCTCCGCCGATCCTGTGAAGAAGAAGTCCGGAATCAGCTCGAAACCGGGGACTTCCTCCAGACTGACTTTCGTCAGATACTCGTTTTCCTTCCGATAGATGTGGTTCTGGATCACATAGGCGCCATAGCCGTCCTTCGTGTGCAGCTGCAGATAGCAGTATGTGCCGCCGTCCCTGCTGAACTCCGTCACGAAGCCGCACTCCGTGATGGTCCCGTTTTCCCAGCTCAGCGGAAAAATGCCTTCCGCCGCCACGAAATCCAGATACAGCCGCTGGGCCTTCTTCAGCACCCTGCCTTTTTCGTCCACCGTGACGCCGCCGAGCCTGGCGACGCAGGCGCTGCCGCCCAGGGCGAAAGAGAGCTCCTGATACCGGTTCATCATCTGCTGAAAGCGGTTCTGCCGGCAGACCTCGTCGAAAAAGGCCTGCTCCTTTTCACCCTCCAGCGTGACGCTGACCTTCTCGTTCATCAGGCGGTCAGCCCAGTCCTCGCAGATCTGCTTGGCCAGACCCGCGGTGACTTTATGGCACGGGACATGCCGAACCCCGTTAAATACCCTGTAATCGTGAAAGCTGCTGACATGTCCCGCGTACCATTGCCGCCAGATATCGATATCCCGGTAATGATCCTCTGAAACCGTGCTGTACCCAAGCTCCTTGAGTTTTTCAAAAATTTGAGAAGTCATTTCTTCTGCTCCCAATCAGTTGGTGCCGTGCGCGCCAAGTGAAACTGTCTGCCCCTCATGCAGGTACTGCGGGCGCTCAGTAGTAAGAAAATAATGCGCGGCGCAGTGACTTGGTGCGAGGTGATGCGTACCCTTCCGCGCAGCGGCAGAGACTAAAGTCGGGCTTACGCATTCGACCGATATTTGCTGCTCACTCTCTCCAGTGCGTAGCGCACCGCGTC
>JAFRLQ010000085.1 GCA_017431145.1 Clostridia bacterium | reverse complement strand
GGCAATCATTGCGTTGGCAAGGAAGATTACACGGATTGTCTTCGTAATGCTGTCAAAGAGGGAAAGATTTAATCCTGAACTGATGCGTTGTGATGAGACAATCCAGCAGACGGCCTAAAACTATTGACTTTTTATAGGAGATTGAACATGGAGAAAAAGACAACGCCTGTCGCTTCAGAACAAAATCGTGACAAGGTCATTATTCGGACCAGTATCATTGGAATACTGACAAACGTGTTACTGGCGGGTTTTAAGGCGGTGATCGGCATGATATCCAACTCTATCGCCGTCACTTTGGATGCCGTTAATAATCTGTCGGATGCCCTGTCCTCTATCATTACGATCGTTGGGACGAAACTTGCCGGGAAACTTCCCGATAAGAAGCATCCGCTCGGATACGGCAGGATCGAGTACCTCAGCGCGATGATCGTTTCGGGCATCGTTCTCTATGCAGGCATCACGGCTGCCGTGGAATCGGTCAAGAAGATCATCCATCCTGAAAAGCCGGACTACAGCGTCATTTCCCTCGTTATCATTGCGGTAGCCGTCATCGCCAAAATCATACTCGGAAGATATGTGAAGGCGAAAGGCGAACAGGTCAATTCGGGCTCTCTGGTTGCCTCCGGTTCCGATGCAATGTTTGATGCCATTCTTTCAGGTTCCGTCCTGGTTTCTGCGATCATTTTCATGGTGAGCGGCCTTTCACTCGAAGCATATGTAGGCGTTGTGATAGCCGGCTTCATCATCAAGGCGGGAATTGAGATGATGATGGAAACACTGAATGAAATCCTTGGGACCAGAGCAGATAAAGAGAAAACGGACAAGATCAAAAAACTGCTTTCCGATGAGCCGGAGGTCAGAGGCGCCTACGATCTGATCATGTACAATTACGGTCCTGATAAGGACTATGCTTCCGTTCATCTTGAAGTGCCGGACACAATGACGACAAGAGAATTTGATAAGCTGACAAGAAAGCTGGAAAGAAAAATCTACAAAGAAACCGGCGTTGTCCTCGCGGGGGTCGGACTGTATTCCTATAACACAGGCAGCAATGAAGCGGCTGATATTCAAAAGGATGTCCGTGAACGTGTCATGGCCCACGACTGGGCCGTTCAACTTCATGGTTTCTATGTGGATACAGAAGCAAAGGAAATGACCTTTGATGTTGTGATGAGCTTCGATATCAGGCCGAGAGAAGGGCTTCAGATCATATACAATGAAGTCAAGGAAGCATATCCGGAGTACAGTATCCAGATCGCACCGGATGTCGATGTTTCGGACTGAAAGACAACTTCCAGTTTTACACGAGTGGTGGAAAGTCCGCCAAAGCAGCATCCGGCCATCTTCCGCATCCGACTGTTCATCTGCCGTGGAATGATCGGTTTTCAGCAAAGTAAAACGACAGATTTTGAGTCGTCTGCGGCTAAGGTTTGCCGCGATTTGCCCCGTATTGCCAACAGTAGTAAAACCACCCGGTTTTTACTACGATTTGACTACGAATCATTGCCGCAACTTGCCGCATTTTGCTCCGATCTGCCATTTCGGGTAGAAATCATGGATAGTATGTGTGTGAAGAGAATCTTCGCAGAACGCGGCAAAACGCGGCGTTATACGCCTTTAGAGGAAGGAAAAATGTTATGATCCGTATACTTTTTATCTGCCACGGCAGCATCTGACTAAATGGTCAAAAACCCAGTATTTATGCGTGGTTCAGGCCACCGGGGCAAGACTTTTATCAACGTTTTATCAACATTAGGAAAAGAGCTTTTCGATGCGACAAACAACAGAATATATCTTAGCGAAGCTTGGCGCTTACCGATGAATTC
>JAFRLQ010000084.1 GCA_017431145.1 Clostridia bacterium | reverse complement strand
GTCGTTCGTTCGCTTGCGTTTTTCTTGTTTCTCATCCGGAATCGACTGTTTTTCTTTCGCTTTGCCTCTGACACTTTCATGTCAGTACAACGCTCCGTTCGTCTCTTCCACTGTACAGTTTTCAAGGATCTCTCCTGCCGCACTTTATCAGAGCGACTTAAATAGAATAGCAAACCTCTTTTTTTATGTCAACCATTTTTATCTTCTTTTTTTACGATTTTCCAAAAATATTTCCGATTCATCCATTTCTTTCTTTCCCGCCTGCCGCGGCGGTCAAAACAACTGTGTTTCAGCCTTTTTCTGTCATTGTCCGATTCCCCCGGAGACCCGGCTTTCATTGACACTCCATGCTGAAACTCCTATAATAACCTATTGTAAATATGTCCAAAAAAAGGAGTTTTTTTCATGGCCCAGGAAGTTCGCACAAGATTTGCACCGAGTCCGACCGGATACCTTCATATCGGCGGTCTGCGCACAGCTCTTTACACCTGGCTGTATGCGCGCAAAGCCGGCGGAAAATTCATTCTCCGCATCGAGGATACGGATCAGGAGCGGTATGTGGAAGGCGCAACGGAGCTGATCTACAAATCCCTCCGGCAGGCAGGTCTGACCTATGACGAAGGACCTGACGTCGGCGGTGATTACGGCCCGTATATCCAGACACAGCGGCGTGGCCTCTACAAAGAGTACGCATGGAAACTGGTGGAACTTGGCGGCGCCTATGTCTGCTTCTGCACAAAGGAACGTCTCGACAGCCTCCGTGCCGAATATGAGGCCAAGGGCGAAACTTTCAAATATGACCGGCACTGCGCGGATCTTCCTCTTGACGAGGTCAAGGCGCGCGTCGCGGCAGGCGAACCGTATGTCATCCGTCAGAGAATGCCTCTTGAAGGCACCGACACTTACGATGACGCCGTATTCGGACGGATCAGCATTGATTATGCCACACTGGACGACACCATTCTTCTGAAGAGCGACGGGCTTCCGACCTACAATTTCGCAAACGTCGTCGACGATCACCTGATGGGGATCACCGATGTGATCCGCGGAGAGGAATACCTTTCCTCCACGCCGAAATATAATGCGCTTTATGACAGTTTCGGCTGGGAGCGTCCGCGTTATATCCACGTTCCTCCCGTCATGAAGGATCAGAAACGCAAGCTTTCAAAACGCTATGGGGATCCGTCTTTTGAAGACCTGATGCAGGCCGGCTACCTGAAGGATGCCGTCGTCAACTACATCGCGCTTCTGGGATGGAATCCGGGAGACGACCGTGAGATGTTCACGCTGGACGAACTGATCGACGCATTCGACGTTTCCGGTCTGTCCAAATCTCCTTCCATATTCGATCCGGCCAAACTCAGGTGGTTCAATGCGGAATACATCCGCAAGATGTCTCCCGAAGAGTGGAAAGAGACGCTTCTTCCTGTTCTGGAGAAAGAGATCGATACAGACAGTATCGACACGGACATCCTCTGCCGTGTTCTTCAGCCCAGAGTGGAGGTGCTCGGTGAAGTGCCCGGGATGATCGCCTATCTGAAGGGCATGCCCGAAGAATACGATCCCCAGATCTATGCGCACAAGAAGATGAAGACCTCCGTCGAACAGGCGAAAACCGTTCTTCCTGAGATCCTGCGCACTTATGAAGCGCTTGCGGAATGGACGGAAGATTCTCTTCTGCAGTCGCTGAAAGC
>JAFRLQ010000083.1 GCA_017431145.1 Clostridia bacterium | reverse complement strand
GTCGTTCGTTCGCTTGCGTTTTTCTTGTTTCTCATCCGGAATCGACTGTTTTTCTTTCGCTTTGCCTCTGACACTTTCATGTCAGTACAACGCTCCGTTCGTCTCTTCCACTGTACAGTTTTCAAGGATCTCTCCTGCCGCCCGGATTTTGGCGGGCAACAGACGTTATGTTACTACCAACGCTGCCACCCTGTCAACACTTTTTTTGATTTTTACGAAAAATCTTTTTGTGTCGACCGCCTTTTTCCGGTGACAAATAATATTGTATCGAACGGGGGAATCTGCTTCAACTTATCTTTCATATCTTTTCAGGCAAAACGTTCGGACTTTTGCTTTTGGCATACCATCCGTTATAATAGCCTTGTTCCCGTATTCTGCGGACAGAATCCCCCAGATATGGTACCTAAAACGAAAGGATACACGCTATATGGACCATGATGCGCAGCTGATGCAGGCACGTCTGTCTGAACTGGCTCAGATCGCCTCAAAGCAGGATCGTACGGTTTTTTCGCGATTTCTGTCACTTGCGGATCTTTCTGTTCTGATGTCTCTTTCCGCCAGGCTTCCCGTTGGTTTCAAAACATGGGGCGGTCATGCGGACTGCGAACGCAAAATGGCCGCTTTTCTTCCGTATCCGGATACGGAAGTGCTCTTTCCCATCGTGTGTCTTCACATTCGTCCGCGCAGCATGCATTTTGCGCAGGACCTCTCTCACCGTGATTTTCTCGGCTCTCTGATCGGACTGGGCATCACACGTGATGTGATCGGTGACCTGTTCGTCAAAAACAGCGCGGCGTTCGTCTTTGTTACGGACGAGATCGCACCGTTCATCTGCCGGGAGCTTTCCAAAGTCTCCCGCACGGATGTCGACGTTTCCTTATGTGAGGAAGTACCCGATTCGTTTCTTCCCCGCCCTGTCCCGGTAAGGATCAATCTCGCCTCGTGCCGTCTGGACGCACTGGTCGGCGCTGTCTATCACCTGTCGCGTGGCAATGCATCTGCTCTGATCACTCAGAAACGCGTCTTCGTCAACGCACGCTGTATCGAAAACACATCCTATGCACCGAAAGAAGGCGCGGTCATTTCCGTGCGCGGATATGGGCGTTTTCGTTTTGATTCCGTGACCGGAGAAACAAAAAAAGGACGTCTCCAGGCACTCGTATCCGTATACGGAGCCTGAAGACGTTCTGTTTTGTCTGCTTACTTCTTCTTTTTCTGTTCTCCCGCTTTCACAATCTGCGCGTATACGCGTTCTCCCGCGCCTGCCATATCCGCCTGTTTCAGCGCTTCTTTATATGTATCCCGCGCATCGTACAGTGCGCCGACTTCCTCTACCAGTTTTTCGGGCGTAAGATCTTCCTGCGGAAGATGACGGAGCCACCCTCTTTTTGCAAAATCCTCCGCATTGTCGATCTGGTCACCGCGTGACGCGCCTTTCGGAAGCGGGATCGCAAGCACCGGGATCTCCAAAGCGGCAAATTCAAACAGTGCCGTCGCTCCTGCGCGTGAGATCGCGATGTCGGTCATGGCAAACAGATCCGGAAGCTGTTCGTTTGCATATTCCATCTGCATATAGCCTGCAAGATTCTCTTTTTCCGGATCCAGATTTCCCTCTCCGCAAAGATGGATGATCTGGTAACACTCCAGAAGCTGCGGCAGAGCTGCCCGCACCGCCTCATTGATCGCCTGCGCTCCCTGGGAACCGCCCATGACCATGACGACCGGGCGCTCGCTGCTGAACCCGCAGAGAACACGCGCTTTTTCGGCGTCTCCGTTCATCAGCGTCCTTCTCACGGGGAGTCCCGTATAGACCGCTTTTTCACCGAGGATCTTCTGTGTCTCTTCAAAGGATGTGCAGATCGTCCGGCACATCGGGATGCAGAGTTTGTTTGCCAGCCCCGGAGACCGGTCTGATTCATGCAGCACGGACGGGATCCCGCGCATATACGCTCCGGCAACAACAGGTACAGAAACGAACCCGCCCTTTGCAAACACCACGTCCGGCTTGATCCGGCGCAGGATACGCTTCGCCTGAAACGCGCCTGCGATCGCACGGAACGGATCGACGAGGTTTTTCAAAGTAAAATACCGGCGCAGCCTTCCCACCGCCACTGTCTCAAACGGGATCCCGAGCGGACGGATCAGTTTTTCTTCCATGGAGTCTTTCGAACCGATATAATACACCTCATATCCCTCTTCCTGAAGGAGAGCGATCATCGCGATATTCGGTGTGATGTGTCCTGCCGTGCCGCCGCCGGTCAATACGATCTTTTTCAAAAAACGGTACCTCATTCGTATCAGTCTGGAATTCATTGTATAACAAAGGCAGACAGATGACCAGCATCCTTTTGTACGCGAGTTCTTCCTCGGCGGCATACCCAAAGGGGACGACATTTGTTATAATAGGAAGAGAATCCGAAAGGGAGAAGAATGCATGCAATATCTTGCACTGTACCGCAAATACCGTCCGCGCCGCTTTGGGGAAGTGGTCGGTCAGGAAGTGATCACGCAGACACTGCAGAACGCAGTTGCCGGCGGACGCACTTCGCATGCGTATCTTTTCTGCGGTCCCCGCGGAACCGGAAAAACCAGTACCGCAAAGATCCTGGCTGCAGCCGTTAACTGCGCCTCCCCCGTAAACGGAGAGCCCTGCGGTGAATGCGCCAGCTGTCAGATGATGGCAGACTCCTTCTCTCCCGACGTATTTGAGTTCGACGCCGCGTCCAACAGCCGGGTGGAACAGATACGCGATCTTCTGGAAAAGGTCGCCTATCCGCCGACAGTCGGCTCACGACGCGTCTATATACTGGACGAAGTCCACATGCTCTCCTCGGCAGCTTTCAACGCGCTTCTGAAAACACTGGAGGAACCTCCTGCATTCGCCATGTTCATTCTGGCGACGACGGAGCCCCAGCGTCTTCCTGCCACGATCATCTCCCGGTGTCAGCGATTCGATTTCAAGCGTCTGGATCAGCAGATCATCGCGGATCACCTGCGGGACGTACTTGACGATGTCGGCGCATCTTTTACGGATGAAGCGGTCCGGCTTATCGCACGGCTGAGCGAAGGCGGTATGCGCGACGCGCTTTCTCTTGCCGATCAGGTCGTGGCGCTCGGCGTCTCTCCGGCGACAGAACAAGATGTCATCCGCGTCACAGGCGGTGTCGACACGGAATTCATGGCACGCATCAGCCGCCTTCTTATCGACGGCGACCTCGGAGACGCACTGGAACTGCTGAACCGTGCTCTATTGAACGGCGGCGATCCGGCAATGATCACGCGTGACATGGCCCGTTATTTCCGCGACATGCTGATCTGTACATGCGTATCGGATCCGGGAAAATTCCTGCGTCTGGACAGTTCTTCGATCGATTCTCTCCTGCAGCTTTCCAGAGACGCAAGCCGTCCCATGCTGACACAGAGTCTGAAGATCCTGCTCTCGCTGGACGGCACCATGCGCTATGCACAGTCGCCCCGCGTTGCTCTGGAAACAGCGCTGTCTCAGATCGCGCTGGGCATATCTTCCGACGGCGCCGATCTTTCCGGTATAGAGCATCGCCTGGATCAGCTTGAGGAGCGCCTGAAAAACGGCGCTGTGCCGCAGACACCCGCTGCACCCGCACCCGCCTGGAGCGTAACGGAAGCCCTCGCAGGAGAATCTCCCGTGCAGAGAAAAAAGACCGTGCAGAAAGTCCGGGAGGAAGAGGACGTATCGGGAGACCCGCAGAAAGCGAAAGACCGTGTTTTGGATGCCGTGCGCAGAGAAAAGATCTCTGTCTATTCCGTTCTTGAAAAAGCAAAATACCGGCAGGACGGCGATAAACTGATTCTCTCCTTCTCCAAGGACGAATGGATCTACTCTCAGCTGATGTCAAAAAAAGAAAACCGCGAACTGGTGGAGCGTATCGCGTCCGGCGTTTACAACAAAAGCATTCAAGTCGTCGTCAAAGAATACGAAAAAACGTATTTTGACGCCGAGAAAGCCGCGTCTCAGGCGCGGGCTATATTCGGAGACAAGCTTCGAATCGAATAATAACCGGAGGTACATGATCTCATGGCAAAAAACTATTACGGCGGCCGTGGCGGCGGCATGGGCGGCATGAATATGCAGCAGGCGATCAAGCAGGCGCAGAAAATGCAGGAAGACATGAAGAAGATGCAGGAAGAGATGGAGAAAGCCGAATATGAGGCCTCTTCCGGCGGCGGTATGGTCACTGCACGTACGAACGGCAACCATGAACTTCTTGCTGTCACCATCAATCCGGAAGCAGTCGATCCGGATGACGTAGAAATGCTTCAGGATATGATCGTCGCAGCGGTCAACGCTGCTTTCGCAAAGGCAACGGAAGCCAGTCAGAAACAGATGCAGCAGATCACCGGCGGGCTGAACCTTCCCGGCGGACTATTCTGACGCAAAGGAGGACCTGTGGTCGAATCCATTGAAAAACTGGTCGCACAACTGTCCCACCTCCCCGGGATCGGCGCCAAAACCGCACAGCGGCTTGCGCTGTATATCATCCAGCAGGATCTTGAGGATGTCAGGGAACTGGCGACCGCGATCTATCAGGCGAAAAAGAATATTACGTTCTGTACACAGTGCGGAAATCTCACGGACGTTGCACATCCCGTCTGCGGGATCTGTTCCGATTCCGGCAGAGACAGTTCCACGATTTGTGTCGTAAGGGATGTCCGCGATCTGATGGCAATCGAGCGCGTCCATGAATACCGCGGCAAATACCATGTCCTCGGCGGAACGATCTCTCCGATGGACGGACGCGGTCCGGATGACATCTCCATTGCGCCGCTTCTGGAACGTCTCGAGAAGGGAAATGTCAAAGAACTGCTTCTTGCCACAAATCCCGATATAGAGGGCGAAGCCACGGCACTTTATATCGCAAAACTCGCCAAACCGTATCACGTGCGCGTCACCCGCATTGCGCACGGTGTTCCGGTCGGCGGTGATTTGGAATACACAGACGAGGTCACGCTGGCGCGGGCGATCGCAGGCAGACGTGATCTGTACGATTAACTGATTTTCATTAAGGAGGACTCCTATCATGCATGCAAGTTTTTCCATGCCGACATCGATTCTCGCCGGCGAACATGTGATCCAGCAGAACGCTGCGTATTTTGCGAAGCTCGGTTCCCGCGCACTGATCGTTTCCACGGAAGCCGCACGTCTGAGCGGCGCGCTGAAAGACCTTGACGAAGCTTTTGCGTCTCAGGGCATCGAGTATAAACTGTATGAGGACTGCATTCCGAATCCCACGACCGCTTCCACGCTGGAACTTGGTGCGATCGCACGCGCATATGCGCCGGACTTCATCGTCGCAGTAGGCGGCGGAAGCGCTATGGACGCAGGAAAGGCCGCCTCTGTCATGGTCGCCAATCCGACATACGGGATCCCGGATCTGTACAGCCCGCCTTACGCAAACAAACCGATCCCCACCATCACCGTTCCCACGACTGCAGGAACGGGAAGCGAGATCACTTTCTACAGCGTTCTTCTTCTGGAAGACCGCAATTTCAAGAAGAGTTTCGGTGATATCGCGATGGCGCCTGTCATGGCGATGCTGGATCCGCTCTACACCGCTTCCATGCCCATCAAAGTGACCATCGATACCGCGGTCGATGCTCTCTGCCACTGCATCGAAGGTTATCTTTCCAAGGCAAACAACTATATGTGCGGTCTGTTCACCCGCGAGGGATTCCGACTTTTCGCAGACTGCTACGAGGCGCTCCGCACCGGCGAACTGACACTGGAGCACCGTGAGAAACTCATGATGGCAGCGCTTTACGGAGGATTCTCCATCAATCTTTCCAGAACGCTGGCCGTTCATTCCATGGGATACGCACTGACGGTCGATAAGAATCTGCCGCATGGACGCGCCAACGGTCTCGTGCTCGCGGAATATGTGCGTTTCATCCACGAGAGTCTTCCTGAAAAAGTGGATGAGATCATCGGCCTTTGCGGCTGCCCCAACATCGACGATTTCAAGGATTACATCGCGGCGCTTCTTCAGGACAAAACGACATTTACGCCTGAAGACATCGACCGTTATGTCGCGGCAAGCGCAAAGGAGTCCATTGGCAGAAAGAACCCCGTTGATATGACCGAAGACGATGTGCGCAGGATCCTGGAACGCAGTCTTCTGAACAACTGATCCGATCGCTGAAACGTGCACAGTCTATTCGGCTGTGCACGTTCTTTTCCTTATTGATGGGAGGTTTCCACCATGCAAGTGTCCTGGCAGACTCTTCAGGAGCAGGTCTCGCAATGCATTTCCTGCCCCTTATGCGCGCATCGCACCCACACCGTTTTCGGCGAGGGGAATCCACACGCTTCCCTTCTGTTCGTCGGAGAGGGTCCCGGCGCGGACGAGGACCGTATGGGACGTCCCTTCGTCGGTCGCGCCGGTCAGCTTCTGGATAAAATGATTCAGGCAATGGGGCTGCAGCGCGAAGACGTCTATATCGCGAATGTCGTGAAGTGCCGTCCGCCGGGAAACAGAACGCCTCTTCCGGAGGAAACGCGGGCTTGTCTGCCTTACCTCAGAGGACAGTTTGCCCTGATCCGGCCGAAAGTCATCGTCTGTCTCGGCGCCACCGCCGCCCGTGCGATCATCTCGGAAGATATCCGGATCACGCGTGACCGCGGGAACTGGGTCAATAAAAAAGGCATTTGGATCATGCCGACCTATCATCCGGCCGCGCTTTTGCGCGATCCTACGAAAAAACGCGAGACCTGGCAGGACCTGCAGGAAGTCATGAAAAAGCTGGAGGAAACGGATGTCCAAAACGCAGCGTCTGAATGAATTATACATACGTACGGAGCGGGAACTTGCTCCTTACGTCCGCTTCGGCACCGTCGTATTCGGCACCGGAGATCCGGATGCAAAACTGGTTCTGATCGGAGAAGCGCCAGGAAAAAACGAGGCGGAACAGGGCGTTCCTTTCGTCGGCGCGGCAGGGAAGAACCTCGACGCGCTGCTTGCCGCGCACGGGATCTGCCGCGAAAACGTTTATATCACCAATATCGTAAAGTACCGTCCGGTGCAGGACGGTGCGCGTCCGGGCACATTCCGCAACAGAACACCACGCAGGGATGAACTGTCGCTTTGCAGAACGCTTCTTCTGGAAGAGCTCACGATCCTGTCTCCCCGTATCGTTGCAACGCTCGGCAATTCCCCGCTGCGCGCTCTTTTGGATGATCCGTCGCTCAGCGTCGGCGATCTGCACGGTCAGGCTCTGCACGATCCTGCGTTTCCCTTCCTCATTATGCCGCTCTATCATCCGGCCAGCGTGATCTACAACCGTTCGCTCATCGGGACTCTGGATGACGATCTGGACAGGTTGGGGAAACTGCTCTAAACCATTCACCGGAAAAGCATCAGGCGAAAGACGTTTTGTCTTTCGCCTGTTTTCTTATTTTGTTTTTTGCGCATTTCTTGCGCGTACCGCGATCCGCAGCCGTTCTGCGGCATCCAGTTCCTTTTTCCTGATCCGGATATGGGTCGGTGTGATCTCCACAAGTTCATCGTCTGCGATCCACTCCATTGCCTGTTCAAGTGACAGCTGTTTGGGCGGAACAAGCCGCAAGGCCTCATCGCTTCCCGACGCACGCATGTTGGAAACGTGTTTCCGTTTGCAGACATTGACGTCAATATCCTGATTGCGGGGATTCTCTCCTACCACCATACCAGCATATACTTTTTCTCCCGGTCCGATAAACAGGATCCCGCGTTCCTGCGCGTTGAAGAGTCCGTAACTCACCGCCTCACCGGTCTCAGTCGCGACCAGTGCGCTGTTGCGGCGCTCCTGCGGCAGTTCCGTGATCGGCGCATAACCGTCGAAAACGGAATTGATGATCCCCTCTCCTCTGGTCTGCGTCATCATGACGCTCCGGAAACCCATCAGCGCCTGGGAGGATATGGAGAACTCCAGCCTCGTTCTTCCGCCCGGTGCGGTGGACATATTCAGCATTTCCGCCTTTCTCGCGCCCATCATCTCGATCATCGTCCCCGCATACTCCTGCGGTACGTCGATCATGACTTTTTCCATGGGCTGCTGCGTGACGCCGTCGATCTCTTTCAGGATCACGTTCGGTTTGGAGATCTGGAACTCATATCCCTGACGTCGCATCGTCTCGATCAGAACGGACAGATGCAGTTCACCTCTGCCGGATACACGGAATGCTTCCGTCGTATCCGTATCCTCCACACGGAGAGAAAGGTCGCTCTCCAGCTCCCTGTACAGACGTTCTCTCAGATGGCGGCTGGTCACGTACGTTCCTTCCGTTCCCGCAAAGGGACTGTCGTTGACAGAAAACACGACAGACAGCGTCGGTTCCGTGATCTTTGCAAAAGGCAGCGGATTCGGCATGCCGAGTTCACAGATCGTATCGCCGATGTTGACATCCTCGATCCCGGACAGCGCAACGATATCTCCCGCACTGCTCTCTTCAACTTTCGTTCTTGCCAGTCCATCGAACTGGTGCACTTCCATGACCTTGACAGTGCGCTCGATCCCCGTACCGTAGCGGCACAGCGTCAGCGTTTCACCCGCGCGGATCTTTCCGTCCACGATCCTGCCGATTCCGATCCTGCCCACGAACGTGGAGGAGTCGATCGTCGCGATCTGTGCGCGAAGCGGAGCGTCCGGATCTCCTTCCGGCGCTGGAATATGTTCTCTGATCGTTTCAAACAGAGGTTCCAGCGTATCCGTGATCTCATCAGGCGTATATCCCGCGCGGCCTTCTCTTGCGGAAACAAAAACAAACGGCGCGTCCAGCTGCTCGTCGCTGGCTTCCAGATCGATCAGCAGTTCCAGGACCTCGTCCACGACTTCCTCGCACCGCGCATCCTTGCGGTCGATCTTGTTCACAACGACCACGACACGCAGTCCCTCCTCCAAAGCGCGCTGCAAAACGAAACGCGTCTGCGGCATCGGTCCTTCAAACGCATCCACGACCAGAAGAACACCGTCGACCATCCTAAGGACACGTTCCACTTCACCGCCGAAGTCTGCATGTCCGGGAGTGTCCACGATATTGTATTTGATCCCTTTCCAGTACAGCGCAGTGTTTTTCGCAAGGATCGTGATCCCGCGCTCACGCTCCAGATCCCCTGAGTCCATGACGCGTTCCGCCACGACCTGATTGTCACGGAATGTTCCGCTCTGTCTCAGCATCGCATCGACCAGCGTCGTCTTTCCGTGATCGACGTGGGCGATGATGGCAAGGTTCCTCAAATCCTCTCTGATCATGTGCTTTTTCTCCTCTTTCCTGCACTGTCTGTCTGTCTTTTTCCTTCATACCTGTTTCAGGCACAACCTGCATTTTAACCAAGATAAGGCGCAATGTCAAACGGTCGGGACTGCGCAGACGCTGTTTTTCTGTTTCGTTTCCGACTGACCCTGAAATGAACGATTTTGAATGCCATAAACCGCTTTTCATGATATAATATGAAATATCACATTATATAATTATGATGATTATCAAGGGGGACCTTATGGCTTTTCGTATTCACATTGATTCCTGCTGCGACCTGGATCCGTCGCCTGCTCCGATGATCAACATGCATATCCTTCTCGGAGAGGAAGATATCACCGATCAGGTCAACGCAATGCAGGACAATTTCCATACGTACTATGACAACATGCGCACCGGGACACATTACACAACGTCCCAGCCTACTCCGGAAGAGTTCATCCGCCAGTGGACGCCCACCCTGGAAGAGGGTCTGGACATCCTGTATCTCGGTTTCTCTTCCGCACTGTCCGGAACCGTACAGAGCGCCTGTATCGCCCGCGAGGATCTTCTGAAGCGTTTTCCCGAGCGGAAAATCATCGTCGTCGATACACTTTGTGCTTCCGCAGGACAGGGTCTTTTGATAGAATACGTTATAGAGAAACAAAACAGCGGCGCCTCTTTGGAGGAAACAGCCGAGTATGCGGAATCGATCAAGAACAACATCAATCATATCTTCACTGTTTCCGATCTGAAATACCTGAGAAGAAGCGGAAGACTGACTGCGACCGCCGCCGCATTCGGTACGATCCTGGATATCAAGCCGATCCTGAAAACGGATTCCGAGGGACGTCTTGTACCGCTGACCAAGTGCAAGGGAATCAAACGTGCAATCAGCGTCATAGCCGAAACGCCCGTGAAACGCCATGCAAAAGATCCGCAGCATATGATCCTCTGCCACGCAGACGACATGGATCTTTGTATGCGTGTGTACAATGCCGTGATGGAACGGATCCCCGACGCGAAGATCCGGATCGCGAATATCGGTCCGGTCATCGGCTCACACTCTGGTCCCGGTACCATTGCTTTGTTCTTCCTCGGAGACCATAAGGATCTGAAGGACTGATTCAATGCATCCCCACGCCATGGTCATCCGCTGACCATGGCGTTTTTTGTCATCAAACAGGAGGTTTCACATGAGTTTACTTGAACGTTTTCCAAACGCCGCAGTGCGCCTGCGGGAAGTCTACGGCGAAAGCCAGGCGGATGCCGCATCCCAAAGATATGAAAAGGCGATCTCCGCATTTCTGGACGCTTACGGTGAACAGCCCGGGATGATGGTCGTCTCCGCCCCCGGAAGGATCGAGGTCGGCGGAAACCATACCGACCACAACTGCGGACATGTGCTGGCAGCTGCTGTCAGTCTGGATGTGATCGCAGTCGTTGCAAAAAGCCCTGACGGTATCACCCGTGTCATCTCTGAAGGCAACGGTTCTTTCGAAGTAGATCTTTCTGATCTTTCTCCCCGTGACGAGGAGAACAGCACTTCTGCTTCTCTCGTTCGCGGCGTCGCTGCCGGACTCGTCAGTTTCGGCTATCAGGTCGGACCGTTCCTTGCCTATGTGACAAGCAGTGTACTGGTCGGTTCCGGTCTTTCCTCAAGTGCAGCGTTTGAATCAATGCTCGGCGCTGTTTTCAGCCACCTTTATAATGAAGGAAAAGCAACTCCCGTGGAACTCGCCGTTTCCGGGAAACTCGCAGAAAACGAATACTATAAAAAACCCAGCGGCATGATGGATCAGACAGCGACTGCCAACGGCGGTTTCGTTGCTATCGATTTTGAAGACACGCAGCATCCCGTGATCGAAGCCGTTCAGTTCGATATCGAAAAGGAAGGCTATGCGATCGTCGTCGTCGCTACCGGAGATGATCACGAGAACCTCACGGACCAATACGCCTCCATGCCGATCGAAATGAAGTCCGTCGCGAACTATTTCGGCAAAGATGTCCTCCGCGAGATCACGCGAGAGATGATCTTCTCTGATATCGCGGGCATCCGGAAAAGCTGCGGTGACCGCGCGTTCCTGCGCGCTGTCCATTTCTTCGACGACGACAAACGCGCTGTACAGGAGGCAGAATGCCTCCGGAATCATGACTTCCAGGGATTCCTGCAGCTGATCCGTGCTTCCGGTCTGTCGTCGATCCG
>JAFRLQ010000082.1 GCA_017431145.1 Clostridia bacterium | reverse complement strand
GTCATTCAGCGCGTTGATGGATGTGCGGTCGGCACGCCAGGAAAAGGTGCCGCCCCGGATCGGGACCGTCATCAGGGGATGGTCAGGGTCCTCCGTTCCGGACTGATACTTTCTGGAGCGGAACAGGAGCGTACCGTCTTCATCCCGGATGGCACCACCCATGCCGGAAAGAAAAAACAATGCCTCGTATCCCGAGTTGCTCGGGATAAGCCCGGTGCGGATCGCACTTTCGAAAAAAGCAATGAAAAGGAAAGAAAACGCCTCGGGGAGATGATACAGGCGGATGCCGCCGGCGACAGGCGGACCGCAGGACACGGCGTAGTACAGAACAAGAAAAAGCCCGGCGCACATCAGGGCGGAGGGCAGGAGCCACAGACGGCCTGCCGTGCGGATCCGGTTTCTGCGGATCAGAAGATAAAGCGACGCCAGCGCGAATACCGTGATCCAGACTGTCATGAGAATGAAAAGCCATGACGGAGAAAAAGTGAAGGACTGCGGATCACAGGATCGGAAAAACTGATGATGAAGCGGATCGGTCAGAATGAGAATCCCGAAAACGAGTGATGCGGATAAAAGCGCAATCCGTCTTTTTTCCGCCGCGGGTGTTCCGGATACTTCCGGATCGGACAGTGCGGCACAGGAGATGACGGGAACAAAGACACAGGGCAGAAACATAGCGCGCCAGAGTGTCTCCCGGATCGCGGGATCATAGGCATAGAACGTATCCCTGCATGCCTGCAGAACGAACATGGAGGACAGAAGGACCGAGATTACGAGAAGACCGTGCCGCAGTTTCGGAAGATAGATCCTGCGGGCGATGGTCAGCGCCCAGGATACCGTTACGGCAAGATACAGAAAAGCGGGGAGATTGTAGAGCGGAAGCATGCTGCGCGGGACCATGGCAAGGATGACGGCGGCAAAAAAAGCCGTCGTGAACGCCGTGATCCGCAGGATCTGAAAAAAGCGCAGACGCCGCATACTGAATCTCCCGGAAACGATGATCCGGCGATGTGTCTGAAAGCATCAGCCGGTGCTGACTTGAACATAGCATATTTAAGGCGTTTTTGAAAGAGAGCCTGCATACGGGGATTATCCGAGCATTTCCTCCGGACGAAGATCTTCAGACAGCCGGATGACGAGCGTGTCGCCGATCATCTGAACGGAGCCCTCCTCCGGATAGATGGGCATGCTCTGTATACGGGGATCTTCTATGTACGGTGTC
Organism: Clostridia bacterium; assembly: GCA_017431145.1. GTDB lineage: Bacteria > Bacillota > Clostridia > Christensenellales > Maliibacteriaceae > RGIG9107. Next base: position 3,871 of record JAFRLQ010000082.1, on the reverse strand, counting down.
AGGTCTTCCAGCGGGACAAGCCGGATCGGATAACCCAGCTGATAGATGAAATAGTCAAGATAGGATCTGTAATAGGATATGGAAAGATGGTGAAGCGTTCCCGCCATGTTGTCTTCCGAGATATCGAATCCGGGCCTTTCCATGGAAACGGGGCTCTCGTCGATGTGACCGAGGATCACGACCTTTGTCTCGCCTGCGTGATACCCTTCCGTCTCCTCCATGCGTTCCGTAATGCGGGTCATAAAGGAAAGCGCGGCTTTGGCTTCCAGATGCTTCTTCAGATACAGCTGATTGGAGAAGAGGACGTGATTCAGAACGAGGATCCCGCACAGAACGGGGACTGCGAAACGCCACAGGGCCCGGATCGCTCTTGCCCGGGCGGGAAGCTCCGTGCGGTCGTACAGCATGAGCACAGCGCAGGGGAACAGCGCATAGGAATAGATCATGATGGTATACAGAAGCCCGTTTGACAGAACATAGACAAAACTCATGCCCAGCGGCAGAAGGAGCAGAACAAGGAACAGGAGAAGGACGGACGCAGGTTTTCTCTTTTTCCGGAAGAACAGGAAAAGAAGCATTCCCGCGAACAGAAGAAAGAGCACAAGATAGATCAGCGCGGAAACGGAGCGGTGCGCGATCTCGGAATGCCCGAAGTAACGGAACGGATGGAGCCAGGCCTGAGGGAGGGATTTCAGAAGACCGGAACCGGAAAGAGAGGAAAGCATCGTCAGACTGTTGTAGGATACTGTCGGACGGACCCCTGTGAAATGCCATGTCAGGCGAAGCGCCGCATAATACAGAATGCCGGAACACAGGAGCACGGCAAGGGAGGAAAGTCCGCTGAACAGAACCTGTTTCGGTTCGCGACCCTCCAGCAGGTCCTTCAGAAGGAGAAGAAGCATGAGCGTGACGGTGACCTGAAGATAGCTCTGATACAGACAAAGCGCGGCTACGCAGCAGAGAACGGCGGCAGGCCAGCGCAGGAAGGACGTTCCCGTCCGGAGAAGGAAAACAGCCGATACGCTCAGAAGAAGCGCGAGCATGTCCAGATCGAAACAGAAGATGTATGTGGCGTTCAGATAGGCGATCGTCTCAAAAGTGACCAGAAGTCCTGCGCAGAGAACGACGGAGGAGGTCTTCTTCAGATCGAGAAGATGCACACAGAGGATCACAGCGCAAACAAGAAAGGTCCCGCCGAAAAGTGCAATGATGAAAGGAGCGGCGATCTGTCCGCGTACCCGAAGATAAACGGGATGCAGGATCCGGCCAAGAGAGATCTGCCATTTGTGATTCGCCTGCCAGACCAGAAGGGAGTCGTGATTGTACATCTCGTTGGTCCAGCAGTACAGGTGGGCGATCAGCATGAACACGAGGCTGCTGAGGGCAGCCGTGCGGTTGCGTTTCTTGTCTTCAAAAAGCGTGTGCATACGAAGTGGCTCCTTCAAAAGCAGAGTCGCAGTAAAGTATAAACTGAAATCAATATAGCCCCGCGCGGGAGCGGAAGTCAATCGCGGGAAAGTCTGTCTATGCCGACGGCACCCGCAATGATATAATGATAGGAAAAAAGAAGGACGATACCAAATGGAGCCGACAGTGATCACAAGCACCGCCAATACGCTCATCCGCCGCGTGAAGGGGCTGGCACAGAAAAAGAACAGGGAGAAGGAAAACTGTTATCTTGCGGACGGACCGCATCTGGTGCAGGAAGCGGTGGACAGCGGCGCGGATATGGAGATGATCCTCTTTGATGCCGAACGGGAGGACGCTTTCCGGCAGATCCTTGCCGCGGCAGGAGAAGCCGGGATCCGGACGGTACCGGTCTCATCCCGTGTCATGCAGACGCTGTCGGATACCGTGACGCCGCAGGGCGTGATCGCGGTGCTCCGCAGCGGAACGGAGAAACTGCCCGCTGACGTGAATGGCCTGATCCTTGTGCTGGACGCGGTGGCGGATCCCGGCAATGTCGGCACGGTGATCCGTACGGCTGACGCTGTGAACGCGGATGCGGTGATTCTTTCCGAAGGATGCGCGGACGCATATGCGCCGAAGACCGTGCGCTCCACGATGGGATCGCTGTTTCATGTGCCCGTGATCCGGACGGGAAAAAGAGCGGAGGAGATCATCGGATTCTTCAGGGAACACGGTTATCTCGCAGCCGGCACGCATCTTGCGGGGAAGGAACTGTTTTCCGCACAGGTGCCCTGGCAGAAAAAGATGCTGTTCGTGATCGGAAACGAAGCGCGCGGCATGTCGGACAGGGCGTCGGAAGCATGCGATCTTCTTTTGAAGCTTCCGATCCCGGGAAAGGCGGAGTCGCTGAATGCGGCGGTGGCTGCCGGGATCTTTATGTATCAGTGGCTGGAAAAAACGAGGGAGGAATAAGCGATGGATCTTACGGTACTGGGAAACAGCGGGCCTTATCCCGCCGCCGGAAGCGGCACGTCGGGCTATCTTCTTCATACGGAACTTGCGGACATTCTGCTGGATTGCGGAAGCGGAACAGTCAGGGAACTGTTCCGGTTCCTCGACATCGGAGACTTGGACGCCGTGATCCTGTCGCATATGCACTGGGATCACGTCAGTGATTTCTTTATGCTCGCCACGGCGGTGCAGTTCGGGATCATGCGCAGGGAACTGCCGCAGGACCTGGTGATCCCTGTCTATCTGCAGGAGGAGCCTGCGGCGATGTTTGAGCTTATCACGCATGCGCCTGCTGCGGAGCATTTTCACTTCATTCCCGTGAAGGCGCTGGACCATGTGCGCGTGCTGAACGTGGAGATCACATTTACTCCGGCGCGTCATCCGATTCCGACAGTGGGCATGCGGATCGAGGCAGACGGAAAGACGTTCTACTATACGGGAGATTCCAACACCATGGAGGAACTGGCGCAGTGGGGAAAAGGCGCTGACGCGATTCTCGCGGACTGCGGACTTCCCGACGCCGTATGGCATCCGGACGCTCCGCATCTGAGCGCGACCTTCTGCGGGAAACTGGCAAAGGACGCCGGAGCGAGGCAGCTTCTTCTGGGACATCTGCCGCCCTACGCTTCGGAGGAGGAACTGCTCCTTCAGGCGCAGCAGGTGTTCAGCGGCGCAAAACTGACACGCACGGGCGAGACCTATCCGATCGGGGACTGATATGAGCACATACCGGGAACTCTCCCGCGAGATCCGGGAGGGGAAAAAGAGACAACTGTATTTCCTGTACGGGGAAGAGGAATACGTGAAGGACCGTCTGACGGAACAGCTGACGGCGCTCCTTCGCCCTTCCGTGTTTCCGGAACTGAACGAGGTGATCCTGCGTGGTGCGGATGAGGAAGCCGTGATCGGCACCTGTATGACGCCGCCCATGATGGCGGACTCGAAGCTTGTAGTCGTCCGCGGATGCACGCTTCTGTCCGAAAGCGGAAGCGGGAAAGAGGAACCGCACAGTGCGGACGGACCTGGCGGTGAAAATGCGGAGCCGGAGGAAGCGGGCGATGAGGCGTTCACGAGACAGACTGCTTCCGACGCGCGGCAGAAAAAGAACCGGACGGACCGGCTGACAGAGTATCTGGAGAAACTCCCGCAGAACATTTTTCTCGTTTTTATAGAACGCGGAAAAGTTCCGGCTACCGGGCGGTTCTACAAATGGCTGAACAATCATGTGCAGACCGTGAATTTCCAGTATCTGTCCCAGGATGATGCGGCGCAGTGGATGACGGGATATATGAGGAACCGGGGAATGACGCTGGACCGCGACGCAGCAGACAGGCTGTTTCTGTTCGCGGGTCCGGATATGGGCAGCGTGGCGAACGAACTGGAAAAACTCGAACTGTATCTTAAGGGGACGGGGGATACACGGATCCGGAGCGAACATGTGATGCGTCAG
>JAFRLQ010000081.1 GCA_017431145.1 Clostridia bacterium | reverse complement strand
TGATTTCGGTGATTCTATCCCTTTTCGCATGAGGATCATCGATCTATACTGTAACCAGAATAATTCTGTCACGGTCCTGATTCGGAATTCATCTCACCGCTTGCAGAAGCGGAAGTCTTCTTCCTGGACCGTTGATAAAAACAGCCGGCTGTCGCATGTTCTTCCGGGTCATTCCGCTTTAAAAGAAAGGAAAACCTCTCCGTCCAGCGTTTTCCAAAAGAATGTGTCGTTCTCGAGCGTCATGTACGCCCGGGGCGAGTCTTCTTTCGGAATGGACACGGAACCGGGATTGAGGATATGGATACCGTTCGACAGTGTGTGTCCCGCGATATGGGTGTGCCCGTGCAGAAGGATGTCGCCTTCTTTCAGAGGGGGAAGATGAGCTGCGTGAAAAATGTGCCCGTGTGTCAGAAACACCAGCCGTTCCTGCAGAGGAAGGAGCGCGTATTCTGCCAGAACGGGGAAATCCAGCACCATCTGATCCACTTCCGCTTCGCAGTTTCCACGTACGCACAGGATCTCCTTAGCATGTGCGTTCAGCATCGCGATGACCTGCTTGGGAGCATAATCCCGCGGAAGATCGTTGCGCGGACCGTGGTACAGAAGATCCCCCAGGAGGATTATCCTGTCACACGCCTCCCGTTCCCATGCGCACATCAGTTTTTCACAATAATAAGCGGATCCGTGGATATCCGATGCGATAAACCATTTCATGATATGTTCCTTTCTCAGTCCAGGACGACCAGACCGATGTCTCTTGCCCGCACGGCAAGTTCAAGACGCGAATGAAAACCTGTTTTCTGCAGCATGTTGTTGATGTGGAATTTGACCGTGTTTTCCGAGATGCTGAGCTCCGAGGCGATCGTCTTATTTGAGGCGCCGGACACCAGAAGACGCAGCACATCCAGTTCTCTGTCGGTGAATTCCGTGCTGTCCGCGTCACCGAAGGGCACGTGCAGCTGACCGGTGGGATAGACGGACTCGCCGGACGTGGTGCGGTCCATGATCTCCAGGATAGGCTGTTCCTGAACTTCCTTATACCAGAAGCTCTCGATCCCGATCTCTTTCGCGCGCCGGATATAGGTCGTTTCCGGCATGGAAGTCACGACAAGGATCTTTGTAGCGGGCTTTTTTTCCTTGATGAGGCGCGCAGCCTCCAGACCGCTCATCCCGCCGGGAAAGAGAACATCCATGATCGCCAGGTCCACCTGCTCCGAAAGGCATACACGCACAGCGTCCTCCGCTGTGGAGACGGACGCGGCAAGCGTATACTGCGGTGCGTAGCGCACGGCGTTTTCAAAGACCTGACGGATCATCAGGTAATCGTCGGCGATGAGTACGCGGTTAGGCATTGGCGGATCCCTCCTTGGGCAATAGCAGTGTCAATTCAAAGACCGGTGCGGAAACGATACACATGGTGCCGCCCGCAGCTTCGGTGAGACGGCGCAGATTGGAAAGCCCCGTTCCCTCGCGGACAGGTCCGTTTGGCGCAACGCCGTCGTTGGTAAAGACAAGTCTCCACGCATCGGGCGTTTCAATGGAACGGATCAAGACTTGTGTTCCTTCCGCATGCCGCAGCGTGTTGGTGACGTGCACGTTGATCGCGGTGTCGACGATGCCGATCAGGTCCTGACCGGCTGGGAGTTCACCTTCGATCCGGACGTCAACGCCAAGCGCAGCGGCGTGCTCGAGATTCACATAGTAGGGTTTTTGCCAGAATTCAGGCTGCTCGTTTTTCAAAAGACGGACATTACTGTCCCAGACGGCGAGAAGATCGTTTTCCTCGACGCTTTCCGGCGCGGCGAGGAAACGCCTTGTCAGAAGAAGCGCCCGGCCGAGATTGTCATGCAGCTGTGTCTTCAGCGTCACGAGTTCGCGCTCCATCACGAGGTATTCCATCGTTTTCATCAACGCGTCGAGCCGCGCGGATACAAGACGTGCCTGTTTGTTCTTTTCCTCCAGAGACAGCGTCAGCTGGTATTCCTCCGTGACGTCGTCTGCGGTAAGCTCATAGGAAGAGCGCGCCAGAGGCGCGCGTCTGAAACTGAACACGCTTCCGTCTTTCAGACGATAGATCGGTTCGCTGCCATCCGAGATGCATCCTGGCAGTGTTCCGGCGCAAAGGTCGTTCCAGAAACCCTCGGCATCAATCAGATCCCCGCCGGTCAGTTCCCGGCAGATCTGCGTCATTTTTGTGTTGATCAAACGCAGAAGTCCGTTTTTCTGGTATACACACAGACCGGACGGCAGTGTGTCGAAACTCTCCTGGACAGACGCCGATGTGATACTGCTCTCGCGCCAGCTGCGGATCATGTACATCTGGATCCCGCCCAGCAGAAGACTTGCAGCGAGGAACGACAGTGTGACCCAAAGCGGCAGACGGATATCGACGCGCAGATCGCCCATGTGATGCTGCTGCAGGATCTGTATCAGGATATTCAGCAGAACGAGAAACAGGGCGGAGGAGAGCACGATCCTTCTGCTGCGGCCAAGATGCAGATACCGGATCGTAAGATAATGATACATGACGAGACTGACGGTGCCAAGGAGAAGGACGGCTGCGCGCCAGAACGGAGAAAGAGAAAGGAACGTCATGACACGGCCTCCTTTCCCACGGACAGCCGAGCCCAGCAGGTCTCGTCTTCAAAACCTGTTTCAAGATGCGCGCCGATCGCAGCGAGCTCTTGCGTTTTCCATCCCGCGACAGGGTCGTGATCGGCAGATGCACGGACCGTCATGGAGAAACCGGAATCCGTGCAAAGATCGACGGTCACAGCGGACAAAGAGGGAAGCGGTTCGACGATGTCTTCAAAAAGATCATAGGCAGTGATCAGAAGCGGTGCGGACACCGATGCCGGACCGGAGAATTCAAGATGCGTAAAAACACCGGACAGCGCGAGGCTGTCAAGAGATTCCCGCAGTGCAAGCACCAGCTCTTCAAGGGACGCCTGTTTTGATTCATCGGCGACGAGCATGAGGTTGCCTCTTCTTTTGACGTAGGTGCCCAGCACGCTGATGCGGCGCATATATGACGCTGTATTTGCGGGATCCTTTTTGCAGCGGTCCAGGTATTCTTCGATCTTCAGGATCCGCGGGCGGACGGCGACCGCAATGCGGTCGTACAGACGGTTCTGTGTTTCATACCGCATGCGCTCCTCGTTGACGCGGCGCTCCTGTTCGACAAGATCGTTTTCATTCTCGATCTGCTCGGTCGCTTCCCGGATTTCGTCATTCAGCGCGTTGATGGATGTGCGGTCGGCACGCCAGGAAAAGGTGCCGCCCCGGATCGGGACCGTCATCAGGGGATGGTCAGGGTCCTCCGTTCCGGACTGATACTTTCTGGAGCGGAACAGGAGCGTA
>JAFRLQ010000080.1 GCA_017431145.1 Clostridia bacterium | reverse complement strand
TTCTGATTCTGATTCAAAAATAACGCATCAGCCTCGGTATGGCAAGAGAAGACCCGCTTGCACAGGTCTTCTTCTTTTTCTGCTTTCAAACATCCTTCAAATACCAGTTATCTTTTTTTATAAAGAACAAGTTCTGGATCGGCTCCGTTTTCCTCATAAGTGCAGACCAGGATGAAGTCCATGTTCGCCAGCACACCGAAACACCTGTCAACGCCGAACTCGGATTCCAGCTGGTTTCCAAGATACGTTACCGCATCGTCAAGGAACCGTACCTTCTGCCCGTTCGGAAGCCTGTATTCCAAATTCACATATTTTCCGACAAGCGCATTCAGTTTCTCGACTTTCGGCATCCCTTCAACATGCAGATCGTTGATCTCCCCGATCAGTTTCTGCTTAAATGCCTCGAACTGACCGCCGTCGCTTAGCTCATCATATCTTTTCCAGTAATCCAGTTTCGGCAGTGTCTCTTTCAGATAGGCACGCACCTGTTCCTCCGGAAACTGCTCACTGACCATATGTCCGACGCAGACATCGATCAGATCGTCCATATTGCTGTATGTATACGTTCCGTCCGCATAGCACCACTGACAGTAATCTTCATTGAGCGTTCCGTCTTTCTCCCTGCTGAGGATTGCGTCCTCCAGCGGCATACCGCAGCACTGGCAGACAAGCTGACGCGGTGATCCCAGAAGCGTATTGATCGAAACATTGAAGAGCCCTGACAACAGTTTCAGTGTCTCCGTATTCGGAACGGTCTCTCCGTTCTCCCAGCGCGACACCGCCTGTCTCGTGACAAAGACTTTTTCCGCCAGTGCGTCCTGTGACAGTCCGTTTTTGATCCTCAGTTCATGCAGTACATCTTTTGCTTCCATCTGCGATAACCCCCTTTGCTGTCTTCATTCTAATACATGGACCGTGCCTTTGCACGCAACTGCCCGTTGCGCCTTCCCGCCCGGCATTTACACGTTTTTTTCGTTCTTTCTCTCTTTTTCGGTTCTTGTGTAAGTCTTTTTTTGTATAATGAGTTTATTCAAAAAACGAGGAGCATTCCGTATGGCTGAAGCATACCGGCATGAATGGAAGCACGAGATCAATTATGCGGATCTGCTGGCGATCTGCCAGCGTCTTCGCGCTGTCGCTTCACCCGATCCGCATGCGAAGGACGGAAGATACTTTATCCGCAGTCTTTATTTCGATACGCCTTCTGACAAAGCTCTGCGGGAAAAGATTGACGGCACAGACCGCAGAGAAAAATTCCGGATCCGGTACTATGACTTTGACACATCTTTCATCCGTCTGGAAAAGAAAAGCAAACGCAGCGGGTTGGGCACAAAATACGGCGCACCACTCACTGTGCAGCAGGCGCAGGCGATCATAGACGGTGATCTTATCTGGATGATGGACAGTGAAAATCCGTTGATCCGTGAATTCTACTGCAGATCGCAGAACGAAGGTCTGCGTCCCAAAACGCTCGTCGACTACACGCGGGAGCCCTATTATTACGGTCCCGGCAACGTACGCGTCACCTTCGACTACAATATCCGCACCGGGCTTTCCTGTACGGATCTTTTCGATCCGGACTGCGTCACGGTCCCGGCGCCCGGATCCGGGATCATCCTGGAAGTCAAATGGGACACCTTTCTGCCGCAGATCATCCGCGACTGCGTGCAGACGCCCGGAAGGCATGTGACCGCTTTTTCAAAATACGCGCAGTGCCGGATGTACGACTGATCTTCTGCGCATACGATCGATATCTTACCTATACCATCCGAAAGGAGCAGCAGCATGAGCATTACAGACATCTTTAAATCCAGTTTTCTTGAAAACGTGCAGGCTGTGAGTGTTCTGGACATGGTCCTTTCCCTCGCACTTGCATTCGGCATCGGTCTTTTCATCTTCTTTGTCTATAAAAAGACCTACTCCGGCGTCATGTTTTCATCCAGTTTCGGCGTCACGCTGGTGGCCCTCACCATGATCACGACGCTGGTCATCCTCGCTGTCACGAGCAACGTCGTTCTCTCCCTCGGTATGGTCGGCGCGCTGTCCATCGTCCGTTTCCGTACCGCGATCAAGGAACCTCTCGACATTGCTTTCCTGTTCTGGGCGATCGCAGCGGGCATCGTTCTGGCGGCAGGCATGATCCCGCTGGCCGTGATCGGTTCCGTCGTGATCGGGCTCATCATCCTCGTATTCGCCAATCACAAAAGAGAACGTGATCCCTATATCGTCGTCGTGCGCTGCAGCGGCCAGGGCGCGGAAAAACAGGTCACTGAGTTCCTCACACAGAACACACGCCGGATGGTCGTCAAGAGCAAGACGGTCCGCCCCGGGGATATCGAGCTGAATCTCGAGATTCGTCTCAAGGACGAAGATACCGGATTCATCAACGACCTGGCAGCCATGAACGGCGTTGAAAGCGCAGTACTGGTCAGTTACAACGGAGATTACATGGGTTAAGGAGATCCGCATGTCAACGCACAAGCATTTTGATAAGATCTGCGTTGCCGTCCTCATCCTGACACTTGCCGTCACCATCCTGTTTATGAACGGGGAGTCTCTTGGTATCACCGTCGTTCCGGACCAGGACCGCGAGTCCTATACCGGCTCCGAGTATTTCACGCAGAACGATCTTGACGCGGAATGGAGCGGCAAGGTCACGACCCGGATCAGCCTGAACGGTTCCAGCGCAAAGGTATCCGGTTCGGGAGCGTACGCGGACAGCGGCAGCGTCACGATCGTACAAAGCGGCTATTATATCGTTTCCGGCACACTTGACGACGGAAGCCTGATCGTCGACGCAAAGAACTACTCCAAGGTCTGGATCCTTTTGGACGGTGTCACGATCACCTCTTCCGGCAGTGCGTGCATCGACGTGGAACAGGCGGATAAAGTCTTTCTGACACTTGCCGAAGGCTCGCAGAACATACTGAACGGCGCTTCCTCTTTCAGCACGGACGCCGAGAATAACGGAATCGACGCCGCGCTCTTCTCGCGGGATGACCTGACTGTCAACGGTTCCGGTTCTCTCACTGTCACAGCGCCGTACCGGCACGGAATCGCAGCCAACGACGATCTTGTGATCACCGGAGGCACGATCTCCGTCAATGCGGCGCGGGACGCGATCCACGTCAACAACAGTTTCCGCATGACGCAGGCAAAACTGACTCTTCAGGCTCAGGGCGAAGGGATCGATGTGGATGAGACAGACGGAACATTCTACGTCGCAGACGGTTCTCTTTCGGTCAGCAGCACCGGAGACGGTATCCGCGCGGAAGGAACCGTCACCATAGACGGCGGAGACATCACGATCGAAACAGGAGATGACGGTATCCGTTCCGGCGTCTCCTGCACGATCCGCGGCGGAACGGTCAGCCTCCCCGTCTGTTATGAAGGGATCGAAGCGCCGCGCGTCGAGATCGCGGGCGGAGAGATCACGATCCATCCTGATGATGACGGGATCAACGCCAACGGCATCAACTCTTTCTATCGCCCAATGGCGCAGGGAAACAGTGCTTCCGGCAATCAGGAACCGATGATCCTGATCAGCGGCGGAAGCGTAACGATCGTCAATAACGAAGGGATCGATGCCGACGGTCTGGATTCCAACGGCAGCATCTATATCACTGGCGGAAATGTGTTCATCAGCATGGCTGATACCGGCTCCAACTGCGCAGTCGATTTTGCGAGTGAAAACGGCGGGGTCGCCGTGATCTCCGGCGGCACACTGATCGCCTGCGGCAGCAGCGGTATGGCCAAGTCCTTTGACCCTTCTTCCACACAGTGCGCAGTTCTGTACAGTTTGAGTACGGGCGTTCCCGGGAACACGCTGTTCACACTGAAAGACACAGCCGGTAAAACTCTGCTCTCGCAGGAGATCCCATACCGGTTTGCCTCTGTCCTGTTCAGCTGCGACGCCATGTCTGTCGGAGAGACCTACCGCGTCGTGATCGGTGAAAACGAAGCCGGGATCACGCTTTCCGGGACTTCTGAATCGTTCGGAGATACAGTAAGTGACACATCCGGCGGTCCTGCGGATTTCGGCGGCATGCAGCAGCCGGTCCCCGGAGCGGAAAGGCCGGACAACGCACAGCAGCCGGTCCAGCAGCGTCCTGAAATGCCGGAGGTGTTTCAGGGTGGCGAAAGGCCGCAGATGCAGAACGGCATGCAGCCTGCCCCGCCAAACGGTGAAAAGCCGGATCTACCCGCCGGTGCAGACGGATCAGGCCCGCAGATACCGGATACACCCGCTCAGCAGGCTCCGGTGACGGATACCGCACAGGATACTGCAGATGACAGCGTTCCTCTTACGCCCGCCGCATGGATCCTGATCGCGGCAAGCGCACTTGTTCTGATCGCCGGGATCGTGATCGCATTCAAGGCGCGTTCCGTATCCATCTGATACGCCTGCTTTTTGCCCGCTTCGGGCATATGCAGCACCTACAACTAAAGGGAAAGCAGATCAAACACTGCTTTCCCTTCTCTTTGTTTTCCCTTTTTTTACCAGATGATGCTCACCCGGATCAGCGGATCATCCGGCGCCTGTACGCTGACTTCTCCGTCTTTGCAGGAAACTTTCACAGGAAATTTCTTTTCTCCGTCCGGTGACGGAATAAAGATCTCCTTCTCCATTCCCTCCTGTGGGTGATACACGCGGATCTCTGCACCTTTTGCATAGTCATAATCCGGGCGCTGATCGTTGTTTCCGAACACGATCACGCTGTTTTCCCGCACCAGCACCGGAAAATGGAAGTAATCATAGGTCTTTCTGTACCATCTGCCGCCTTCGACCGCTTCACCTGTAAACAGATCCGTCCAGTTCCCGTCCGGTACATAGAACGTCACCTCGCCCGTATCGGAGAAAACAGGCGCGACGAGGATGCTGTCGCCCAGCATGTACTGGCGGTCCAGATACAGGCATGTGGGATCGTCCGGGAACTCCAGGAACATGGCGCGCATCATCGGGATCCCCTCTTCATGCGCGATCACCGCCTGTTCGTAGAGATACGGCATGAGCCTGCATTTCAGGTTCACAAGATCGCGCAGGACATCACACGCCTCCTCATCGAACAGCCACGGAACGCGGTAGGAAGTGGATCCGTGCAGTCTGCTGTGGGAACTGAACAATCCGAACTGGCACCAGCGTTTGTAAATATCCGCAGGCGCAGTCTGTTCAAAGCCGGAGATATCATGGCTCCAGAAGCCGAAACCGCAGAGAGACAGAGACAGTCCCCCGCGCAGGCTCTCCGCCATGGAACCGTACGTCGCGGAGCAGTCGCCGCCCCAGTGGATCGGGAACTTCTGTCCGCCCACCGTTGCAGAACGCGCAAAGAGCGCCGCCTCATTCTTCCCGCGGTACTCCTCCAGGAGTCCGAACACCGCCTCGTTGTAAAGATAGGTATAGTAATTGTGCATCTTGACCGGATCGGAACCGTCGTACCAGACGATATCCTTTACCGGGATTCTCTCGCCGAAGTCGGTCTTGAAGCAGTCCACACCGTCGTCCAGAAGACGTCTCAGGCAATCCAGATACCATTTCTTCGCTTCCGGATTCGTAAAGTCGACCAGCGCCATTCCCGCCTGCCAAAGATCCGTCTGCCATACGGAGCCGTCCGTCTTTTTGACGAAGTATCCGTGTTCCAGTCCCTCGTCGAACAGTTTCGACTTCTGCGCGATATACGGGTTGAACCAGACGCAGATATGCAGTCCGCGCTCCTTCAGACGCTTCAGCATCTGGCGCGGCTCCGGGAACGTCTCCTTGTCCCACTCGAAGTTGCACCACTCGTAACCCTTCATCCAGAAGGCGTCAAAGTGGAAAGTGTGAAGCGGAATATTCCTGTCTGCCATACCCTGGATGAATCCCGTCACCGTCTCTTCATCATAACTCGTGGTGAAGGAGGTCGTGAGCCAAAGGCCGAAGGACCATGCCGGCGGAAGCGCGGGTCTTCCGGTAAGACCGGTATAGATCCTCAGCGTATCTTTCGCGTCGGCGCCGCCGATCACGCAGTACGCCATTTTCTGCGCCTCGATCGAAAACTGGATCCGCTCCACTTTTTCGCTTCCGACCTCGAAATGGATGTCCCTCGGATCGTCCACGAATACCCCGTATCCCTTGCTGGACAGATAGAACGGGATGTTCTTGTACGTCTGCTGTGACGCGGTCCCGCCGTCCTCGTTCCAGATGTCGATCTCCTGCCCGTTCTTCACGAACGCCGTATAACGCTCGCCGAAACCGTAGACGCATTCTCCGACGTCCAGAAGGAGCTGCTCTACCATGTAGCTCTTCCCTGTGTCGCGGTCCTGCATGCAGGCCATGTTGCGGTAGGAGGTTTCCGTGAGGAGCTTTCCGCCGCGTTCAAAGTGCACGCTCCAGTTTTCGGGTCTCCTGTCGATCACGGCGGACGTCTCGCCGGAAGTGAATGTCAGCGTATCCGCTGTCTCTTCAAAACGCACGAATCCGCTCTTATCCGGTTCCTCGTACAGCTCGAATGCCGGACCTCTTTCATACGCGCCGGCAAAGTGGATGAGTTCTACGCGGATGATATTGGGCGCCGGTGCGGTGAACACCGCCGTCAGCATGGGACGGTTCAGGATATTTCCTCTGTCCGCGATGTGATTGGTCGCCATATAGACGGTCAGTTTCCCGCCCGCGTATTTGTGATCCTGATACTCCACCGCGAAGATGGGATCGATGTTCCGTTTCATCAACCAGAAACCGTTCGTGAATTTCATCTTATTCCTCCTGTCGATCTGTTGTTTTCATGAGAAGACCGCGCCACAGTGTGCGCGGTCTGTGCGTTTTTCTTGCTCTTTAATTACCGCTGTTCTCAGCAGGTTTTGTCTCAGGGCATCTGGAACACTTATATGACCCGTCTTCCTGCTGCACCCAGTCATGTCCCAACGCGGGAATGTCTTCATGTTTTGTCGCATCGCATCCGTCCCTGCTGCAAGCATAATCCGTATAACCCGCTGCTGTGCAGGTCGGATCTTCATGAGCAGTCTGTGCCCACTGATGTCCGAGTGCATCGATGGTCGTTCTTTCGACTGCGCCGCACGAGCACTTGTAATCGATCCAACCGTCTTTCTCACATGTCGGCAGTTCTTCTCCGACTTTGACGTCATACACATGCTTGTGAGGCGTCGGTGTCGGTGTCGGTGCCGCCGTCTTCGTAGGCGTCGGTGTCGGCGTCGGCGTCTTTGTAGGCGTCGGCGATGGGGACGGAGACGGTGAAGGTGACGGCTCTGCCTCCTCGGACGGTGACGGCGAGGGTTCCGGTTCTCCAACGACTACTTTGAATCGGCAGGACGTCGGCTCTTTTCGAATGACGCCCTTGATGACGACTTCCGCTTCTCCGACCGCCTGAGCAACGATCGTGTTGCCCTGAAGCGTGATCGCATCCCCGATGACCTCATAGGTGAAATCCATATCGTCCGCGTCAGCCTCAGGCGTGACCTGGATCTTGCCTTCATCGATGATATAACGGTCGCCCGGCTGCAGTTTGACCGGGTTTTCCCTGTAACTGATCGAATAATCACACGTGACATGCACAGTCAGCGTGGCGTGTGCCGGACGGTTTCCGAGCAGTTTTCCGCCAAGACGCGCAAGACGTGGATAAACAGCCGTCATACCGATCACAGCGTCACCGGGTTCTGTTGCCGTGATGTATCCATCCTGGATCTCAACGCATGTACCGTCAGTCACCTCATAGCGCACCTTCGCGTTCTGCGGTGTGATCACAGCCGGAATCGGCTGCGTCTTTTCAAGTTCAATCTCCATCTCTTCCGGTGCGTCAAAAACGACTTTGCTTGCCTTCTTCGTCACAATACCGCTCCATCCGAGATAGGCGCCGAACAGTGCGGCAAGAAGGATGACCGGCACAAGGATCCATATGAGACGCTTTTTACCGTCTCTCTCTCCCTTTTTCCCTTTCCGTCTGGGAGCGGACTCTTCCGGCTCGTCTTCGTCATAAATCGGCTGCGGCTCTCTCGGCCGCAGGACAGCATCCTGACTCGGTCTGTTCTCTGGCCGGACAGGCTGTGCGACAGTCGCTTTGCGCAGTTCATCGTTTGTACGCTGTACCGGATATCTTCCGGAACCCTGAGCCGCCAGTTCCGCATTGCGTCTTGCTGCAACGTGGATCTGCGCAGCGGTTAGCGTCTCCGGAACACCAAAGGTCTGTTCACCCAGCGGCAGCATTGCCTGATCCATGATCTCATTGGCAACGTTCCGTCTCTCCTCAAAAGGAACGGCTGTCAGATACTCCGTAAACCGAACCTCTCCGTCGGGCTGGAAGAATGTCATGTCCATCGAACGTTCCTGGAGAACGGAGCCCGGCTCCTGCTGGAACCGTCTGCGCAGCGCAGGTGCCCTGCCCATCTCCTGAACGAGTTTGAACATGTTATTCCAGAACTCCTGTTTCTCATACGACATGAGCCCGTTGTCAGCCGCCAAGTTCAAAACCCCCCTTTTTCTATTCCGCATTCCGCGCAGGAATGTCAAAAAACAAAACACAAATATGAGAGACTGGTTCCTCCACCCGGTCCGCTCATCTGTTGAAGTCATTATAACAGTTTCCCCGTCCGGAATTCAACGTTAAGAATCCGGCAGAAAACAGCGCGGCATTCAGGCGCTCCGTTTTCTCCTCTGCCTGATCCCGGAAAAGACGCCCATGCCGCGCATATGCATGAAAAAGGCCGTACAGAGCACGATGTCGGCAAAAACCCACGCCACCGCCTCGCAGAGAAGGACGGCGATGCTGCCGATCATATGGATCATCACAAGACTCATGAAGATCCTTATCACGAATTCCGCGACCCCGGAGAGCATCGCAGCAAACGTGTCGCCGATCCCCTGCAGCGCTGCCCGGGTCACGTAGAGCAGATAAAGAAGCGGAAGCGACGCTCCCAGTATCCTCATGAAGAGAAGCGCGACGTCACCGGCTTCCTGCACACGCTGGGCGTCACCTGTCAGAAACATTCCCGTCAGTGTCTTCCCGAACAGAAGAAATACCGCCGAAAGCACGAGGCTCGTCATGAGCGCGATCAGAAGCGACGCCCTGTATCCCTGCCGGATACGGTCGTATCTGCCCGCACCGTAGTTCTGGCCCATATAGGTCACGACCGCGTAGCTGTATGCCACGGCAGCCATCTCCAGCACGCCGATCCATTTGGTCGTCGCACTGTATCCCGCGATGAATTCCACGCCCAGCGTATTCACGACGCCCATGGAGATCATGCCGCCGACGGAGATCATGACGTTCTGCAGCACCATCGGGAGGCTGAGCAGCAGAAGCTTTCTGTTCAGTCCCTTTTCCGGCGTATAGTCGCTCTTTGCGATACGAAGCTGCGGCAGACGGCGCATGACAAACAGGACGATCCCCGCAGCCGTGACCTGTGCGGTCACCGTCGCGGCGGCGGCGCCTGCCACATCCCAGTGAAAGACAAGAATGAAAAGAAGATCCAGCCCTATATTGAGCGCGGACGCGATCAGCATCGCGTACAGAGGCGTTTTGCTGTCGCCGAGTGAACGCAGCGCCGACGCACAGTAATTGAACAGGACCTGGATCGGAATGCCCGAAAACAGGATCCTGAGGTAAAGCAGTGAGATCGGCCGGATCGATCCGGGGATCTGAAGCAGGCGCAGTGTCGCGGGAAGTGTCATCTGCACCATCAGAAGGAACAGCGCCGTAAACAGCAGGCACAGGCGGATGGAATGCGCGTGCGCGCGTTTCAGATGCGCGCCGTCCCCCGCGCCGAAGTCCTGCGCGAGAAGAATGGCGAAGCCCTGCGTCAGCGCCTGGATCACACTGAGGATGAGATAATTGTACCAGTCGACGCTTCCAAGCGCCGCAAGCGCGTCCATCCCGATGACTCTTCCGACGATCAGCGTATCGGTCATCGTATAGAACTGCTGAAAGAGATTGCCCAGCATGAGCGGAAAAGCGAACGCAAAAATCAGACGGAACGGACGTCCGTCTGTCATCGATCTGACTCTTCCCTCCATGTGTTTTGTTCTCCTCCCTTAAAACCGCATGCCATGCAAACGTATCATTTTCCGTGTGAAAATGCAAGGGAAACGCCTTATTCCCGCTCCGTTTTCCCCTGCGGAAGATACCGTATGAGAAGCTGCGCGCAAAGTCCTGTGAACAGTCCCGTCAAAAGTCCGGACAGGACAAGGAACGGAAGATATACCGCTACCGAAGCGGTGCGGAAAAGGGGGATCGCTGCAGCCGTCTGCCCGATGTTGTGCGCAACTGCCGCCACCGCGCTGCAGATCCATATCTGCTTCATCGTGAGTATTCTCTTCAGCAGCAGCATCACAAGATAGCATACAAGCGCGCCTGCGAGAGAAAGCGTAAAGGAAATGATCTGCCCGGCCCAGATGCTGCCGAGGATCACACGCAGTGCAAGGATCGCCAGCGTATCCTTTGCGCCGACGCGGAACATCGCCCAGACCGTCACGATGTTCGCAAGTCCGAGCTTCACGCCCGGGACGGGCACCAGCGGCGGGATCTGCGCCTCAACGGCATAGAGGATCAGCGCGACCGCGAGCAGAAGCGCGTCTTTTGTCAGTCTCTTCGTCACCGCCACACACCCCCTATCCCGTGTAGGCATCGGGACCCGTTCCCGACACCAGGCGGATCATCAGTCTGTGCGGAACGCAGACGACAGGCACCGACTGCGTGGAAAGCCATCCCTGGTGCACGCATATCCGGTCGGGACAATCCGCATCCGAGACGCGGATGCGGCCGGGTTCCACCTCGATCACGTTCACGCCGCCGTCCTTTCCGGTCACGGTGAAGGTATACGGCTCCCCGACCGCGGAAAGATCGATCTCACACAGGATCTCGCCGTCCCGAATGACCTGCGCCGTCTGTCCGCTGCTTTTTCCGAACAGCAGAAACAGACATGCCGCCCCACTGATCAGCGCAGCCGCCGCCAGGATCAGGATCCATGTCCTCGTCTTCACGGAGCGATCACCTCCAGTTCAAACGCACAGGACGGGTCTTTTTCAAAACGCCCTTCCAGATCCTGCGTGACCAGAAGACGTCCGTCTTCCGTCACAAGGATCATTCCGAAATCCCTTTCGGCACGCCAGTATGCGCAGGCCTTTTCCTCGCCCATCACAAAAAGCGCAGTCGACAGCGCGTCGCAGCGCACTCCCTGCGGGCCGACGACCGTCACGCTGACAAGACCGCTGTGCGCGGGATAACCCGTCCCGGGATCGAGGATATGCCACCAGATATTCCCCTCATCGTCTTCAAAATACCGTTCGTAACCGCCCGATGTCACCACCGCCTCGTCACGCGAGGAAAGCACGCCGAGGAGTCCGTCCCCCTCAGGCGCGCGGACCGCCACACGCCAGGGATTCCCGTCCGGGCGTGACCCGAGCGTCACGATACTCCCCCCGAGATCCAGGATCGCGTTTTCCACGCCCGCCTGTTTCAGCCGTTCCGCCGCAAGATCCGCGGCATACCCCTTCGCAACGCTCCCCAGATCGATCATGGTCCCTTCCGGGACTGTCACTTTATCTCCTTCGATACGGACAACATTCCAGCCGACGGATCCCAGAAGCGCACCGATCTCTTCCGCGTCCGGCACTCTGTATGTGTCCGTTGTAAATCCCCATGCCCGAAGCACGGGATACACCGTGATGTCCAGCGCGCCGTCCGTATCCCCGCAGGTCTCCAGCGCCGTCTCGAGAAGTTCCAGCGCAGCCGGGCTCATCTGCGCTTCTCCTTCATGATTCAGTTTCCAGACTGCGCTTGTCTTCTCCGTCACAGAGATCTCGTGTTCCAGCTGAACGATCCCGTCCCTGATCTGTCCGAGAAGTTCCCCGTCATCCGTCTGCGCACGCAGCGACATATAGGTATCCATGGCGAAAAAGGTCTCTTCCTGTTCTTTTTTTGCCGTACAGCCGCAGAAAGAGCAGCAAAAAGACAAAAGAAGCATCACCGCGCAGATAAGATTTCTCACTGCGGCTCTGCTTCTTCTGTCTCTTTGTGTTTCCCTTTTTGTCATATCACGGATCCCCGCTGCTTTTTCAGACCGCCGGGGATGTCTGCATCTCTTCCATGACCGCGTAACCCTGCGTCTGTCTCCTCCGGGCA
>JAFRLQ010000011.1 GCA_017431145.1 Clostridia bacterium | reverse complement strand
TCCGTCCAGGTCGACGAACCGATAGGTCGCGGAGGGATCGCGCCATCTGACCGCTTCCAGTCTGCAGCGTTCCTCTTTCGCGCTGTACGTCACAGTCATAAGATAAAGGCCTTCCTCCACACCGGGGTTCTCTTCGACCGGATAAAAGTGGAACGCCGCCATGGTCTGACCTGCGGAACGGTAGATATCCAGTGTCAGACCTGTGATCCCCTGCGCCGCCTCATACCGTCCGGACCATGTCCCGATATATTCCTGCGGCACCGGCATGTCGCCTCTTCTCTCAGCGCTGATCTGTCCACACACCGTGCCGCTTTCATTCAGCACGGTGCCGGAAAGCGCGTTCCCGTCACTGCTCAGCGTTACGTCTGTGAGGTCGACCATGCTGTAGGAAGGCGAATCCGTGTGATCGACCCATTCCTTCGCGTCGAATACATATCCCTCCGGGGTCTGTTCTACGCTCATGGAAAAAATGCCTTTTCCGACCGAAGGGTTGCTTGCGACGGGATAAAACCTGTAGGCGGCCTCGACGCCGTCCTCCGTCTCAAACACACTGAGCGTGACGCCGGTGATTCCCTGCGCTGCCGTGTAGGTGCCTTCATATACGCCCAGGATCTCCTTCTCCTCTTCCACCGCCGCCGCCTTCACAGCGGGAACGAGCAGCAGCGCCGCCAGAAGCAGGCTGAAGATGCGGAGCCTCATTCGTCTCGTTTTTCTCATCGTATCCCTCATATCTTTTTATCTCCGGCTGTCATTGAGCATTCTTCTTACGGTATCCGCGTACTGCGCCGGGTGATTAATCGAGAATTCCCCGTGCCGCAGTCCAGGCAGCACCTGAAAACGGCTTCCCGGGACCGCGTCCCGGATCATCTGCGCGGATCTTCGGACTCTTGCGTTCTCCTTTTCCCCGCAGAAGACGTACACATTCGCTTCCGTTCCCCTGATCTGATCCTTCAGCGCGTAACCCGCGCTTGCCTTCAGAAATGACGTCATGTCCTGTCTCGTGATGAGGCAGGTGTCTCTGTAGTATTCCTCAAACAGTTCCTGTTTCATGTGAAGCGAACGGAACTGGGCCTTTGCGAACGCCCTGTTTTTTACGAGCCCGTAGCTTGCGGCAAGAGACGGCGCGATCATAGCCCGTGTGACCGGTGCCGGGATCACCGCGGCGCTTTCGACAAGCGCGTTTTCACAGATATCCTTCCTTTGGGACAGCATCTCCAGAAGCACCTGCCCCCCGAGCGACAGTCCTCCGATCAGAGAAACATGTCCGCCCAGCTTCCCGTCGATAAAAGCGATGATCCTTCGGGCATTGTCTTCGATCGACGTGAACGGATGTCCGCTCCCCGCGTGTCCGTCCAGGACCGGCAGGATCACATGATACTCTTCCTTCAGCAGTTCCGCAGCTTCCCGGTAATTCCACCAGGAAAGCCCGCCGCCGTGCAGCAGCAGGACCGTCTCTTTCTTTTCTTCCCCGAACTCTTCGTATGTCACGGAAGGTCTCCTCCCTTCCTCTTTCCGGAACTTCTGTTATTCTCTGTTTCCGCTCCAGCGGAAAGGAAGCTCCATACGGTTCGCTTCAAGAAGCGCTTTGTCGTGCAGGATCACGTCCGTTTTTCCGTCCGCGACGATCCTCCCGCGGGACAGCAGGATCACCCTCTGGCAGGTATCCACGATCATGTCCAGGTCGTGCGACGTGACGAGCATCGTGCGGTCAAACGATCGCATGACGTCGATGACCTTGCGTCTGTTGTACGGATCAAGAGACGCCGTAGGCTCATCCATCAGGATCACATGCGGACGCATCACCAGGATCGTCGCGATCGCCGCCATGCGTTTCTCTCCTCCGGAGATCCTGTGATTGTGTCTGTATTTCAGTTCCGAAAGCTCGAGCTGCTCCAGCACATCGTCGATCATCCGGTCGACCTGCTCTTTGGAGTGCCCGTAATTCAGCGGCGCAAAAGACATGTCCTCGTACACCGTGGGCATGAACATCTGATTGTCCGAGTTCTGGAACACAAATCCCAGACGCTTGCGGATCTCGGGAAGGTTCTGCTTTTCGACCTCGATCCCCTCGACCTCGATCGTCCCCTCGTGGGGAAGAAGTCCCAGAAGCGCGTTCATAAGCGTCGTCTTTCCCGCGCCGTTGGCGCCGATCAGTCCGACCTTTTCCCCTTTTTGGATGTGAAACGACAGATCCTTCAGGACAGGCTCGCTTTTATCATATTGTACGCTCACATTCTCGAAACGGATCATCGTTTTTTCACCTCACTACCAGTTTCCCGATCCACGCCGCCAGCGGGAAGAACCGCAGAAACACGAAGACGGCGATCATAAGCACAAGGAACAGGATATCCGCGAACCGCGCCTTTTTCCCTTCCCTGTAATAAAAGTTCCCCTGAAAACCGCGAAGCTGCATGCTCGCGTAAAGCTCGTTCGCGCGGTCCATGCTGCGCAGAAGGAGCTGCCCCAGAAACGATCCCCACGCGGAAATGTGTATCCCTTTCTGTCCCGGCGCCCTCAGGTGATACGCGTTCGTCATGATCGCGACCTCTTCCGTCAAAACCCCGATATACCGGTAAGTCAGAAGAAGCAGCGACACGATCACCGCCGGCACCCGGATCATGCGCAGCGCGGCGCAAAGATCGTCGATCGGCGTCGTCGCCACCAGAATGAAAGATGCCATCAGTGCGAATACGCCCTTGAGGATCAGCGTGACCATGGAGACGACGCCGCCGCTCACGCCCACCTTTCCCACATAAAGCAGAATGTCTCTGTCGAACACGGGATTGAATACGCCGACCGCGATCACCAGCGGAAGCACGATGCGCATCTTCCGGAAGAAGGTGCGGACAGGCACGCCGCTCAGCTGGAACATCACGACCGGATACAGGACATACACGAACAGGCCGTTCAGATCATACTTGTGAAACGACATGACGGTGATGATATATGCGATTGTCACAAAGAATTTGCTCAGCGGCCACAGACGGTGCACCGGGGAATCCCCCGCTGCCAGATCATCCATCTCGCGGATCTCATAGAGCGATTTTTCGGCTTTGTTCATAAGTCACCTTCAATGAAAAAAGGGCATCTGTTCTGACGCCCTTTCAGTATACCATTCCCTGTCAGTCTGTACCGCTTTCTTTTGAAGCCCTTTTCCTTTTTTTGAAGAATCCTCCGAGGAAACAGACCAGCGCCGCTACGCCTGCGACCATCAGAGATCCTACGATGCCCGAGACGGTCGTTCCTGCCGCCGTGTCATTGTTCGCGAACGCATAGTCCGGCAGGAAGGAAGTCTTCTCCTGGACCGCTCCCGCGCCTTCCGCGACCTTGCTGTCGATTCCGAACTCCTCCTCATCGAGGCCCATGTTCTCGCTGTAGCCGGCTTCCTTGTTCCCGAAGAGCGCCCACTCAAGACCGTCCGGGTTCGAGCTGGCAAGAAGGCTCAGCGCACCGCCGACCAGTGCCGTCACGACAGCCAGTACGATGACGACCGTCTTGACGGAGCCTTTCGCCCTGACGCCTCTTCCCTCTGATGTGTCGACCTCGCGCAGAAGTTCCGGCCGCGCCTCATAGACGAATACCAGTACCGCTGCGGTGATCAGACCTTCCACCAGACCGATCGCCAGATGGATCGGCTGCATCAGTGCGCAGAACGCGCCGAAAGGAAGCTCCGTGATCCCGGAAAGACTGGTCTCAAGAACGACGGAGAACGCACCCAACTGCAGTGTTACGACGCATCCGATGACGGAAGCGATGATGATCTTGATCCGCTGTGCCGCTTTCGTTCCCATTTTTGAGAACCATTTGTTTTTCATCATCGGACGCCAGATGAGGAAGTATCCCACAAAACATCCGTAAAACGCCATGTTCCAGCAGTTGGCCCCTAAGGCCATCAGTCCTCCGTCCGCAAAGAACAGACATTGTATCGCCAGGATCACGATCATGGACAAAAAGCCCGCATACGGTCCCAGCAGCGCGGACAGGAGCATCCCGCCGCAAAGATGTCCGGAAGAGCCTGTCCCCGGTATCGTGTAGTTGATCATCTGACCCGCGAAGACCAGAGCGGCAGTGACCGCCATAATCGGCAGTTTGTGCTGTTCCTCTTCTTTTCTCATCTTCGCGATACTGACGCCCGCCGCCGTACCCGAAGCTACGTACATCGCGCCCGCCACGGCCGGCGAGAGCAGCGCGTCCGCCATATGCATACTTGTTCACCTCAAACAGAAATTTTGCACACATTTGCTGAAATCATTATAAAAACGGGCAAAAAACCTCCGCAAGCCCCCGGGGGGGATCACGGAAAGGGTTTTTTTTCTGTTTTTCTTCCTGTATAATGTTTTCAGACCGTCATGAAGGCGGCAAAGATGCACCGAAGTGCGTATTCATCCAACCGTAAAGGATATCCTGAAGGTATCAGCAGGTCAGAAGACCGCGTCTGATGCTTTTTTCTTTTGTATGGAGGTACGATATGGAAGCACTGCATCTCATGAATGAGCACGAACACACGCATGAGCATGAGCATGAACATCACCACAGCCACGCGCACACCCATACCGAAACGCAGGCGGTGCTCAACCGAATCTCCCGCGCCATCGGACATCTTCAGTCTGTGAAGCGCATGGTGGAGGACGGCCGTGACTGTTCTGAAGTCCTGATCCAGCTGGCCGCTGTCCGCTCCGCGCTGGGCGGTGTGAGCCGCGTCATCCTGAAGGACCATATCAGTCACTGTCTCGTGGAGGCAGCCGAGGAACACGACACCGCCGCCATCGAGGAACTCAGCCACGCCATCGATCATCTGATGAAATAGACAACCGCATCACAAACAAAAACTGTGAACAGTTCGCGTGCTGTTCACAGTTTTTCTCTTTTTACGCTCCGGACCGGTCATGCCTTTCCGAAGCGTTCACGGATGAGGTCGATCGCCTCAAGATACCCGTCAAGCCCGTGCCCCGTTATGGTCGCAAAGCACGCAAGACGCACATAGGAGATCTGACGGAACTCCTCACGGGAGGAGACGTCCGAGATATGGACCTCCACCGTCGGGATCTGCACCGCCTTGAGCGCGTCCAGAAGCGCAACAGATGTGTGCGTATACGCGCCGGGGTTGAACACGATGCCGTCCGTATTCCCGTACGCCGCCTGTATCCTGTCCACCAGATCCCCCTCATGATTGGACTGGTAGCACTCGCATTCGATCTGTCTTTCCGCACAGTAGCGCTCGACCATACGCACGAGCGCAGCATAACTCACTTTTCCGTACAGGTCCGGTTCCCGGATGCCCAGCATGTTGAGATTCGGTCCGTTCAGCACAAGGATCTTCATTTCCCGAACACCTCCAGGATCTTTCTCGCGGTCTCCTGTGCGGGACCGTTGTTGTCGATCTGCGCGTCCGAGGCGGCCTCATAGACCGGTCTGCGCACGCTTTCCAGTTTTTCCAGGTCGACGGACAGCGGACGGCCGATCGTGGGCAGCAGCGACAGCTCCCGCTGGAGCCAGAAGATCATTCCGTTCTGGCGCAGAAGCCGGCGGTTGCGTTCGCGAAGAGGCGTTCCCCCGCCGCATGCGATGATAAGGCCGCTCTGTTTTGCCCAGCGGCATACGGCTTCCGTTTCCAGATCGCGGAAGAATTCCTCTCCCCTCGTTGTGATGATCTGCGGAATGGGACATCCGTGCTCTTCTTCGATCATCGCGTCGATATCCACAAGTTTCCTTCCCGTCATCTTCTCCAGTTCCCTGCCGATGGTCGATTTGCCGCATCCGGGCATGCCGATCAGCACGATGTTCTCGATATCCGACCGGATCGCGGAAAGGACCTGTTCGGTCTTTTCATCGGGGATCCTGTTCCCCATGAAGCGTTCGCTCGCGGCGACCGCCTGCGCAACCAGCATCGGAAGACCCGCGCTGCAGGGGATCCCCATCTCCTGCGCCTGCTGGATGATCGCGGTGCGCAGCGGATTGTACACGACGTCCAGTACACCTTCCAGCTTTGGAAACTCCGCAAGGGAGAGCGCCTGGGACTCGTTGTCCGGATACATACCCAGGGGCGTCGTGTTGATGATGATCTGCGCGTCCCTGTGCCGGTCAAGATGATCATAGTCGTCCGGTCCCTTGCGTGAGATCGTCACGATCTGTCCCGCGCCGAGCAGGGAGGAGCAGTAGCGCGCGGTAAGCGACGCGCCGCCGCTTCCAAGGACGAGGACTTTCCTGCCTTCGAAAGCGATACCGCTCCTGCGCACCATGTACAGGAACCCGTCGCAGTCGGTATTGTCGCCAAAGATGCCCTCCGGCGTGAAGCGGAGCACATTGACGCACCCGATCTTCTGCGCGGCGTCGGACAGTCCTGCGCAGAAAGGCAGGACCTCCTTTTTGTACGGAAGCGTGACGTTGAGCCCGCCCAGATCCTTCTGTCCGAGAAAAGACGCCAGTTCCTCCTTCTCAAGAGGATACAGCCCGTATTCATAGTCTCCCAGAAGCGCGTGAATCTTCGGGGACCAGCTATGTCCCAAAGGGTTTCCGATCAGACCGTACCGCATACCTTATACCTCACTGTAGCTTCCGAGGAAGTTGAAGTATTCCCCGGAGGATGAAAGCTCGCTCAGAAGATTGATGACGTCCTTCGACCAGACAGACGCTTCCACGTCCAGATAGAACATGAACTCGAAATCCCGTCCGCTGATCGGCCGGCTCTCAAGCTTGGTGATATTCAGACCCAGCGCCGCGAAGCGCGCGATCATGCGGTACAGGGAGCCCGGTGTATGCGGCAGCGTGAACATCATGCTCATGCGTCCCGCGCCCGGATAGATCTGCAGTTCCTTCGTGATGCAGATGAAGCGCGTATAGTTGTTTTCCCTGTTCTGGATATGGTCATTGAGCGTGTCCAGACGGTACAGGGAGGCGCAGTTGTGGGAAGAGATGGACGCGACGTCCGTACGCTCCGACTCGGAGACCATCTTGGCCGCCTCCGCGGTATTGGCGCAGACCGTGACCTTGACGCCGGAGAGCGACGCCAGAAAGCGCGAACACTGTCCGATCGCCTGCTCGTGGGAGAAGATCTCCTTCACGTCCTCCATCTTCGTGCCGGGTTTTGCCAGCAGGCAGTGGTCGATATGCAGTTTCAGAGACCGCACGATATGGAAGTTGTAGTTCCCCATAAGGTCGTAGACTGCCGTCACGGAGCCGTAGGAGCTGTTTTCGATCGGCAGGATCCCGAAGCGGCAAAGGCCGTTCTGCACCGCCTGAAAGACGCCTTCGAAGGTCTTGCAGTACATGATGCTCGGCGCGGAGAAGAGCTTGTCGCAGGCCAGCTGCGAATAGGCGCCCTCCACGCCCTGGCAGGCCACGAGCGCACGCTGCGGGAAAAGAGGCGGTGTCGTCTCCTTCGCCCGTTCGATCGCTTCCGTCAGTTCGTTGTACGCGGGACTCTGGCTTCGCTGATAGGAACGGCTCAGGTCGAACAGCGTCTGAAACAGAACGCGTGTATAGTCCTCAAGCTCCGGTCCCGCCATCGCGGAGACGCGGACCAGGATCTCCCGCTCCCTCGCGGGGTCATAGACCGGCAGGCGGTTCTCTTTTTTGTATGCGGCGATCATGGAGGACGTCTCCATGCGCTGTGAGAACAGTTCGATCAGCTGTCTGTCGATCCTGTCGATGTTACCGCGCAGTTCCTGAATATCCATTGCTTACCTCCTTATTCGTTCCCGAGGAACAGATCCATCACGCTGCATGCCGCAGCGGCTTCCACACACGGCACCGCCCGCGCCACGACGCACGGATCATGCCTTCCTTTGATCTGCAGGACCGTCTCCCGCATTTCTTCAAGATCGACGCTCTTCTGCGGCTGTCCGATCGAAGGCGTCGGTTTGAATGCAGCCGTAAACAGCACCGGCATCCCGGTGGAGATCCCACCCAGGATCCCGCCGCAGTGGTTCGTCTGCGTTCTGACCCGGCCGTCACGCAGAACGAACGCGTCATTCGCCTCGGAGCCGCGCATGGACGCGAACGCCTCCCCCGCTCCGAACGCCACGGCCTTGACCGCGGGGATCCCGAAGACAGCGGCGCTGATCCGGTTCTCGATCCCGGCAAACATCGGATCTCCCAGTCCCGCCGGAAGTCCCGTCACCGCGCATTCCACGATCCCGCCGACGGAATCCTGCGCGTCCCTCGCCTCTTCGATGACCTTTTTCATCGCTTCTTCCGCCGCCGGGTCCAGTACGGGAAACAGCATAGCGCCGAGGCGGTCAAGTGTCTGCGTATCGATTTCCACGGGATCGAAGGAACTGTCCCTGACCGGTCCGATCTGCAGAATGTGTCCGCCGATGCGGATCCCGCGTGCCGCGAGAAACTGCATGGCCAGTCCGCCCGCCGCGCAAAGCGGCGCGGTCAGTCTTCCGGAGAAGTGTCCCCCTCCGCGCATGTCGACCTCTTTCCCATACCGCAGAGGCGCAGTGAAGTCCGCGTGGTTCGGACGCGGTATCCTGGCAAACGGCGCGTAATCCCCGCTTCTTGTGTTTTCATTGCGGAAGATGATCCGGATCTCCTCACCGGTCGTTTTCCCGTCCTCGATCCCGGACAGAACGATCGGCTCGTCCGTCTCCCGGCGCGGTGTCGTGAGCGCCGATCTTCCCGGTGCACGCCTTGAAAGGAACAGGCGCAGCCGGTCCATATCGACCGGCTCCCCCTTCGGGAACCCTTTGACGACCGTGCCGATCTCGGGTCCGTGGGACGTCCCGAAGATCGTGACGTTCAGTTTACTGCCGAACATCGATTCCATCGATCAAACCTCCTATCATACAGTAATCCCGGTAGAATCCGGGATAGGACTTTCCTATGCACTCCGGGTCAAGAAGCGTCGTGCCGCCGTCCGCAGCCGCCGCAAGAAGCGCGGCCATCATGGCGATACGGTGGTCGTGAAAACTGCCGCACACCGCCCCGCGCGGCGTTCCGCCCTTCACGGTGAGCGTGTCCTCCCCGATCTCGGCTTCGATCGAAAACGCGTGAAGCGTCTCACAGACGCTCACCAGTCGGTCCGATTCCTTCAGTCGCAGTCTGGCGCAGCCTGTAAACCGGCTCGTACCCTGCGCGCACGCAGCGACAGCTGCCAGCGCAGGCACAAGATCCGGCGTCTCATCCATGTCCGCCTCGATCGCGCGCAGCGTCCCCCGCGACACCGTGCAGGCGTTCTCCGACACGGACACACGCGCGCCGAACCGGTCAAGGAAAGATGTGACCGCGCAGTCACGCTGTCCGCTGTCCCGGGAAAGGTTCGTG
>JAFRLQ010000079.1 GCA_017431145.1 Clostridia bacterium | reverse complement strand
TTCAGTATCTGATTTGGAAGGGAGAAATCCAAATGACGGTTCTGGAAATCGTGCTTACAATCATTATGCTGCTGATCGCCGTTGGGTTGGTCGTTGTTATCAGTATGCAGGAAAGCGCACAGCAGGGCGCGGGAACGCTTTACGGCGGCACCAGCGATCTGCTCGGCAAGAATCAGTCCAAGAGCAAGGAGCAGAAACTGGTCCGGTACACAAAGATCCTCGGGATCGCACTTGTGGTGCTGTCGATCGGTATGGTCCTGCTGCAGAAGCTTGGCTGAGCGGCATACGGCAGAAAATGAATAGGAAAAGGCGGGCTTTCGGAAAGTCCGCTTTCTTTTTTTGAAAAGGAGAATCAATGAAATACAGTCAGTTTGAAATCATGAGGATGGCGCGGGCGGCAGCGGAAACCGTGCGGAAAAAGGAGCGCGGGATGAACGCGTCTCAGCTGGCGGCGGTCTTTGAAAGGGAGGAAACGGATCCTCTTCTGGAAAAGGCGCTTGACGAGGCGGTGCGCTCGGCGCTTCTGATTGTCCGCAAGGAGGTCTTCTATACGCCAAGACAGCTGCGGATGGTCCGCGGAACGCTGTCAGTGAACCCGCGCGGGTTCGGGTTCGTCTCCGACCTGGAAGGCGAGGACCTGTTCCTTCCGCCGGGGTCGATCGAAGGGGCGATGCACGGCGATACGGTGCTGTGCAGGATCCTGCCGCCGAGAACGCAGGGGAAGGGACCCGAGGGACACATTGAGAAGATACTGGAACACAATACGGAATATGTCACGGGCAGGGTGAGGAAAGGATACGGAGCCACGCTGTGGCTGACGCCGGACGACGCGCGGCTGGGTACGCAGGATTACTATATAGAAAAGGGGTCACCCGTACCCGCACGGGAAGGGGATCACGCGGTGATGCGGATCCGTTCCTATTCCCGCGGCGGTCAGCCGGTATACGGGACCATCTGCGAGATCCTGGAGGATACGGAAGGCGCCGGCGCAGACATCACGGCGATCCTCAGGACGCACGGGATATTCGAGAAGTTCCCGCAGGAAGTGCAGCGGCAGGCGGAGCGTCTGGAAAAGGCCGGCGTGGGCGAAGAGGATCTGAAAGGCAGGGAGGATTTCAGGGATCTGTTCACCGTAACGATCGACGGAAGGGACAGCAAAGACTTCGACGACGCCGTCAGCATCGAAATGCCGGATGAAGAGCATATGCGTCTGTATGTGCATATCGCAGACGTCTCGCATTATGTTACGGAAAACTCGCCGCTGGACAGGGAGGCGCTGAAGCGCGGGACGAGCGTGTATCTTCCCGACCGTGTCTGTCCCATGCTTCCGGAGGCGCTTTCCAACGGGATCTGCTCTCTGAACGAGGGACAGGACAGGCTTTGTCTTACAGTGGTCGCGGATTTTGACAGACACGGAAGAACTGTCGGCACAGAGATCTGCCGCGGCGTGATCCGCGTGGACCACAGACTTGTCTACGATGACGTCAACGTACTGTTTGAGGAAGGAAAGAACCTGTTCGACGCACAGACGAAGGAAGAGCTTCTGCGCATGCGGGATCTTGCGGCGAAACTCAATGCGAAGAGAATCGGCAGAGGCAATATCGATTTTACGATCCCGGAATGCAGCATTGTACTGGACGAAAAAGGGAACGTGAAGGATGTGCAGGCACGTGAGACGGGTGAAGCGAACAGGATGATAGAGGAGTTCATGCTCATCGCCAACGAAGCGGTCGCCTCCTATCTGGATATGCTGGAACTGCCGGCGGTCTACCGTGTGCACGAGGAGCCGGAAAAGGAAAAGACATTGGAATTCATCCGGTATCTGTCCCTGTTCGGATACCGTTTCCCGCCGTTCAAGGGGGAAGTCACGCCGAAGCATTTCCAGAAAGTGGCGGAGATGATCCGGGACACGGACGAGGAATACGCGATCTCGAGGCTCATGCTGCGCTCCATGCAGAAGGCGCGGTATTCCCAGGAGGACCTGGGACACTTCGGACTTGCACTGAAGCAGTACTGCCACTTTACCTCACCGATACGCAGATATCCGGATCTTGTGGTGCACAGAGTGCTGAACCTGCATCTTCAGGGACAGATCAACGAGTCGAACTATGCGCGCCTGAGCGCGGCGATGCCCGAAATCGCGGAGCAGTGTTCCGCGCGGGAACGCACGGCGATGGAGGCGGAACGGGCGGCGGACGATCTGATGAAGTGCGCGTATATGCAGCAGTTCCTCGGAGAAGAGTTCGACGCGATCATTTCCGGCGTGACCAGTTTCGGGTTCTATGCGGAGCTGGACAACACAGTGGAGGGACTCGTGCGTACCACGGCGCTTCAGGATCATTTCCTCTATGACGAGAAAAGGATGCAGCTCGTGAACAGCCGCACAAGAAAAGTCTATAAGATGGGGGATTATGTGCGGGTCGCGGTGGCAGGCGTCGACATGCAGAACAGGAAGATCGATTTTTCGCTTCATACGAGGTCGCGGTAAGGCGTTTTTCACTGAAAACAGGTGGACAAAAAAACGCAAAAGAAGAATAATGAAAGAAAGAAAACGGCATCCGGCGGGATGCGAGACCGGCAGGAGAGATGATCCATGCAGAATTATCCATCCGGGGGCAGAGCCCCGCACAGGAAAAAGAGAAGAGGAGTTCGCTGGGAGAAGGTGCTGGGCTACACGGCGATCCTGATCGTTGCCACGGCCGCGATCTTCTTTGCGCTCAATCTCATTTCGAACAGACAGCAGAAGACGCCCGGGCAGACGCCTGTTCTTCCCCAGATCCTTCCGGTGAAGGAACCCGAAAAGGTGATTCTGACCGGTTACCTGAAATCGGGCGGAGAGCTGATCTCCGTATACGATGACGAAGGCGGACTGGTCGCGGAGCTTGTGCGCGGCACGGAGGTCACATACGAGGAGGATACCGCCACGGAGGATGGGAAGCAGCTGGTCCGTTTTTCCGGTGAGGAAGGCGGCATGGAAGGCTATGTCCGGAGCGATGAGATCGCCGACGACCTGCAGAAGGTCATCACGGAAACGGAAGGATATGTACGCACCTCCGTCGACATGATCGCGGATCCCGAGACCGGACAGCTCAGCGTCATGGCGGCTAAGGGCACGCATCTTGAGATCCTGGGATTCGACCGGCTCGAAGAAGACGGATCCGTGCATGAATACCGGGTGCGCATGACGAATGACGCCGGTGAGGAGACGGAAGCCTTTATCCGTCCCATCTATCTTGTGGAGACGGCAGAGGATGTGGATGCGATCTATGATGAAGGGATCCAGGCGATCCACAACACGAGACAGGACCGCTACGGCGGAGGAGACGGTGCCTCGCTGGATTATTATCCGAGAGAAAAAGGCTCCTTTGAGGACAATGTGATGCCCGATGAGTGCCGCACGCTGTATATGAACTGCAGCAAGGAAACGATCGCCCAGGTGGATGAATATATCGCGATCGCGGATCAGTGCGGGATCAATGCGTTCGTCGTGGACATCGAGGACGGAGGCCTGAAGGGATATGCCTCTCCCTGGATGCAGGAACACGCGCCAAGCTGTTACTCCAGTGCACAGAGTTCGCTGGAGGACTACGGAGCAGCGATCAAGAAACTGAAGGACGCAGGGTATTACGTGATCGGACGTCTGGTAGTGTTTGCGGACAGTCAGCTCATTACGGATCATCCGGAATATGCCATTCAGGACACTTCAGGAAATCCACTGAAGATCTCGGGAGAATACTGGCCTTCCGTTTTCTGCAGAGATGCGTGGGAATACAAAGTCGGACTCGCGAAGGAAGCTGTGGAACTGTTTGGATTCAATGAGATCCAGTTTGACTATGTCCGATTCCCGAACGGCACCTATGATATGGAACGCGCGGGGACGATCGATTTTCTGAACACTTACGGCGAGACCAAGGCACAGGGGGTCCAGCGGTTTCTGATGTACGCGACGGACGAGATGCATGACACGGGCGTGTATGTGGCGGCAGACGTGTTCGGCGAGACGAGCAACGATTACGTGTCCTCGTACGGACAGTACTGGCCTGCAGTCAGTACAGTCGTGGACGTGATCAGCGCGATGCCGTATCCGGACCATTACGGCGAGTACAACGGCTGGAAACCCTGGGAGCATCCCTACGACATTATCACTACATGGGGAAACGGCGCAAAGATCCGGCAGCTTGAAACGCTGTCGCCCGCCAAGGTGCGCACATGGATCCAGGCGTACAACGCGATCCGACCGCCGTACAACACATACGGACCGGATGAGGTCGGCGCTGAGATCAGAGCGCTGCGCGACTGCGGGTTCCATGACGGATACATGGCATGGCACGGCGCGTCGAGCCTGGACAAATACCGCAGCCTGATGAGCGCGTTCGATCTGTAACGGGAGGAAGTATGTATATCGGTTCAATTGACATGGGCGGAAGCAAGACGATCGTCGCCGTACTGGACGAATCTTTCCGGATCCTGACGCAGACGAGATTCGAGGGACATGAGAAGGACTGGCGGATTCATTTCGACAGGACGGTCGGACTGCTGAGGGAATGCTGTGACACACTGAATATCACGATACAGGATCTGGACTGTCTCGGAGTGATCCCCCCGGGAATGGTGGAGAACGGGATCCTGTTGCTTGCGCCGGCGACGGGCTGGCGGAACGTGGATATGTGCGGCGAGTTCTTCGCAAGGACGAAGATCCCCTGCATCGCTACGGACTGCGATGTGAACGCCAGCGCCATCGGCGAGGCGGATCTGGACGGGATCGATGATTTTTTCTGGATGAACATTTCCAACGGCATCGGCGCTGCGATCATCCTGGACGGGGAGAACTATCCAGGTGCGAACGGTGTATCAGGTGAGATCGGTCATGTGAAGGTGGAATATGATCATCCGCGGCCGTGTCCCTGCGGACAGCAGGGATGCACGGAGGCGATGGCTTCCGGCGCCGCGATCGGAAGACGGGTGCAGGAAACTGCGGAAACAGATCCCGGATTCCGGAGAAAGTTCGAAGAAAAGGGGCTTCCGGTAAATGCCTACGGTGCGTCGGTCCTTGCACGTGAAGGCGACAAAACAGCGTGCGCGCTGATCGCGGAGGCTGGAAAATACATCGGGCGCGCCGTTGCGATCGCGTTGAATGTGGTCAATCCGCCGCGCGTGTTTGTCGGAGGGGGAGTTTCCCAGTCGCTGGACCTTCTTCTGCCGTATATCCGCGAGGAGATCGAAAAAGGGACAGTCGAGTTTGCGAGAAATGTGCCGATTGAACAGAGCAGGCTCGGGTATTACGCGGCGCTCAAAGGTGCGGCGGCAATCGCGCTGCGCGCGTGGAAAAAGAAGAACGGCTGAATAATGACTGAAAAAATGGGAGGCAGTCCGCAGGGGAAGCGGACTGCCTCTTTTAGGGGAATAAAAAATGAAAAAGGAACGGTCAGCGGGGAAGTTTCACCATGTCATAGAAACCGAGAGCACCGCGTACGGTGATCACGCTCATCAGACGGGACAGTTCATCGATCGAAAAGTCCGAACTGTGGTTGAACCAGTAATGATAGGCATTCATGACTGCCGGGAGCAGGAACTCCAGCAGCACATCAAGATGCCTGTCCGCAAGCGCAAGCTGTTCGCGCATGGATACCTTGAGTTTGCCGCGGATCATGGAGATCAGACGGATCATGAAAGAAGAGTTTCTGTCGATGCTCAGAAGGTATCTGTAGAAATCCGCGTCCTGGCTGAGCACCTCTCCGATTCTGACATACATCTTGGTGGGGTCGTTCAGCAGTTCCGAATAGTGTACTTTGGCAAGATAAGCGTCAAACTGGGCCATCAGGTTGTCTTCGACTTCCTGCATCACATCATAAACACCGGTGTAGTAATTGTAGAAGGTTTTGCGGCTGATGCTTGCCGTATCGGCGAGTTCTCGGACAGTAATGCTGTCGATATCCTTTTTTGTCAAAAGCTCAACGAGCGCGTTTCGGATAGACCTTTTCGTGTGGATGATACGGCGATCGATTTTTTCCGCCATTTTGATGTGTGCCTCCATTGGGAAAGATTGCGGCATATAGGAAAGACCCTCTGTGTATAGAGCGGGCTAAACCACATGTTCGTAGTTACTAACAGTCGTTAATGCATATGAATCATAATAAGTACTTTGTATAAAAATGTAAAGTGTATCGGTATAAAAAATGCAAAAAATAAATAGAATGTGTGAAAAAGCGGGCAACGAAGGTTTACAATGATGAGAGAGTGACGGACCGGGCAGGGCAGGCAGGCGACAGAGCCCGCTTCGTTGACAGTGTCTGTCTTACGGACTATAATTTTTCAATAAAAGCCGTATACAGATAGAAGAAAAGGGGAGCGTTCGGATGAGCGAGAAGACCGGAAACGAGGCGCTGCAGGAACTGATCGACGGTTTTCCTGAAACGGTCGACGGAGAAAACGAAGCCTCGCTCCTTGCGGAGTATAAAGAGAATATACGTGAAAGCCTGATGCGGCTGGAACCGCGTGAGGCGCTGGAAGCGCTGGATGAACTGAGCAGGAGGATACCTGATCAGGATTCTGTGCTGCGCGCCGAGATCATGCTGGACCGCAGTCAGATACTGATCGGTGAAGAACAGGCCAACGCTGCACTGTTCATACTGAAGCAGGCATGCCAGATGAGCGCAAGATGCAAGCATCCGGAGGGCATGGCGAGAGGTTCACTGCTCGTTGCGGAGGCGCTGCTGCAGAAAGAGGACCGTGAGGGAGCGAGAAAGAGTTTCGATCTGGCAGGCAAGGTCATGGAACGTTCCGTGAAGAAGGATCATCCGCTGTACGAGGAAGCCCGGAGAATCGGTGCGCTCCTGGGTCCGCAGGAAGAACCGGAGGAAGAGAACGGAGAGGAGCCTGCGGAGGACGAGGAACCCCTGAGTGCGGAGGAGATCTATGCGCGCGCACGGCGCGCGGAGCGCAGGGAACTGATCGAGACCGCGAGGAATGACAGCTTCGGTCCGCAGGAGGAAAAAAGGCTGGTCCGTGAGATCGGGAGACTGGCGTCCGACGGGAACGACGGGGACGTGATGAGTCTGCTGGACGCAGTCGACGACGCGTTGCCGGAGGAAAGCCCCTACCGCAGCAGGATCCTGATGTTCAAAGCGAGAGCGCTTGAGGATTCGGATGATGTCGAAGGCGCGATCGAAAGATATGAAGAGGCGCTGGAACTGATGCGCGCAGGCGAAGCGCTTCAGGACCCGAACTACGAGAAGGTCGTCGAGGAACTGAGCGAACTGTACAGGGAGCTGAAGGATTATGCGGCGGACGCTTCGCTCAGGAGCATCGATTTTGATCTGAAGAGCGAAGCACTCGGCGAGGATGACGACGAAGCGCTGAAAGCGGCGGACGTTTACATGGACGCGTTGCTGGATGCCCGCGATATGGATCTTCTGAAACAGATGGTTCTGTGGCGCGCAGGACAGGCCGGAAACGACCGCATCCTGCGCAACGCGACGGAGACCGTCGTCTATGACGCGTGGCAGAAAAACGAGGACGATCAGATCTGTGATGTCTGCGAAACGGTCTACAGGAATCCGGACCAGGATCACAGGCTGAAAAACAAAGGCGTGATCGGGATTTGGTTCGCGGCTGCCGTGCATGAGGACAGGATCGACAGGGCAAACGAACTGTACGATACGTATCGCGAAGAGCTTTCCGGCAGCAACGATCAGTATTTCCTGTGGACGCTGCGGGAACTG
This sequence comes from Clostridia bacterium, assembly GCA_017431145.1. Taxonomy (GTDB): domain Bacteria; phylum Bacillota; class Clostridia; order Christensenellales; family Maliibacteriaceae; genus RGIG9107. The sequence continues at coordinate 5,021 of JAFRLQ010000079.1, read as the reverse complement.
GCGAAAAAATGCGGAGAAAACGGAGACAGTGAAAACGCCGTCCGTTATTATTCGGACGCCGTGAAGTGGTGCTCCGCAAGAAGTCTGCTGAAACTGGAGCAGATGACTGCTGCTGAATTCGCAGAATACATGGAAGGACACGACCGGGAACAGGAAGCCCGTAAGATCCGGGAGGAGCATCTGGACGCCGCGGAGGCGGAAGAGCATTTCGGAGAGCCGGACGGAGAGACAGAGGGAGAACCGGACGCGGGAAACAGCGGAGAAACGGAAGAAGAGACCACGCAGGAAGAGGAACCCGTTGAAGATACGCTGATTCCGGAACTGGACGGGGAGCCGGAAGAGGAAGAAACGCTTCCCGAAGAAAAGGAAGAAACCGCGCAGGAAGAGCAGGAGGAGATCCCCGAATCTGAAGAAGCGCAGACGCCGGAAGAAGAACTCCCTCAGGAGCAACCGGAGAACAGCGGACTGGACGAGTCGCTGGACGGAATGTTCACAGAACTGCCCGGCGGCGTGGCGGAGGAAGAGATCCCCGTTACGGACGAACAGCAGATCGAGGCGCTGCAGCGCCTTGCGGGCGTGTACGAGGGGATCGGCGACTATCAGCGCGCGACCATGATCATCAGCGATGAAGTGAGGCTGCGCATCCAGGTCTACGGTGCGGGTGACCCGAACACCATTGCGACCCTGTCCAACCTGGCGGAGGACTTCTATCTTGCCGGAAACGTGCCGCGCGCCGTCATGATCCAGAACCGTGTCGTGGCGGGATTCATGCAGACGCTTGGTGAGCGCGATATGATGACCTGCGAAGCCAGGGACAGGCTGGCGGATATGATGGAAGAGAGCGGACAGCTGGCGGACGCGTACCGGCTGCGCGAAACGCTCTATCTGACAATGGCGACCAATCCCGCCGTCAATGAGAAGAAACTTCAGCGGATGAAGGACAAGCTGATCCGCGTACAGAAAAGACTCCTGTAAACAGAGACAGGCAACAGGCGCTGCCGCGTATCGCGCGGCAGCGCTTTTTTGACCGGACGGAGTCTGTTGCGCATGGACATTGCCGCGCGGATAGAATATGATGTAAGGTGGAAGAAGAGGGAGGAGGAGATCCTGATGGGAAAGAGACTGAAAAGGTCTGCGGCAAAACTGAAGGAGGTCAGGACGCTTGCCATGGCAGGGATCCTGATCGCGTTGAATATCGTGCTCAATATGTTCTCGGTCCCGATCACGCCGCAGCTGCGCATCAGTTTCGGCTTTATCGCGACGACCGCGATCGGGATGCTCTTCGGCCCGTTCGTCGCAGTGCCCGCAGCCGCGATCTGCGATGTGCTCGGGTGGCTGATCCATCCGACCGGTCCGTATTTTTACGGATTCACCCTGACCGCGATGCTGAACGCGCTGATCTGTTCCCTTATTTTTTTCGAGGAGCATGACCGACAGAGGATCCTCCGCGAAACGGAAAGGAACGCGAGGCGCTGGACACGCCTGTCCCTGCTCGCGCTTGCGTCTCGTATCCTGGTGAACGGCATCAGCAATACGCTGCTGAACACGTTCTGGCTTTCTCAGCTCTATGGAAAGACCATGGAAGCGCTTCTTCCCGCAAGAGCGCTGAAAAACCTGATCATGATCGTGCCGGAAACAGTTCTTCTTGTGCTGGCGCTCGGTGCGGTATGTTTTGCGTGGGATCAGGTGAAAAAGCAGAAAGTGTAAGAGAACCGAAAGAACTGTTTTCATAAAAAAGACAGTTCGGATATGGTATACTGTTTATAAATAATCTGAAACAGACGAAGAAAGGAGAATGAACGGCATGTCGGCGATCCACGGTGTTTTATCCAGTTTCTTCGGCGATTTTACGTTGCGCGACGTGATCGATATTCTCCTTATCGCTGTGATCATCTATCAGATCCTGAGCCTGACAAGACAGACCCGCGCGATCGAGGTCCTGAAAGGGCTTGGGATCCTGATCATTGTTGCCTTCGTCAGTGAGGCGCTCCGTCTGCAGACCATGAACTGGCTGCTGAATTACATCATCAACTTCGCGGTGATCGTCATGGTCGTGCTGTTCCAGCCTGAGATCAGACGTCTTCTGCAGTCGATCGGACAGGGAAGGTTTCTGCGCAATGTGAAAAGATTGTTCTCGTCCCATGAGGAGACCGTGGACTATTCCCATGTCGGAGAAGCGCTGTTCAACGCGATGATGGATATGTCGCGGACACGCACCGGTGCCCTGATCATCATCGAACAGGACAATCCGCTGGACAATATCATGGAAACAGGGACCAGGATCGACGCGGAAGTGACCAGTTCACTGATCGAAAACCTGTTTTATCCCAATACGCCGCTTCATGACGGAGCGGTGATCATCCGCGACGGTCGGGTGGCCAGCGCGGCATGCATTCTTCCGCTGACACAGAGGACGGACATCGATCCGTCACTGGGCACGCGGCACCGCGCATGTATCGGCCTCAGCGAAGCGTGCGACGCGTATTGTTTCGTCGTGTCGGAAGAACGCGGCGTGATCTCCATGGCGCGAAACGGCGTCCTGAAAGAGGACTATGATTCGGTCATGCTGCGCACGGAGCTGAATGAGCTCTTCGGCGCCAAGCCGGTCAATCTCTCGCTCTGGAAGGCTTTGACCTCCGCAAGAAGGAACGGAGGGAAAAAAGAATGAAGAAGAAAGAACGACGGAAGTCGGAAAACTGGTTCGTCAGGCTCATGAGCGGGATATGGAGCAGGCTGAGGAAGAACTTTGCGCTGAGGATCCTATCCCTCGTGTTCGCGTTCATCCTGTGGGGCTACGTGCTGACGACGACGAACCCGCAGAGAGATAAAACGATCAACAATCTGCCGCTGCAGGTGTCCAACCAGCAGCTGCTGGAAGACAGAGGGATCGCCCTTGTGGAGGATATTGCCAATACGGTCAGCGCGAGAGTCGTTGTGCGCGCGAGCAATGAACGCCTTGCGGACGTGACGAACGCGAACGTGAATGTATATGTGGATCTTTCTCCGATCACGGACAGAGGGACCTACACGCTGGATCTTCAGGCCTCGACGCAGTACGGCTCCATACAGAAGATCTCGCCCTCTTCGATCACCGTGACGGTCGAAAGAAGAGTATCAAAGATCGTTTCGATCGCTGCGGAACTTCCGAACGCGGAAGAAGAGACATGGCGGTCGGAGTATGAGCTTTATCCCGCGCAGGTCACGGTCAGCGGGGCGGTAACGGTCCTTGAGGAGATCGAGGACGCATTTGTGCAGCTGCCGTCCGAGGATGCGAACGAAAACGTCGTGCGCGCACTGCCGATCCGCTTCCGCAACAGCGGCGGACAGGAGATCGACCCGAACGCGGAATCCGAGATCAATTCTGCTGTTCTGACCGTACATTATTATCCGACGGCGCGGATTCCGATCAAACTGAATTCGATGATCACCGCCGCGCCCGGATATGAGATCACGGAGATCGAGATGCTCCGTCAGACTGCGATCGTGGCGGCTCCGAGCGAGGATCTTGCGGGGATCCGGGAAGTGGCGACAGAATTGCTCGAAGCGAAGGAACTGAGCGAGACGCAGACCCTGGAGACGAAGCTTATCCTGCCGGACGGAGCGGCAAATGTTGAACCGGATTACGTGCGGGTCAAGGTCACGGTCCGGGAAAACACTTCCTCCGTTACGATGGAGAACGTCAATGTCTTTGCGGTCCTCGGCGACGATTTCGAAAACGATCAGGTCGCCGCGAACGTGAACATCGCTCCGGTGAACGTCGTTCTGACGGGTCCGCGGAACCTTTCTCTCAACAGAAGTGACCTGCGGCTTTACGTGGATGTCACGAACGCAAAGGATGGCGACGCGCTTCCGCTGATGCTATACTGGATGGGATCGGGTCAGATGCCGCAGGGTCTGACCATATCGTCCCCTCAGACAGTTACAGTCAATATAGAACAATAGGAAAGGAAAGTCCGGACGCAGCTGCTTGTCCGGCAGACAGATGAACTGGCTATTTGTACTTTTTGATACCGTTTTCGCAGCGCTGTACAGCGAGAACTGGTTCGACGTGATCTCCAGGAAACTGACATCACGTACAGAGAATATCGTCTATCAGATCGAAGCGGGCACGTTCGATTTTCACGCGGTCTCCAGACTTCTGGAGCACATCGTTTATCTGATCCCGATCGTGTTTGCGCTCTGTCTCGTGGCGGATTTCTTTATCCGCAGCAGATTCGTGCGGTATTCCTACAAGGATGAATATCAGGCGAAAAAATCCGTCTGGTGGAACTGGCAGAGCCAGCAGGACGCCTATCAGGCGCTTGAATCCGGAAACGGACAGATGGCGCTGGCGGATCACTCCGAGGTCGATCCGAATTTCAGGATCGTGGGAGCTGAGACCTGGACGCCTCAGCCGCCGGTGACGCAGCAGCCCGCTGCCGCACCGCAGACTGAAAGCGCCGGAGAGGAAGAGCAGGAAGAGGATGAGATCGACCGCGGCATGATCGAGGATGCCAGACAGAACGAGATCCGCAAGAAAGCGGCAGTGTCGGAACGCATCCAGAACCGCTTTACGGATATCAGGGACGGCTTCACCGTGTTCGGATCCTGGTTTGTGTTCTTTCCGAAGGCTGCCCAGCGCAGGATCGCCATGAGCAAGAAGAACCGTGAACTGCGCAAAATGTATGCCGCTGCGAAAAAGAAGACGCCCAAGCCCAAACGCGCAGTTTTCGAGCAGCGTGACGAGGAGGCGGCAGCCGAGGCCTATTTCGGTCAGGATATGACGCAGAACGTCGTGGACGGCGAGTTCGAGCAGATCCAGCCTGTGGAACCGGGCGGTCTGGACGCATTCACCTTCGCTGGCGCGACACAGCGCTTCAGGATGTGCTTGCAAAACCGGAGGAGGAAACTGCCGAAGAACCGCAGGATCCGTCTGAAGAAGAGGAAGAAGAGAACACTGCGGATGAAGAGACGGATGATTCTGCGGAAGAGATAGAGGAAGAAGAATCGGAAGACGACGCTGAAAACGTGGAGTCCGGTAA
>JAFRLQ010000078.1 GCA_017431145.1 Clostridia bacterium | reverse complement strand
GCCGCGGATGACACGCCGACATGGGTCGAACTCGTGTTCCGGTACAGGGAGAAGGACTATACCGTCCGGAGGAATCCGGAATATGAACGGAAAAAGCAGCGAGGAGAAGGCGTAACGCTGCAGAAAGCCGAGGCGCTGCTGATCTATCCGGACGGACGCAGAGAAACGGGACTGGAGAACGTTACGAAGCGCGTGAATGAGATACTGGGTATCAACCGGGACCAGTTCTCACAGATCGCCATGATTGCGCAGGGGGATTTTCTGAAACTGCTGCTTGCCGACACGACGCAGCGGCAGAAGATCTTCCGGGAACTCTTCCATACAGAGATTTTCGATCTGTTTCAGAAGAAGATCCGCGAGGACTACAACGAGCTGGAACGCGAACTGCGCGCAAAAAACGCACAGATCAGGCAAAGTGCGGGGAGGATCTCATGCGCGCAGGATACGGTGCTGCAGCCGGAGGCGGAAAGAGCCGCTGCCGGACTGATGCCGTACAAAGAGATCCCGGCACTGCTTGCGGAACTGATCGGGGACGCGGAACGGCGCACGGAAGAGATCGGGAAAGAGCGGAAAAGCATGGAGGTGGAACGCGACAGGCTGATCCGGCAGCAGGAAAAGATCAAGGCAAGGAAACAGCGGGAAGATGCCCTTTTGCAGAGCAGAAAGGATCTGGAACAGAAGAAAACGGAACTTGAAGAGGCGGGATCCGTTCTGGAAAAGGAGGCGGCGAGAAAGGACGATACAGACAGGCTGGAAAAAGAGGCGTCCGGGATCGGCCGGGATCTTCAGCGTTACGATCAGGCGCAGGCACTGAAGGCGCGGATCGAGCAGCTGGGGAAAGAGGAAAAAGAGGCAGCCGACGGAGTCCTTCTGGCGGAACAGAGAAATGAAAAACAAAAGCAGGACATCGTGAAAGCGGAGGAACGGATCGAAGAACTGGAAAAGACAGGAGAGACGCTGAACAGTCTGAAGGCACAGGAAAGAGAACTGCTGCAGAAGGAATCGGATCTGAACGGGCTTCTGAATGCGTGCAAACAGCATACGGAGCTGTGCGCGAAACTTGCTGCAGCGCAGGAAGTATACAGATTGTCAGCGGAACGGTATAAGGGCAGCAGAGCGGAAACGGAACGACTGAAACGGGCATACAGCGACGAAATGGCGGGAATTCTTGCCGAAACGCTCCGGGACGGAGAGCCCTGTCCCGTCTGCGGGTCTGTTGTTCATCCCCAAAAGGCGGTAAAGGCGCCGGAGGCTCCGACCAGGGAAGAAGTGGAACAGGCGGAGGAAACGACGCAGAAACTGGAAAAGGAGTGGCAGAGAAGCATGACTGCTGCTTCTGGACTGAGCGGACAGGCGCAGACTGCGCTGGAGCATCTCAGGCAGAGATCGTCGGAGCTGAATACGGAGGCGGACGGAGAAAAGATACGGAAAGCGGTCGAAACCGTCAGAGGATCGCTGACGCAGACGCGTCTCTCGATCCGGACGGAGGAATCCAACGCGCAGGAACTGGAAAGACTGAGGAAGGCGGTCCCGGACATGCGCAGATTACAGGAGCAGACGGAGCTTCAGATCCGCGAGGAAAGGATCAGAATGACGGAACTGTCCGCCCGCCGTGAGACGGAACAGCGCAGCATGGAAGAGATCCGGGCACAGCTTGTGTACACGGATAAGGCACAGGCGCAGCAGAAAATGCAGGAGCTTCTGGAGGAAGTGCAATTACGAAGAGATGCTGCGGGAAAAGCAAAAGAGGCCTATGATCTGCGCGCGGGCGAGATCAGAGGGATCCGGATGCAGATCGAACAGGCAGAGGCATTGCTGAACGGAGAGGAAGCGCCGGATGCACAGAAGACGGATGAAGAGATGAGACGTGTCGATACGCTGCTCGACGGGATCGGAAAACGGGAGAACATTGTCCGGACAGAAGCGGACAGGCACCGCCAGATCAAAAAGGAGATCGACACACAGCTTGCAGCGCTTGAAAAGACGGAATCGGAATACAAGTGGATGCAGCCGCTGTGCATGACCGCGACAGGCGGGATTACAGGCCGGGAAAGAATCATGCTCGAGACCTACGTGCAGACGACGTATTTTGACAGGATACTCAGGCGGGCGAACCTGCATCTTATGCGGATGTCCGGTGCCAAATATGAACTGAAGAGACGGGAGACCGCTGCGGATCTGCGCAGCCAGAGCGGACTGGAACTGGATGTGACGGATCACTACAACGGCTCCGTACGAAGCGTCAAGACCCTATCGGGAGGTGAATCCTTCCTGGCGTCCCTGTCGCTTGCGCTTGGCCTCTCTGAGGAGATCCAGGCGACGGCAGGCGGGATCAAACTGGACGCGATGTTCGTGGATGAGGGATTCGGTTCTCTGGATGATGATACGCTCCAGCAGGCTGTTCAGGCGCTGACGGGGCTTGCGGGCGGCAGCAGGATCGTGGGGATCATTTCACACGTGTCCGAACTGCGACGGCAGATCGACAGACAGATCGTGGTCAGAAAGGAAAAGACCGGGGGAAGCAGCGCGCATATCGTTTTGGGTTAAAGATTCGGAGGAAAAAGATGAAAAGAGAAAAATGGCTCATTATGCTGGTCGTACTGATCGTTCTTCTGGCGGGATGCGGACGCGGAACACGTCCTGCAGGAGGTGAAGAAGATCTGAAACCGGTGATTTATCTGTATCCGGAAGAGGAGACAGAAGTCACTGTGAAACTGGAGTACACGGGCACACTGACGGTGACCTATCCAACGTACCGGGACGGATGGCATGTGCTTGCCGGACCGGACGGAACGCTCACCGACATGAAGGATGGAAAAGAGTATTCCTATCTTTTCTGGGAGGGTACGGACGATACGGAATATGATTTTTCACAGGGCTTCTGTGTTCCGGGCGAAGAGACAGCGGCGTTCCTTCAGGAGCATCTTTCCCGGATGGGACTGGAACCGCGGGAATACAATGAGATGATCGTGTACTGGCTGCCGCAGATGCAGGACAACGCGTACAATCTGATCTCGTTCCAGAAGGAAGCCTATACGCAGAAAGCGGGTCTTGCAATTACGCCGGAACCCGACAGCGTGCTTCGTGTCTTCATGGCATATAAAGCGCTCGATGAGCCTGTAACCGTTTCGCCGCAGACGATCGAACCGTTTGAAAGAACGGGATTCTGCGTCGTTGAGTGGGGCGGCGCGCAGGTGCAGTGAAGGAGGAAAACAATGAACGGCAGCAGCTTGTGGATCGACGCCCATGTCCATATCGCGCAGGTGCTGATGGGCTTCGGGAGCAGAGGTGAGTTCTATCCGGCGGGAAACGGACGGGCGAGATGGCTGACGGGCGAGGAAAAACAAATCGTGCCGCCGGGCCTCGGAGAGGACGCTTTTACCTATGAAGACCTTCTCCGGCTGATGGACGGGCAGGGGATCGAACGCGCGGTGATCCTGCAGGGGCCTATGCTCGGATTCCATAATGAATACGTCGCGGAAGCCGTCCGGTATGCGCCGGACAGGCTGACGGGGCTGGGAAGCTTTGATCCGTACTGTCTGGAAAGCGGAAGGATCATGAAGCGCCTGACGGAGGATCTGGGGCTGAAAGGATTCAAATTCGAGATCAGCGCGGACAACGGACTTGCCGGCTATCATCCGGATCTGGATCTGAGGTCAGAATGCTGGACTCCCGTGTGGGAGATAGCGCAGGAAAAGAAACTGATTCTTTCCTTTGATTTCGGACCTTTGGGCGGACCGAGCACGAAGCACATCGCACAGGTGGCGGAGCTGGCGGCGGAGTGCCCCGGGATCATATGGGTCATGGAACACAGTTTTCTTCCGGTGCCGGGTTCTCTTGAGCGGTTCAGCGCTGAAGTTGCAAGAATGCAGAAGGCGGAAAACGTGTTCTTCACGATTGCGACGATCCCGAGCAATTTCAAGAAAGAGGGATATCCCTACAGGGGGAGCTGGCCGTTCCTGAGGGAACTGAAGGAACGGGTCGGGGCGGAACGGATCCTTTGGGGGACGGATGCGCCGGGCACGCTGTTCAACACACCGTATCCGGGACTGAAGGAGTATCTTCCTCTCAGCGGTGTTTTTACACAGGAGGAACTGGCAAAAGTCGTGAGAGAAAACGCGCTCAGACTGTACTGGGGGTAATACAGCAAAAGAAAAAGCCGTTCCCGGACCTGTTCCGGAAACGGCTTTATGAATGCGGAAAATTATTTCCAGCTCATTGCGATCTCCACTTTTTCCGGATTCTCCGGGTTGCCTGCGACGTTCATTTTCTTGTCGAGCGTGCGCAGCGCGGCGATCTCCGTTTCTGTCAGAGCGAAATCAAAGACATCGATGTTCTCTTTGATGCGGTTCGCATGCGTGGATTTCGGGATCACAACCACCTTCTCCTCGATCATGAAACGCAGGCAGACCTGTGCGGGGGTCTTGCCGTATTTTTCAGCGATCATTTTCACGATGGGCTCCTCGAACATCTCGTTTGCGCGGTTCTGGCCCAAAGGCGCGTAGGACTGATGGGTAATGCCGTATTTGTCCTCCCATACGTGTTCCGCCTGACGCTGGCAGTAGAGGTTGGTCTCGATCTGATTGATCGCAGGGGTAACTTTATTGTAGTGGATGAGATCGATAAAACGGTCGGGATTGAAGTTGGAAACGCCGATAGCGCGGATCTTTCCCTCTTCCTGCATCTTTTCCAGCGTGCGCCACGCGGCATAGTAGTTGCCGAAGGGCCAGTGGAGCAGGACCAGATCCAGATAATCCAGACGCATATAGCGCAGGGAATTCTCCACGGAGGTGCGGGCATCATCAAACGCGCGGAAAGTGACTTTCGTCGTGATGAACAGTTCCTCACGCGGCACGCCGCAGGCGGCGATCGCATTTCCGACATATTCCTCGTTGTGATAGGCTTCTGCGGTGTCGATCAGGCGGTAACCGGATTCGATTGCAGTCAGAACGCTTTTTTCCGTTTCCTCCTGCGCGGTGCGGAACGTGCCGAAACCAAGGACGGGGATCTCCACACCGTTGTTCATAGTGAGTGTTTTCATAAGAGCGACCTCCTAAAAATATGCTGGAATCATTATAACACAGGCAGTGACAATGACAAAAGAATGGTCACAGTATACCGAGCAGATTGAATCCGATATGGGCGGCGACGGAATAGGCGAGGTTGTCCGTTTTTTCCGCGATGACGGTGAGGAAGACACCCATCAGAGCGCTGTACAGGATCCAGATGGCCTGCCCGTGGAAGAGCCCGAACAGAACGCTTTCCACAATGCCGGCGAGCGCTTTTGGCATGATCCTCCGGAAGCGCCGATAGACCAGCCCGCGGAAGGTCACTTCCTCCGCGACCGGACCCAGGACGGCGACTGCAGCCAGCTGCAGCGGAAAGGACTCCTTTGACAGGAGAGACGCTGCAGATTCGTAGCTGCCGAGCCAGCTTTCCGGAAACGGTATGAAACTGAGCAGATAGGAAACGGCAACATTCGCCGCAAATCCGATGCCGAGAAACAGCAGAAAGAGAAGGGGATTGAAACGTGAAAAATTCACTTCCTCTGCGAGGGTGGAATGCTTTCTGCGGAAAACAAAGGTCAGGACGGCAAGCAGGATAAGATCGGCGGCAATGAGCAGCAGGCACTGATGATCAAGCAGGGACTGCGTCGAAAGCTCGACTGCCGTCTCGAGGGGAACGGCATGGAAACGGTACTGATTCAGAGCGGATACTACGATCCAGACGCCGAAAACAAACATCTGCGCTGCAAGGAGCCCCAGAAGGGCCAGCAGTGCAGCGCCGATGTTCCGCCATATGGGGTGTTTTGATGT
>JAFRLQ010000077.1 GCA_017431145.1 Clostridia bacterium | reverse complement strand
TCTTTCTGCAGTTCAAAGCGCAGTCCGAACTGGATCACTTCACTCTCACTGACAAAAATGCCATAGTGATACAGCGCGCCCATAGGGACGCGCACCATATCTCCGTATTGTGCCTCTCGGACCTGCCACTTCATCGCTGTTATTGTTCGTTTTCGATGTAATCGATGACGTCCCCGACGGTCCTGAAATCGCCGAAGTTCACATCGTCGAACCGTACCTGAAAGAATTCCTCGATGGCAATGACGATATAGAGCATGCCCACGGAGGACAGTCCCAGATCCGTCATCAGATCAGAGGTTTCGCCGCAGCGCTCGATGAGCGCTTCGTCCACGTTCCCCATCATGCGGAGAATGTCTTTCAGTTTCTCAAAGATTTCAACTCTGTCCATCAGTTCTGGTTCCTCAGGATCTTCATGGCCGGGGAGCGTTTGAAATCCTGATCGCGGACCACGATCCTGGATACACGCTGGTACGGCAGCAGCGTCGCGTTGACTTTATTGATCTCCTCGCGCAGATAGCTCTCGGCATCCGTGATGCCCTTCTGCTTCAGGATCACGGCGCGTGGATAGACCTGCACCGCAAGGATCTCCTGTCCCGATTCATTGGTGTCCGCATACACCAGGGAATCCTGCACCGCTTCGATCTCATTGAAACGGGTCTCGATCTCCGCCGGGGACACGTTCTCTCCGTTGGAAAGCACGATGATCTCCTTTGTACGCCCGGTGATATACAGAAGCCCGTCCTCATCGACACGCACCAGATCTCCCGTCTTGAACCAGCCGTCTTCAAACGCAGCAGCTGTCTCCGCAGGATCCGTATACCCTTTCATGATATTGACGCCGCGGATCCAGAGTTCTCCATCCACGATCATCAGCTCCTGTCCCGCGTAGGGATAGCCGACAGAAGAGGGTTTTTCACGGCTCACGGGATTTCCGCTCACCAGGTTCGCTGTCTCGGTCAGGCCGTACCCGGGAAGCAGTGTGATCCCGAGCTTTTCGTATTCCGCGACGAGATACGGCGCCACGACCGCAGCGCCGGCAATGATCGTCTTCAGATCCGGGCCCAGCATGTTGCGTCCAAACTGTTTGGACAGATTGAGCGCCATCTCTGCGAGCGCCGGAACCATGACCATGATGGTCGGACGGAACACGGCGATCTCCTGGAACATGTTCTTGTTGTTGCGGCAGATAAACATCACGCTGCCGGTATACAGTGTGGACATCAGATTGCGGATGAGTCCGAACACATGCGTCAGAGGCAGGATCAGGAAATAGCGCTGATTGAAGATGTTGTGCCAGCCGTAGCATCCGTTCTTCGTTCCCGCAAGCACGGCGCGGTGGCTCAGGATCGCGCCTTTGCTCTTTCCTGTGGTGCCGCCGGTAAAGATGATCACGCTCTCTGCGTCTGGATCCGTTCCCTGCGCAGGCGCAGTCTCCTCGCCGTAGTCCGCCGGCGTAAGCACGGGCAGGTGCAGTTTTTCCTTCACCATCGCCGTCTTCTCAAGCATCGGCTCAATGGTCAGCACGGCTTTTGCCCCGAATCCGTAGCAGCAGCCGAAGACCGGCATCGCCTCAAGCTGCGCCGGAAGCAGGATCGCACAGGCGCCATAGGTCTCAACGCCCAGGTACGCCTTTACGAAATCCGCGCAATTGGGCATCAGGATCGCCACGCGGTCTCCCGCCTTCACGCCTGCTTTCTGAAGCGCAGCGCGGATCCTGCCCGCTGCCACATCCAGATCACGATAGGTGAATGTGCCCTGATCCTCGATCGCCGGAAGATCCGCGTATTCCCTGACGCATCTTTCCCACATCACGCCGACCGTAAGATCGTCCGTGATGCGTGCCAGATCCTCCGGATCCATATATGCGTCAAATGCGTGCGGATCGATCTTGACCATCACTCTGTTGCTCATAGTTCTTTCTCCTCCTGTCCTTTCTCTTGTTCATCCGGCAGATAATGGGGGTCGCTTTGCTGTGCCAGACGCATCAGCTCCACTTCTCTTCTGTGCAGCTCCTCCCCCGCCTCTTCGATCTGTTTCATCCCCGGCATAGGCCCGTACATCGCGCGCAGGTCCAGTGCTTCTCCGATCACACAGATCTGGCGGTGCCAGATGCTTCTTCTCTTTACAATATAGACCGGCAGTACGGGACATCCCGACTGCAATGCCATCATCGTCGCGCCGTTCTTGAAACTGTTCACAGTCTGTTCCGTATGATTGATGGCGCCTTCGGGAAACAGCGATACCGCACGTCCCGTCTTCAGAATCTGAACGACCTGCCGGAACGTGGACATATTGAAGTTGTCCCGGTCCACACAGAT
>JAFRLQ010000076.1 GCA_017431145.1 Clostridia bacterium | reverse complement strand
TTTGCGGCGTCGGAGATCACAGGTGTCGTTTCATCCGGAAGGTATTCTTCGCTTCCCCGGAACACGATGCCGGCCAGATCGCTTCTGCCGTTCAGATCCAGGATATGCATGATCTCAAGATAGCTTTTTTCCATGCCGATGGCCGGAGTTTCCGCTTTCTCATTGGCAAAGGGGGCGGCATAGAACGCGACGGGGTTCAGACGTTCCGGCGCGTGCAGGATATAGGAAAGAGCGTACTGGTCGTCCACTTCATTGAAAGTGTCCGTGTCCAGAACGAGATCCAGGATCCCTTCGTTTTTACGTGCGTTCAGCATATTCATTCTTGTTTCGGCATTCATGGGGAACTCCTTTTTGTGCGTCACGCAAGATGCGCGAAGGCTCTGGCGCCGCGGTGGCGCAGGTAATGAATGATCGGAAGACAGATGAGAAGCGGGATCAGCGTGTGGAACGCCATGGCTGCATGAATGGGGATGCCGGGCAGGAACAGCGGTATGATGCTGAAGCCGGCGATCGGCCACATAAGCAGCATGGAGACCATGACGCTCGCGCTTCTTTTGATCACGGTGATGTCGTCGATATAGTCCAGCCGGGGGAACATCATGTTCACGCGGACACCGATAAACGATGCCAGAAGAGCCATGGCAAGAGGCGAGAGGATGATCCAGACAGAGGCAAGACTCAGAGACTTCTGCGCGATGATGCACAAAAGGGAAGAGACGAGCGTGAAGGGAAGACAGATCGCAAACTGTGCCAGCGCCTTGGAAAGAAGCACTTTATCCGGCGTGACCGGAAGGGACTGAACGATCCAGATATTGTTGCGTTCCAGCGAGACCATGCAGGCGGAGATCATGACCATCGTCTGCAGCAGCGACAGAACGAGCGCGGGGAGAACATCCACAAACCCGACCGGCAGGAACGCCGGGTTATAAAGGAACAGGGATCCTTTGCGGATCAGGAAGAAAACGGAGAATGCCAGTTCGATCAGAAGACCGAATCCCGCATTGACCATATAGGAGGTATTGCCTGTAAAATGCTCGATCTCGCGCAGCACGAGCGTGCGCATCGGAGAAAGCGCACGGGACCGGGAAGCACGGGCTTTTTTCCGCGATGCTTTTGCGGATCCGACGCTCTTCAGGAACGTTCTGCTCAGATAGAAGTAGACAGGAACGCAGATCACGGCCGTCAGCAGGACGAGCAGCGCGATGAACAGCGGATCGCCGGTGCATGCGCGTGCGACAAGATACAGCGGCCAGGCAGTTTTTTTGAACGTGGAAGCATAACTGACGGGGTCAGCGGTGATCCTTCCGATGACGTTGCTCAGGTTCATGGAGAAATAAAGGTACGCCAGAAGAAGAACACCGGTCACGACCGCGCTGACGATCCTGAAATGCGTGAAGCGCTTGTGCAGGTAAGCGAGGAAACGTCCGACGAGACAGGAGATCGCAACGGGGATCCACTCCACAAGCAGGATACAGAACAAGGCGCCGACGACCTGAAACGCGCTCATCTGACCGTTCTGTACGCAGACGACAACGGCCGGAAGATACAGGATCACGGCGTACGCCAGAGAAAACAGATAGATCGAAAGAAGACGCGACAGAAGGATCGTGCCGGGCGGGATCGGCATGGACATCAGAAGATCGTTGTCATGCGCTTCATACAGCTGGGATCTGGCGCTCTGCGCATCCAGAAGAAGGGAAAGCAGGGCGGATACCAGCGTGGAGATCCCGAATACATACCAGACCAGCTGATTCTGAATGAGCACGGGCATCAGATCACGGTACATGGTGTGCAGCATGATAAAGATGCTCGTACCGGCGTAGAACAGAAGAAACAGGAACAGAATGATCCGCTTTCCGCCGCCGGATGCTCTTTTGCCGTTCACGGAGCGCTGTCGCGTGAACATGGAGGCAAAGCGGACTTTCAGCAGCAGCTTAAGCATTTTCATCGCCCTCCAGTTCAAGGAAGACGGACTCCAGAGAACTGTCTCCGCGGACTTCTTCCATCGTGCCGCTTGCGACGAGACGGCCGTTTTTGATGATCACAACGCGGTCGCAGAGTTTCTCGGCGACTTCCAGCACATGGGTGGAGTAGAAAATGGAGGAACCGTTTTCACAAAGATCGTGCATGACGATTTTCAGATCATGGGACGCCACGGGATCCAGACCGACGAACGGCTCATCCATGAGGAGCAGTTTCGGGTCGTGGATCAGCGCGGAGATGATGGCGATCTTCTGCTTCATTCCATGGGAATACGACGAGATCGGCTGGTTCAGATCCTGATAGATCTGCAGCATTTCCGCGTATCTTGCGATGCGCTGCCTGCGCACGTCAAGCGGGATGCGGAAGATATCGCTGACGAAGTTCAGATAGCGGTTTCCGGACATGAATTCGTACAGGTCCGGATTGTCCGGCAGATACGCCAGGTCCTGTTTGCAGCGGATCGGCTCGTCCTTGATGGAATGTCCGTTGATCAGGATGTTGCCGGAATCGAAATCATGGATGCCGCAGCAGGCCTTCAGCGTCGTTGTTTTGCCGGCGCCGTTATGTCCGATAAAAGCGCAGATCTGACCGGGTTCCAGATGGACCGT
>JAFRLQ010000075.1 GCA_017431145.1 Clostridia bacterium | reverse complement strand
TGATATGGATTACTTCCTCAACGAGGATCTTGATGACATCTTCGGTGAGGCTGACGGCATTGACTTCTTCTTTTAGGTTTTCTCTCTTTCATCACCAACTCGTTTTTTCTCAATTTGAGCAATTTCCTATAAAGCAAAAAAACAGGCTTCCGAACCGGAAGCCTGCTTCGCGTGTCTGTTTACTTTACCGCCCGCGTCAGGATGAACGTCGGCACGTTGAACTCATAAAAGGCGCCTGCCTCATTGGTGTCTTCCAGAAGATCACGCAGGATGAATCCAGCCTTCAGCTGGCCGCCGATCTGCTCTTCCATCGTATGGGAGAAAACGAGGGACATGTCCTCCTCTTCCAGCTCTCTGCGCACCGCTTCGTCTTTCAGCGGATTGAACGGAAGACGGTGGACGAGTCCGTTCCCGTCCTGGGCAAAAGCCCAGTAAATGCCGGTATCCAGCCCCGCGAGGAACGTTCCGCCCGGTTTCAGCACGCGGTAGATCTCACGGAACACCGGATATACGTCCTCGATATAATGGTTCGACACCGGATTGATCACCATATCGAAGGAGCCGTCTGCAAAAGGCAGAGGCTCCGTCATATCGCCTCTTACCAGCGAAATGGGATACCCTTCCCGCTCGCTCACCATGCGGTCCGACTCGATCTGCGTCTGAGAAAGATCAAACAGCGTGCATTGTGCGCCGAGCGCCGCCATGACCGCCATCTGCTGGCCTCCGCCGGCGGCAAGGCCAAGGACCTTCTTCCCGCGGCAGTCCCCGTACCAGGAAAACGGCACTTTTCTCTGCGGCGTCAGCGTCAGGATCTCCTCGCCTGCCGCCGCCCGAACATAATCCTCATGCGACAGCGGCTCCATCCAGAAAAGGCCGTACTTTTCCTTCCACGAGTCGATGGTCGCCGCGTTCTGCTGTGTGTATTTCATCGTTTTCTTTATCCTTGTTCATCCAGATGCCAGCCGTTGTCTCCGTGATAGATCATGAGATGCGTCATGCCGCCGTCGACGGTGATGTTTTCCCCTGTGATGAATCCTGCCTTGTCCGACGCAAGATACAGGATCATGTTGGCGATATCCTCGGGAACACCGACTCTTCCCGCAGGCTGCTGGACCGCGTCCGGTCCCTCCCAGACGTTTCCTTTCGTGTCGATCCATCCCGGAGATACGGAGTTGACCCGCACCCTTCCCGCAAGGCTCGCCGCCAGCGCATGCGTCAGCGCGGCGATCCCGCCTTTGGCTGCCGTATAGCTTTCCGTCTGCGGCTGACTCATGCGGTCGCGCGAGGAGGAGATATTGATGATGCTCGCGCCCGGCGCGAAATGCGGAAGAAACAGTTTTGTGAGATAAAACGGCGCCGTCACGCCGACACTCAGCGCATACTGAAACGCCTCCCAGGAGCACTCATCGATCCCGCGCATCAGGGGAAGCGCGTTGTTGACGAGCACGTCCACGTGCCCCGCCTCCCGGATCACATATGAGGCGAACGCCTCCAGCACGGTCCTGTCGCTGATGTCCCCGACGAAGTGATCGCCTTCCTCTTTATCGATCACAAAGACGCGCGCACCTTCCTCCCGGAACATCCTTGCCGTACAGGCGCCGATCCCGTTCGCGCCGCCGGTGACGACGACGACTTTCCCTTTGAACATGGTCCTGCTCCTTTCTTTCAAAAAACGCCTCTCCGGAGCGTTCCGGAGAGGCTGTTCGTGTTATTTCAGGAATCCGTTGATGATCTGCTCTTCCGCCTCCTGGGCCGTAAGGCCGAGCGTCATGAGCTTGTTCAGCTGGTCGCCGGCGATCTTTCCGATCGCGGCCTCATGCACCAGCATCGCGTCGACACTGTTTGCCTCCAGCGACGGGACCGCGAGGATCGTGCCCTGGTCCATGATGATGGAATCACATTCCGTATGTCCGCTGCAGGCGGTGTTCCCGATCACGCAGGCATCGAATTTCTGATAGGAATGATCGCGCGCCACAGACCGTGAGACCACATCCGCGCTGGATCCTTCGCCATTGAGGGATACGCGGTAGCCGCTGAGCGCTTTCTGCTCGCCGTGGGTCATCAGGCGCTCCCGGACCACCAGTTTCGCGCCTGCTGCCAGCTCCGCGACCGTCGTGCGTTCGGTGGAATCCACGCCCTTGATCTGCACCATCTCCATTTCCATGGAGCTGCCTTCCTGCATATAAACCTCGGTCACGGGGTTCAGGATGCGTTTCCCCGCGCCGTCCCCCGAGCCGTAATGCTTTTCCACATATTTGACTTTGGCGTTCTTTTCGATAAAGAAGCGGTGGACGCCGTCATGCTGGCTGTCCTGCTGTCCGCAGTTGTCGATGCCGCATCCGGCGACGATCACGACGTCGCAGTCCTCGCCGACATAGAAGTCGTTGTAGACCGTCTCCTTCAGACCGCTCGCGCTCAGAACGACCGGGATATGCACGGACTCATGCTTCGTGCCCGGCTTGATGCGGATATCGATACCGCTTTTGTCCTGTTTGGTCTGGATATCGATATTCTCCGTGGTGTTGCGTCCCGCAAGCTCTCCGTTCGCGCGGAAATTGTAAGCGCCCATGGGCACCTCGTGCAGGTCTGCCACTTCCGCGATGATGCGTTTCTGGATCTCATCAAGTTTGACCATTCTCCGCGCCTCCTTATGCCAGTCTCTCGCAGGCGATGACGGCGGAGTCCGTTCCCGTGATCACGGGCATGATCTCCTCCGCAGGTCCCTGTGCCACAATGCCGCCGTCCGCAAGGACGATGATCTCATCTGCGATTTCAAGGATCCTCTCCTGATGGGAAATGATCACGATGGAGCTGTCCCGGATCTCGCTTCGCATCTTCTCGAAAATGCGGATCAGACTCTGAAAGCTCCAAAGATCGATGCCGGCCTCCGGCTCGTCAAACAGGGAAAGCTTGCATCCGCGCGCCAGCACCGTAGCGATCTCAATGCGCTTGAGCTCGCCGCCGGAAAGCGAAGCGTTCACTTCCCGGTCGATATAGTCTCTGGCGCAAAGGCCGACCTCTGAAAGAAAATCGCAGGTCTCGGACACCGAGATCTCTCTTCCTGCCGCGATGCGCAGAAGATCGATCACGCGCAGTCCCTTGAACCGCACGGGCTGCTGGAACGCGTAGCCGATCCCCTTTCTGGCACGTTCCGTGATGGAAAGATTCGTAATGTCTTCTCCGTCCAGCAGGATCTGTCCCTCCGTCGGCTGTTCGATCCCGGCGATCAGTCTCGCCAGCGTGGACTTACCTCCGCCGTTGGGTCCTGTGATCACCACGAACTTGTTGTCCGGGATGACCAGATTCATATCGTGCACGATGGCGCGGTCGATCCCGTCCTCATGCACCTCAAAAGAAAGATTCTTCAACTCAAGCACTTTCATGTCCCCGCATGTTCTTGTTTTTTCACTGCCGTTCACGGCAGATACCATCCTTAAAGGTACACCATTCCATGTGAAAAATCAATCGGGGGAAACCGGCCGGAAGCATCTGCGGAACCGGTCTGGCGCGGCAAAAAAGCCGTTCCGGGCGGAACGGCTTTTCCTGTTTTTTCGTCGATTACTCGGCAGAGAAATCCTCCTTGCCTACGCCGCAGAGCGGGCAGACCCAGTCCTCAGGCAGATCCGCGAACGCGGTGCCGGGCGCGATCCCGTTGTCCGGATCGCCGACTGCGGGATCATATTCATAACCGCAGATATTGCATACATATTTCTCCATGATTCTTTCTCCTTTCTTTCCGGTCCGTCACTCCACGACATAGACCAGGATCGTGATCGTATCGCTGTTGGCGCTGTTGGTCATCGTCGCGATGGTCAGACCGGGCTCCAGCGCCTGCACGCGGATCGTCGTGTGCTGATTCCATTCCGCTTCCTCAAACTTCACCGATGCGGAATCTCCGATATAGCGGATCGTGTAGCTGCCCTGGATATTGGAGTACAGATCCACGACCTTGCTCTCACCGGTGCCCAGTACGATGACACCGTCGGAGATCATGTAGTCATGCGTGAGATATCCGGTCGTGTCATACCGGATCTCATCGATGAATTCGTTCATCTCCTCCAGTTTCGCCGTCACTGCATCCATATCGCCGCCGACTGCGTCGAGCTGTTCCTGGATCGCGGCGTATTCGCTCTCTAGCGTGGCTTTTTCCGATTTCACGGAATCCAGTTCCGCCTGCGTCTCAGTCAGCTGCGAGGACTTCTGATTCAGCGCATCCGTGGTATCCAGCAGCGCGTTTCTGGTCGTACGCACCATCGCGCCTGAGATCAGCGCGGTAAGCAAAATGCCGAGAAGGCCGACGCCTGCCGCGACGAATGTCAGGATCATCCACGGGCCTTTTTTCTTCTTTTCCTTTTTGGGCGGTTCCGGGACAGGCTGTTCCACAATGGGAGGCGCCTCATAAACGGGCTGTTCCGCATAGACAGGCTGCGCCGCAAATTCGGGCTGCGCGTCATACGCAGGTGCCTCATAAGCAGGCGCTTCGTAGACAGGTTCTACCGGGATCTCCTCAGGGACCGGATCGGGGATGACCGGCTCCGGTTCCGGGATCGGATCGACCGCCGCCATCGTCATGCCGTCGTCGACCTGTCTTGCGACTTCCTGGGGAACCTCGAATCTCATACCGCAGTTCGTGCAGAAGACCGCGGCGTCATCCAGCTGCTGTCCGCAGTTTGTGCAAAATTTCATAGGCTTTCCTTTCCGTGACGGTCTTTCCCGTCCGTATTGATCTGTTGCCTTTCTTCATCTCGAAGCAGGGCTATTCTTATCTTTATTTTACAAAGAAGCCGTCACGTATGCAAGAAAAAACAGATGCCGTTCCCGCTCTTCAGAAAAAGAAGAGTTCTTCGAATTTTCTGTCCAGCGCGATGCACAGGATCAGCGCAAGTTTTGCCGTGGGGCTGAACTGCCCCGTTTCGATGGAACTGATCGTATTGCGCGACACACCGACCATTTGGGCAAGCTGCGACTGGGACAGCCCCTTCTGCGCACGTGCTTCACGTATCCTGTTTTTCAGTACAAGTTTCTCTTCCATCGCTCACACTCCTGCCATCTGCAGGATCCACGAAAGCAGGAAAGCTGCCGCCGCGACCGTATAACTGACGGCGACGAACACTTCATGACGCCTGCGCAGTTTGGCGTATTTATACCAGAACACGGCGGCGCTTCCCGCCATGATCACAAAGAGCGCTTCGCTGCACATTCTCCCGAATGCGACCGCGTCCACGACAGAGACGGCCGCCGCAAGGCATACGGAAAGGATCCAGGCGATCCGGAAACCGTTTCTTGCCACTTCGATATTCACGACATCTTTGCCTTTGTTCTCCTCCTGGCTCATCTGCAGGATCTCTTCTTTTGTCATTTGTTCATCCTCCGGCAATTTGCCAAGTTTTCTTGTCAAGCTCAGTATATCATGCCAAGTTTACTTGTCAACACCTTTTTAAAAAAAGACGGGAACATGTCCCGTCCTGTCTCGTGTGTCTGCTTTTTACTCCGCCAGGATCCTGCGGATCTCCTTCTCCAGCGCCTCGGCAAGACGTCTGTGATTCTCCGCGTCCATATGCAGGTCGTCATCGCCCGAGGGCTCCGCAACCGTTTTTGCGTCGAATGTATACACGCCCTCCAGCGGTCCGCAGGAAAGCTCGATCTGCTTTGCGAGCTCCTCCGCGATGCCGATGGAGCGTCCGCCGAACTCCTCCCGGAAGGGACTCGCGTCGCGCATCCCTTCTCCGATGCGGATGGGAGACACGATCAGCACCTTTGCCGGTTTTCCGTCGAAGTTCTTTTCCGCCGTCATGCTCCGTACCATGGCGGCCATTTTTCCCAGTGCTTTCGCGATATCGAAGGAGGTGGCGCCGAAGCGGTATTTGGTATCATTCGTTCCCAGCATGATGATCACCAGATCCAGCGGGATATGCGTGGAGATCGCGGTGGGAAGATACTTTCTCCCGTTTTTCATGTCCTCAAAATCGATTGGGTCGTCATAGGCGGTAGTCCTGCCGTTGAGCCCCTCCTCGATCACGTAATAGTCTTCTCCCAGAAGTTTCTGCAGAACGCCGGTCCAGCGCGTGTTCCTGTCGAACCTGAGACCTGTGAACGGCACGAAGCCGTATGTGTTGGAATCTCCGAAGCAAAGAATATTGATCATTTTCCCTTTCCTCTTCCTTTTGTTTTTTCTATTTTACTCCCCCGTTCCCGCACAGGCAATCTGCCGGGGTCACTTCAGATTGATGAGGACCAGACCTCCGAGGCAGACGACCACACCGACGATCTTGTTCCATGTCAGCTGTTCGCGGTACAGCAGAAATCCGACAAGGATCAGCATGATCGACACAAGCGTGCTCTGCACGATGAATCCCGTATTGACCTGCCAACCCGCGCGGTACAGATAGATCATGCCGACCTCAAGTCCGACGAGGACGATGCCCAGTGCGAAAGGCGCCCAGTTCAGTTTCCCGTATTCCCTGACTAGGTTCCCGCCCCGGTCCAGTGCGAAAAACAGGACGAGACTTGCCGCCGCCGCGACCAGATAGGTCACTGTGAGCGACGCCAGAGGATGGATCCCGTCCGGCAGGGACTTGGCGCAGATCTGATAGACGACGTTCGCCAGAACGCCCAGCGCAAGCGGCCAGATATAAGCAAACATGATATTACCTCCCGTGTCACGCCCTGCGTCTCATCGCGCGCAGGACCGTTTTCTGTTCCTGTGTGATCCGCAGGCTCTCAACAGCCTTCTGGATCGTCTTGTTGTGGGTCCAGGGATCCAGCAGTCCCTCCGAAAGGAAAGAAAGCGTGTCCTCCCACTGTTTTGCAAGCGCCGTGGCAAGATACCAGGCGATCATCATCCGGACATAATAGTCGTCCGGAACGGGCAGCAGCGTCTCCCGCAGCTGCGCGGGATCGAACGCTTCCCCCAGAAAGTACGACATGCGCATCTTGTACGCGAACCGCACTGTGTAGACATGATCCGACGAAAGCCACCGTCTGACAGCCGCATCCAGCGATGCAAGGTCTTTCTCCAGCGCTTTGGGGCGCAGCTGATCGCAGGTCGCCCAGTTATCGATATACGGAAGGAACGCCTCCGTCTCCCGCATGCATGTCCCGGGATCCTTTATACGCTCGATCGCGAGCGCATGGATCTGATCCTCCTCGAAATACCTATGCGGGACGTCCCGGAAGAAATGCTCCGCCTCTCCCTCCTGTACCAGCCGCTTCGCCATGGCGCGCAGTTGCGGCGTGCGCACGCCGATCATTCTTTCCGGATCGACAGTCGGCATCAGCGCGCTCTGAAACGCCCGGTATTCCTCATCCCTGCACGCGAACAGTTCCTTTTCAAGTTCTGTCATCCCAGATCCTCCAGACACCGGATCAGCGCATCCGTCTCCTCATCCGTCGTGGACCATCCGGTCACGAAACGCACCACCGTGTGGAACGCGTCTGTCTTTTCCCAGACGTTGAACTGCACGCTCTCCTGCAGTTTCCGCACGTGCCGGTCCTCCAGCACCGCGAACAGCTGGTTCGTCGGCGACAGCACGAACGTACGAATCCCGAGTCGTGTCATCGCGTCTCTGATCTTATCCGCCTGGCGGATCGCGTTTTCACCCAGCGTGAAGTAGACATCGTCCGTAAACAGCGCGCCGAACTGCACGCCCAGCGTCCTTCCCTTTGCAAGAAGCGCACCGTCCTGTTTGATGATCGAGAAGAAATGCGGAATCCTGCCCTTCACGGGGACCACCACCGCCTCGCCGCACAGCGCGCCGCATTTGGTCCCGCCGATATAGAACACATCGCAAAGACGCGCCAGATCCGGGATCGTAACGTCGTTTTCCGGGCAGGCCAGCGCGTATGCAAGCCGGGCGCCGTCGATATAAAGCGGCATGCCGTATGTCCTGCATGCAGACGAGATCTCCTCCAGCTCCGTCTTCATATACAGCGTCCCCAGTTCCGTGGGCTGGGACAGATAGACCGCCCCGGGCATCACCACATGGTCGCGGCTCATATCCGAAAGATACGCTTCCGCAGCCTGTCTGATCTGCTGCGCCGTGATCTTTCCCCAGACTGCCGGCAGCGGAAGGACCTTATGTCCTCCTTTTTCCACCGCGCCTGCTTCATGCCCGTTGATATGCCCCGTCGCCGCGCAGAGAACCCCCTGATACGGTGCCAGCAGCGCGCCGAGAACCGTCGCGTTCGCCTGCGTGCCGCCGCTCACGAAGAAGATCTCCGCGTCCGGACATCCGCACGCTTCACGGATCTTTTCCCGTGCTTCTTCACACAGTTCATCCTCGCCGTATCCGGCGACCTTTCTGCCGTTGGTCCTGACGAGCGCCTCCAGCACGGCGGGATGTGCGCCGTCCATATAATCCGATGCAAAAGGTAGCTTCATATTCTGCCTCCAAATCTTTCTTTGTTTCAGTATACACGAAATCCGGCCGGAACAGCCGCCGGGTCTTTCATCTGAAAAGCAGCATGGAAGGAACGAGGAACAGATACGGTGCCGTCACCAGCGCAAGTTTCAGCGCGGCGCGCTTCGCGTCCCGTTTTTCCAGACCTGCACGTTTCAGGATCATCCTGTCCAGCAGAAAGATGCAGCTTCCTGCAACCGCGACTGCAAAAAGAACGATCACAAGGCCGGCAGGATCCGCAAACGGGTTGTAAGAGACGGCGTTGCTGATCCTCGTCCCCCATTCTCCGGGCAGTTTGTCTGACCCGAGCAGCACACCGAACAGCATGAGACTACCTGCAAAGTCGCTCAGAAAGCCCGCAAGACAGATCTTCCAGGTGTTCCTTCTGAGAAACTGCTTTCTGTCCTTCATCCCCTTCGGCAGTCCCCACCGCAGTACGAGGCGGTCGATCAGGTAATTGGCCGGTATGAGCAGCAGCCACAGCCACGAAGGAAACCAGATCAGCTTGACGTTCTCCCACCACCTACGCACCCGCGTTGAGGATGGGGGATTCTTGTTTCAACAACCGCTGCTTCCAATGGGAAGTCTTACATGGTCTCCGCAAGCGTTATGTTCGGGCCCGCCCGGCCCTACAGGATTTATTGTGTGTTGTTCTTTAACTGATCTGCCTTAATCCTTCCTCAAGGATGTTTCGCGCAGCGTTGA
>JAFRLQ010000074.1 GCA_017431145.1 Clostridia bacterium | reverse complement strand
CGGCGTCATCGGAACCCGTATGCTGATGGCGGCAACGCTGTATAACAGCAATGTATTCTTTGCAGACCTTACGATCCGTCATCGTTACAATGACAATTCCGAGCTTCTGTGGCACTGCGGAAACTTCCCGCCGTCCATGGCTGGCACTGACCGCAAGATCTGGCAGGAAGGCCGTTCTCACTTCGAGTGCAAGAAGGGTGAGCCCATCACGATCGTCCGCTTTGACGGAGACCATGGTGAGTACAGCATGCTGATCGGTGAGGGTGTTGGTGTTGACGGCCCCGTGACTGGCGGTACCTACAGCTGGTGCGAAGTGAAGGATTGGGTCGCTTGGGAAGACAAGATCGTCAAGGGACCGTACATCCATCACAGCTGCTGCGCATACGGAAAATATGTGCCGATCATTGCTGAAGCCTGCAGATACCTTGGCATCAAGGCAGACTTTGCCGATGAAGGAACTGACAAACTGTGCAGAGAGTTCTGGTACGGAAGATAAGCGTATCGTAAATCTGTATAACAAAAAGACAGCTGCTTGCAGCTGTCTTTTTCTATGCTGTTGAAACCGGATCAGATCTCGGTGCGTCCGCGCATGTAGGGGATCAGAGCCTCGGGGATCCGGACGTGTCCGTCAGCCTGCTGATAGTTTTCCAGAATCGCGGCAACGGTTCTGCCGACGGCGATGCCGGAACCGTTCAGTGTATGAACGAAACGGACCTGCTTGTTCTCGTCGCGGAAACGGATGCCTGCGCGGCGCGCCTGGAAGTCCTCAAAGTCAGAGCAGGAAGAGATTTCGACATATCTTCCGTAGGAAGGCATCCAGACTTCAAGATCATAGGTCTTTGCAGAGGAGAAGCCGAGGTCACCGCTGGACAGAAGCTGTACACGGTAGGGAAGACCGAGTTTCTGCAGGATCTTTTCTGCATCATTTGTCAGGGATTCCAGTTCTTCATAGGAATGATCCGGATGGGCGAATTTTACCAGTTCCACCTTGTTGAACTGATGCTGACGGATCAGTCCGCGTGTGTCACGGCCTGCGCTTCCGGCTTCCGCCCGGAAGCAGGCGCTGTACGCGCAGTGCTTGATCGGCAGTTTGGCGCCGTCAAGGATCTGCTCGCGGTACATGTTCGTTACAGGGACCTCTGCGGTAGGGATCAGGAAATAGTCGGTACCCTGGACTTTGAAGGCGTCTTCCTCAAACTTGGGAAGCTGCCCTGTTCCGATCATGCTGCGTCTGTGCACCATGTAGGGAGGGAAGACCTCTTCGTATCCGCTTTCCTCTGTGTGCGTATCCAGCATGAAGCAGTAAAGCGCACGCTCCAGCCGGGAACCCGCGCCTTTGTAGAAGGTGAAGCGGGAGCCGGTCACCTTTGCGGCGGTATCAAAATCAAGGATCCCGAGATTTGTTCCGATGTCCCAGTGAGCTTTCGGCTCGAAATCAAAAGTTGTGGGCTCTCCCCATTTGCGGATTGTAATATTGGCGCTGTCGTCGGGACCGTCCGGTACGCTGCTGTGCGGCACGTTGGGGATGGTCAGCACGAAGTCGTTCAGTTCCTGCTCCACAGTGCGAAGCGTTTCCTCACAGGTTTTGATCTGGTTGGAAAGTTCTTTCATTTCAGCGAGGATCGCGGTAACGTCTTCGCCGTTTTTCTTTTTGATCGGGATCTGTTTGGAATCTGCATTGCTCTTGGCGCGAAGCGCTTCCACTTCTCCGATCATGGAGCGGCGTTTCTGATCCAGCTCAAAGAACGGTGCCAGATCGATATCGCTTCTGCGCGCTTTCAGCGCGGCACGGATCTCATCCGGGTTTTCCCGGATCCGTTTCATATCTAACATAAGGGCCTCCTTGGTTGATGAGTCATTTTCAAAACAACATGCACATTATAACACATTTATACTGGAATGAGGGATCAAAGATCTAGCTTCATGTACTGACCTTTAGACGCATGCATTCCGAACAGAAGACGGGAAAGCGGAATCGTCACCGCTGCGGGAATGACGACAGAACAAACAATCAGCTGCGCAAGCAGAAAGAACCAGTCGGAAGAAACCGCCGACAGAATAGCGATCGGTCCGCTCAGCATGGTCAGAGCCTGCGGGATCAGTGATGGATCACAGGTAAAACCGAAGAACGATGATACAAAGCCTGCAAGCGCTGCAGAAAGAAGCGG
>JAFRLQ010000073.1 GCA_017431145.1 Clostridia bacterium | reverse complement strand
TCATCGCAAAGTCCGGAATGAAGTATACAGTGCCGGGAGAACCTCTGTTACGGTTTCGATTCCGCTTTTTCCTTTCTCCCTGACGGCCCACTGTTTTCCCGTTCTTCAACGGGGCCCGGCCGTGGCAGCATCCGCCGAGTCTTTCGACAACTGCCAACCCTCGTCACCCTCGTGGGGCCTGGCGCTATGAGACCTCTCTTTCTGCCTCCTGAACACGGAGATCCCATTTACTGTAAATGAAATGCCGAAAGGCATGTCATATCATCATGATCGTCCGGTTCCGCTCACTTTCTCCGTCTTCCGGGGGACGGACTTTCTCCTTCTTGCCGAAACCAAACAATAGTATTTTACTTCCAAACGCGGTGTAGTTCAAGACACACAGACCGGTGCTTCCCATATTCCCTTTTTGGGAGCAGATCTTCTCCCCTGTTTCCGGCGCGTCCCCTTATTCAAAAAGAAAACGGAAAAGCATACTGCCTTTCCGTTGTATTCAGTTTCAGTCGATCTGGTACCGCAACAGCTGATAAGTCGACCGCCCGTTCACACTGTACGGTTTCATGACCGCGGTCCCCGTTCCCTCCTTTGTAAGAGAAGAGGACGCCATGGCCTGTCCGGGCGTCAGTTTGTAACAGTCGGAATTAAGATCGTCTGTGCTGTAGACCGTGAACGTCGCGACCTTGAGTCCGCCGTCGTCCTTAATCGAATCCACGACAACGAAGAGATTATGCAGTTCCCCGTCCGCCGCTTCCGATCCGACTCTGCCTTCACGGAACACCAGATGATCCCATCCGTCCACTTCGTTGGCCTCGTCCTCCCCGAAGTGCACGCCCAGATACCGGTACGTGATCTCATCGATCTGCGCCAGCGTCAGCGTCTCGTAAGGTTCGCCGTACCACTGCTTGTATTCGATATCCGAATGCCGGTTGATCTTGGCGAACAGGATCGCGAAATGCGCCCACTGGCAGTAGTCCTCCGCACTGCGGTCATAACTGTACCAGTACTGTTCGGCAAAATTGCTGAGAAAGATATTGGCCTCGTACTGTGTGTTGCTGTCCAGGGTGCCCCCCTGCGGTGTCGCAGAAGGTGTGGGACTGGAGGCGCTGCTGCCCGACTCCGACGCTTGCTGCGTCGACTCTGGTTTTTCGCTCTCTTCCGGCTTTTCCGTGACCTGCGCCGTTTCCGTCTTTTCAGGCTTGACCTGTTCTTCCTTTTCCTGTGTCGCCGCCGGCGTCTGCACCGCTGTCTCTTCCGTACGCTGCGGTGCCGGTCTTGAGACGAACATGCATCCTGCAAGACTCACAACGAGCAGGATCGCAGCAGCGAGACACGCTCCTCTTCTGATCGACATTCTGATCGCTCCTTTTCCGTCATCTGAAACTCACTTGCTGTCGTCATTCCTTTTTCCGGAAGCCGGAACCAGACGCACCGTTTCCTGCGCTCCGCTCTTCTGGCTGTGCTGCGGTCTTCTCCTGCGGCTGTTCCTGTGTCCGCCGGAGCCCTTGGGTTTCTCCTGCGCGGGACGCAGCCGCACCGTTTCCTTGTCCTGCCCGCCCTTGGGCTGTCCGCTTCCCTTTTTGGGAGCGCCGGACTGCTTTTTCCTGTTCGGATCGGCCGGCCGTTCTTTCTGGCCCTGTTTTTCCTGCCCGCTCTTCTGTCCGGGCTTGTTCTGGCCCTGGCCCTGCTGCGGACGTTTCTTTTTCGCGCCGGAACTGCGCTGGGATCTGTCCTGCTGCGTCTGCGAAGCAGTCGCCATGTCGGATCTCAGTGACCCGAATCCTTCCAGCGGATCCTGTTTTTTCAGCGGGGGAAGCCCCTGCTCCGCACGTTTGATATCCTCCAGCGGATAACTGCGGATGTCCACCGTTCCGTCCGGAAGAGACACACGCACACGGCACGTCTTCTTCAGAACGTTGTTTTCCAGAAGGATGCCGCTGCCGTCCGGCGTTTTGATCTCCTTGCCGACCTTGGGCATCTCCTTGTGGACTTCCTCGTAATAATCCTCTTCATATTTCAGGCAGCACATCAGCCGTCCGCAGATTCCCGAGATTTTCGTGGGATTCAGGGACAGATTCTGCTCCTTTGCCATCTTGATGGATACGGGTGCGAACTCATTCATATACAGTGCACAGCAGCAGGGTCTGCCGCAGGCGCCGATTCCGCCCAGCATCTTGGTCTCGTCACGTACACCGATCTGCCGCAGCTCGATGCGCGTGCGGAAAATGTGCGCCAGTTCCTTCACCAGCTCACGGAAGTCCACGCGTCCGTCTGCCGTAAAATAGAACGTCAGCTTGGAATTGTCAAAAGCAAGCTCCACATTCACCAGCTTCATATCCAGCTGGTGCGCCGCGATCTTTTCCTCGCAGATCTTCATCGCTTCTTCCTGCTTTTTGATCTGTGCCTCGCGCTTTTCTATATCTTCCTGCGTCGCCTGCCGCAGCACTTTACGCAGCGGCTGGACGACCTGCTCGTCCGGGACCTCCCGTCCCGTCATGACCAGTTCGCCGAACGCCGCGCCGTTCGCGGTATCCACTACGACCAGTCCCTGTTCCAGTTCCTGTCCGTCCGGGTCGAAGAAATACACCTTCCCCGCTTTCTTCATCCGGACTCCTACTACTCGAATCATTTCGTTTTCTTCTCCTTCAGTACTGCAGAAAAGAAGCCGTCTGCAGCCAGCGACGCGTTTACATTCTCCAGAATCTGCTGCCTTGTCTTTTCCAGTTCGGCGATGAGGCGCACCAGCGTGCGCTTTGAACACACCGTAGCGGCTCTGTCATAGGACTGCGGTCGCGTGTAGAAATACCGGCTCTCCTCCCGTCCCAAAGCCGTTCCGAGAAGATCCCTCAGCAGCATCAGCCACCAGTCCGCGGCAGTCAGCGCGCTTTCTTTCTTCTGTACATACGTATGCAGAAAAGGCAGCGCCGTCATCTCGCCGGCCAGCACACGGCAGAGCGTTTCCGCCGCCGCACCGCCTTGTTCAAAAAAAGCATCGTCCTCAGCGATCGCCCGTGCGTTCTGCCAGGACCCGTTTGCCAGCGAGGCGGCGATCCACGCGCGTTCCTCGCGTGCCCCGAGGCTCTGAAGCCTGCGGACAAGTTCCTCTTTCGCCACCGGCACGATCTGGCGTTTTGCGCAGCGGGAAAGGATCGTGGGCAGAAAAGCGTCCGTGTTTTCCGCCACGAGATAGAAACGCGTATCCCCGCTGGGCTCCTCCAGCGTCTTAAGCAGTGCGTTCTGACAGGTCGGATTCATCCTTTCCGCGTGCAGGATCACATAAGCCTTGAACGGTGCTTCGAAAGGCCGCACGTTCTCCTCGACGAGAAACGATCTCATCTGCTCGATCCGGATGCTGTTTTTTCCCGGATCCAGTATGTGCACATCAGGATGCTGCTCCGACAGGATCCTTTTGCATGACAAACAGTGTCCGCACGGCGCGTTTTCCGCGCCGCACAGCACACCGGCAATCTCATTTAATACAGTTTTACGGCCGGCTTCGATCTCGCCGGTCAGAAGATTCGCGTGAAACGCCTGTGTCATCTACGAATCAGAGTTTCTTGAACTGGTCGACATCCAGAACGAACACCGTCGCGCCGCCTACCGTGACCTCGACAGGATAGGGAATGTATACGCCCGTCGTTCCCGCCATCGGTGACGGAGAGGTAACGACCTGTTTCCTGGATTTGCAGATCTTTTCAATGATCGACAACGCCTCTTCCACGCGCTCATCCTCGACGCCGATCATCATCGTTGTATTGCCAATGCGCAGGAAACCGCCGGTCGTCGCAAGTTTCGTCACACTGAAGCCATGTTTCATCATCTCACTGATGAACTTCTGGCTGTCTTCGTCCTGTACGATTGCGATGATCAGTTTCATACCCGTAAGCTCCTTTCCAAATGCAGCTCTCACAGCTGCTGTTATCTTATTATACCATGACGGAGAAACGCGTCAAAGGATGTCTGAGAACCGCTTTTCGAAACGTGCGATGATATCCGCCGTGACTTCCAGCTTAGGTCTTGTCGTGTCAACCGTTTCGATCTTCGGATCTTCCCGCGCCGTATCGATATATCCCCTGCGGACGCGCTCATGGAACGGCGCGCCTTCCAGTTCGATCCTGTCGGGTTCTCTTCTGTGGATTCTGGAAAGCCCCGCCAGGGGATCGATGGACAGAAAGAACGTGCAGTCCGGCTCAAGTCCTGCCAGCGCCGCGCTGTTGATCTGGCGCACCGTCTCCACGCCGAGCTCCCTGCCGTATCCCTGATACGCGATGGAGGACAGCATGAAGCGGTCGCACAGGACGATCTTTCCCGCCTCAAGAGCAGGCAGGATCACGTTCTGTACATGTTCCGCCCGTGCGGCGGCATACAGATACGCCTCGCACGTCGCGTTCATACCCTTGTTCTCGGGATCCAGCAGGATCTCACGGATCTTTTCGGCAACTTCCGTTCCGCCAGGTTCTCTCGTATGCAGAACCTCACGTCCTTTTTCTTCCAGATACTGGGAAAGCGCACGGATCTGGGTGCTCTTGCCCGATCCGTCCTGCCCCTCAAAGACGATGAAAAGCCCCTTCTTCGCTTTTTGAGGATCT
Source organism: Clostridia bacterium (assembly GCA_017431145.1). Taxonomy (GTDB): domain Bacteria; phylum Bacillota; class Clostridia; order Christensenellales; family Maliibacteriaceae; genus RGIG9107. Next base: position 47,249 of record JAFRLQ010000073.1, on the reverse strand, counting down.
TCCAGAAGAAGCCGTGTCAGCGTTTCCGGATTCTCCGTGAGGAACGTCGGCTCCTGGCCCTCCAGTTCGCCCTGCGCCGCGTAGCCGTAACGTACGCCGATCGTATCCACGCCTGCTGCCTTTCCCGCGGCCATATCCACGTCCTTGTCTCCGATCATGACTGCATCCTTTTCGCTGATGTCCCGCTCATTCAGAATACGGCGTATGATGTCCGCTTTCGTCTCGTGCAGCTCCGGATCCCCCGTGCCGTAGATCTTCTCGAAATAACCGTCGATATGAAAGGCCTCGCACAGCATTTTTGCCTGTACGTCGTATTTGGCGGTACAGACGAAAAGGCGCATCCCGGCATTCTTCAGCGTCCGGAGCATCTCTTCGATCCCCGGAAATACCGTCGTATGCGCAGGCCCCACCGTGGGATAATACCTCCTGTATATCCTGATCAGCTCCAGCGCTTCCTCCTCTGTCGTTCCGAAAAGCGTCGTGAAAGACCAGATGAGCGCGGGTCCCCGCATGCGCAGAAGCTGCGCACGGTCCGGGATCGCGATCCCCTTTTCTTTTGCCGCGCAGATGCCGGTCTGGATGATGCCCTCTCCCGAATCCGTAAGCGTTCCGTCAAGATCGAATAATGCCGCTTTGTATCTCAAAACAATTCTCCCCTTGTTTCTCCTGGATATCCTTTCCAAATATACCACAGGCAGGAGGAAATCTCTATGCTTTCTCCGCCTGCGCCTTTTCGTTTCAAAGCAAAGGACCCGGACCGGTAAAACGGCAGGCGTTCTCCGGACCGGATCCTTCTGTGTTCTTCTATCTGGTACGGAACAGTGTGCTGAAAAGACCTCTTCCCAGACTTGCCCCGATATTGCCGCCGATACGCTTCCCGGTCTTGCCGAAAGCGCTTCCGACCGTCTTGCCGACTTCTCTGCCCACGGAGCCTACGACCGTGCTGCCCACGCTCTTGGCTGCGCGTCTTGCTGCAGCTGTCTTCTGCTGCTTTTCTTTCTCCTTTTCCTTCTCTTCCTTTTCCGCCAGACGCTGCTTGATCTTCTCCGCGGCGGCAATCTCCTTCTCTTCCTCTTTCTGTGCGGCCTCCTGTTTCGCCACTTCCTCCTTCGCCTGCTGCTCCTCAAACCCCCTGCGTTTCAGAAACTCGTACGCAGAGAAGGGATCGACGGTTTCAGCGTATTTCGTGTAAAGAAGAGAAGCTTTGATCTGCGCGTCCCGCGCTGCCGGATCGATCGTTCCCATGCTGCACTGCGGCGGCAGGACTTTGCAAAGCTGCGCCATTTCAGGGATACCGTCCGCCCCCAGGAAGGAGATCACCGCTTCTCCCGTTCCCAGATTCAGCAGTGCGTCATATGTGCTGAATTCCGGATTGACCCGGAAGGAATCCGCCGCAGCCTTCACCGCCTTCTGGTCATTGGGCGTGTAAGCCCGCAGACCGTGCTCCACCTTGTTCCCCAGCTGCGCCAGAACGCCGTCCGGCACGTCTCGGGGATTCTGCGTGCAGAAATACACGCCGACTCCTTTGGAACGGATAAGCTTCACCACCTGCTCGATCTTATCCAGAAGCGCCTTTGTTGCGCCGCTGAAGAGCAGATGCGCCTCGTCGAAGAAGAACACCAGTTTCGGGCGGTCCAGATCCCCCACCTCCGGCAGCGTCTCGAAGAGTTCCGACAGCATCCACAGAAGGAATGTGGAATAAAGGCGTCCGTTGTTGATGAGACTGGAGGAATCCAGAATGTTGATCATGCCTTTTCCGTCCGGTTCACGCACGAGCCAGTCCGCAATATTCAGTGCCGGCTCCCCGAAGAAAAGATCCGCGCCTTCCGCCTCCAGCGCCACGATCGCCCGCATGATGACGCCGATGGACGCGGAGGACATCTTGCCGTATTCCGGAGCAAGCTCCTTTGAATGTTCCTCCACGAAATTGATCAGCGCCTTAAGATCCTTCGTGTCTACAAGAAGGAGATTGTTGTCATCCGCGATCTTGAAAATGACCGTGAGGATATCGCTCTGAAGCGCGTTGAGCCCCAGGATGCGCGACAGAAGCAGCGGCCCCATTTCCGAGACCGTGGTGCGCAGCTGAATGCCGTTCTGACCGTAAATGTCCCAGAACGTCACGGGGCTTCCTTCGAATGTGAAACCGTGCTCCGCAAGGCCGAAGCGTTTGATACGTTTCTGCATATCCTCCGAGTCCTGCCCGGGCAGCATCATGCCCGCCACGTCGCCCTTGACGTCCGCGATGAAAACAGGCACTCCCATGCGGCTGAAGGATTCCGCCATGACTTTGAGCGTGACGGTCTTGCCCGTACCTGTCGCGCCTGCGATCAGGCCGTGGCGGTTCGCCATCTTCGGGATGATGCTCACGGGCTCTCCATGCGCGTTGTTCGCGATCCAGATCTTGCTGTCTCTGATCATTGGTCTTCTCCGGGATCAGACTCCCGGTTCTCCTTTCCGTTTGCCGCGCCGTATCCGTTCGCGCGTTCTTTTTCCTTATTATACCTGAGAGCGCAGTTTCCCTCAATCACGCGAACTGTTTTCCCCTCTTCCGCCGGCCTGCTTCACGCCTGTACGGCTGTCCTTTCCGTGTTTTTTCTGTCAAAAAAACACCCTTCGTGGTACAATGGGGACAAATATGGCAGAGTTGCTCTGCAGGCAGTCTTTTATGAAGGAGAACTGTATCCTATGGATTCGAACAGACCGCAAGGCAGAAAAAAAGTCATCACCGGTGAAAGCGCAGGGGTGCATAAACACGGAAACGGCCTTGGCACAGGTCCCGTCGGTGATCCGAACGGACACCCGTCCCAGGGAGGCGGACGCGACAGCGGACCGCAGCGTTCCGGCGGAAGAAGTCCGCTTCTTCTGATCATCATTATTGCTGTTCTCGCGCTTGGCGGAGGCGGTGCCGGTCTGGGCAGCCTCTTCGGCGGCAGCAGCGGAGGGCTTCTGTCGACCCTTCTTGGCGGCGGCTCGACCGGTGCTTCACAGTCCGTCGTGGAATCGCTTTCCGGCAGCAGCGCGGCGACCTGGCAGGCTGAAGAACCCGCGGAAACGGTGGATACCACCGTCGCGTCGGGATCCCGTGCCAAACGCACCCAGATCCTCGGAAACGGAAAAGACCAGGTCACGCTCATGGTCTATATGTGCGGCACCGACTTGGAGTCCAAGAACCGCATGGGCACCAACGATCTGGTGGAAATGGCCAACGCACAGCTGTCCGACAACGTCCATGTCATCGTCTATACCGGCGGCTGCAAACAGTGGAACGTTCAGGGCATCAGCAACACCACGAACCAGATCTACGAGGTCACCAACGGGCGTCTGAAACCCTTGGTGGAGAACGCGGGCAATGTCTCTATGACGGATCCCGATACGCTCACCTCGTTCATCAAGTTCTGCACGAAGAACTATCCGGCAAACCGCAACTGCCTCATTTTCTGGGATCACGGCGGCGGCTCCGTCAGCGGCTACGGCTACGATGAGCGCTTTCCCAGAAGCGGCTCCATGACGCTGGACAACATCGACAAGGCTCTGAAGAACAGCGGCACCACCTTTGATTTCATCGGCTTTGACGCCTGCCTCATGGCGACCATGGAAAACGCCCTGATGCTGGACGATTACGCCGATTACCTGATTGCGTCCGAGGAGACGGAGCCCGGCATCGGCTGGTACTACACCGAGTGGTTGAACAAGCTCTCCGCGAATCCCTCCATGCCCACGCTCGACATCGGCAAGGAGATCGTCGACGACTTCGTCGATACCTGCGGCGTAAAGTGCAACGGCCAGAACACGACGCTTTCCGTGATCGACCTGGCGGAACTCGCCAACACCGTTCCGGACGCGCTGCGCGACTTCTCCGACTCTCTCACCGAGATGATCAAGAATGACGAATACAAGGAGATCTCCGCTGCCAGAGGCCAGACACGCGAGTTCTCGCCGTCCACGAAGATCGACCAGATCGATCTCATCCATTTCGCTGAAAATCTGGACACGGACGAGGGAACGGAACTTGCGGCGAACCTTCGCGGCGCCGTGAAGTACAACCGGACCTCCGCCAACATGACCAACGCCTACGGCATCTCCATCTACTTCCCCTACCGCAGGGCGGGGATCGTGGACAAAGCCGTCGAGACCTACAAGCAGATCGGCATGGACGACAATTACGCGCGCGCCATCCAGGAGTTCGCGAGCCTTGAAGTCTCCGGTCAGGCGGCGACAGGCGGTTCCATGAACGCGCTTCCGTCGCTTCTCGGGACCGGCTCCTCCGGCGGCGCCGACATGCTGGGATCGCTGCTTTCCTCCTTCCTGGGCGGAAACTACGGATCCATTTCAGGGCTTTCCGGTCGGAACACGGCGTTCCTGAACGAACGCGCGCTCACGGATGAGGAGACGGAAGCCTACATCCTGAACAACTACTTCGATCCCTCGAATCTCGTATGGACCGAAAAGAACAACGGAGATCAGGTGATCCGTCTGTCCGAGGACCAGTGGGGCCTCGTGGAGGAGCTTGCCGTCAATATGTTCTATGACGACGGCGAGGGATACATCGATCTGGGTCTGGACAATACTTTCGAGTTCGATAACAAGGGCGATCTCCTCTGCGCCACGGATGACACATGGCTCGCCGTAAACGGTCAGCCTGTCGCCTACTACTACGAATATTCCGTGGATTCCGGTGACGACGCCGTCTTCTACGGACGTATCCCCGCGCTTCTGAACGGTGAACGCGTCGATCTCATCGTGACCTTCTCCATGCAGAACCCCTACGGCCTGATCGTCGGCGCGCGTCCCGTCTACGCAAACGGCGAGACCGATACAAGCGCAAAGAACATCACCGCGCTCTCCGTCGGCGACCAGCTGCAGTTCATCTGCGACTATTACGGCTACGACGGATCGTATCAGGATTCGTTCCTTCTGGGAGACCCCGTGACCTTCACGCAGGATCTTGAGATCGCGAACGTGCACATTACCGGCGGCAGTCTGCGTCTCACCTACCGGTTCACGGACATCTACCAGCAGCACTACTGGACACCGCCCGTCGACCGCTGAACCTGACATGCAAAACGCCTCTTCCATTGCGGAAGGGGTGTTTTTCTGTTTGAAGGAATGTTTCCTTCCGGATCGTGTCTTCCTTCTTGCAACAGGAAGCACAAAAGATATAATGAGAGAGACCGAAAGGCTAGTTTTCTTCGTATTTAAAGAGGAGCCCAAATGAGCAAGAAGCAAAAACAGAATCCCGTCGTGCGCTATCTGCACCGGATCTTCATCGACGGACTGTCCGGCATGGCGCTGGGTCTTTTCGCGACCCTGATCGTCGGCACGATCCTGGAACAGATCGGCGGACTCATCCCCGGAAAAGCCGGGCAGTATCTCGTCATGATCTCCGGTGTCGCAAAAGCCCTGACCGGAGCGGGCATCGGCGTCGGCGTTGCGCTGAAATTCAAAGAGGCGCCTCTCGTCACGCTGTCCTCCGCCGTCGCGGGAATAATCGGCGCGTTCGCGTCCAAACTCCTGGCGGGAAGCGCCTGGATACCCGGTACCGTGACGCTCGCGGGACCCGGCGAACCCCTCGGCGCGTTCATCGCCTCCGTCGTCGCCATCGAGTGCGCGCGGCTCATCTCCGGGAAAACGAAACTGGACATCCTCCTTGTTCCCGTCTGCGGCACGATCCCCGGCGCCGCGGCAGGTCTTCTTTTGGGTCCCCCGATCTCGCATCTTATGACGGCTCTCGGTGATCTCATCAACTGGGGAACACAGCGTCAGCCCATCCTTATGGGCATCATCGTCGCGGTGATCATCGGCATGTGTCTCACGCTGCCCATTTCATCGGCAGCCCTTTGCATCATCCTGGGACTTGACGGGATCGCGGGCGGCGCAGCCGTCGTCGGCTGCTGTGCGCAGATGATCGGCTTTGCCGTGGAGAGCTGGCGCGACAACAAGTTCAGCGGCTTCATCTCTCAGGGGATCGGCACGTCAATGCTGCAGATGCCGAACATCGTGCGAAAACCCGTGGTGTGGCTGCCGCCGATCCTGACGAGCGCCATACTGGGTCCCATTTCGACCAAGGTGCTTGGCATGGTCTGCGGACCTTCCGGCGCCGGTATGGGCACCTCCGGCCTGGTGGGACAGATCGTGACCTGGCAGTCCATGTCCGCTGCCGGTGTTTCCCCCGCCGTTACGCTCATCGAGATCCTCATCATGCACTTCATCGCACCTGCCGCGCTGACGCTCCTCTTCACCTTCCTTTTCCGGAAGATCGGATGGATCAAAAGCGGCGACTTGAAACTCGACGTCTGATATGAGGGCAGCGTGATCATGAAGCTTCATATCGTACTGGTGGAGCCGGAGATCCCGCAGAACACCGGCAATATCGCGCGCACATGCGCTGCGACCGGGGCTGTCCTGCATCTGGTCCATCCTCTCGGATTCAGCATCGCGGACCGGTATCTCAAGCGCGCCGGTCTGGACTACTGGGATAAGGTCGAGGTCGTCGAGCACGATTCTCTGCAGTCCTTCCTTGACGCTTATCCGCCGAAAGAGCACGCCATGTTCTTCGCCTCCACGAAAGCGCCTGCCTGCTATGCCGACCCTGATTACACGTCTTACGGGGAAGTGTTCGTCCTGTTCGGCAAGGAGACGAAGGGGCTTCCCGAAGAACTCCTCATGCAGTATCTGGATCAGACGATCCGGATCCCCATGCGCGAGACGCTGCGTTCACTGAACCTCTCCAACTCCGTCGCAATCGTAGTTTATGAGATCCTGCGGCAGACGGGCTTCCGGGATCTTCAGCAAAAGAGCACCTATCTCACAGATTAGACCTTTACATTCCAAAAGCGGGCTGCGTCCCGTCTTTTTTCTTTCCGTTCGCTTTACACAGATTTTACAATTGGTCTTGTTTTTTCCCAAAAACGGGACTACCATAGAATCAACAAAAGACATCCGGAAACGACTCCGGATGTGCGTATTCGGACTTTCCCCATTCAATCAGAGTTTTTTCTGTCGGATTTTTGGGTATCTCAAAAAAGGGGGTGAACGATATGCTGAATCCTCTGTACGCACAGCTGAACCAGACCGCTCCCGTCGCCACCATCATCATCGCGGTCTCCCTCATGCTGCTTCTGGGCTTTGCCATGACCCGTCTGACCAATCTCCTTCGGCTTCCGAATGTCACGGCATATATCGTCACCGGGATCCTGATCGGCCCCTTCTGTCTCAATCTGATCCCGGAACGGGTGATCACCGGCACAGGCTTTCTCCCGGATATCGCGCTGGCATTCATTGCGTTTTCCACGGGCGAGTTTTTCAAACTGGACGTGCTGAAGAAGAACGGCATGAAGGTCGTGTTCATCACCCTCGCGGAATCGCTTCTCGCCTCCGTGTTCATCTTCATCGTCACGTTCTACATTCTTCATCTGTCCCTGCCTTTCTCCATCGTGCTTGCCGCCCTTGCCTCTGCGACGGCGCCTGCGTCCACGATGATGACGATCCGGCAGACCGGCGCAAAGGGCGAATTCGTGGATACGCTCCTTCAGGTCGTGGCGCTGGACGATATCGTGGGTCTTGTGGCCTACAGCGTCGCGATCTCCATTGCGCTGTCTTCCATGTCCGGTTCCGCTTTCAACTTCATGGCGGTCCTGATCCCGCTTGCGAAAAACGTTGCCGTGTTCGTTCTGGGCGGGATTTTCGGAGCCCTCATGAATTTCATTCTGTCCAAGCACACGACGACAGACAACCGTCTCATCATCTCGCTTGCCCTGATCTTCTCCTTCTGTGGCGTCTGCGCGGCGCTGGGGATCTCTCCCCTTTTGGGCTGCATGTCCATGGGAACGGTGTATATCAACATGTCCAAGGATGACAGGCTCTTCAAACAACTGAACTACTTCAGTCCGCCTGTCCTGCTTCTGTTCTTCGTGCGTTCCGGTGTCTGCTTCGATCTGGGCGCACTCTTTAAACCGTCCGGCACGTTTGGCGCGTTCCCCCTTGTCACGATCGGCGTGATCTATTTCTTTGTCAGGATCTTCGGTAAATACCTGGGAGCCTTCCTGGGGTGTTTTCTCACCGGATCCTCCGCCAGAGTACGCAATTATCTGGGGCTCGCGCTGATCCCGCAAGCCGGTGTCGCGATCGGTCTTGCGGCACTCGGAGCAAGAACGCTGGGCGGCGAAAGCGGCAACGCGCTGCAAACGATCATACTGGCGTCCAGCGTACTGTATGAACTGATCGGTCCCGCATGCGGAAAACTGTCCCTGTATCTGTCAAGGTCCTATTCAAACAAACTGGAGGATCTTGTTCCGGACAAGGTCATTGCGCCGACCGGCGAAAAGATGTCGGATGTCGACCGTCTCGTACGCCGCATTCAGGCGATCCAGGCACAGCTGCCGCAGCGTGAAATAGATGAAAATGAGCAGGCCTTCACACAGGCCGCCGAAGAATACTATCAGTCCATGTTTATACGAAAAAACAGACGTATGGGGAGGTAAAGCACTATGTTGGAACACTATGTCGATCCAATCGCCCAGGCGCTGGGTCCTTGGGCTTCTGAAATCACATTTGGCTCCATCACACTCAGGATCCTTCTTGCCGCATTTCTTGCCTTTATTGTCGGATGCGAGCGTTCCAGCAAACGTCACGCGGCAGGTCTGCGAACCTTCATGCTGATCACGATCTCCTCTTCGATCAACATGATGATCGACTGTTACATCTCTCAGATCGTGCAGAATCACTTCTATATCCTTTCCGCAACAACGATCATCGCGGTGGCGATCATCTGTACGAACTGCGTCCTGTACAGTTCCAGAAGTCAAATCAAAGGTCTGACCACTTCCGCTGCGCTTTGGACCTGCAGTGTCCTCGGTCTCACGTCCGGTGCCGCGTTCTTTACCGTGACGCTTGTCGCTTTCGCGCTGCTCATGATCTGTCTGTCCGCGATGCCGTACTTTGAGACCTTCCTCAAAAACAGATCCAATCACTTCGAGGTCCATCTGGAACTCAAAAGCAGTCAGTATCTTCAGGAATTCGTCGCGACCATCCGGCAGCTGGGTCTGTTCATCGATGACATCGAACTGAATCCCGCCTATGCCAATTCCGGTCTCAGCGTGTATTCCGTTGCGCTCAGCATCCACGGAGCGGAGCTTAAAAAATACAAGACCCACAAGGAGATCATCGAAGCTTTGAAAACGCTGGATTATGTCTATTTCATCGAAGAAATGAGAAGCTGAACGGCTGAACAGAGTAGAAGCAGAAGAGGACCTGTGTGCTCCGGTCCTCTTCTGCTTTTGTTTTCAGAAACAGTCTATTCAGCCTTATCTATCCTTATTCAGGTTTTCTGTTACATTTTGGGAAGTCTTGTTCCGCATCCCGAGCAGAAAACGGATCCGGGCTCCTGCTCCTTTCCGCATACGGGGCAGAACACACGCGCGGGAGTCGCCTGATCCACAGGCGCAGGTGCCGCCTGGGGAGCTGCCGCCGGCGTGGCCGCCCGTTTCTTTTTAAACCAGGATCTGATCCAGCCGATCTCTTCTTTGAACCATTCCTCGTCCGTCAGAAACATCAGCACATAGACGAGATGGAAAAGCGCGTTTCCGTACCCGTTCGTAAAGAGGATTTTGAAGGAACGCCATCCGTTTCTCGCAAGAGCTGCCGCATTCATATCCGTAAAGTGAAGCGTCAGGATCATGCAGCATCCGAATATGATCAGTGAGAACAGTTTTTTGTTTTTCAGAAGACCCGTTCCGACCAGCCACAGAAGGACAGCCGCACCGAGCATAAACAGCTGTGCCATCACGCCTGTGAATTTGACCGCGCCCCGTGCTCCAATCGCGATCACCCAAATGTTCCGGATCATCCACGCAAGCGCGTATGCTGTCATGGGGATCGCCATCATCATGTGATCATAACGGTAATACTTCTTGATGATCGTAAACGCAAGAAGCGCGCCTGCCGCAAGGAACATGAACCATGTCCATGCAAACCGAGACAGACCGAACATCAGAAAGAACACAGATACCCCCGCCAGAATGATCGCCAGCAGACCGAACTTTCCGCGGTCGACCGCAGGTGCCGATTCCTTCATTGTTTCAGGCTGAGGCTGCACAGTCTCCGGTTGAGGCTGTGTCTGAAACGATGTGCCGCATGTCGGACAAAACAATGAACCATCGGGAACAAACGTCCCGCAATTCGGACAAAACATAACAATTCTCCTCTCTTTGTCTGTTATCATTACAGGAATTATATCGCAAAACCGTCTTTTCCGTCTACGAATCTCCGAAACTGCGTCTCCATTTCATTTTCCATCATCAGGACAATCGCCTCCAGATCCTGTCTGGTTTTTTCGTCGAACCGTCCATATTCAGGGCTGTCGATATCCAATACGCCGGCGATCCTGCCGCCAGCATGGATCGGTATCACCAGTTCCGATCTGGACGCCTCGTCGCACGCGATGTGTCCGGGGAAAAGGTGCACGTCATCCACACACTGGACGGCATCTTCTTTCACCGCCGTCCCGCAAACTCCTTTTCCCGTTTCGATACGGATACATGCGGGTCTGCCCTGAAAAGGCCCCAGAACCAGCGCTCCGTCCCGCATGAGATAGAATCCCGCCCAGTTGATCCTGTCCAGTTCCTCCCGGATAAGTGCCGAAAGATTCGACAGATTTGCCACAAAATACGGCACTCCCTCGATCAGCGCCTGCGCTTTTTTCAAAAAATCACGATCCATGCAGTTCCTCCTTCAGCCAATCCAGACAAAATTCTCTTTTCCCGCGCCGATCTCAAAATGGCAGCGCAGGATCCCCTCATCCACCCGGATAAAGGGTCCTTTCCCCATTACGATCCTGACCTTATCCGGCTTCTCCAAAACGAATGTGAATTTCTGCTGGTTGATCGCTGTCGGAGCAAGAAGCGCAGCTTCTACGCCGTTCCGGAACCACTCCGGGATCTCATCCTTTGTCTTTGTCACTTCCTCAAACGTCCTGGACCGGTGAACGTGTCCTTCTTCGTCCGGGATCCCGACAGAAAGGATCAGGCACAGTTTCTCTCCCTCCTCAACGGAAAACACCGTTTTTCTTTTGCTGAACGTGCCACCGATCCAGCAGGTCCCGAGCCCCAGCGTCTGTGCAAACAGAACGAACTGTTCTCCGTAGTATCCGCATTTCTCCTCCAGACCGTCTTCCGTTTTTCCTACCAGCGCGATGTAATCCCTTGCCTGACGGAATCCGCCGTAATGCGCCAGAAAATGCCGAAACGTCTCGGGATGATCCAGCACCAACTGCATATGCAGTCCCGACGCTCCATTCAACTCACGGAGTTTTCCTTCCAAAAGAAGGACCTTATCCTCCGGCATCTTCTCATCACTGTATTTCCTGATCGAGCGTCTTGCTCTGACCGCTTCCAATTCCGTCACCTTTACTTCTTCCTCCATATTCCGGTTTTGTACAATCCCGTGGCCTCTTACCTGTATTGTACACAAACAGCGGATTTTAATCATCATTGCGCGTGTTTTATCTGCCCTGTAAAGCAACAGGTCTGCCTTTCCGTAAGAAAAGGCAGACCGATACAGTCGTTCTGTGTCATAACGTTGTCTTTCTGAGTATGTTTCGCCTCAAAACAGCATTACGGATTGAGGCACACGCCGCTGGAATTGAATGTATACTGCTTTCCGTTGATCGTATGTGTACCGGTCACCATTGCGCCTGAGGAATTGAACCAGTACCACTTCCCGTCTTCCTGATACCACCCAGTCTTCATGGATCCGTCTTCGTTCAGGTAATACCAGGTCGACCCGATTTTCTGCCAGCCGGTCAGCATCACACCGCTGCCGTTGAAGTAATACCACTTGCCGCCGATCTGCTGCCAGTTCGTCACCATGACGCCGCTCTTCAGGTAATACCATTTGCCGTCGATCTGCTGCCAGCCGGACCGCATCGCGCCGGTGGTATCAAAGTAATACCACTTGCCTTCAATCTGCGTCCATCCGACCGCCATCGCACCAGAAGACAGCAGGTAAAACTGCTTGCCGTCTCTCTGTATCCAGCCCGTCTGCATCACGCCGTCGCTGTTCAGGCAATAGGTCTTTCCGCCGATTTCGATCCATCCGGTCTGCATCACGCCGTTTGCATCCATATAGTACCATTTTCCGCCGACCTGTATCCAGCCAACCGCAGCGTCTCCGCCGCTGTTGAAGTAATACCATTTTCCGCCGATCTGCTGCCAGCCGGACCGCATTGCGCCGTCTGCACCGAGATAATAACGTTTTCCGTTGTATGTGATCCATCCGGTTTGCATCGCACCGTTTGCATCCATGTAGTACCACTTGCCGCCGATCTGTTGCCAGCCGGTCAGAGCATCACCGCTCGAACCGAAATAATACCAGACACCGTTTTCGTTCAGCCAGCTGTTTGCCCGCATGGTCCCGTCTTCATTCATGTAATACCATTTTCCGTTCTCCTGCACCCAGCCGCTGAGCATCTTGCCGTGATCGTCCGTGTAGTACCACTTGCCGCCGTATTTGCCCCAGCCGCTCATGGCTGCGCCTGTCGAGCTGAACCAGTACCAGATGCCGTCGATCTTTTTCCAGCCGGTCACGGCCTTCCCGTTCTCATAGTAGTACCATGCCCCGTCGAGCTGGACGAATCCCTCCATTGCCAGTTTCGGGATCTCTTCCGTTTCCACGATCTCGCCGCACACGGTGCATCTGCGGATGCGGAGGCCTGTCGACGTATAGGTCGCGGGAGAAACGATCTCCCATTCTCCCAGGGTATGCGGTGCAATTTCCCAATTGGCGTAAATCGTAAAATCTCTTGTGACCGGATTGCGGAAATCATAGTCATATGAGTACGTCCCCTGAGCGTCTTTCCACCATCCGATGAACGTTCCGTGCACATAGGTCGGATCCTCAGGGATCTGAACAGTCATTCCGTCAAGCACAATCTGATCCTCGATCTGCTCCCCGTATCCGTTCATGTCAAACGAAACGGTATGATAAACGGTAGACGGCCTGTACTTCGCATAGATCGTTGTGTCTTTCAGGATCGGCTTGCTGAAGTCGAATTTCTCGTTGTAGTTCCGGTTCGTGTACCAGTCGACGAACTCGTATCCCGCTACATACGGAGCTGTGTTTTCATGCGGTTTATTGCCGCGCCGGAACTGGGTGTACGTAAAATTGTTCGTCAGTCCCGCGTAATCATAAGTGAGTCTGTAGAAGGTTACTCTGTAGTTCACGTGTTTCGCCGCACTGGTCGGTGTACCGCTTCGATACGGATCGTACACCATGCAGCGGATGAATTTGTCCTCATCTTCATCCGTCGGCGTATAGTATTTGTCATTCGCCGCCTGAATGTTTTCCCATCCTGTCGCTCCGTTGGGGCTTCTCTGCCACTGATACTCAATCTCCATCGTCGGATCGATCTCTGTGCACACAAAGTCCGCATAGCATTCCGTTCCGCTGTACAGCGTCGGATCGTTCCCGTAGATGGATGAATTCTTGATCGTAACGGTCCCTTCCAGAACAAGCTCGGGTCTCTCATAAACATAACGTGCGTTGCTTCGTATAGAGCCGGTACGTCCCGTCGCTGTGATCTCACAACAGTAGTAACGTCCGGAGGATCCGTCGGAAACCGTCTCGCAGGACGCCCCCGTCTCGCCTGTAATGGTCCTCCAGTCTTCATTATCATACGAATAAAGCCACTGATACCGCAGCCTTGACGGATCCAGCTGCGCGGCATCTCCCGACAGCGTCAGGTCAAGTGTGTCGCCGAAGTACTTGACAGTGCCGTTGATCCTGGCCTGTCCGCTCATCGCCTTCTGTTCCCATCCGGCATACAGTGTGAACTCGCTGTCGTAGATAGGATCAAGCACATCGAACAGGTCGATTGCATTGCAGGCTGGGCTCGTATACCATCCAAGGAAATTATAGTCGCTTGCCACGGGATCGGTCGGTCTGCTGATCCTGCCGCCCTTTGCCACATACTGTGCGTAAGGTGCCGGCGAAGCATTCACACCATTCAGATCGAACGTGACCGTGCACAGTGAAGATGTATCGATCGTGTATTCCGGCGAGCTGATTGAAATGCAGGATCTCTTGAGATCCTCTGTGAAGACATCCTGGTACCCCATGGTCTTCCATGTCGTATCGTCTACCGTGACCTTCACATTCTCTCCCATCCTGTACTCCGTGATCAGGTCGTCGTCGATGAACAGCGTATTCTGGAATTTATAGGTCCCGGGTTCGAACTGGTTGCCTGCGTCGACCCAGGTGTCGCCCTGTTTTTTGATCCAGTGGCCGTTGGCGGAATACCATATGACCGCATCACGCCAGTTTCCGGATCCGGTAAACGAAAAATCCGTATTGTGTGTCCCGTTGGTATAATAGAGTTGCGACATCCCGTTCCAGGTCAGCCGTACCTCCGTGATTTCTTCCCTGTCATCGGGATTGAGAAGCGTGCCGCCGACCTCGATCGCGATCGTGCGCCAGTCCCCGTCGTCATCCGTTACCTTCACGATCAGATCCTGGTTTGCGCCGGTCTCCTGCGGTATTCCGGTAATGACGCCGGACGAGGAAACGCTGATCCAGTCCGGTCCGGAGTCCTTGCTGAACGTATAGGGCTTCGTTCCGCCGTGCGCCGCGGTGGAAACATCCACAGGCGCGATCGCCTCGCGCGGATAGTTTTCCGGGATATCAAAGGAAGCGCTGTCCGCAAAGGTCAGTTCGCCGCTCTCCTCGATCACGTACTCCGGAGACGAGAACGTCATATACGCGGATGCATACCCGATATTGGAACTGCCCCTTGTGTATGCAGTGCCGTTGACAGTCAGGACCATATTTTTGGCTATCGTATACAACTCACTGTTGACATATACACGGCACTGGAACTTATACGTACCTGCAGTAAACACTGAACTCTCCGGGGTCTCCCAGTGACCGCCTGCGTCCTTTTTGAGCCAGCTCGCAGAACTGATGTCCAGGACTTCCCACGGCAGTTCTCCATATTCCGCAGTCGTGATGTGGAATCCTCCCCACTTCGGCGCGTAGATCTCTTTTCCGTAGGCCGGTTCCAGCCATGACACTCCGGTATCGACCGACTGTGCAATCACATTCCGGATCTCGTATCGGTATCCCGCCGCACGCGCTGTCACCCCCGCAAACGGTAACGCGCCCGCAAGCAAAACAAGCACAAGCAGAATGCTGAGTCTTCTGATTCTTCTGTTATTCATAGCCGTCCCCTTCCTTTCGATATCCTGTCTTTTTATGTATGCCAAAAAGGTACACTTCTTCCGTATACCTGATCGTTTCTCTATCTGATTCAATTATAGATTAAAATGATTCTTTATGCGATATACTTCTTTTGCCGTTTTTTGCCATTTTCACGGATAAAACTTCTTTTGTCTTTTGAACAATCGGCATTTCAAAATAATTGTGCACCATTTCAGCAACGCAGATCGTAACAAGCATCACAAGCAAAAAATCTCGGATATGATTTCCTGTCTTCAACGCCAAAAAGCCCCAGTGAAACAAATACAATTCAAAACTTATTCTCCCAAGATGGGATATAAAAGGAATACGAACAGTTTATTAATGTAATTATCTCCGCCCGTTGCCGTGAAGAAAACAGCTATACACCCAAGGACCACACAAAGCAGAGGTCTGCTCCAGCCGATATAGTAACCTGCATATATACTGTCAAATCTGGACAACACTGAATCTGAAGTTACTAAACAAAAAACAATGAACAAGGAAACAATCATACCGCTCATAAAACGATACCATTTGCGTTCATTTAATCTTATCTGTAAGTCTTCATGGAGCCTGAAGAGAAAACCCGTAGTCATTCCAAGCATAAGATATCCCAGGCAAAAAGGCCGCTTCATGCCGTTTCCATAAAGAGTGAAATGTGTTCTTGGAATAAGAAAAACAGCCAAAAAAGACAGACACAAAAACAAAAATACACATACAAAACCATTCGCTTTTTCATCAATGCGTAATAATGAGCCAAGTCTTTTCATAAGATAAAAAAGCCGCATCAGCATGGGAACAAAGAAGTAAAAAACAACAATATGCTGTAAAAACCAAAGATGTCCTGACGATTTTATGAAAAACATATTCAGCAAAACACTGGACGCGCTGTGAACATCAACAAAACTGTACCGCTGGAAAAACACGGTTGCAAGGATAAGATGAAGCCACGTAATCGGAATCAATCTGAAAAACCTTTCTACATAATAGAAAAGTACTCCCTTCAATGATAGAAAACTGCGTTCCCCATCATGTACAAAAGGTTTAACCGCAAAAAAACCGCTCAAGGCAAAAAACAGGCAGACTCCAACACCGCCCTGATCAATAAAATCACAATGGCTTGCAATAACCAATGTTATCGCAAGAAATCTCAATGCATCCAGTTCCCCGTTTCTTGCCTTATTCCCTTGCTTCAAAGAATCAATCCAATTGCTTTTCATCTCTTTATATGCCCA
Source organism: Clostridia bacterium (assembly GCA_017431145.1). Taxonomy (GTDB): domain Bacteria; phylum Bacillota; class Clostridia; order Christensenellales; family Maliibacteriaceae; genus RGIG9107. Next base: position 30,786 of record JAFRLQ010000073.1, on the reverse strand, counting down.
CTGCTCTGTCTTGCACATACAGGCGTCTTCCCGGATCCAGCGTCATTCATCGTAACGTCTGTTATTCTCCTTCGCACAGTCATCCTTTTTCAGGTTTCAAAGCCCAGATTCTTATCCTTCTACCTTCAGGTATGCTGAATATTCATGATGCGGTTGTCTGTTCTTTTCAGGTGGCAGCTGCATATAGTCTCCGTATGTCATCCTTAGAATCCTGTCATACTCTTTGGGAACCGGCACTTCTGTATCCTCAAACGGCATCATAACCGTTTCCTCAAGCCATGTTCTCTCATAGACGATAGGTACATCTACATCCCAAGCCTTTACTGCAACAAAACCGCTCTCTTCCCACGTGTGTTCATGTGCAATCCTGTCCAGATAAGAGAAGAAGCGTTTCCGTCCCAACACCTTGCTGTAAATACAGTTCGGCAGATTGCCGATCTTGTGCAGCATACCGTCTCCATATAAAAAACCGGGATAATTGCTGAGCGTCAGGTGTTTCAGCACGCGGAGCAGTTTTTTTCCTCTCGCACGCCATTCTGCAACGCCTTTTTCGTCGCCCAATCCATCCAGAGGGTAAAGATCCACAAATATCCCTGATGTGTATTTCCTGTCCGTAAATTCCAGATGATATCTGGTATCCGTAAACCTTGCGATATAAAACGGATAGTGTTGCGTTTTCTGGAATGTATCTAACTGATACGGTCTCAGTTGTTCCGCATGCGCATTCAGATACCTACACAGCTTGTCATAATCCGGGCGCGGCAACAGCAAGTCCAAATCATCATCCCAGGGAATGAATCCCTTATGACGAATCGCACCGATCAAAGAACCGTACGCAATTGTATAACGCACATCTAACTGATCACAGATTTTCCGCAGCGCCTTATAGGTCTCCAGTGCCGCCAATTGAGTCTCACGAAGCGTCAGCTGTTTCATTTTTCTTTTTCCCCTTCTTTAGATACGCGCGGATTCCGTGGAACCTTTTTTCCTCATAAAACAGTATCGCCGCGAACAATACTATAGCAAATCCGATTCGTATAATTCTCTGATGGATCATCGCAAGCGAGAACGCCATTACCGCCAGTATCCCGGCGCAGGAGATCAACAGATGCATATTGGCAAACATACAACGTTTCTCAAGACGCCATGCTGTAACATAATGGAACAAAAAATACAGAATATATGTGACAAGCGTCGTATACGCAGCAGCCACATATCCGAAATGTCTGATGCAGAAATAGTTCATCACAATGTTCAGCGCCGCTGCGCTCATAGTTGCCGCGGCGATGGATTTCGTTTTCGCATGATAGTACTCGACACTTGCAGGCAGAAGATACAGGTAGGCGAAATACCCTGCTGCAGCAATCGGAATGGCACAGAATTCAGCTTCAGCATATTTCTGTCGTCCGAGAATCAGCACAAGCTCAGGGCTCAGCAGCATCACCATGCTGCAGATCGCAAACAGTAAAAGAATAAACAGGATACTGTAATCCCTTATCCCTTTAAAATCATCCTCCTGTCGGTGTTCATAATACCAGGGGCTCCACACAGTATCTATGGAATTTGCCGTGACCTGAATGATCGTATAGACATTGTAGGCAAAGTTATACACGCCTGCAGATGCATCGCCGATCATCTGCTGAATCATGATCCGATCAAACAAATTCAGGATGACCTGACTGATACCGTGCGGAACGATCGGAAGACTGTATTTCAAGCCCCACTTCATTCTGGAAACAAATTGCTTCGGAGACATTCTGTGCAGGAAGTAGATAACGATTACCGCAGCTGCGATCGCATTCGATGCGACCGTTCCGATCACCCGACAAAGATAACCGTTTTCGGGAAAAACCTTCCAGATCAGAAGAAGCGTTAGGCCGATCGAGCTTACCGCTGTAAGCATCGCCACCAACAGATACTTGCCGTATCCGTAGTTAAGTGACGTATCCATATTGAAGCAGGCAATGATTGCTGTTGCCGCACAATAGATCACGAGCAGGTTCAGGCTCAACAGGTCCAGCTTCAGCCAAACCGTAAGCCACCTGGAGAATACGTTCGCAGCAATCAGAAGCACAGTCATGCTCATCAGGATGAAGATCATGGTATCGGAAACGTAAGTGTAATAGTCGTCTCCCTCGGCCACGCCTTCCTCGGTGAGTCTGTATTTATAACGGGCATTCTTATAACTGGTATGAATCGCCGCGCCCAGGATTACATACAGAATCCCCTCATACGCACCGAATGTACCGAATTTCCCGTAATCGCCCTTTGTCAGCAGATACGCAAATAAAGGGATCGTGAAAAAATTCAATCCCTTCATCAGATAATTGCCGATCGTATATCCGATCCCGGCCTTGATTACCTTTCTGCCTTCTGTTGCCATCCGCTGTTGCCGTTCTCCGTTTCTTTTCGCTTTTTCGGGCTCACATTGTCATTCCGGAACAAACGATCAAGCGTCCTGACGGGATCCAAGCCCGTCCCACAGTTGATCTTTCCGTGACAGGTTCAGCGGAGTGCCGTCTGAAAGCGTATAACCCGAAGCATCTGCATTTCCGGGATAATCGCCTCTCACATCCGGCCACTGGACCCCGATCTCGGGATCGTTCCACGCAATTCCACCCTCATCATTGGGATGATAGAAATCATCGCATTTGTAGCAAAACTCTGCCTCTTCCGTCAAAACGAGAAATCCATGCGCAAACCCCTTCGGAATGAGAAACTGCTTCTTGTTCTCCGCACTGAGTTCCACTCCGAACCACTTTCCGTAGGTCGCCGAATCCGCACGCAGATCAACCGCCACATCGAATACGCTGCCGCGTACCACGCGTACCAGTTTGGTCTGCGGAAACTGCTTCTGATAGTGCAGACCGCGCAGAACACCTTTCGTGCTCATGGACTGATTGTCCTGTACAAACAGGATATCCAGTCCCGCCTCGCGCATATCATTTGCATTGTAAGTCTCCATAAAGTAGCCGCGGCTGTCCCCATGGACCTGGGGCTCAATCACACACAGCCCCGCGATCCCGCCCGCATTATAGGTCACTTTGATCTGTCCCATCCTTACTCATTCTCCCTGTTTCAACTGTACAAGATAGCGATGAAGTGCATCCTTCCAGTCCGGAAGCGGTGTAAACCCCGCCTCTTTGAGTTTCGTTTTGTCAAGTCTGCTGTTGAACGGACGTGCAGCACGGGACAAACCATATTCCGCTGTCGTCACAGGAACTACCTTCGTTGTATATCCAGCCTGCCGGTAAATCTCGCAGGTAAAATCATACCACGAGATGTATCCTCCTTCGTTTGTTGCGTGATACGTCCCGTATTTGTCTGTTTCAATCATATCCACAAGCAATCTTGCCAGATCCGCCGTATAGGTAGGCGTTCCGATCTGATCGTTTACCACGCGCACCGTCTCATGTGTTTTTCCCACACGCAGCATCGTTTTTACAAAATTGTTCCCATTGATACCGAACACCCACGCAATACGAACGATAAAGTGCTTTTTGCAGTATGTACGCACTTCCTGTTCTCCCGCAAGTTTGGTCTTTCCGTAGACATTGAGCGGTGCGTAATCCGTTTCCTCCGGCATTCTGGGAAGCGTCCCTTTTCCGTCGAACACGTAATCCGTACTCAAATAGACCATCTTTGCATTATGCCGTGCAGCAGCCTGCGCAAGATATCTTGTCGCATCTGAGTTGACTGCCCAGACAGTTTTTTCGTTTTCCGGCTCTTCCGCTGCGTCTACTGCAGTCCATGCCGCACAATGGATCACAGCATCCGGCACAATACTATCCACACACGCATCGACCGCAGACACATCCGTCAAATCGACTGCGAGCGCGGCGTGCAGATCTGTACCGATCATCTCATGTCCGCGCTTCCCCAGTTCTTTCATAACATCGTGTCCAAGCTGACCCTCGATGCCCGTTACCAATACTTTCATCCCACGATCTCCCGGTTGCCGTACATCTCCTCGTAGTAGTTCTGGTATTCCCCGCTTACAATGGGCTGCCACCAATCCTCGTGTGAAAGATACCATTCGATCGTTTTCTGCAAACCATCCTCGAACTTCGTCTCGGGGAGCCAGCCCAATTCCCTGTGGATCTTTGAGGGATCGATCGCATATCGCATATCATGTCCCTTGCGGTCCGTCACATGCGTGATCAGGGATTCGGGTTTTCCCAGTGCTTTGCAAATGAGGCGCACGATTTCAATGTTCTGCATCTCGTTATGTCCGCCGACATTGTAAACCTCGCCTGCAGTTCCTTTGCGAATGATGAGATCGATTGCACGGCAATGATCCTCCACATACAGCCAGTCGCGTACGTTGAGTCCTTCTCCGTAAACCGGCAAAGCTTTGTCATGCAGCGCATTGATGATCATCAACGGAATCAGTTTTTCCGGGAAGTGATAAGGCCCGTAGTTATTGGAACAACGGCTGATCGTTACCGGCAATCCATATGTGCGGTGATATGCCAACACCAGCAGGTCTGCTCCTGCCTTTGACGAGGAATAGGGAGAACTTGTGTGAATCGGCGTTTCTTCAGTGAAGAACAGATCGGGACGGTCAAGCGGCAGATCGCCATAAACCTCGTCTGTGGAGACCTGATGATACCGTACAATCCCATATTTGCGGCATGCGTCCATCATGACCGCTGTTCCCAGAATATTTGTGTTAAGAAAGACCTCCGGGTGCTCTATGCTGCGGTCCACATGGCTTTCCGCAGCAAAATTTACCACGATATCCGGATGCTCTTCCTCAAACAATGCGTAGACCGATTCACGGTCACAGATATCCGTTTTGCAAAAACGGAAATTAGGCATATCCAGCACATCCTTGAGTGTGCTCAGATTGCCTGCGTAGGTCAGTTTATCCAGACAAACGACCCGGTCTTCAGGGTGTTCCTTCAATAAATAAAAAATGAAGTTGCTGCCAATAAACCCGGCACCGCCAGTCACAAATACAGTGCTCATGCGTACCTCCCTGTTCATTTAATACAAAAATCTTCCTGCCGCAACCGCCTGCAAGTGCTTTCCGTAAGGACTCTTGCCATAGCGTTCCGCGGAAACAAGCAATTCTTCTTTCGTAATCCAGCCTTTTAGGTATGCGATTTCTTCCGGTGCGGAGATTTTCACTCCCTGACGCTTTTCGATCATCTGCACAAAATCTGCCGCCTCGAGGAGACTGTCCATGGTGCCCGTGTCAAGCCACGCAAAACCACGTCCCAAACGCTGCACATCCAATCTGCCTGCATCAAGATACATTTCATTGAGTGTCGTGATCTCCAGTTCGCCGCGCGCAGAGGGTCTCACCTCATGGGCAAGAGCGCTCACCCCTTTGGGATAGAAATACAGACCTGTAACCGCATAATTGGATTTGGGCTCTTTCGGTTTCTCCTCAATCGATACCGCTTGCCCTTTTTCATCGAATTCTACGACGCCAAAGCGTTCCGGATCGGGCACATAATAGCCGAAGACCGTTGCGCGTTCATTGTGTTCCGCATTAGTAACCGCTTCCTCAAGCAGCGTACGGAAGTGATGCCCGTAAAAAATATTGTCTCCCAGCACCATCGCACACGCTTCTCCGCCGATAAATTCCTCCCCCAGCAGGAAAGCTTGTGCAAGCCCGTCGGGACTGGGCTGCACCTTATAGGAAAGCCGGATGCCGAACTGTTCACCGTTTCCAAGCAAAGCCTCAAAGCGCGGTGTATCCGTTGGTGTGGAAATGATCAGTATCTCCCGAATCCCTGCCGACATGAGTGTGCTTAAGGGATAGTAGATCATTGGTTTGTCATAGACCGGAAGCAATTGTTTGCTTGTGACCATCGTCAGCGGATAAAGTCTTGTGCCGGCGCCGCCGGCCAGAACGATTCCTTTCATTGTCATACCCTCTTTCTTTCAGTCTTTCCGCATTCCACTGATAAGATCGCGGAACATATCAGTCAGTGTATACAAAGGCGCCCATCCGGTTGCCTTCAGTTTTGATGTGTCAAGATTCATTTTGAGTGTCGGAGCGTATCCGAAATTTGAAATATCCTGTTCTTCTATCACAACATGGGTTTTTCCGTCACTGAACTCGTTTGCAACCATCTGCGCCATTTCATAGATACTGCAGTAAGTTTCCTCGTTCGCCACATTATACGCTTCGCCGTTTTTCCCGTTCGCGAGTGCATACAGAATCGCCATTGCTGCATCGTAAACATGAAGATAGCTGCGTTTTGTCTCCCCTTTCGTCTTCAGAACGATATCTCTTTCCTCGATCACACAACGCGCGAACTCCGCAAACACGCGCCCGTCATCGTACGACACACCCGGACCGAATGTCTGCGTCAAACGAAGCACTACGACCGGCACACGGTATTGCAAGCCATAGGAAGCACACAGGCACTCGCAGAGACGTTTGCTTTCCGGATAGCAGGAACGCACTTTCATCGGATCCAGATTCGTTGCGTGATCCTCGGATATCTTTTCATCTGTCTCAGGACTTCCGTACACCTCCATAGTAGAAGTATAAAGAAACCTTTTCAGGTTTTGTGTTGCCGCGTACTCCAGCAGATGGCGCGTTCCATCCAGCGCGATACCGATCGTATCCACTGGGCTGTTCACAAATGCACGGCTTGCTGTTTCACTTGCGGCATGTACAATATAATCTGCTTTCACTCCTGACAAATCCACATCCCGCACATCCCCTACGATATATGAAAGTGCATTCGTCTCAGCCCCGAACAAAGCAGCCGCCTTTTCTCTGTTCCGCACACAGGCATAAATCCGGACGGGGTTCTTTGCCTTTCTGTTGTGCTGAACCAACAGCTGCACCAGCATTTTTCCGATCAGTCCCGTAGCACCGGTGATCAGAATGCTCGATCCTTCAAATCTTCCGATTAAATCTTTTTCCCCTTGTTCACGGTTCATCAATACGTTTCTCCTTTTTCTCGTTGCGCTTTCAAGCAGCCGGCAACGGATTCTTAAAATGCTCTGATCCGGTTATCATTAAAAAACAAAAGATAGAAAACCGTTACCCATCCGATTTCATATACCAGCCCCAGATGGAACCTCCAAAAGAATTGTTCTGCAATAGGAAAATAAACAATTGAATACATCAAAAGCGCGTACAGTATCCATTTGAAACCCGCTTTTGCTGTTTTTGCCTTAATATACAGAACTTCATAAAACGCGCCTAGAAAAAACGGATAAATGATCATGCCTAAATAACCGAAATCTTCAGCGTAAGGACGCATCGCAGAATAGATATTTGATGAATAAACATAACCGTTCCTGGCGGTGAATGTAATGAATTTGCCGTGTTCCGCAACAGTATTTGCATTGCCACCAAACAGTCCGAATGCTTTTAACGTATTCAGGAGTTCAGAAAAAGTCGACTGCCCCATTTTTAAAGATGTTGAAGAATGATTCTTCAGAAACAGGTTGAAATTATACAATCCCGATCCAGCGTATATGCTGAGCATTCTTTTCAGATTCGAAGTGTAATTCTTCATCTTCCCCAATGCAAAGAATACGACTGCCAGAATCGCAATATAGAAAGCCGTCTGGAAAAAAACCTTTCTGTTTGTCGCTTCGATTTCCTTTTTCGAATAATAGGAATAAAAGAATATCCAAAGGCAAAGCGTATACAGCACAAATCTCAGAAATATATTCCTGTCTGTTGAGATCACCATGCAAAACATATAACAAACAACAGGAACCAAATAGCCAATCTTCATTCGTTCCCTGTTGACATACTTCTGATAAAACATCGCAAACACATTGATTTTTGCCAAAGCAACCACGACTTCCAGAAACTGATGCAGCACAAAATCACTCGTCGAACCATTCACAATGTACTCATAAATGTTTCTCAGTGTAGTCGTCAGTCCGTGTGATGTGTCAACTCTTTTCAGCATCAAATAAATGTATACTGCTGTGCATGCAACTGACAGGAGCGCTGTGAACAGCACCGGATACTCCATCGGTTCCAATACCCGTGTATATTCAGCTGTTTTTGTTAAGAGACTGTTTCCTGTTTTCTCATAAGCCGCATCTACCAAAAAACACGCCGCTCCAAAAGACAGTATCGCAGTGAACAAATACAGCACGAAAGTATAATTCAGATCCAGTTCCCAGTTGTCAAGATTCCATAAAAACATACAAACTGCCATCAGCACCGATAAGAGCAGCAGCATAAACGGCGAAACAAAGTTTTTATGTATGATGTATTCTGCACTTATAAGAAAGCTTAAAAACAGAAAGATCAATAATAAAACCATAAGAGTTCTCCAATATCAGGCAACTGGAAGTAAAACTCAAACCCCTTCAAAAAAAGGATGATACTCCTCTTCCGGCAAATAAATCTGCTGGTTCTCACGTGTCTCCAGTATTGCGCGCATCATGAAGAAATCCTCCGGCGTCGTAATCTTGATATTCTCCTGGGGACCGTCAATCATCGTCATCTTGTATCCATACTGCTGCATCAGCGTACAGGAATCGATGGAATTGTCCACACCATCCGCAAGCGCCTGTTTGTGTACCGTCAGAATGTCATCAAGCCAAAAGCACTGAGGTGCCTTAGCAACACGAGAATGTGCACGGGATGGCACTTGCTCAATACCGTAATCATCATTGATCACAACAATAGTTTCTTTAACTACGCCCGCGGTAATACTGTTGCCGTGTTCACGCACACAGCGGATATTACGGCTCAGGAGTTCCCGGTTGATCAAAGGCCGTACGCCGTCGTGAATCAGCACGACCGAAGGCTCATCTCCCGCAATCTGTTTCGCCGCACACAGACCGTTGTAAATGGATAACTGTCCGGTCTTTCCGCCCGGCACAATCTTTTTCACTTTATCTATCCTGTATTTGAAAACCAGTTTTTCAAGATACGGAATGTATTCCTCGACGCAGGCGATCGCCACCGCATCGATATCCTGATTGTATTCGAAATGTTCCAGCGTATGGATGATGATGGGTTTGTTGAATACTTCAAGGAACTGTTTGGGTCTGTCCTTACTGTGCATTCTGGATCCCACGCCGCCCGCGAATATTACGCCGATATTCATACTGTTACTCCTTTGCCTGTTCTGTCGTATATCAAACTAGTCTGAACAAAATCTTCACCCGATAAGCCAGGTAGGATTCGCCGCTGCGGAATGCAATTTCCCGCATGCTGCGCAGTTTCTTTCGCGCTCCGCTGTTCACTCTGTAGTCTGCAAATGCATGCAGGATATCCAGCGTCTCAGCGTCTTCGATCCTGTCCTCATAACCGCAGAGCAGTTCCCGCGCCAGATCGCTTCTTCCGTTGCGCAGCGCAGGATCGCGCAGTTTCTTTCTCCACAGTTTGAATCTGTTTTCCCTCTTTGCCCCAACAACATTGTCACCATGCTGCCTGTACAGGATATACGGTTTGTCATCATAGATGATCGTTCCCGCAAGTGCCGCAACAGCTGCGACCCACACGTCGTGGATCCTTTTTTTCAACAGTGCTCCGGACGCCCGTCTCTGTTTCTCCTGCATCAGGTGCTGCAGCGCACGATTCCAGACCATCGTACAACCCGAAATATGATTTTCACAGAGAATCTGCAGCCAGGAAATCTCCGGAGGGGTGCTGTAACGCACGCCCGTCCTGTTCCCCGCCCCGTCAGACAGCATTTGGTTGGAGCAGTACAGCGCAGGTGTCTCGTATCCCGAAAGTGACGCCACTGCCGCAGCCAGTTTGTCCGGCAGCCACACATCATCCTGATCACTGAACGCATAGTAATCCGCAATGGTATCATTGCTCCAGATCATCGACATGAAACTTTCCCCTACGCCAAGGTTTTTCCCCTGATCCACGCGGATTCTGTCACCATACCGGTGAAGCAGCGCAACGGTACCGTCCGACGATCCGTCATCACGCACCATGAGAATCACGTTCACCTGCCGCTGGGAAAGGATGCTGTCGATCTGTTCTTCAATAAAGCGCATACCGTTGTATGCGCTGAGCATGACACAGACCGTGGGAAGCGTACTCATTCTGTCTCCTCCCGCAGATACGCACGCCAGGAATGATGTGATATGCGTTTCTCCTCCGGCGGAAGCTGCATATAGTTACCGTAGTGTTTCTCAAGGTATGCATCCCATGCCTCGATAGCCTGAAACATCTCCCCTTCAAAGGGCAGATCTGTCATCTTCGCATATGTCTCCTGGGTCATAATCTCCCGTTCCCGATAGGCGCCCCAGACACAGCCCGCATAACGCGCATCATCAAAGGAAACCGCACGGTTCTTTCTGTCAATGTTCTGCAGCAATTTCTTCGGATTCACAAACCGGCTGATCAGAAACAGCAACAGACGCAACGGTTCTGTCATGATGCTGTGCGTCTTGCTGCGGAAATACCGTTTCCACAACGCAGCGTTCTGCAATTCACGTGCAAAGGCTGTCGATCGGAACCTTTTCAACGCCGCTTTTTCCGTCTCGCCCAGACCTTCGATCGGAAACACGTCGATATTGACCCCGATCGTGTATGCCGCAGTCAGGTTCTCATCTTCGATCACAGTCCCGGGATCACTGAGTTTTGCAAAAGGATTGTTGTACGCTCTGACCGACTTATAGTCCAGAACATCAAAGGGCGTTTCATGTTTTTCGCACCACATGAGAAACTGGTCATAGTCAGGCCGCGGCATCATGACATCGATATCGTCATCCCATGGAATGAATCCTTTATGCCGAACCGCTCCCAAAAGAGTACCTCCGCCCAGTGAATACCGAAATCCCTCTTTTTGGCACACAGAATCAAACTGTACAAGAATCTGCAGTTCTCTGTTCTGGATTTGTTGTAAGGTCAGTTCCTTCATGTGGTTCTCCATCCGTTGAAATCAAATCAAAACACTCGTCCCCGGCATGCACCGCAGCTGTAGTTGACAAGCTCAGTCTTGGGTCCTGATTTGACTACAACCTGATTCTATTGTACCATAAGTGAAGGTTTCCTGTCGAAACGGTTTGCCTTTTGACAGTGTTCAGTTTCGTTACACTGATCCCCGATTACGCCATTCATTTGTTCGGGAGGTATTTATGATTCAGAAACACAGCGTATCCTATATCAATATGCATGCGATTCTAAAATCCTGCAAAAGAAACATTGCATTTATTCTTCTCGCAATTATTCTCTGCACCGTCGCAATCTACGCTTATTACAGCGTCACACATGTGTTAAAGCATGAGTACGTCGTCGAGTTCAATTACACGGTTCTTCCCGTCAACGGAAGCACACAATCCGGCAGACTTTCCAATATGGACGTAACTGCATCGCAAACCCTCGGTATGCTGTATCAGAATCTGTACAGCGACTCGGTCTATACTGACAGAATTCTGGAACGCATCGGCATCAACGTCGCAAACAATCCCAACAATGTCAGTATCTATTCTTATGAGACCGGGTCTCCGAATGTCTTTAAAATGCACGTATCTTCCAACAGCGGAAATCTGACCAAGATGATTCTGGAAGCCGTGGTCGATGATATGCAGACATCTCCGGGGCTCCCACCGGGAAGCATGGTCGTGTTCTGTGAGGATGTGCACGAGATCGATATGATGGAAACCGGCATGGGTTCACTGAAAAAATATGTTGCTGTCGGTATTCTTCTGGGGGTGTTTTTATCCTGTGTGCTTCTTGCGTTAAAGGTTGTCACACGATGCGCGATCACGGAACCCGCAGTGCTGACAGCATTGAGCAATCTCCCTGTTCTCGCACAAAAGCGTGTTCCTTTACAAAGAATTGAGAGGTAATGAATATGGCTGGTTCTCTCTTTTACAAAATCTTTCCCGTTTTCGCACGCCGCGGCAAAACGGATCTGTCGATACCGCTGTCATTTTCTCTGAACGATGATGCAATCGATCAGCTTCGCAGCGAAGTTCTGGATAGAGTTCTGCAACAATCGCCTGAAAAGAAGTCCTTCATTCTCGGCGTTACAAGCTGCGAATACGGTGAAGGCGCGTATCAGACAGCGCTCAGGCTTGCACATTCCTTCACGCAGATTCGTGAACATGTTCTGCTTATAGATCTGGATTTCCGAAGCGCACAGATCTCCCGGGCTGTTTTCTCCTCAAAGCCTGAATCGAGTCTCAACGATGTTCTTGCTTCCGAAAACACAGTGCTGATGCTGGAAACGGTTTCCGCTGCTGTCTACAGTTTTGAAAACACCAGCCTGGAAGTTCTGCCGGCAGTCAAAGTTGCCGGGAATCCTTCCGGACTTCTTGAAGCGGTATTTGACAGTGCTCTGCTCGAAAAGCTAAGTGAGTACTATGACGTGATTGTCTGCGCACTTCCTCCTGCCGGTATCTATGCAGATGCATCAATGGCCACCCGGGATATTGACGGAATAATTTTTACCGTCCGGGAGAATTACACAAAGCGCGAAATGATCGACAACGTCTTTACCCAGTCCCGTATACTGAAAGAAAAGGCTCTCGGATTCATGTATTACAGTGCAGTCTGAGCCAACCTGTTGTCTGTTGTGCAAAAGCCGTACCGGTTTTTACCAGTACGGCTTTTGCTGTTCATTTGATCGTAACCCTGGCTTTTGAAACAAAAAACAATGCCCGAAGCGTCGGCGCCGTCCCTCTCTGCCTGTGCTTTTTTGCCGCATAAGGTACCCGGCGCAAAGAAACATAAAGTCAGCGCAAGCCTCAGGCACCCGTACCTGGTTTCTTTTTCCCGTGTTTCCAAAACGGCACACTGAGAAGTCCTGCAAGCGTCCCCGTACCATAGGAAACATGCAGTGCAAGATACAGAAACGGCATCACGAACATGAATCCGTTGAACGGTTCCCGTACTGAAGACAAAACTGTATTGATGACAGCAAACAGTGCATAGGCGCCCCATAAAACTGCTGCGAACTGCCAAATCCCAAACGCAGCCAGCACGGCTGTCGCAGCAATTGCCAATACGAACGCAAACGGTACCAGATGATACAGGGAAATACATCCCGGACACACACTCAACGTTCGGCCGATCCATAGTCCGTTCAGGTATTTCTGCCGGATCATTTTCTTTAGACTACTGCGCGCATACTGGTAGGACACAATCCCCGGATCGTACAGCAGCTTATATCCCGCTTTTCGGATCCGGTAATGCATCTCGTTATCCTCCGTGCGCAGCAGATCCTCATTGAACAACCCTGTCTTTTCAAAGACCTCTCTGCGGTAAGAAGCGTGGAACATGGTCTTCACATACTGCGTCTTTTCACTGCGTCTTGCAGCATTGATACTGCTTCCGAACTGCGAGTTTTCCGCGCGCAGCAGAATTTCAGCCCACTTTGTATCATTTTCAATTATACAGGGACGTTTTCCGCCTACAACATCCTCGCCTTTCGCAATATATGCCATGACTTTTTCCGCAAAGTCCGCCGGCAGATGTGTGTGCGCGTCGATTCTCGAAATCACTTCTCCCTGCGCATGTGTAATCACGGTATTCCAGCCTGCCGCCTGGAAACGCAGAGGATTGTCCAGCACCTGCACTGCAAAAAAGCCGTTATCTGCCGCCGCAAAGCGCTCCATCTGCGCCTTTGTTGCATCACCTGAACCGCTATCAACCAGAACGATCTCCGTCTGATCGTGCGGATACGTCTGCGCAACAATATCCTGAAGCAGATTCGGCAGAAATAGTGCTTCGTTATATGCGATTATTCCAATCGTCAGTTTCGGACGCATCAGTGATAATCCTTTCCAAGTACGGCAAGCACAGTACGGAACATCGTAGCTATCTCGCGGTAGAGACTGAACTGTTTCAGACTCTTCAGGTTATATACCATCTTCTCCGGCAGAATCACCTGGACATATGTCTCGTCCACATTGTCCCTCTCAGCAATCAGCGTCGCTTCATCTTTATATCGGATGCTTGCCTCACTGGTCACACCTGCAGGCAACAGCAGCGTCGCAAGCATTTCCGGTGTATACCGGTCCACGTATTTCGGAACCTCCGGGCGTGTCCCCACAAAACTCATCGTTCCATTTAACACGTCTAACAGCTGCCCCAGTTCATCCAGCCGATACTTCCGTATCACACGTCCCACGCGCGTCACTCGCGCGTCATTATTGACTGTAATCTGGGCGCCGACTCTGTCCGCGTTCCGGATCATCGAACGGAATTTGTGGATCCGAAATCGCTTCCCATAGCGCGTCACACGCTCCTGCCGGTAGAAAACAGGACCCTTTGAGTCAATTTTCACAGCCATCGCGATAACCAGCAGCACCGGAGAAAGCAATACAAGCAGAACGGATGCCAGGACGACATCCATTGCGCGCTTTACACCGATCGCAAAACGTTTTTTCCATAAAAGATCATAATACGGACGGACTTCCTCTGTCCGCATGTTTTCGGGAAGATCTTCCCACTTTCGCATGGTATGCTCCCGTTCAGCGTGACTTGAGCACGTTGCTGTACTGCTCGATCACATACTCGACATCCTCGTCTGTCAACTTCGTGTGCAGCGGCAAAGTGATTTCGTTTGCGTAATGCGCATATGCATTGGGATAGTCTGCGATATCAAAACCGAGCGCTCTATAGGCTGTATGCATCGGCAATGGTTTGTAGTGCACATTGCAGGCCACGCCACGTTCCGCCATCTTCACGATGATGTCGTTGCGTTCCGTGGAGCCGATCCCGGGCACGCGTGTCAGATACAGATGTCCGGATGAAGTATATTCCTGCGTGTAATGCTCCAGCGTCTGTACCCCAAGAGGATGGAATGCGGCGTCATATGCTTGTATGATCTGTTTTCTTCTTTCAAGTATCCCCGGATAACGCTCAAACTGGGCAAGTCCGATCGCCGCCATAATATCCGTCATATTGCACTTGTACCAGGTCCCGATGATATCATATTCCCACGCGCCAAGTTTTGTTTTGGCAAGCGCATCCTTGTTTTGTCCGTGCAGACTGAACAGCTGCAGCTGTCTGTAGATGTCTTCATCGTCGATCCCGTCGATCGCGCGCCATGTCATGGCCCCGCCCTCTGCGGTGGTGAAATTCTTCACAGCGTGAAAACTGAAACTCGTAATGTCCGCAATATTCCCGACCATTTTACCGTGCCACATCGCACCGAGTGCATGCGCGGCATCCGCAATAACGGCAATTCTGCCAATCTTTTCCTGCAGCGCATTTGCCGGGCGGAAAAGATGCTTCTTGCTTTCCACGATCTCAAAGATCCGTTCATAATCACATGGTACGCCGCCCAGATCGACTGGAATGATGGCTTTGGTCTTCTCGTTGATCGCTGCTTCCAGCGCATCATAATCCATCTCCAAGCTGTCTTTCTGGCAGTCGATCAGCACAATTTTCGCTCCGACATGTGCAATCACGGATGCGCTTGCAGTATAGGTATACGCAGCGGTAATGACCTCATCTCCTTCACCGATTCCCAAAAGCCTTAAGGAAAGCTCCCCGCATGCAGTCTGAGAATTCAGACAAACCGTTTTATTCGTCCCGATCCAGTCGGAGAGCTGCTGCTCCAGTTTCTTTGTCCTGGGACCTGTGGTAATCCATCCCGATCGCATCGCATCTGCAACATACTCGATCTCTTTGTCAGAGATATCCGGAGGAGAAAAGGGTATTCTTCTTTTATGCGGTTCAATCATATTCCTGCTCCCGTTATTGTTCTTCGTTTTTTGCGGATTTCTCCGGAGAAAAGATCTCCTGAGCCTTCCCGGAAGAATCCTTGTTAGAGTATATCATAAAACACGTATATACGTGTCCTCTTTCCCGAAGTGCCGTTATCTGTACGTCACCAGAGTGCCTTTTTTCAGCGTTGCAAGGATTATCTTCTCATGATCAGTTTCGTCCGTAAGAAGTGTGACACTGTACCCCGCGTCCGTCTTCTCCATGTCGAATACCTTCTCACCCACAATCAGCCAGGTATCCGCCACATTGTCAGTCTGCTCCCAGATAAGGGTGGTGAGAGTATTGCCTTTTTCAATCACAATCGACTCTTCTGCAAGTGAGCGCGTTTCAAAGGAGTCCGCCTCTTTCAGAGCACGCTCATAGGATTCATTGAAATGCAGGCTGTTCATATCCGCAGCGTCAAAATAAACGTCTGTCATCGTATACTCTGCAACCTCAAACACCACACAGTTCGGCTGAAAGATATTGCAGTAATAATCCAGATGCATGGCATTCTGGTAGTCATGGACCTGTGCATATTCTCCGAAGGCGTTCGCCAGATACTTTACTCCGTATTCATTCATATAACTTCCCTGGAAAACAAGCGCACTCGGTGCGCCTTCAGCAAGCCGCTTTTCATTGATATAATACCCGAATGTTCTGAAATCCGGATCTAACCGTATCTCTTCCGAGAAAAGATGTGTCTCATCGCGATAGGTATTATTGGGCAGAAACAGCGGCACATACTCCGTGATCGGAAAATGCGATACCGGCAGCGATGACTGCAGTTCCTGCGTCACCGTATAGTCCGCCATCTGATTGACATGAATCATCGGATAATCTCTATGTAATTCTTCCAATATCGCATTCGTCCCGTAAAAAGCACCAAGATCGTTCCAGTGATTGGCATCGTATTTCTGATTGAATACCGCTTCCCCGGCTAGAGTACGCTCGCGAAGGGTCATAGTATTGTCCACATAGTGGATGCCTTCCGCGTCCAGCGCTGCAAACAGTTCGTCCACCCAGGAGCGGTCATAGTTGATGCCGTCCGCCAAATACTCTGTCAGAACTGCGGGTTTCGCAGGTTCAAAGACAAACAGAAATCCTATGCCCCGTTCCTCGCAAAAATCCTGCATCTGTTTCACCATCTGCACAAATGCGGCTTCATACTCTCCAAATTCCCTGTCTGTCGTGATCCCGGCCGCAAACACATAGCCGTCTTTTCCGTAGGTGTAAATCGGGTGCATCATCTTATGAAAAATACGGTCGTTTCCCACCGTGTACACCAGAATCATCTCATCACGGAACCCGATCCTGTCGTTGACGTAGTTTTCCAGCGCGGCGGATTTGTCCGGTGTTTTCCATGACGGAAGTGTTGCCAATGCCCTGTTGTCGATTTCGGACACAGCGTCCTTTCGATGGTTCATTGCTGCCACGGGAACAATGAGAATCGCAATAAAAAGAATCAATGCAAATACCGAAATTTTCTTCATAACATTCCCTTTCAGTATCTGAAATAAATAAACGGACTGTAGGTTGAATTGACCATAAACAGGATTGCAATCACAAACAGTACAAGCAACAGCAATTCCTGCACGAGATAGCCCAGAGGCGTTCCGGTCAGCTTTTCATGCAGCGCATGTACTCTCGGGATGCCAAACAGTGTCGCGCCTGCCATTGCGATCAGCGTCAATGTGACCAAACGCATGTCTGACAGATAATACTGCCAGGTGTATGGCACCTTTCCTACGTCCTTGAACAGCCACGCCACCTGCTTCACACTCTCGAAACGGAACAGCTGCCAGAAGCACAGCACGACATTCATCGTAATAAGCCACTTGACCCAATCCGGGGTCTTCTTGTAAGCTCTCGTATTTGCGATCAAACGCTCCACAATGACAAAAATGCCATTGATCACACCCCAAAGCAGATAATTAAGGCCTGCACCGTGCCAGATTCCCGTAAGCAGAAACACCGCCGCCAGATTCCGCAGGGTCTTCCTTCTGCTTGTACGGCTTCCGCCCAAAGGAAAGTATACATATTCCCGGAACCATGCTCCAAGTGAAATATGCCATCTGCGCCAGAATTCAGAGATGGAACGAGCTCTGTAGGGAAAACTGAAATTCTCTTTGAACCGGAACCCGAACATCCTCGAGAGTCCAATCGCGATATCCGAATAACCGGAAAAATCATAATAGATCTGCAGCATGTAAAGAAGCATCGAAAATACAACTGTGACTCTGTCCATTCCGCCTAATGCCATCTGTGACAGAGCAAGGCCGAAACTGTCCGCAAGAATCAGTTTCTTCACGAATCCGATCATGATCCGGTTCATTCCGGACGCAGCGTCCTCTGCAGTCACTGTTCTGCTTCGGATCTGCGGTGCAAACTCTTTCCACAAAACGACCCGCCCTGACACGATTTTCGGAAAGAAAAGCAGATACAGCATGCAATCGATAAGATTCCCCGGCTTCGCATCTCCCCGATAAATATCCGTAAGATAAGACACCGCGGTAAAGGTAATGAAAGAGATCCCGAGAATCGACAGTAATGAAAGGTGATGCGCTGTATACGTGCCACCCGATATAAACGAAATGAGCCCGGGTATATATTTGACTGCGAACAGTCCCCCGATCAGTATCAGTACTGCACCTGTCAAAAGAATTCGGCCGCTTTTTCTTGCGCGCGTCTTTTCAAGCAGAATCCCAGTCAGGAAAACAAACATGTTCACCGCAATCAGAACGAGCAGATGCATCGTCCATGCCCATGCATAGAAACACATGCTGAATGCAATCAGCAAAAGGTCCTGAAGCCGCAGCCTCCGGAGTGTATCACCGGCTTTCGTGTGCCGCTCAAGATACGACAAAAGCAGCGAAGTCAAAAGGCTTGCTGGCATCAGGAAAAATGTAAAGATTTGCGTAGTGAAACTCATGTGCGCTTCCCGTAACTGTTAAAAGTAACAAAATAGTCCTTTGATGATAATCTTACCAAAAAACCCCGCCATTGTGCACACATGCATCACATTCAACCCACAAAAAGCATGTCTTCTAAATATGTTTTTCTTTTCTTGTGCTTGGTCTTCACTTCCGATATGATGATAGTAATCTTTATCGGGAGGCAGAACACAATTGCTGCTCTATCAGATTGGATCTTCCTTCGTCATACTGGGACTGTTTCCGCTGCTGTTCGGCCGCGGTCTGTACGCGCTTTTGGGCGAACAGGATGTGACCAATACGCGCAGCTACTGTTTCGGTGCCGCCGCATCCTGGGCGCTGTTTCAGCTGCTAGCGGTCCCCTTCATTCTGTTAAAGGCGTCGCTCACTGCTTTGACTGCGGCATATCTCACTCTCATGCTGGCACTCTTTTTATACAGCGTAATCCGGTGCCGATGGCTGAAAACACTGTTCCGGCGCCCCAAAACATGCAGCCGATGGGATCGCGTCCTTTTGATTCTCCTGCTTTTAACTGTATTGGCTATGCTCCTTCTCATCGTTCGTTATCAGCATTTGGACGATGATGATGCACGCTTCGTGGTCACTGCCGTCGATGCGATCCATACTGATACACTTCTGCGCGTAAATCCCGCAACGGGTGATATGATCGATGCCTGGGCGGGCGAACTGTTGCGGGATATCGTGTCCCCATGGAGCATCTTTCAGGCTTTCCTCTCCAAGATCACCTGCTGGCATCCCGCGATCCTGATCCATACCGTCCATCCGCCCGCGCTGTTTCTTTTCCTCGTCTTCATTCTCTGGGAAATGTCTGCACATCTTATTGGGGAAGAAATCCGTTATCGCAGTCTGTTCTGCATTCTTTTCATGTTGATCCTCACTTTCGCCGGATTCAACAGCTGGAGCGCGGAAGGGTTTACACTTCTGCGCATTTGGCAGGGCAAGGCTGTCATTGCAGCTATCGGAATCCCGTACCTCACCCTTGTTCTGATCAATACATATCAAGGTCTTTCGCGCGGGCGATTTGTGGAGCTTCTGACAGCGTCCGTCGCTCTGTGTCTCCCCTCCAATATGGGGATTCTCATGGCGTTGATGCTGATCTTTTCTTTCGGTCTTGTATATGGCATTTCCAAGAAGTCCTGGAAGACAGCTCTTTTTCTATGGCTTGCCATGTTTCCCGCTTTCCTCTACACGGGAATCTCATTGCTGTTATAGTTTTCTTTATTCATACTGTTCAAGTATCCGCGCGTGCCTGTATCTCATCAAAAAACAAAGGAGGCGTAAACGAATATGCCCGTTCTGATCAGAGAAATGATCGATTGGATCCGCATCTACTACGGCAGCGGTATGCAGTTGTTTGCGATGGTTCTCGCTTATCTATACCTGTTCGTATACGCCAAGGAACTCAAACCAAAGCTGTTGTATCCCTGTTTTGTTATTCTGCTTTTGCTCACAAATCCGATCCTGTATCGGTTTCTGTTTGTCAAAACACGTTATTGGCGTTATTTTTGGTTGCTGCCGCAGGCAAGCATGCTTGCTGCCGCATCCACGCGAATGATACAGAATCTACCGAAAAAAGCGGAGAAAGCGCTGGTCCTTCTCGGAATTTCTGCAGTGCTGCTCAGTGTCGGACATTTTGCCTATTTTCAGACCCAGCCCTGGGAGATGCACTTTACTGTTGCGGAAAATCCCTACAAAATCGAGCAGGAAACAATCGATATCTGCGACACGATTCTTGAACGTGACGACGATCCTCTGTGCATCTTTGATTTCCGTAATTACAATTATGCCCGGCAGTACAGCGCGGATATTCATCAGTTTTTCGGCCGCAGCGCCGTTGCCGGTTACATTATGCCCAGCAGCGACCTGGAACGGGAGATGTGCCGTCAGATGGACAGCGCAACTCCGGATTACACGTTCATCCTCACTGTTGCCCTGGAGAACAACTGTGAGTTCATCATTACCAAAAAAGAAAAAGCAATCCCCGCAGAGTTGCTCGAAACTTATGCGTTCACTTGTATCTCTGAAACAGAAGGCCACCTGATCTATCAGGCGCCGGCTATTCAATAATCAAATATTGCAACAGAAGCCGGGAAGACCGTTGAGCTTCCCGGTTTTGTCTTTCTTTCGTCAGTTTGAACAACACACGTGTCCGTCAAGTTCGTTTCAGGATTTCTCTGATCATATTGCATACTTTGTTTCTGTAGGCAATAAACACCACGGCAGCATAAACCACAGCGGATACCGCAACACAGACAAACACATTCCAAAAAGGCTTTGTTAACAGGCGATTCACTTCAGAACACACGGCAAACACCCCCGCACCGCCCAGCAGCGCGGTAATGATTGGTTTTGCCACATGCCCGAAGTGAATCTTTCTGCAGTAGATCCAAGCGATTGCGACCATTATACACTCTGCAAGCAGCGTTGTGAAAGCAGCAGCATTTTCCCTGTACCGCGGAATCAACACAATATTGAGAACCACATTCAGCAATGCGCTGATGACCGTTGCCACAGTGACCTGTTTCTCCTGCTGCATTGGAATCATCACGATGTTAATGAGGAAATTTGCCAGCATTGCCGGGATAAGCGCGACCGAAAGTATCGCGAGCGATGACTGCGCGCTGCTGTATTCACGCCCTGCAAACAAAGCAATGAGGTTGCTGCGTATCATCAACAGTCCAATCGCGCATGGCACAAGCAGCAGGATCGTCATAGAAAGAATCCTCTTGTACCGCTCCATCACCCGTTCTTCTCCGACCGCCAGTTCATGAGAAATCCTTGGAATCACCACGATAAACGCTGCGTTTATTATCTGTTTCACCATCTGGTAAAACTGCGCGGACACACCGTAATACCCGACCGCAATGTCATCGGTAAAGATCCGCAGCAGCGTCACATCAGAATTAATATAGATAAACGAGGCAATCGCGCAGACAAACAGATAAAGGATCGGTTTGACATGTTTCATGACCGACTTTGTAAGTACGACTTTCGGGTATACGCCCAACGCGCGGCGCACATGAAACATATTGAGCACGTTCGCAAACACGCCTGCCGTCACACTGACGAGCGCGTACTTCTTCAAATCACCGGAATCCCGGACCAGCAGAAACAAAAGCAATACCGCAGCAATCTGGCTGATGATATATCTGACTGTGATATAAAAGTATTCCTCGTGCGCGCTGTTGATCCAGTCCGTCCCTAACGTCGTAAAGAGCACTGACAGGCTGATGATCAGAATCGGTCCTGCATATGCCCGTAACCCGGGCACAAAAGCAAATAGCGCAAATAAAACGGCATACGCGGTAACCGTCGTTATCAGGTTGATCGTGAAAAGTTCGTTTACGAGTCTTCCCAGATTTTCCCTGTTATCGCGCACACGTGCACATTCACGCACCGCATAGCGCAAAATCCCGGCTGCCGCAATATAAGAAATGTAATTGACAATTGAGGCGCTGAATGTGTATTGTCCGTACACTTCGACACCGAGCACACGTGTTGCATACGGAAAAGTGACCATCGGAAACAGAATCGAAAAAATCTGTTTGATAACACTCAATACCGCATTGCGTTTGACCGAAACACTGTGTTTCCTATTCATGCCGTGCCACCTCTCCGTCACCCTCGCGGAATACCGCTTCCGAACGGCTGTCTGTCATTTTTTGCCCAGATACTCGCGAATTCCTTCTTGATACAAGCCCGTCAGTTGTCTGAATGTATATCCATGTTGTCCTCTGTGTCTGTATGCCTGTACAAAAGCGCCAAATCTGCTGATCACGGGAAAATTCGCCGCCAGCAGTGCTCCCTTGTCCCGGAAAAACGCATCGTCGTATCCATCGAACCAACTCGAATTCTCCTGCCTCATTGTAGAAAGGATCACCGGTGACTTGTACACCTTCAGACCCGCTTTGATGCAATCCTGAATAAACGTCACATCCTCCCCCGCACAATAGCGCGCACCGCCGCCGAAGAGCAGCGAAAATGAGATGTTGTTGTATAACAGTTTCTCCCTGCGTGCCGTGATTCTCGCTCCGCCGAAACGCACTGCCTCAAAGCGTCTCACGCGGCCAAAAGTATGTACCTGATACGGCATCCGCTCGGGATTGAGACAGAGATTCGAAAACAGAATCACATCCGCTTCCGGATGCGCAGCATATTCCTTGAGCACATCCTCACGGTAAGTGTCTGTGAACTCCATGTCATCATCTGCGAACTGAATGATCTCCCCCTCCGCACGCATGAGTCCGCTGTTTCGGGAAAGCCCGATGCCGCGCTCATTAAAATCGAACCAGCGTACCATGGCGTCATCCCGTGTAATCTCACGATATCCCGTGCGGTCTGTCTGGTTGATGACAATAGCATCCGATGTGATACGCATATCATCCAATAGACTGTCGTTGGTCCTGTTCATGGTCGAAACAATAAGCTGGTATTCCATAGTCATAACATATCCTCTCCCTGCATTGCCGTCAGTCGTTGCCAAACAGGATCGTGAGTTTTTTAGTCAGTGTCTTGTTGTACGTATCGTGTTTCAGCTGCGGATCCGTAACAAGTCGGATACGCGCACCGAGGGAGTGTTTCGCGCGAATCACCCGTCTGCACACTTCCTGTTTTTCATCTGAAATCCGATCATTAAAGACTCTCTGGATCGCTTCCGTCTGGTCGGACATTCCAATTTTGCGTTTTGTCGTAATCTCCCTGAACCGATCCCTGAGTACACCGATGATGCTTTGTTTTGCGGACGCCATGCCAAACACATTGCCCTGATGCATTCTATACAGCATGGATGGTTCGTGGTCATACAGTATCTTCCCATCCGTAAGTGCGCAAAGACAGGTCAGCATAGAATCATGCATGATCACAGGATCCGGCAAAGGGTATTGCTGAACAAGCTCCGCAAGTTCCCGGTTGAACACACTGGTACAGCCTTGGGCGCAGCTTGCCAGACAAAGAACAGATACGAGGGAATACGTAGGAGCTGCACGATGAGTGTTCCTGCCGATCCGTTCCAGATTCTGATCCACCAGTTCACAGTTACTGCAGTACAGGACAATGCCTGCGGTATTCTTCACCGCATCGATCCCTCTTTTGAGTTTTTGCGGAAACCAGACGTCATCCTGATCTGAAAACGCATAATAATCGTATCCCGGGGTTGCCTTCAGCAGTCCAAGAAAAGTACCTGCGGCGCCAGTGTTTTCATGAACCGTATATGACAGTTTTCCCTGCGCGGCATAACGTGCAAGGATCTTTTCCGTATTGTCTGTAGAACCGTCATCGCATACGATGAGATCGACTTTTCCATCCACCTGCTGGTTCAAGATACTGTCAATCTGTTCTTCAAGGAATCTTTCACCGTTATATGTCGCCATCAGAACTGCGATTCGCATCTTCTTCCTCACATATCCCGCAATATCCGGACGGTTCTCTGAAGTCCCTCCCGGATTTCGAAGCGCGGCTTCCAACCAATCATTTTGATTTTGCTTCCGTCAAGGCGCGCCTTGGTCGCCTTGCTGTATCCTGCCGCCTCCACTGCGTCCGGCAGTTCAAAGACTACGTGTGTACCCGCTTCCTCAGCCAGGATCTGTGCGACATCTTTCAGCATGATATCCGATCCCGCATCCGCAATATTGTATGCCGCGCCGTCTTCCCCGCATAAAAGCACTGTTAAGAGGCCGCTCACGGCATCCATCACATATGTATAACTGTAGTACTGTGTGCCCGCAGACTTGAGAATGATTTCTTCACCTGCCACCGCTTTTTTGATAAACTGACTGATCGCTTTTGAATCCGTCTGAATCATCGTCGGTCCGTAGGAACGAGTGAAACGCGGAATTACGACGTCAAGTCCATACTGTCTCCGATACGCCTGACAGAGTGCCTCCCCGCAGCGCTTGCTTTCGGGATATCCTGCCCGCAGCGTATTGCAGTCGATGTATCCCAAATATCCCTCATGAAAACACTCGATATCTCCCCGATTCTCCCCATAGATCTCATTGGAAGACGCAAAGAGAAATCTCCGCGTTCCGCTTCTGACTGCAAGATCAAGCATATTCTTCAGACCGATCACATTTGTCATAATCGTTCCGACGGGATCAGTCGCATATTGAATGGGATGCGTATTGGATGCCAGATGCAGGATAAGATCCGCATCCATCGGAACATCATCCGTCATCGGTGTGTTGATGTCCTGCGTTACAAATCTCAGCCGCGGATCGTCTCTCCACGCGGAAAACCGCGCATACAGTTTTTCCGGATTTCTCCCAAGCGCATAAATCGTCTGATCCGTCTTTGCCATCCTGCAGTGCGTCATCAGCACATCAACAAGACAGCTGCCGATCAATCCCGATGCGCCGGAGAGAAGAATGCGTTTTCCGTTCAGTTTCTCCCACGGCAGCACAAGTGATGCAACTGCTTCAAGATCCTCCTGATAAAGCTTATTCGTGTATAGTTCCATCCCGTGCTCCTCTTATTTCAGCCAGTTCGCACGTTCCTGCGTCAAATATGCTTTAAACATCTCAAGGTCATCTTTTGTTGTCAGTTTGATATTCTTATCCGAACCCGCAGCAAAATACAAACGCTCACCCAGTTCCACCATCATTGTGTTGGTATAATGGGAACCGTAAATTCCGATCCCTTCTTCGAAAGCCTTGTGGTATGCCCAGACAAGTTTTGAGAAACGATATGCCTGCGGTGTGGAAACCCTGCGCAGCGTTTCACGCGGGATATACTGGATCGTGCTGATTTCATCGTCAGCAACAAAAATCTGTTCATTATATGGCATTGCAGTCACCGCATTGCCATACTGCTTGCATTTGCTGATCACATCCGTTAACACAGAGGGTTCAACGAGTGGCCGAATTCCGTCGTGAATGATGATCGTATCATCATCAGAAGCGATTCCCTCCAGATGATACACACCGTTCCGGATGGACTCCTGTCCCGTGGCGCCCCCGGACACCACCCACTTAAGTTTCGTAATCGAAAACTGTTTTGCATATGCCCATACCACGTCATGCCAGCCATCGATGCAGACGACCTCTATCGCATCGATCTGAGGATGCCGTTCAAACCCTTCCAAAGTATACAGCAGAACCGGTTTGTCATAGACATTGATAAACTGTTTCGGGATGTCCTGTCCCATTCTATGCCCTGCGCCGCCCGCAAGGATGATTGCGATATTCATTTTCACTCCTCTTTTCCGTCTTTCAGAAGCGTTCTGCTGCTCAACACCGTCACATGATGTGCCACACGCTCCTCCTCCGGGGGAAGCTGCATATAATCACCGTATAGAGCGGTGAGCACTCTGTGACTGTCCTGAGGAATCTTTACCGATACACCTTCAAACATGCCTTCTTTCGGTGTGCCGAACCATGCTTTCGGCACTGCCTCACGTTCCCGATAGCGGCCGAGCATATTGCCGCACCAGTGCGTTTTGTCATAATCACTACGTCTTAGGATCTTTTCGATCTTGTCCAGCTGCCGTTTCGTATTGACCAGTTTTCCCACTGGAACAATCCTGCAAAATCCCAGCACCACCCGCTCCTTGAGCGGACGTTTGCGCTGTGCATCCACCTGTGTTCTGATATGTGCGATCTGCACGAGATAACGGCGCAGCAGCACATTCTTGATGCGGAACCAACGTGCAAGCTTTCTGTCGGGAAGGCCGTCCAACGGAAATACATCCACCCAAATATGTGCCGTACGCGGCTGTTGTGCAAGATGTATCAGAATCTTTGACTCCCGGTCAATAAACTGGCTCATTGCAAAATGCCAGTTATCATCCGTATAGCGATTGCAGATTCCGAATCCTTCCGGCATCTGTGTTTTCAGAAGCACATGAAACCGGTCAAAATCCGGGCGCGGCATTGCGATATCAATATCGTCATCCCACGGGATGAACCCATGGTGTCTCATCACACCGATCAGCGCGCCTCCCGTTATAAAATACCTTAATTCATGTTTTTCACAAAACCTCATAAACACCTGAAGCGTATTCAGTGTCAGATTCTGTACTCTTTTATTGGCATCGTCAGCCATGCTTTTTCTCCATTCTTCTTTTCAGTATACGTGTTCACGCACGGGCACCACTCCTCCATTACGATAAGACCC
The DNA here is from genome assembly GCA_017431145.1 of Clostridia bacterium. Classification (GTDB taxonomy): domain Bacteria; phylum Bacillota; class Clostridia; order Christensenellales; family Maliibacteriaceae; genus RGIG9107. The sequence continues at coordinate 4,098 of JAFRLQ010000073.1, read as the reverse complement.
GCAACAATCGCAACAACAACCATCGGATAGGACAGCCATCCATTTCCCGAAACGTACGAGCCATGCAGTTTTTCCATGGAGCGGAACACAATCTTCTGTTCCGGAAGCATTCAGGCGAAATGCCGCTGATCAAACAGCGTCGCAGGGGCGGTTGTACCTGATTATAGAAAAGCCGTCAATCCTATAGGCGGTATTCTCTTTTCCGCGATAATTGTGATACAGCTTAATGTAAAACCCACCCAGGTTCACACATATTCCTTTGCCGCACAAATCACTTATCGCTCTTTTTCCACAGATTCAGATACTGATCCGCAATCTTCTTCCAGTTGTACGCGGTACGTATTCTCTCTTTAGCCTTTTCTCCAAGCGCAAGGCGTTCCGTTTCCGTCATCGTGTCAACATGTTCAATCAAAACAGCCAGATCATGCGCGTCATTTTTCCAGTACAGCGCAGCATCCTGCGCGACCTCACGGTTAAATCCAACATCAACCAAAAGATTTACATCCGTGCTCGCCAATGCTTCCAGAAGACTGGGATTGGTGCCTCCCACCGTATGCCCGTGAAAATTCGCATATGCGTTTTCCCGGATCTTCCGAAGCAGTTGTGCATCATAAACCGGCCCCGTAAACCGAATTCGCGGGTCCGCTGAAAAATGCAGTTTTTTATCCAATTCCTTCAGAAACGCCTCATTCTTTGTCGTAATGAGTGCAAAGCATTTTGTCGTATTGCTCTGCATAAACGCGCGTATCATCACCTCAAAACTGTTCTCGGGTACAAACCTGCCGCAGCACATATAATATACATGCGGTGCAAGGCCGTGCCTTTCAAGCCAGCCTGTAAAACTTGCATCTTCATCTGAAAGCATAGAGAGTTCAACATCAGCCCCATAGGCGATATAATCCGTATTTGGCGCATGCTTCTCATAAGTGCTTTTAATATATTGCTCTATCCTGACCGAATCACAGACAACACAATCAGCATGTTTCACCATTAGCGCTTCAGACCAACGCCAGTAGGCACGGACCGGTTTTGACCACTTCGCCCGCATCCATTCATGTCCGTCCGGGTTGATATAAACAGTACATCCGAGTTTGTGTGCCTGACGCACCAGTCTGCCGAAGAAAGGTCCGATTCTGCAGGCAAGCACATAAACTGCTGCTCCGTCGATTCTTTTTTCCCTGATTGCATTCAGGCAATACCGCATTGCTTTGATATCATACAGAACCGCCTGTGCGGGACCGACCTGCGGCACATGGAGTTTCACAACACGCGCACCATGATACAAAAACATACCATCCTCCTGTATCACAGTGTCAAGTTTTGTCTCATCCATGCAGCCTTCGCCGTTCGCCTTGGTCACGATATGATAGCATAACCCTGCTTCATCTTCATGCTGCCGGATCAGATTATCCAGAAAAGACTCATATCCGCCGTACTGCCCGATTGATTTAGCGCCGATAATGAACACATGCCTGCACGTATCCATATTGCTTTTGTGCTCCGTCTGTGGCATGTTACATAGCTCCCTTTCCTTTGAGCACCACGCCGATCGTCTGAAACAGGATCCGCAAGTCCCTGCCGAAACTCCAGTTGGTGATATACTCCATATCCAGTTTCACGACTTCCTCAAAGTCCACAATTTCACTTCGCCCGCTGATCTGCCAAAGTCCGGTAATTCCCGGTTTCGTACTCAGGCGTGCTCGGTGGTGGTATTCATATTTTTCAAACTCGTCCGGTGTCGGCGGTCGTGTGCCCACAAGCGACATTGAACCCATAAGAACATTGAAAAACTGGGGAAACTCATCAAGGCTCGTCCGGCGGATGAACTCTCCGATCCCCGTCTTTTTTCTGCCGTTCTCTTCCCGGTTGCCAATGATCCTCGGATCCCAGTCAAGTTTAAACATCATGCCATCCTTGATACGGTTCTGCGCCATGAGTTCATTCTTGCGTTTGTCCGCATCCAGATACATCGACCGGATCTTCAGCATCTGGAAACGCTTTCCGTTTTTTCCTATCCGTTCGGAACGGTAAAGCAGCGGCCCCGGGGATGCTATCTCAATAGGAATCACCACCGCAAGCATGACCAAAAGTGCAAGCACGCTTCCTACGAGACCGCCAATCAAATCCAGCGCACGCTTCAACAGCGCCTCTGTTGTGGAGATCATATGGATCGTGGTAGTCACAACTACAGCATCCCCGATGCGCTCCACTTCCTCGTGCTGTCCCTGATAAACACTCAGATTTCCCAGATCAATATGGATGGTCAGTCCCATCTCCATCAGCGCAGCATAAAGGCGTTCTCCCACAGGCATTTCACGCGGCACATCGAAATATATCTCATCCACCCATTCCCGCACGATCGTCTGAAGTACGTCTTCGCTGTTCGCTGTGACCGGTATCCCTCCGACCGTTTCTCCGCGAAGATCCGCGTCAACCACTGCGATCCCCTGAACAAGAAACTGAACAACCGCATCCGAAGAAATGCTCCGAACCGTCTTCTGCACGCGTTCCTTCGTTGTGATCACATACAGCATCCTGCCGTTTTCCCGTTTTCTTGCACGGATCCGCCTGTAAAGAATACGTATAACATAGCCAAGCACGAGATGAAACGAGGCGGTCAGCATAATAATGATTCTGCTGTACGCGCCTGTCGTTTTGCTTGTGAACGTAAAAAAGACATTCAACAACAGCACCAACAGTACATGTTTGACAGTGTCGAGGAATGTCTTGAAATAACCATTGTGCAAAACGCCGGAAAAAGTATCAAGCAATGCTGCAACCAGAAGATCAGACACACCTATCACAAGGGCGTATACCGGATATATCTCTCCGGTAAATGGGTTGCCCCATCCCAGGCGAATCAGATACGCCAATACAAAAGACAGTTCAATACAGACGATATCCAGCAGGATAGAATCCCAATGCCTGACCCATCCGGTCACCTGCCTTCTGTACATGACGCTTCCCCTTTCTTCTTTATTCTGATGCTCTTCTTTCCTGTGCAAAAGAAATCTGTCCTTAAATTATTGTATCGTTCTTCCCTCGTTTTGTCTATTTCTTACTCCTGTATCGAGCTTCGTTTCAAACAATGCATGGAGGGGGTACACCAGTGAGTTGTTGTTGACTCTTCTTCATTCAGTTTTCTTCTTAGTGGTGGGATTCCGTTACCTTAACCATAGATATAGGGCCTTGCAACTTTCCGGATAACCTAATAATTGAATAACTTTGTGACGAATGGCACTTGTCATACAATGCCAAGGCTTTTTCGCGTTGTTCTTTTGAATACATTTTCTACTCCTTTCGGAGCCCTGATAGCCCAGCTTTTTGTCCGCACTCCCTACCGCTTAAGAACCGAGACCGAGAAACACAGAGACAAAGCTCGTTTGCTATACTCTTTTTTGTACCCAGAATTCCTCTCAAACACAAAGAATCCATCTACTCCAAAAACCTTGACAGAACCGGCGAAATCATAACCACGCGTTGAAACGCGTGGTTTGAACAGGCCCTACAAAGGCCTACCTCTTGTGGTGCCTCCTTAAGGGGCACCGAATAACCTGACAACCACATGTCAATCACTGGCAACCCCCTGCTCGGGAGCTCTTTCTATTTGCCCGGTTTCACGGGCTCACCCGTGAACGGATCCGTAAATTCTTTTGTGCTTATCTGATCATTGGCTATATCTTCTTCCAGCTGATTCCGTATGTAATTTCGGATCGCCTTCTCGTATTTGCCTACTGTGTCTACATAGTATCCCCGGCACCAGAAGTGTCTATTGCCGTATTTGTATTTCAGATTTGCGTGCCGGTCGAAGATCATCAGGCTGCTCTTGCTCTTCAGATACCCCATAAACTGCGCCACACTCAGATGCGGCGGAATCGCTACTAACATATGGATATGATCCGGACAGCATTCCGCTTCTATGATCGTTACTCCCTTTCGCTCGCACAACTCGCGCAGTATTTTCCCCACATCCGCCTTGATCTTTCCATAGATCACCTGTCTGCGGTACTTCGGCGCAAACACGATATGATACTTGCACCGCCATTTGCTGTGCGATAGACTTTGTATGTCATCTTGCATGACGTAACCTCCTATGTT
>JAFRLQ010000072.1 GCA_017431145.1 Clostridia bacterium | reverse complement strand
GACTGCTCCCCCGCGAGCGCCGTGCGGTTTATCACATACGATCACTGGGGAAAGACTGTGCGCGGAAACGGCATTACGCATGCGCAGTTCCGTCTGCGCGGTGATGAATACGCACTTCGGATCGAGATCGTCGATGAAAAAGGCCTGCGTGCGTTCAGCCAGCCGCTTTATTTCTACTGATTTCTTTGCCATCGGGCAAAAAGATATTCAAACATCATATGGAGGAATCTCATCATGAAAAAAGAAGTCAAAACCATGACCCCCGACAACTTCCGCCCTTACGGAACGTACATCACCTGGGAAGAGATCGATGTGAAGAACGATCCCGTCAACTTCTATAAAGAAGACTCGATCGTTTCCAAACTGAGCACCGACCTCTGCGCGCTTACGCTGCAGGGCGTTTCTCCCCGTGAGAATGTCGTGACAAGAAGCGAGTATCATGCGTTCACCGAGGAGATCTACGGCGGATTTGAAGAGGATGTCGTGATGCATGTCGGTCTGCCCAGCGCAGAGCCGAAAGCAGAGAATATCGAGCTGTTCCTGCTCCCCGCCCGCGCATACTGCAGGATCAAACGCGGTGTGTGGCATATGGCTCCCTTTGCTCTGGGAAAGAACCGTGTACACGGAATCGTCATTCTTCCTCCCTACACCTATACGCATGACTGCATCGTGAAAGAGCTTGACGAGCCTATCGAGTTCGAGCTGTAATTGTTTCAGTTCAAGAGACGAAACTGAGCGGATCAGTTTCGTCTCTTTCGTTCTTAATTGACTTTCTGCGCGCTCTCATCCATAATGATTGAGACGAATCAAACCGGAGGAACAGGGTTATGAATCAGGAATTACGGAAAATGATCGTTGAGGCATTGGCGTTTGGCAATGTCCTTGATGAATCCAATCTCGGCGTGTCACGTTTCGGAAGGGAAGAAAAAACCTCCCGCTTCATCCGTCTGGACATGGTCAAGTTTCTCCTGTACCTGAGCGTTTCCGATGATATCATCTCCGATGAGGAGGCGCAGTTCTTCAAAGACTATCTCGGATATAATTTCCAGTCGGCACAAATCGAATCTCTTGTGGAGAAATTCGAACTGAAGGAAGAAACCTTCCAGCAGACAGTGCCGTTCTCTTTCGGCGTGCTTCTTGAGGCCGACCGTCAGATCATCATGCAAAGCGGTAAAAATCCCGGCGCGGCGCTGGCTCTTCTGCGCGTCTATTACGCGCTGGGCAGCGCGTTCGTCGCCTGCGACGATTCTGTCGCGGAAGAGGAGCGCAATGACTTCACCGCCTATCTGAAAATGCTTCAGGAAACCATCGAAACATCCTACAAGGAAGCGGAGGAATCTTTCGCAGCTCAGAAGAACGATTGAAGATCACATAAAGAACGACGGAGCATATCTCGTAAGATATGCTCCGTTTTGTTTTGCGGAGAATCACTTTTTCTGAAGTTTCGCCCAGGAATCCTTCAGCCCCACCGTTCTGTTGAACACAGGGCGCTGTGACGTATAGAGCCTGCTGTCCGCACAGAAATAGCCCATCCTCAGGAACTGGCAGAGGAACGGGGCTTCCACATGCGCCAGGGCTTCTTCCACTTTGGCATGGTTCAGCAGCGTCATGGATTCTGAGTTGAATCTGTCTGTCACATCCTGATCCTCTCCGTCTTCTTCACGGAGAAGATAATCATAAATGCGCACATCCGCTTCCGCACAGGAACGCGCATCAACCCAGTGCAGTGTGCCCTTGACTTTTCTGTCCGCACCGGGCATTCCGCTTTTGCTTCCCATGTCCACGGAGCACAGCAATTTTACGGTCTGCCCGTCCTCATCCTTCACGACTTCCTCGCATTTGATGATATAGGCACCCTTCAGGCGCACTTCCCTTCCGGGAGCAAGGCGGAAGAATTTCTTCGGGGGTTCCTCCATGAAATCCTCCTGCTCGATATACAGTTCTTTGGAGAACTTCACTTTCCTTGACCCCATCTCCGGGTTTTCGGGATTGTTTTCGATCTCCAGTTCCTCGCCTTCCTCCGGATAGTTGATCAGCTCAACCTTCAGAGGATTCAGCACAGCCATCAGCCTCGGCGCGCGCAGTTTTGCGTCTTCTCTCAGGCAGTGCTCCAGAAGCGCGCCGTCCACGATGGAATTCGCTTTTGCCACGCCTGCACGCTGGCAGAAGTCAATGATCGATTCCGGAGTGAATCCGCGGCGGCGTAGTCCCGCCAGCGTGGGCATTCTGGGATCGTCCCATCCGTCGACAAGGCCTTCCTCCACAAGACGTCTGAGATACCGCTTGCTCATCGGCACACGCGTAATGTTCAGCCGCGCGAATTCGATCTGTCTGGGCGGTCTCTCGAAGCCGCAGTTCTCCAGCACCCATTCATACAACGGTCTGTGATCCTCGAATTCAAGTGAGCACAGGGAATGCGTCACGTTCTCCACCGCATCCTCGATGGGATGGGCAAAGTCATACATCGGATAAATGCACCATTTCGTTCCGGTCTGATGATGCACGGAATGATTGATCCTGTAGATCGCGGGATCCCTCATGTTCATGTTCGGAGATGCCATATCGATCTTCGCACGTAGCACTCTTGCTCCGTCCTCGAACTCTCCGTTCTTCATGCGCTCGAACAGGTCGAGGTTCTCCTCAACGCTTCTGTTCCGGTAAGGGCTTTCCTTTCCGGGCTCCGTCAGGGTGCCTCTGTATTCGCGCATCTGCTCCGGTGTAAGATCGCAGACATACGCCTTTCCGTCGCGGATCAGTTTCAGCGCACACTCATAATACGTATCGAAATAACTGGACGCATAACGCAGCGCATCCCACTGAAATCCCAGCCAGTGAATATCTTCCTGGATCGAATCGACATATTCCGTATCCTCTTTTGTCGGATTTGTGTCGTCAAACCGGAGATTGCACTTTCCGTTGAATTTCTTCGCCGCAAGGAAGTCGATGCAGATCGCCTTCGCATGCCCGATATGCAGGTAACCGTTCGGCTCCGGCGGAAACCGCGTCTGGATCGGCCGGCCGAAACGGTCGGCTTCGATGTCTTTGATGATCTCTTCTTCAATGAAGTTCGAGGCTGTGATGTTCTCCATGTTTTCGTGTCCTCTCTGTCGTTAAAAAGGTAATTAAAGGATCGTGATCAGCATATTCGACTCATCCATCGAGATGCGGATCCTGCCCGCTCTCTCCAGAGCTTTCATCATATCGCTGAACTTTCTGAATCCCACGGAACGTTCCGTGAAGTCCGGATAAATATCCGTGATGCTTTCCTTGATGATACTCGGATTGACACGGTCAAATCCGTCGGCTTTCAGATTATCAAGCACATCCTGTACCTGATCGATCCATTCTCCCTTGCGCAGTTTCTCTGCTGTATGCTCCGTACCGTTGCCCGCCAGCGCCACTTTCAGGTTGTGCTGGTCAAATGTGCACCGGATCGTTCCGTACTTTTCCTGAAGCGCCATCAGAAGCCTGCTGAACATGTTGTGTCCGTATGTCTTCTCATTGAAATCCGGACGCAGCCGCGTCAGCGCGCCTTTCAGTACAGATGCCAGGACATAACCGCTGGAATCCGCCTGCTCTCTCAGGATCGTTTCGATCTGCCTGAGCAGCGCGATCTCGTCATCGTCCGCATCAGCGCCGCGCTGTCCCCGCGCCGGTTTCTGCCTGACGGATTCGAGAAACAGAAATTCATTGCAGGCATTGATGAAAACTGACGAGGCGGACTCGCTCCGGGAGATCCCCAGCACGTATTTCCCCATCGCCTTCAGTCTTCCCACGAGCGGTGTAAAATCACTGTCACCGCTTACGATGCAGAAACTGTCGATCTTCGGGTTTGAAAAGGCCACGTCAAGCGCATCCACGACCAGCTGGATATCCAGACTGTTTTTCTGGCTCGATCCGTAGCGCAGCGAAGGCACCGCCTGGAATGTGTTGCTCAGCAGGACCTCTTTCAGGTCTGAATACCGTTCGCTGTATCCGTAGACTCTTCCGATCCAGATGTCGCCTCTGATCTTCAGCGTCTCAATGATCGTTTCCAGCGCTACCCGTTTTCCGCCGACATTTTCCATGTCGATGAAAACGGCAAAGTTCCGTTTTGCTTCCTGTTCCAAATTCAACTCTCCATTCTCAGTCTAAATTGAACGTGGCAAGCAAATCTTCAAATGTTTCTCTGCGTCTGATCAGTTCCGCGCTCCCGTCCTGTCTGATGAGCACCTCTGCCGGCCTGAGCCTGCAGTTGTAGGTGCTGCTCATCATGTAACCGTATGCGCCTGCAGTCAGTATCGCGATGGGATCCCCAACTTCAGGAATCGGAAGCAGCCTGTCTTTCGCGAGGACGTCTCCGCTTTCGCAGATGTTGCCTGCGACAGTGACCGCCTTCTTTTCCCCGTCCTCATGTCCGGGGAATACGATCTCGTGATACGCATCGTAAAGCATCGGCCGCGCAAGCACGTTGAATCCGATATCCGTTCCGATGTACGTTTTTCCGAAGTTCTCCTTTACCGCCTCTACCGTTCCCAGCAGCTGACCGCACGCGGCCGAAATATATCTGCCGGGTTCCGTATGCAGAGAGATGTTCTTTCCGTTTGGATGCTCTGCGGACACACGGTCCCAGATCCTGCGGAACATCGCCCGCATCGCATCCAGGTCAAGCTCCTGATCCTCGTCCCGGTACGGCACCGCAAACCCGCCGCCGAAATCCAGCATCTCCAGATCGGGGAAATGCATCGCCTCGTCGATCAGCACATTTGCAGCCGCCTCATAGTTCCCGGGGTCCTTTACGGAAGATCCGATATGCTGATTCAGTCCGACGATCCGAATCCCGGCCTCGTCAGCAATCCGTCTGATCTCATCCATAAAGCGAAGCTCAACACCGAATTTTGTCTTTTTCCCTGCGGTAACGACCTTTTCATGGTGGCCGTCTCCGAACTCCGTATTGACACGCACACTCGCACGGGCGCCTGGGCATGTTCTGGCCAGCGTTTCCATCTGGGAGACGGAATCGATGCTGATCAGAATGTCCTGATCCGCGCAGTATTTCATTTCTTCCCCGGAAACATTGTTGCAAACATACAGAATCTCATGCGGTTTGTATCCCGCCTTCAGTGCCATGAACACTTCACCGGGACTCATCGTATCCGCATAGAGCTGCTCCTCGTGTGCGATCTGCAGTACACGAAGATTCGTATTTGCTTTGACCGAGTAAGACACATGTGCGTTGGGCACATCCAGGATGCTGCGCATTTCTCTGCAGCATTTCCTCAGGATCTGCTCATCGTAGACATAAAGCGGACTTCCAAATTTCTCCAGGAGTCCCCGGATCTCTTTTTCCGTCAAAAACAATTTCTGCATCGTTGATTTCCTCCTTCCGGGTAATTGCCACAGACAACAGTATACCATATTGAAGGAATGACGTGTATTTTTTCGTACATCCCCGCAGAATGCGGATTCCCCGTTTCCGCTTCTGTGTCTTTTCTGCCTGTATGTGCAGCCATTCCTTCGGGAATAAAAAAGAGCATTTGAACCATTCAAATACTCTTTCCTCTGCTCTTATCGTCAGCCGAGTCTCGTTCCGCAGTTTGTGCAGAACCCGCTGCCCGGTTTTAATACGCTCCCGCATTTCGGACATACAGCCGTCACAGCCGCCTGTCTGACCGGTTCCGGCGACGGATCCGGTATATCCCTTTCAAACACCATCGTCGTCAGCTGTGTTTTCTCATCTCTTGTCGGGGATGTCATCATCGTATGAAGCCTCCATCCTTCTCTCGCGTATTTGTTCAGAAGGCCCTCTACACTGTCAATGCTTCTTGTGCCTCTCCCGAAAACCTTTTCATTGAATCTTCTCTGTTCGATTGCGTACTCCTTCATGCCGTTCTTCTCCTTTCCCTCATTCTGCGCAGCACATCACAAAAGCATGCTCATCACCGATGTTTCTTCGTCCGCAACCTGTCGCTGCACCGTGATCTCCTGTATCAGGACATTTTCTGTTCCCGCCCTGAATGCCTCCGCATCGTTTTCACCGCCGAACAGAATGCCTATGAGAAGATAAGTGATCCACGCCGCCGCGATGATGACCGCTTTCAGCACCGGTTTTATTCTTGTGCTGCGCGCCATAAGAATAGTGAACGGTACAGGGAAAATGAAGATCCATCCCAGGACCCAGAGCCATGTGCGTTTTTTCTTCTTTTTTGAACCTTCCCGGACTGCGGTATTTATTCCCGTTTCCGCCTGCGCTCTCTGTCTTCCCTTTTCAAACTCATAGCCCGCTTTTTCAGCATTGTCGAACTGTATATGCTGCACCCCGTCATCGATCATCAGAAGCGCGCCGCAGTATGAACAATACGCCTGTTTTGACTGTGCGTTCAGTTGCAGCGCCGCCCCGCAGTGAGGACAGGTCATATCCACTAGTTTCATAATCTGCCTCCAGTGTCTTATACAATATGTCTGTCGCCTGAAGTATAGCAGATTTATCTGCCGCATCCCGCCTTTTTCGCTGTCAGGCAATCGATAATTTGCGATTCGCCCCAAAAACCCGTACATGATTATGCTTTTTGACATCTGGTATGTTACAATTTATTTAGTATTTTCTTATTTCTACCGGAGGTGGGCATATGGGCATGATCACGATCACCTGTCCAAGATGCAAAGAAAAGATCACGATTGACACGGCGACTGTCAACGCTGTCTGTCCGTCATGTCAGTGCAAAATGCTTCTGAAGCGCAGAGCCGTCACGAAAAAAGCCCCGGAAAAAGAACAAAAGGAACCGGCTCCCGCTGCCGCTCCAGCAAAGCAGCCTGAAAAGAATGAACCTGCGGTATCAAAGACACCGGCAGCCGTACAGAAAAAGACACCGGCTGCACCAAAACCGGTACAGGAGAAGAAACCGGCAGCTCCGGCTGCACCGAAACCGGCCAAGGAAGAAAAGCCCGCCGTCAAGCGCCCGCCGACACTGCGGGAAGATCCTCCGACAGAAACGGTTTCTTCCTCAAAAAAAGAAGAGCCTGAAACCCAGATGCATACCTATATGTATCCGCACTATACCGCAAGAGGCGAAGACGCGCTGCGGCAGGGTGATTTCCTGATGCAGAGCGGAGATTACGAGCATGCTCTGAACGCTTTCCGCCGCGCCGCGACGGAAATGCCCGATGATTACCGTTCCCGCTGGGGCGTCACGACTGCAATGCTGCATTATCTGCAGCATTTCCTCAGCACACAGTATGAGGCTTTCAATCCGATCCCCCTGGAACGCGTGTGCAATCAGCAGCTGCAGGACGCGGAAGCGGAAATGGAAGTAGTACGTTCTCTGGCACCGAATGACAGGATCGTCATGCTGGAAGAAGCCTATGCCTACGAAGTGCATGACGTCTACCGCGCACTGGCTCAGGCTAAAAAGACGTGCCGCAGGAACCTGCGCAGGAAACACAATTATCCGCTCCGCATCGGTCTGTTCGCCATTGCTCTGCTACTGGTCGCAACGGGCATCCTCTGTGCGTT
>JAFRLQ010000071.1 GCA_017431145.1 Clostridia bacterium | reverse complement strand
TCCCTCTCTCTCCGCCAATTGAATAACTGAACTGGCAGGTTTCATGGAGAAGTACTCAAGAGGCCGAAGAGGCGCCCCTGCTAAGGGTGTAGGTCGTGAATAACGGCGCGAGGGTTCAAATCCCTCCTTCTCCGCCAGAAATTGTACGAGAAAGCTGAAATTATTTACAGCTTTCTCTTTTTTTGTTATAGCCCGATACACAGCGGATTCTGTTTTTTGTTATAATCAAGAAAAAGTTATCCCATTCATTCCCAGAGGACGTCGACATGAAGAATCCTTTTGTGAAACTGTTGTGCGGAATGTTATGCGCCGGTCTTGTGCTGACCATGGCGCTTGTTCGGCCTGTCGCTGTTTTTGCCGAAAACGGATCAGGAAGCACTGCAGCGGAAACGATCACCATCGGGGATACGACGTTTGCTTTTGGAGCGGACGAGTCTTCACACTGGTCCGGCGAAAAAGGCTGGAAGAATGTGCCTGGGCAGTACGTTGCCATGGTGGACTTCGATGGCAGCGGACAGGAAGTGAGTGCGGACAATGGTGTGCTCACGCTTGCCGTGGCGGGTGTCAACAGGATCGGAACGCTGAAGGGCAACTGCAGCGTCCGGATCGCAGGCACAGGCATCATTCTGCTTGACCGCATCGAGATCGAAGACGGGAATACGATCACGCTGCATCCGAACACTGAGATCTACGAAGAGGGAAGTGCGGCCGTTTTCCTGCTGCAGGATGACGGTAGTTATCTTTTGATCAACGGAGGGACCACAGGGATCCTGGATGAGGAGTACGATCTGAACAATGTCAGGCTGACGGTCCCGAAGGATTCCGCACTTCTGATCGGTGCGACGGGAGTACGCACAGAGACCTGGTATGAGGAGGGATCGGAGGAACCCGTAAAGGACGTCACATACTATACGGACGACCTGCCGTACAATGTCAACGAATCGCAACATAACGGATTTGTGGATGTGGAAGCATATGTGGGCAGCGTCCGGCTCGGCGCGAACAGCACACTGACCATCGAAGACGGCGCCTCTGTGCAGCTGAAGAGAATCAAGACAGGTCTGTCTTATATCGAGGGTGAATTGTTTGTCAAGGGCGTCCTGGACATGGAAGGCACCCTAGAGGGCGGCTATGTGGACGTCGCAGACGGCGCATCTGTTACGGGAAGCGGGACTATCCTGTCTTCCGGGATCAACCTGAATGACGGCGGAAGCCTGTCACGGGATCTTCTTCTGGACAAATGCGGTCTTTCGGTCCTCGGAGAGGACAGGACCTTTACACCTCCGCCTGTCAAGGACAGCATCATCTATCTGAAGGGCTCAAGGATCGCGATCCCTGAACTGAACGCCTCGGGCGTTTCCAGGATCGGCGTGACCACCATCGGCGTCACCGCGGGCACTTACAGCAAATGTGAGATCGGCGATATCACGCTCGGACAGGAAAGCAGTCTTGAGATCGTCTGCAATGAGCACTCCTACGCGCCGTATCACGAGGATCTTCCGAGGCTTGTGGAAGACAGTTTTCTGACCATCAGCGGAAAAATCACGGGCGGACCGGTGAACGTGCTGGGCGGCTTCGTCGAATATACCGGAACTGGCGCGGGGATAGTGCCGGTAGTTCCGGACGGTTATGCGGCCAGAGTACTGGTCACTGAAGTCAACTCGGGGACCGCACTGTTTCCTCTGAACATGACGGATGAGAAAGCATCCAATATGGCGGATGAAGCGCAGATTCCCGTGATGCGGATGACCGTTTCGGATACACTGGTCGACGTGGATATCCTGGCTCGCAAATGGGTGGCAGAAGATGTGAACCAGGAACTGGATCCGCTGGACAGAAAGGAAGGAAATGACTACAGATCCTTTACCTGCGCTTCATTCCTGGAAGCATACGGTATGACGGCGTCTGCCGGCAACTACGACAGCACCTATTTTACGGGCGTGGAAGTCATCAAATCGGATCTGAGCCGCAGACTGTATTTCCTCGATGATGAAGAACCATTTGACACGGATGATACGATCCTGATCCGGGTGTTGGATTGCACCGGGATCGGGGGACAGGGCGGTCAGGCGATCACCCATACGGAGACCAATTTTACGGGAAGCGGCATTATCGTAGGTGCCGGAGACGGCGCAGTCACGACAGGAAGCGGCCGGATCATCTATGGCCGCAACGGCCAGCCCACACCGACGCCTACACCGACGCCTACGCCTGTGCCGACGGAACCTGCGGAAGACAGTGACGCGGAAAACCAGCAGTATGTACAGGAGACAGCCGGCCAGCAGAGCGGACCGAAAACGGGAGGTGCGCTGACGACGGAAGTGACAGCGCAGGGCAACGGACGGTATACGCTGTCCGTGTACAGAAACGGCGCAAAACTGGACGATCTGAACGGATACAGTGTGACGGTGAAGATCCGGGAGCCGGAAGGAATTACGGAAAATGATATCTGCTATGCCGCGTTCGATACTGCAGGACGGAATGCATGGATCCCGGCAAGCTATGATCCGGCAACAAAAGAACTTGTTTTTGAGACGAAGCAGACGGGAACGTTCGGCCTTGCCAGAGTCGTTGTGGAGGAACTGTCCTATCCTGCGGCGAACGCGGACGCGCCGGTATTCCGGAGGCTTTCGGTATGGATCGGCAATGAAGAGATCACGGCGCTCCCGGGTCCTGTTGAGGCATTCTTCGCAGCGGATGCATCCGAACAAACGGGCGTTTACGCGGTATTTGCCGATGAAAATGAAAAACTGAGCGTGTTTCCGCTGACCTTCGATGAGACAGAAAAGGGATACAGGTTCGAAACGGGTGTGACCGGAGACTTCGTTGTTGTAAAGCCGGAAAATGCTTCCGGATCCAGCAGCGATTTGTACGAGGCGTGCAGGAGAAGCGATGAGGTACGGGTCCTGATCACGCGCATGCGCCTTGAAGCGTTCTGGAGCTGACGATGGATAAGCGGGATATTTGCGTGGTATCGGCGCGCAGCGATGCGGCAATTGCGGAAAGGCTGGCGGAAAGCATCCGCAGATACCGCCTGCCGTCAGGGATCACAGTTTCGCCGGATAACACGGATTACAGAAGGATTTTTATGGATACACAGGAAACGGCTTTGGATGAACAGGTGCGCAGGCAGCTGGACGAAAGTCGTTTTCTTATTTTTCTCTGTTCGCCTGACGCGAAGAACAGCATGGAGCTGAACAGACGCCTGGACGCGTTTTACAGTGCGCATCCAAGAGAAAACATGATCGCCGTTCTTGTGCGGGGTGAACCTGAAGAATCGTTTCCCGAAAGCTTCAAAGAGCGGAAAATGGTCCGGCACATCCTCCCCGATCAGCGTGTGGTCGAGCGGATGGAGACCATCGAACCCATTGCGGCGGATCTGCGGGCGGACACGGAGAAAAGGAAAAAACAGCTTCTGCGCTATGAGACCGTGCGCATCATCGCTTCCGTTTTGTCTCTTCACCCGGATGATCTGGAGCAGCGCAAACGCGCGCAGGAGAGAAAAACGCGCGTCAGGATCCTTTGTGTCGCCTCCGCAGCGGTTCTGGCCATCTCGGGGATCTTTCTGCGCCTTGGGCTCGTCGCAAAGAGAGAGGGGAATATCGCGGAGAAACAGACGCAGCTGAGCGTGGATACGGCGCAGCGTACGATCAAAGAACTGCCGGAGATGTTCGCGGACGAACCGCTTGCGCTGGGTTACATCGATGAAGCGGTGCGAAATGCCGCTGATTCCCTCCAGGAGCTTGGCCTCGAAGAATTGCTGGACGAGGCGGAAAGCGGGGAAGCACCATGAGTTTCAGGTATGATGTGTTCTTCAGTTACCGGCACCGGCCTTTGGACAATGAGATCACCAAAAGGGTCTTTCAGTGGTTTGAAAGTTACAGGCTCCCGGCTCCGGTGAAAGCACGCGGCGCGAAAGAGATCGAGCGTGCGTTCCGTGATACGGAAGAGCTCCCGGTCAGCCGTATCCTGACGGAGACGATCGATACGGCCCTCTGCTCGACAAACGTTCTGGTCGTGATCTGTTCCACCGACACGCCGTCTTCAGCGTGGGTCGACCGGGAGATCGAAATGTTCATCGAGCTCGGACGCGCGGAACACGTGTTTCCGCTTCTGGTCAATGGAGACGAAGAGACGTCCTTTCCGCCGTCCCTGAAAAAGATCCCGGATATCCGGGAAAGGATCATGGATGTCCGTGTTCCGGGCGGAACGGCGAAGGAGATCATGAAAAAAGCGCCGGATCAGCTGCTGAAAGCGGTTGCGGACATCACGGGATGCGACGAATCGGAGCTCCGGAGGGAAAACACGTTCCGGAAAAACAGACAGACGCTCAGAAGGACTGTGCTTGCCGCAGCGATTCTGACATTTACCGGGATCGTATCCTTCTCTCTGATGTCTATTGCACAGAATTACAGACAAAAAGCACAGATCCGGGAACAGGCGACACTGCAGATACTGAGTGAACTGACGTACGGATTGCCGAAGCATCTGGGCGGCATGCCGGGCACATACTCGCGTATCGCAGAGATCCTGGAAGAGAACGCGGAAACGATCGATACGATCATTTCGCTTTCTTCAGATGACAGTGACGCTGCGTTTGAAGCGGCGGTAAACCGGGAAAAGCTGGCAAATGCGCGCAGTTTGCTCGGTAGGCACGAGGAAGCGCTTTCTGCACAGGACAGCGCGGTGCAGTCCTTCGAAAGACTTGCAGAAGACGGGAAAGAGAAGCATGTTCTCGCTTATGGTTCGTCTTATAACAACAGAGGCAACATTCTGAAATCGGCAGGCCGATACAGCGAGGCGGCAGAGGATTATCTGAAATCTGCCGAGATCCTTCAGAATATGAGTCACCCGGATCGCCTGATGCTGGCAAGAGTGTATGACAATCTTGCCGCCAACGCGGTCAGTATGGGTGATGGATCGGCGGACGATTATTTCCGCAAAGCGCTGTCGTTTGTGGAAGAAAACGCGGAAGAACCGGAATACGTTCTGGAAACGGCGACGATCCTTTATAATCGCGGTGTCAGTCTGTACCGCAGCGGCAGGTATGAAGAAGCGGCAGAAACACTTCAGCGATCGGTGAAGCGTTATGAGGCACTGCTGGGAATGTCTGATTCACTGCAGAACCGGAGGGCTTATCTGAACAGTCTGTCGACGCTGGCAGCGTGTCTTACGGACTGCGGAAAAATCGAAGAGGCGGAAGGCTACTATCTGACGGCAGAGGAAGAGGCGGAGGAACTTGCACGGGACGTTGAGAACCTGACGGATCAGGTGCTGCTCGCGGAACTCTACAACAACCACGGCTTCTGCCTCAACACGCAGGGGAAATACGAGGAAGCGGACAGACTGTATACTGCGGCGTCTGAACTGTACGGAAGGGTATACAGAGCGACCGGCTCTGTTTCGTCCGGTACGGTCTGGGCAGTATCTCTGCTGAATACAGGAGAAAACGCCTTCAAAGCGGGGAGATATGACGAGACGGAGCATATGTTTCAGGAGGGACTGGAGGCTTTTGAAACGATGCTGAACGACCTGGACCCCTACGACCAGGCGCAGTATTACGCATGGCTGTCCTATCACAGACTGATCAATGCCCGTGACTTTGAAGGTGCCTATGAGGCGGCCGTGACGGCCTGCACGCTGCAGCCGAACAGCGTGCTTGCAAACATGAATCTTGGATACGCATGTCTGTATTGCGGATACGAGGAAGACTGCGATAGGATCCTCGGTGCCGTTGCGGCGCTGGGAGCGGGACAGGCGGAAATGATCCGAAGGGATCTTGAGGCACAGATCTCCAGCGGGCTTTACAGCACGCATACCGACGCGGTGCTGCGGATGCTTGAAACGATATGATCACTCCTGCCGGATAATGAGAGGTAGAATCATGGAAAACAAAAAAACGCCGAGAATCTGGATCATACTGATCGCGGTTTTGCTTATCGCACTGGCGGGGGTATTTCTCATTCTCCGTTCCTGCGCAGCATCAAAAACGGAAAGCGTACCGGAAGCGACTGCGGAGAACACAGCGGAAAAACAGGAGAATGAGATCACACGGATCCCGGGTCAGTATGAGATCACGGAAATGGTCACCGGCGGGAAGACAACGGAGGCAGATGACCTTGCGCTGATGAAAGAAAAGGGACTGACCTGCATGATCACACTGGAAGCCGACGGCAGTGGCGTTCTGAATCTGTTTGGCGAAGAGAGAGAGCTGACATGGGACGAGCACTCTATATCTGCCTCAGGGAAAAAGATGCCGTTCACCTGCAGCGGGGATCAGCTCGTTCTGACGAATGGGGATTCATCGCTGACTTTTACACGCATCAAATAACGAACGGGATACGAAAGGCTCCTGCACAGCAACGTGCGAGAGCCTTTATGATGGGATGCTTTTCAGTCAGTCTTCCCAGGCATCCAGAAAAGAGTGTTCTTCCCCGCGGGTCTTATAACCGGGGAACGTGTCGAGACAGACTGCGTGGATGCTGCGGAAGATGCTCTGCTCGATCGTGGGATTCGTTTCCTTCAAAGAGCGGATGAGTTCTTTGATCTCTTTGCGTTTGGATGCGTTTTCGAAACCCCTTGTTGCGGCAAGTTCCGTGAAGCGGCAGGCGCACTGCAGAAAAGTGAGATCGTTGTATCGGGCCCAGGCAATGATGTCATCTTCGTGTATACAGTACAGCGGGCGGATCAGCTGCATCCCCTCAAAATTCGTGCTGTGCAGTTTGGGCAGCATTGCTTGCAGCTGCGCGCCGTAGAACATGGCCATGACCGTCGTTTCGATCACATCGTTGAAATGATGTCCCAGCGCTATCTTGTTGCAGCCCAGTTCCTTTGCCTTTGCGTACAGGTTTCCCCGACGCATTCTGGCGCATAGATAACAGGGATTTTCGCCTGTGCTGTTGGCGACAGCAAAAATGTCCGTTTCAAAAATATGGACCGGAACGTGCAAAAGAGCGGCGTTATGCTCGATGAGCGCGCGGTTTTCGCCGTTGTATCCCGGATCCATGACGAGAAAGACGGTTTCAAAGGGAAAATCACTGTAACGCTGCAGCATCTGCATGAGCTTTGCCATCAGCATGGAATCCTTTCCGCCCGAGATGCAAACGGCGATCCTGTCGTTCTCTTCAATGAGACGGTAGCGTTTCACAGCCGTGACGAAAGGACTCCACAGCTGTTTGCGGAATCGTTTGCTGATGCTGCGCTCGATGCGCTGCCAGGGCTCCATCTGAGAAAGATCCAAAAAAATGCCTTCTTCCTGAAGTATTCTGCGTTTCAAGCATAACGGAATGCGGCTGTTTTTGGCAATCCTTATTTTGACGCAGGACAAAAGAAGGCAGTAAACACGGAAACGTGGTAGAATAGCGGAAGATGCCGGTTTTTGATCCGGCAAACAGAGCATAAACGGAGAAAAACAGATATGCATATCGGGATCATCGGCGCGATGGACAGTGAAGTCGCGTATCTGAAGGAAGTCCTTCAGGACAAAAGAGAGGACGAACGTTACGGATACATCTTTCATACCGGAACGATCGGAGAAAGCACCGTCACCGTCGTACAGTGCGGCGTAGGAAAGGTGAATGCGGCAAGATGCACACAGATGCTGATCGATCTTTATGTGCCGGACGTTATCGTCAATACCGGGATCGCAGGTGCGATCGCGCCGGAACTGCGCGTCGGTGACGTCGTCGTGGCGGTGGGACTGGTCCAGCATGATTTTGATCTGACTGCGATCGGCCTTCCAAAGGGTTGCATGGCGGGAGTGCAGGATCAGACGAAACCGACGGTTTTTGCCTGTGACGCACGTCTTGTGTCTGCGCTGAAAGAGGCGGCGGAAAAGACTATGCCCGAAGCAAATGTAACGGAAGGGATCATTGCAAGCGGCGATGTGTTCGTGGCGGATGCTGCGCTGAAAGAACAGATCCGTGATCTGTTCGGGGCAAAAGCGGCGGAGATGGAAGGCGGCGCTATGGCGCAGACTGCCTCCTGTTCCGGTATTCCGTTCGCCGTGATGCGCGTATTGTCCGATCAGGCGGATGGCGGCGCGCCGGAATCCTTCGAGACGTTTGAGATACGCACAGCGCGGCAGTCAGCGAGGGTCGCGGAGGAATTCGTGCGGATCCTGGAGAAGCGCTGACGCGAGAAAAAGGTCGGCTGCGTTTGTCACACAATGGCAAATGTGATATACTCTTTAACGATTTTGGCAGTGATTTCTGCGGAGGTATGTTGTTCCATGGAACAGTCAAAAAAAGCAAGTCAGTATTATCTGCCGATGGGCTTCTGGGTCTGTCT
>JAFRLQ010000010.1 GCA_017431145.1 Clostridia bacterium | reverse complement strand
TCTCGTAATGCTCTTCGCCCATGGAGATCGCACCGACCGGGCACTCAGCTTCGCAGGCGCCGCAAGCGACACAAGAATCAGAAATCTTCATTTCGTAAGTCCACCTTTCATGAATAGTTGGTTGTTTGTTGCATTATCGTACCACCGTTTTTCACGGTTGTAAAGAGTCCGAGGCATTCATCCGTTGCGCTCCTTTCACAGTTCTGTTTCAAATGTATTGCTTTTTTCTTTTTTTCTTCCGCCGCATGATACAATGAAAACAAATACTTGGAAACGGAGCGGCGGCATGCAGAAGCAGGAGATTCTGAAGATCCTCCCGGAAAGGATACTTCCCTGGTACAGAGAAAACGCGCGGGATCTGCCCTGGCGAAAAACGCGTGATCCATATGCGATTTGGGTCTCTGAGATCATGCTGCAGCAGACCCGCGTGGAAACGGTCCTGGCTTACTGGGAGCGTTTTGTGAAAGCCCTCCCGGATATCTCAAGTCTCGCATCCTGCCCGGGAGACATCCTGCATAAATACTGGGAAGGACTCGGATACTACAGACGCGCAGACAACATGAAAAAAGCAGCGTGTATCATCATGGAAGAATTCGGCGGCGTCTTCCCTTCTTCCTACGAAGATATCCTGTCGCTCCCCGGGATCGGCTCTTATACCGCAGGCGCTGTCTCCTCGATCTGTTTTGATGAAAAAAGACCCGCCGTGGACGGCAACGTTCTGCGCGTCCTGTCGCGCCTCACAGAGGATCCCTCTCCCGTTGACCGGTCTGCCACGGTACGCATGTGGGAACAGGAGCTGCTGGGGATCTATCCAGATACCGGATGCGGTATGTTCACCCAGAGTCTTATGGAACTCGGCGCCACCGTCTGCCTGCCGAACGGTCTTCCCGGATGCGGTATCTGCCCTATGCGGGATCTGTGTCTGGCAAAAAAAGAGGGCTCTTTCCTCTCCTTCCCCGTACGCGAAGAGAAAAAAGCAAAAAGACAGGAAGACCTCACTGTATTTCTTTTCGATCATGACGGAAAAACCGCAGTCCGGCTAAGAACAGAACAGGGGCTTCTGCAGGGACTGTGGGAGTTCCCGAATGTAACCGGAATACGCACGGAACAGGAAGCGGTTGAAGAAGCGGAACGGATGGGTGTGACTGTCACCGCTGTCGAACGCCAGATAAACCGTACACATCTGTTCACACATGTTATCTGGAAGATGCGCTGCTTTGTCGTGCGCTGTGCAAACGAAACGCCTGACTTTTCGTGGTGCACACACAGCGAGCTGGAAGAAACCTATGCAATCCCCTCTGCGTTCCGGAAACTGCTGGACTGAACAGGACCTCGATGTTTGGTGCATAAAAAACTCCCGGGAAACACTTCACGGGAGTTTCTGTCTTTTTTTCTTACGCCAGATGACCTTTCGCTGTGATCACATCGATGACGCTGTCCACGTATTTCTCGCAGATCTCATCAGTCTCCGCTTCCACCATGACACGGATCACGGGTTCAGTGCCGCTCTCGCGCACCAGGATGCGCCCGGTATCGCCCAGCTCCTCCGCGACTCTCTTCACGGCCGCCTGTACGTCCGGGTCATTCTGTGCCGCGGGTTTGCTCTTTACGCGCACGTTCTTCAGTACCTGAGGATAAAACACCACGGGAGCCGCAAGCTCGGACATGGGCTTCTCCTTGGCCAGCATGACCTCCATCATCTTGAGGGAGGTAAGGATGCCGTCGCCGGTGGTCTCATACTTCAGGAAGATGGTGTGTCCGGACTGCTCGCCTCCCAGGCGGTTGCCGGTCTCGACCATGTTTTCATAAACATACTTGTCGCCGACCTTGGTCTTCTCGTACTCGATGCCGACCTTGTCCAGCGCCTTGTAGAGTCCGAAGTTCGACATGACCGTGGTCACGACCTTGTTGTTCAGAAGCTTCCCGCGCTCCTTCATGTACAGTCCGTAGATGTACAGGGTGTGGTCGCCGGTCACCAGCTGACCCTTCTCGTCCACCGTGAGACATCTGTCCGCGTCGCCGTCGTAGGCAAAGCCCACATCCAGACCGTTGTCCACGACGAACTTCTGCAGATGCTCGATATGCGTGGAGCCGCAGTCCGTATTGATGTTGTATCCGTCCGGATGGTCATTCATGACATAGACCTTCGCGCCGAGTGCTTCGAACACCGCGCGCGCGATCTGCCATGCGGAGCCGTTTGCAACGTCCAGTCCGACCTTAACGTTCTTGAAGCTGTACTTGGACATGCTGATCAGGTATCCGATGTAGCGGTTGCGACCCGCGACATAGTCCACCGTGCGTCCGATCGCTTCTCTCTGGCTGACCGGTACTTCCAGTTTTCCGTCGATATAATCCTCGACCTTGAGGATCGTCTCCTCGTCCATCTTTTCGCCCGCGCCGTTCAGAAGCTTGATGCCGTTGTCATAGAACGGGTTGTGGGAAGCGGAGATCATGATGCCGCAGTCGAAATCGTCGACACGGGTGATGTACGCCACGGAAGGCGTCGTGGTCACGTGCATGATGTACGCGTCCGCGCCGGATGCCATGAGGCCAGTGCACAGCGCATACTCGAACATATACGAGCTTCTTCTCGTATCCTTGCCGATAACGATCTTCGCCTTTTTGCCGACGCGCTCGCCGTAGTACCAGCCGAGGAAACGGCCGATCTTCACGGCGTGCTCAAAAGTCAGATCCTTGTTGGCTTCTCCGCGGAAGCCGTCTGTTCCGAAATATTTACCCATATCATCTATCCTCCTTGCTTACGACTACGCCGTTGTCTTTCCAGATGGAATCGGCGGGTACCACGCCTCTCACACAGGAGGTCGGGTAAACGTTGGAATGCCTTCCGATCACGGTGCCGGGGTTGCAGACGGCGTTGCAGCCGACTTCCACATAGTCCCCGAGCATCGCACCGAACTTCTTGATACCGGTCTCGATCTGTTCCGTTCCGTTATGGACGACCACGAGACGCTTGTCGCTCTTCACATTGGACGTGATGGAGCCTGCGCCCATATGGCTGTAGTAGCCCAGAATGGAATCGCCTACGTAGTTGTAATGCGGGGGTCTGTACGTGATCGAAAAGGATCACGTTCTTCAGCTCCACGCTGTTTCCGACCACACAGTCCGCGCCGACCAGCGCTGAGCCGCGGATGAACGCGCAGTGACGCACTTCGGTCCGGGGGCCGATGATGCATGGCGCGCCAAGATACGCAGAGGGAAAGACCTTCGCGGTCTTATGGACCCAGACGTTCTCGGACACTTCCTCGTACTCGTCGCCGAGGGCGGGG
Organism: Clostridia bacterium; assembly: GCA_017431145.1. Taxonomy (GTDB): domain Bacteria; phylum Bacillota; class Clostridia; order Christensenellales; family Maliibacteriaceae; genus RGIG9107. The sequence goes on along the minus strand of JAFRLQ010000010.1, from coordinate 673 downwards.
CCCAGGCTCAGGATGAGATCCTTGATCCCCTTGAGCGCCTCCCAGGGATACGTGAACCCCTGAAGGTACTCCTTGGCGAGGGTGTGGTCAAGATCATATAGATCAGTGATCGTATACATTACAGGCGCTCCTTCTTCTCGATGTCCAGGAAGTATTTGTAGGTGTCGACCGTCAATTCTCCGCAGGCCGCCTCGTCACATGCGATGATGGCGCCGTTGTGCATCTGAAGCGCGGAGCAAGTCCACTTGGAGGAGACCGGGCCTTCCACGGTCATCGCAAGGGCTCTTGCCTTGTTGTGGCCGTTGATCAGAACCAGCACTTCCTTGGAATCCGTCACGGTGCCGACGCCGACGGAAAGCGCCTGTGCGGGCACTTTCTCCGGATCGTTTCCGAAGAAACGGGAATTGACGATGCGGGTATCCGTCGTCAGGTCGCGCACGCCGGTGCGGGACGCAAGGCTGGTGAAGGGCTCGTTGAACGCGATGTGTCCGTCCACGCCGATCCCGCCCATGAACAGATCGATGCCGCCGTAGCTGGCGATCTTTGGTTCATAATCTGAGGACTCTGCTTCCGGATCGTACGTCATGCCGTTTAAGATATTGATATTTTCCGGCTTCATATCCACCAGATGATCGAAGAAATTGTCATGCATGAAATACCAGTAGCTCTGGTC
>JAFRLQ010000009.1 GCA_017431145.1 Clostridia bacterium | reverse complement strand
TTCTCACTGCGGCTCTGCTTCTTCTGTCTCTTTGTGTTTCCCTTTTTGTCATATCACGGATCCCCGCTGCTTTTTCAGACCGCCGGGGATGTCTGCATCTCTTCCATGACCGCGTAACCCTGCGTCTGTCTCCTCCGGGCACGCGCCGTCATTTCTCCCTGTTTTGTCAGGCCGCCGATGATCACAGTCGCCACAATGATCACAAGAAGCGCGAAAATGACCCGGATGATCTTCAGTTTTGTTTCCATTTCTCCTCCCGGAACAGTTATACCTGTCTGTCAGGTATATTCTGAGGCATCGTGATCACGCCTGCCGGACACTTGTCTGCACACGCTCCGCACTGCACACAGCGTTCATAGTCCACCTGCGCCAGATTGTCCGTAACGGATACCGCTCCCACAGGACATGTCTTGACGCACATCGCGCATCCGATGCAGCCCGCGCTGCAGACCTTTCTGACCACGGGCCCGCGCTCTCTGCTGGAGCACCGCACCCGTACGCGGTTCTTTGCCGGCACAAGTTCGATCAGTTTTTTCGGACATGTCTTGACGCACATCGCGCAGCCCACGCATCTGGACTCGTTGACCTGTGCCACGCCGTTCACAACGTGGATGGCATCATGCGGACACACCGTCACACAGGAGCCCAGTCCGTAGCAGCCCCAGTCACAGGAAGGCACCTGGATGCCCGCATGAACCGCTACGCGGCAGTCGTTGATCCCGACATAGTTGCCCTGGCGTTTCATGACGTCGCAGTTTCCGCTGCATTTCACAAACGCCACATAACGCTCCGTCTCCATCGTCTCCACGCCCATGATCGCCGCGATCCTGTCCGCAACAGGAGCGCCACCGACCGGGCAGGCGTTCACCGGTGCCTCTCCCGAAGCGATGGCTTCCGACATGGCGTCGCATCCGGCGTAACCGCAGGCGCCGCAGTTGTTTCCGGGAAGCGCATCGCGGATCGCCGTGACGCGTTCATCCGTCTCCACATGGAACCGGTTCGACACGAACACGAGCGCAGCAGCCACGATGATCCCGATGACCGTGATCACGATCGTTGTAATGAGAATGATCTGCATACCGTCCTCCCGTTACAGCGAAAGCTGCGAAAAGCCCATAAAGGCCATGGACATAAGCGCAGCGGCGATCAGTACGATCGGCGCGCCGCGCAGAGGCGCCGGGATATCCTCCTCCCTGATCCTGGAACGGATCGCGGCAAGGAGGACCATCGCGATGGTATAGCCTACCGCTGTTCCGAATCCGGAGATGACGCTCTGTCCGAACGTATAGCCGTTCTGTACGTTCGTGAGGGCGACGCCCAGCACCGCGCAGTTGGTGGTGATCAGCGGCAGATAGATGCCCAGCGCGCGGTAAAGCGGCGGGGACTTCTTCTTCAGGAACATCTCGACGCCCTGGACGAGCGCGGCGATCACCAGGATGAAAAGGATCGTCTTCATATAGTCCAGACCGTACGGTTTCAGAAGATAGTTGTAAAGAAGGCTCGTCACTGCAGACGAGATCGTGATGACGAAAATGACGGATACGCCCAGTCCGATCGCCGGCTTGATCTGTCTGGAGACTCCGAGGAAGGAACAGATCCCGAGGAACTGGCTCAGTACGACGTTGTTGACCAGCGCCGTCCCGATGATGATCATGATCATGCTTTTCATTCAGTTCCTCCTTCCTGCGCCTTTTCGCACCGGTTCGCACATGCCGCGCAGTTCCCGCAGCAGTCTTCCTCCACGAGTTTTCTCTGCCGCGTTTTGATCCCGATCATGTTCAGGATCGCAATGAACAGCGCGATCACGAGAAACGCGCCCGGAGGTTTCGCAAAGATCGCGATCGGTTCGATGCTCTCGGGCAGAAGACGGAATCCGAATATGCTTCCGTTGCCCAAAAGCTCTCGGACGAGTCCCGCCAGCGTCAGCGCCGCGGTAAATCCGAGTCCCATGCCCAGGCCGTCCATCACGGACAGAAGAGGCGGATTCTTGCTCGCGTACGCCTCTGCGCGTCCCAGAATGATGCAGTTCACGACGATCAGCGGAATATACAGCCCCAGCGCATCATAGAGAGACGGCAGATACGCCTCGATCAGCAGTTCGGTCACGGTGACCAGAGAGGCTACGATCACGATATACGCGGGTAGCCGCACCTGATCGGGAATAATCTTTCGCACAAGCGAGATCACCAGATTGGAGAAAATGAGCACCGCCGTTGTGGAAAGGCCCATGCCGAGACCGTTCACAGCGCGCGTGGAGACCGCGAGGGTCGGGCACATGCCCAGCATCAGGATCAGTGTGGGATTCTCTTTGATGATGCCGTTGTACAGACGTTCCAGGTACTTGTTCATCCTACTGTACCCCCTTCATCGCATCGAGATAGAAACCGAGTCCCGCGTTGACGGCATTCGTCACCGCGTCGGACGTCACCGTCGCGCCGGAGATCGCGTCGATCTCGTTCTCTTTCGCCGCGCCGTTCTTGGTCAGCTCGAACCGTGTCACGTTCTTCCCGGCGAACTGGTCCATGAATGCGGGCTCGCCTGCGTGCATGCCCATGCCCGGCGTCTCGTTCAGCTCCGTGAAGGAGATCCCGTACACCGTTCCGTCAGGCTGTATGCCCAGCGCCAGAGAAATATCCCCGTCATTTCCGTCCGCTGTCGTCAGCGAGATGACATAGCCCGCAACAGCGCCTGATCCGTCTCTTCCGACCATCGCCTCGTTGATAAAGACGCGTCCGAAATCAAGGTCATACGGCTCTCCGTCCAGTTCCTGCACGGCAAGATCGATCTGGGGCACATGTTCGAAATGCACCGCGGCGGGACAGACCGCCCGGTACGCTTTCTCGCTTGCCAGACGTTTCTGTTCCTCGATATTCTCTTTCGTCATGGAGAAGACGCTGCTCAGCGCCACGCCCGCCGCAAGCGTGATCACGCCAAGCGCGATCACCGCCTTCGGGATCTTTTTCCAGAACGGCCGTCTTCCCGCCATGATCCTGCGCTTTCTGAGCGCGCGCACGCGGTAGGAATAAGGCTGCTGGATGATATACATGTCAAAGAAGGGCGTGAACAGGTTGCCGATAATGATGGAA
>JAFRLQ010000008.1 GCA_017431145.1 Clostridia bacterium | reverse complement strand
TTCCTCAACGGGTTTCTGAACAGTTTCCGTCCGTATCTGCTTATCTGTGTTGATCTCCGCGTCGGAGTAGCAGCCGGAAAGACGTGCCGGGAAAGCACGGCGGAGCGCCAGTGCTTCGGCGCATTTTGAGATCATGATGTCCGGCATGCTTGTCCAATAGGAAGTCCCCTGGTTATAGGAATCAAAACGGGCAACAGCGTACAGCGGCTGAGCGAAATCGCTGCGCATGACCCCGACCTTGCAGGCTGCGGGAGGAGCCTTCTCAAGCCACACATCCTTCCACACGCCGTCATTCCCGCACCACAAAGCAGGTGTCTGTCCGGCGTATTTGCTGGAACGCTCTGCGACGATGCGGAGCCCGTCGATCGTGCACAACACCTGCATCCGGGAGCCTTCTTTCTTTACCGCGTAAATCTGCCGGCAGAATGGATCCAGCTCCAGACGTTCCGCCTGTTCCACAAAGGTGTCAAATTCGTTGTTATCCAGCTGGCTGTATTCATTCCGCAGCCGTGAAAGCTGTTTCTCGGAAAATGTAAATTTCTCGTCCATGGTTGTTCCCTCCATGTATTTAGTGTACATTTTCCCGGTACAGCTGAACCAGACTTGCATCATCCTGCGGCTCAAAAAGATAAGTCGTTTTTCTGGACGCAGCAACAGCATGCCCGAAAAGCATCATCTTATACGACAAGCGCTCGATCCAGTCAAAATACCAGTACCTGTCGGGAATTTCCAGTCCGGACTCAATATTCGGATCCAACAGGCCTTCATACGTATTCGGAATGATCACGTTTTCAAAGACAAGACATCCCAGACGCAGAAAGGTGCAGATCCGGATACCGTCGTCAAGGAGATAGTCAAAATACGACTGGGAATCATCAACGATTACGGTATTGATCCCGTTCCTTTCAAGTATTTCGCTGTAGGCTTCCGCATCCTCATCGTCAATTGCCACGATCACATTGTTGTTCGGGTCCGGCAGGCTTCGGACAAGTTCGCACAGCTTTTGTTCAAACTCGATGTTTTCCTCTGGATCACAGCTTACGACAGGTATGAGCTCGATCCCTTTCATATTTGTCTGCAGTTTTGTCATCGATGAAGGAACCTGAGGACAGGCCAGCTTCATTTTTTCCGCATTCAGGCGAAGGTTCTTAATGCCGTAGAAGATCTTTCCTTCAATACATGCCGGATTTGTGAGATCCCGCATGCAGTGAACATAATGTTCCTGCCCGATATCAATCGTATACGCGCTCAGCGGGGATTTCTGAAGGAGTGCAAGAAAATCGACTTTCAGATAATTCAGAAACTGTATATCATCGGCAAGAATCAGCCCGTAAGGCTTATAGCTTCTTCTCTTGATCACCGGCATCAGCTTCGAAATGGCGTATCCCACGGTATAGAATTTTTCCTCTTCCATGCGGCTGATGAATTTTTCAAACACTTCCCAGACCTTTTCCCGCTGTTCCTCTGTGATGTTTTCACATTCGAGGCGGGGTGTCGTCATATATTCCTCTTTTGTGAAAACGCCGTAGTTTTCCGCCACATACTCCCAATCGTGCATGAGGTCCCAGGACTCGAGATCCAGGTCTTCCACAGATTCAGCAGC
>JAFRLQ010000070.1 GCA_017431145.1 Clostridia bacterium | reverse complement strand
TGGAGGTGCGCATCCTTCGTGTGACCGCTACGGACGACGGAGACGTATACGACGATATCGATTCGGAAGAAGAGCTGGACGAACTGTTCAGTGTGTTCATGGATATCATGGAGCAGGACGGAGAATAATCTTTTACAGGATCGGATTTCTGCGCGCTGTGCTTTTTGCGGCACAGCGTGTTTTGTTGTTTGACGGATTGCGTAAATCATGTATACCGTGTTGTATCATGGCTGTGGATTTGATACGATAGTGCAAGGTTGCGACAAAAGGGAAAAAGGAGGAAACAGCCGCATTCAGGGCTGTTTTTGAAAAGAAAAGGATATGTGCGGACGGTATCATATGGGTGAGGATACGCTGGAGGAGGCGGTCGATGCGCTTGGCGCGCAGATGGACGCGTCCATCAGGCAGGGGGATGTGCACCCAGGTGAGACTGCGCCTGTTCTTCTGGCAGGGCCGGACAGAATCCTGGCGCGGGATATGCGCTGGGGCTTTGTGCCTGCGCAGGGAAAAGGACTCCTGATCAATGCGCGCGCAGAAACGGCACTGCAGAAACCGACGTTTTCCGAAAGCATGCTGGAGCGCCGCTGTGTGATGCCGGCTGATTCTTTCTATGAATGGGACGCACACAGGCAGATGGTGACGTTCCGCCATCCGGAAGACCCGTTTTTCTATCTTGCGGGATGCTGGCGCCTTTTTGAAGGGACGATGCGTTTTGTCATTCTGACGCGGGAGGCAAATAGATCCATGCTCCCGGTCCATCCCAGGATGCCGCTTCTGTTCGACCGGTTTCAGGCATCCGAATGGATCCGCCCGGGCGCGGACGCGGAAAGCCTGCTTAGAATTGAGATGCCGCAGCTGCGTATGCAGCGTGCGTTCACGCAGACCAGTCTGTTTGATGCTGGGGAGGGAAACGCATGATCAAGTGGACATTTCTGTTTTTCCTGAACAGTATCCTGTTCGGCGCGGGACTTGCTATGGATGCTTTTTCCGTCTCGGTAACGGAGGGTTTACAGTCTCCCGGCATGACCAGAAGGCAGCGACATCTGATTGCGGGGATATTTGCTCTTTTCCAGACACTGATGCCATTGCTGGGCTGGCTTCTGGTCCGCACGATCCTGCAGCTGTTTGAGCGGCTGCATGCGTTTATTCCATGGATCGCGTTCTTCCTTCTTCTGTATTTAGGGATCCGGATGATCCTGGAACGCAAGCGGAAACGCGAAGAGACCGTACAGATACACAAGGGAAGGCTTGTACTGGAAGCTGTCGCCACTTCTATCGACGCGCTCTCTGTCGGATTCACCATTGCGGATGTCCCGTTCGTCATGGCGATGGTGGAGGCGCTGATCATCGGTCTGGTGACGTATGTGATCTGCAACGGCGGGGTCCTGCTGGGACGCAAGGCTGGAACGAAGCTGCTGGGAGAAGCGGCGCTTATGGGCGGTATCATCCTGATCGCGATCGGTCTGGAGATCCTGATAAGGAGTCTGATCGGAGGATAAGAAATGAAAGAACAGAACAAAGGCAGGATCCTGATCATCCTGTGTGCGCTTTTATGGGGCCTTGCCGGTGTCTGCGTTAAATCGATCCCGTGGAATCCCTTTTCCATCATGGCGGTGCGCAGCACCATCAGTTTTCTGATCATTCTGATCAGCAGACGCTCGCTGAAGGTGAAACTGACAAAAAAAACGTTTTTCGGCTCTGTGCTGCAGGTCGCGACGGGGATACTCTATATGGCGGCAATCAAGCTGACAACTGCGGCGACGGCGATCGTGCTGCAGTATGTTGCGCCGATCCTTGTATTCCTCTTTACGATCATCGTGCAGAAAAAGCGCCCGAAATGGACGCAGACGCTGATCGTGCTTGTGGTGTTCGGCGGTATCGTGCTGTCCTTTGCGGATGAACTGGATCCGCGTTATGTGATCGGAAACCTTCTGGGTCTTCTATCCGGTGTAGCTTTTGCAGGACAGATCATCCTCTTCTCAGATCCTGAGGTCGATTCACAAGGAGCTATGATGCTGAGTAATCTGATCAGCATGCTCATCTGCTATCCCTTGATGGCTTTTGATAAACACCTGGATTTCTCGCCCAATACGATCATGTGGGTGCTGATACTCGGGATCTTCCAGTATGGTCTGGCAAATCTTTGCTATACGAAGGGATGTCAGAAGATCAGTGAACTGGAGACGTCGCTTCTGCTGACCATCGAACCTATCTTTAATCCCATACCGGTTCTGATCGTAACGGGGGAAATGCCGGGAACCCTTGCCTGGATCGGATTCGCACTGGTCATTGCAGGCGTTACGATGTATGCGCTTCTACCAACGCTGGAAAAAAGAGTCCAGCAGCACAGGAAACAGGCCTGAAATAAAAGAACAAAAGAGAAACAGCCCCGCGGTCGTTCCGCGGGGCTGTGTGTATGGGATCAGTCTTCGTCTACGATCTCGTCCTGTCCGATCAGTGTCACACCGGACTTGCCGAGCACTTTCTCCGTGCCGGGGATGTCGCTGGTGCGCAGGATCATGTAGGCGGTGTTCTTTTTCTGAGAGACGAACGCGTAGGTATAATCCACGTTGATGTTCTGCTCGGAGAGCGTCTCCAGAATGTGCAGAAGTGCGCCGGGTTCGTCGCTGACTTCCGCACCGACCACAGGCGTCGGCTGTACGATGTAGCCGCTTTCGCGCAGGATGCGCGTCGCCTCATAAGGATCATCCACAATGACGCGGATGATGCCGAAATCCCGGCTCTCTGCGATGGAGAGCGCACGCATGTTGATGTGATACCGGCTCAGATCCTTGGCGAACTCGCCCAGTGCGCCGGGCTTGTTCTCAAGAAAGACGGAAAGCTGTTGCATACTCATATTGCGGGACCTCCTTCAATCAGTTTTGATACAGGTTTCTTTTGTCGATAACGCGTTTGGCCTTGCCTTCGCTGCGCTCGATGGTCTTGGGCGCGACCAGATGAACGTTTGCGCGGATGCCCAGCATGGACTTGAGCGCGTCGACCAGTTTTTTCTCGCGTGCATGGATCGTATTCAGATCATCGGAGAACATCTCGTTGGTCATCTCTACCTGGACCTCGATGCTGTCGGTGTTCTTCTGACGGTCTACGATGATGAGATAATTTGCGGGATATCCGTTGCTGATGAGAACGGTCTCGATCTGGGACGGGAAGACGTTGACGCCGCGGACGATCAGCATGTCATCGCTGCGGCCCATGGGTTTGGCCATGCGCACGTGTGTCCTGCCGCAGGAGCATTTTTTGCGCGAGAGCACGCAGATGTCACGGGTGCGGTAGCGCAGAAGCGGGAATGCCTCCTTGTCCAGAGAGGTGAATACCAGTTCGCCCTTCTCGCCGTCCGGCAGCACTTCGCCGGTCACGGGGTTGATGATCTCTGCGATGAAGTGGTCCTCGTTGATATGCATGCCTTCCTGCTCGCTGCATTCGAAAGAAACACCGGGACCGGAGATCTCGGTCAGGCCGTAGATGTCGTAGGCTTTGATGCCCAGCGCGTTTTCAATATCGTGGCGCATTTCTTCCGTCCAGGCTTCTGCGCCGAAGATACCGGCTTTCAGCTTGATCTTGTCACGCAGCCCGCGTTCGTTGACGCATTCGGCAAGATATGCCGCATAGGAAGGTGTGCAGCAAAGTACGGTCGACTGCAGATCCACCATGAACTGCAGCTGACGGTCCGTATTACCGGAAGACATCGGCAGCGTCAGGGAGCCGAGCTTGTGAGAGCCGCCGTTGAGTCCGGGACCGCCGGTGAACAGACCGTATCCGTAGCAGACCTGTACGACGTCATTTTTGTCTGCACCCGCCGCCACAAGCGCCCTGGCACAGCACTCTTCCCAAAGATCGATGTCGTGCTGGGTGTAAAACGCAACGACGCGTCTGCCGGTCGTGCCGCTCGTGGATTGGATGCGCACGCATTCGGAGAGGGGCTTGGCCAGAAGCCCGTAGGGATAGGCCTCTCTCAGGTCGTCCTTGGAAAGGAAGGGAAGTTTCCGGAGGTCATCGATTGATTTGATGTCTTCCGGACGCACGCCTTTTTCGTCCATTTTGGCACGGTAATAGGGGACGTTTTCGTAGACGTGTTTCACCTGTTTGACGAGTTTCTCGTTCTGGATCGCGATGATCTCGTCCCGGGAAGCAGTCTCGATCTGCTCTTGAAAGTATTTGCTCATATCCTTCTTATTCCTTCCATAAGAATTAAATAACATGATTATGCATCTGTAATGCCTGAAAGTCAATTTATTTCTGGGTTCAGTGAATGATTATACATTCAATCGGGGGAACGGTAAAGATGTACAGAGGTTTTCGGGGCTGTCGCGGAGCGGAAAAACAGGAGTATAATGAGAGAAAGAATCAGAAAGGAAACACCTAGTGGAAAAATGGAGAAACATTTGTCTGAAATGACTTTTCCGGAACTGACGGCGGAAAAGGGGATCCGCTGCAGCTGCGGCAGAGTGCACCGCTGCGGACTGAAGTGGTTCCGCGCGGGGAAAGGTGTGATAGAGGAACTGCCGGCTATGCTGGAGTGCTGCGGAAGGAAATACCCCATGTTGGTCATGGACCCGAACACAAAAAAAGCAGCGGGAGACCGCGTCATGCAGATCCTGGATGAGGCAGGGATCAGATATAAGGTACATGTATTTCCTGTGAAAGGAAAGATGGAACCGGATGAATACGCGATGGGGAGCCTCGCAATGGCGATGGATCCCGAATGTGATGTGCTGCTTGCGGTGGGCAGCGGCGTGATCAACGACTGCTGCAGGGTGATGGCATACGCCTCCGGGAAGACGAGCATGGCCGTCTGTACAGCACCTTCCATGGACGGATACTGTTCCGGATCCTCCTCCATGATCCTGAACCATATGAAAGTCAGTCTGTATGACGGATGCCCGGAGGGGATCCTGGCGGATACGGATCTTCTTGCAACAGCGCCGGACAGGATGCTGCAGGCAGGTCTGGGCGATATGCTGGCGAAGTATGTTGCTATCTGCGAGTGGCGGATCAGTCATATCGTTACGGGAGAGACCTACTGCGAAGAGATCGCGGACATGGTGCGGACCAGCGTGAAAAAGATCGTGGCGGAAGCGGACGGACTCATGCAGCGCAGACCTGAGGCGCTGACCGCTGTGATCGAGGGTCTCGTGCTCTCGGGCATGGCGATGGCTTTTGCCGAGATATCAAGGCCGGCAAGCGGGCTGGAGCATTACTTCAGCCATTTCTGGGAGATGCAGGCGCTGCAAAGAGGAGAGGATTCCGATCTGCACGGGATTCAGGTGGGCATTGGTACG
>JAFRLQ010000069.1 GCA_017431145.1 Clostridia bacterium | reverse complement strand
GCTTGTGAGGCTTGTATGCATAGACCTGCTGGTAGATCTGGCACCCTGTGTATTCTTCGTTGCTGATCATTTTTCGGAGAGTCTGCGGAGAAAAATGCTTTGTCCCCCGGACGCTTCTTATCTCCTTTTCATCCAGTTCTGTTGCAATTTCCCGAAAGGACTTCCCGGAAAGATACTCAGCAAAAATAAACCGGACGACTTCTGCTTCGTCCGGTTCGATTACCCGTTCATCGCCTTCCCAGCGATATCCATACAGCTTCAGGTAGGCGTGTGGTTTGCCTTGCTCATAGTTTTTTCTCACTCGCCATTTGATGTTCTGCGACAGGCTGATGCTTTCCTGTTCAGCAAAGCTGGCCAGGATAGAAAGCATCACCTCGCCATCCGAAGTGAAGGTGTTCACGTGTTCACGCTCAAAGCGAACCTCCACGCCCAGTTCCTTCAGATGGCGAACCGTCGCCAGCAGATCAACCGTATTTCTGGCAAATCTGGATATAGACTTCGTCAGGATGATGTCAATCTTTCCTGCTTCACAATCAACGATCATCTTCTGAAAGCGCTCACGCGGTTTTGTGTCTGTACCGGTAATGCCCGCATCAATGTAAACGCCGACATACTCCCATTCTGGCGTTCCCTGGATCAGGTTGCTGTAGTAACTAACCTGCGCGGACAGTGAATGCATCAGCTGCTCCGTATCGACAGAAACACGTGCATAAGCAGCCACTCTTTTCCGCTGAAACTGTTTGATCTGTCTGGTTTCAATCCGTTTTACGGTCGACATGTTGTCCCTCCTTTCCACGTTGCATTGACGCTCGCTCCTGAGAATTAGTCAAGTTATATTCGAGGATCAGGCCGTCAGAAACAGGCTTGTATTTCATCTTCATTTTTCGATCCATCCTCCAGTATTCACGGTTTGAGATTGTTCTCTCCATCAGCATTCTTCTCGTCTGAATCATGGTCAGGGTATAATGGCACTCCCGCCGGAACTCGTGTTTTGACAGCTTCATGCGCAACCTCCACAGTCGATTCGTTACATCGTATTAATCCTCTGTTTTCGGTTGCTTGCAAGTCCGTTTCGGTAATTAATCCGTCAGAAACAGGATGGTATTTCTGCTTCATTTTGTCGCGCATCTGGAAATATTCATTCTGGGAAATCAGGTCGTCCATGATCCGGATTCCGCCACCTGCTCCTTGCTGCGCCACAACAGGAATCCCAGCCTGGTTTAGCGCTTCAATATCCCTGTTGATTGTTCTGCTGGAGACCTCAAAACGCTTTGCTAGTTCCGGTGCGGTCGTCTGTTCCCGGTTCAGCAGCACGGAAAGAATGGCGATCAGCCGATCAAGTTTCATAGTATTTATCCGCCTCCGGTTGTTCCTGCTTCAGCACCGCGTCTTATTGCCATTCGCTTCGAACACGGCCCGTCCTGCCTTGCGGGTTTCCATAACCCTGAAACTGCCTTCCTCATAAATCCTTTTCGGCGTATCACCGTCCGGCCAGATGTAGATATTATCCATACCGTTTTCTTGACACCATTCCATGTAATGATAAAACAAAGTGCGCCCGACGCCTGTCATTCTGTGCTTTTTAGAAACAAGCAGGTAATCCACCCGACAGGCTCTCTCTGAGATATGACCGTACAGCAAGCCGACCGGTTTATTTTCCGGGCGCACATAATTTTTTAGCGGTAGTTTCGACGCCTGACGGGTCAAAGTGTTGATCCGTCTTATTTTTTATTAGTTTTAACGTGCACACAACCAAACAAATGCTTTATT
>JAFRLQ010000068.1 GCA_017431145.1 Clostridia bacterium | reverse complement strand
CTGCTGCTGTGTCATGTCCTGAAAGATCTCCGCTTTTGCCTTCAGCACGCCTTCCCGTGATCCGAGAAACTCAAGATGCGAATCTCCGATGATGCTGATCAGCGCGATCGTCGGACGCACGATATTCCGAAGCCGGGTCATCTCGCCAAATCCGCTGATCCCCATCTCGATCACCGCCGCCTCGCTGTCTTCCGGCATGGAAAGCAGCGTAAGCGGTACGCCGAGCTCATTGTTGAAATTCATCTGAGTCTTATGCGTGCGGAACTTCTGGGACAGAACAGACCAGACCATTTCCTTCGTCGTCGTCTTTCCGACGCTTCCGGTGATCCCGACGACTGGGATGTCAAACCGTCCGCGATACCAGCCCGCCAGCTGTGCCAACGCCTTCATCGTCGATCCCACGCGGATGTACGGATGCGTATCATCCGGCGCCTCTTTCTCGCCGATGCACAGAACAGCGCCTGAAGCGTAGCTCTGGGCAATATAATCATGACCGTCGCTGCGTTCTCCGCGTATCGCTGCAAACAGCGCGCCTTCCTGCACCTTTCTGCTGTCCGTCGTCACACACGTCACGGCCGTATCCAGCGCGTTTTCCGGTCCGGTATATGTGCCGCCTGTAGCGGCAACAGCTTCTCTGATCAAAAACGGTTTCATTTCGTTTCCTTCAGCGCGCCTTCCACGATCATGGCACAGAGCGTCTCATAGTCGATGCCGACAGCCGCAGCTTCCTGCGGCAAAAGGCTGGTGGGTGTCATGCCCGGCAGCGTATTCATTTCGATGAAATAGACATCCTCGTTCTCGTCGACGATATAATCGGAGCGGGAATAGGTCGACAAGCCCAGTGCGCGGTGTACAGTGATCGCCGCCTCACGCAGTTTCCGCTCGATCTCAGGCTTGATCGGAGCGGGACAGGTCTCGACCGTCGCGCCTGCCTTGTACTTGTTCTCGTAGTTGTAGAAGCCTTCCTTGGGTTCGATCAGGATCGCGGGCAGACTTTCGTCGTTCAGGACACCGACATCAAGCTCCATTCCTTTTACATACTGCTCCAGGATCACCCTGTTGTAGACGAGATTCTCGCGCAGCGCGCTGACCAGCTCCTCACGGGTATTGGCGATGAACACGCCGATGCTGGACCCGCTGTCCACAGGCTTGACGACGCACGGAAGCTTTGTTGCGTCAGCAAGCGTTTCGATTCCTTCCTCTTCATAGGAGACCGTCTTCCATTCCGGTGTGCGGACCCCGTAGGAACGCGCGACACGTTTTGCAAGATCCTTGTCCATGGCAAGTCCGCTTCCCAGATAACCGCTTCCGGTATAGGGAATGCCCAGAAGATCGAGCGTTGCCTGGATCCTTCCGTCCTCACCGCAGGCACCGTGCATGCCGATGAAGACCAGATCCGCCGCCTGGCAGATCTCAAGAACGCCCTTGCCGATCTTGCTGTCGGATTTCCATTTCCGCGCGGCGATAACCTTTTCCATGTCCGGCGCTGTGTTGCCGACCGCTGCCTCCGGGATCGGCGGAAGCTTCTCAAAAAGTTCCGCGGGTTCACATGAAAAGTTTTCCAGTCCGTAAAACATATCTACCAGGACTGCCTGATGACCCATTTTACGCAGCGCCTTGCAGATCAGGGAGCTGCTGGAGATCGACACATTCCTCTCGGGGCTCAGGCCGCCGCACATCACAACGATCTTCATATTGAATGTTTCCTCTTTTCTTTGCACAGCGTCACGGCTGCAACTTGTTCAAGTATAACAAAAAGGAGCCTCTCTCTCAACTTCCGCCCGCGCCTGTCTCTGCTTCTGTCCGGTTTTTAAGTCTTGCATTGGAAAAAACCTTGTGATATAATCGTCGGGCACGCCGAAAGAGTACGGTGTGCGACATCCTTGCTCTCTGCGAAAAATCAGGGGGCTGTAGTCCATGAGGAGGTGAAAAGGACATGAATCATTACGAGGTACTCTACATCATCAATGACACCATCGACGACGCCGCGAAGAAGGAGATCGTCTCTCGTTTCAGTGATCTTGTCACAGAAAACGGTGGTAAAGTCATCCAGATCGATCTGTGGGGCCGCAGACGTCTCGCCTATCCCATCCGTTTCATGACGGAAGGCTATTACGTGCTGATGACATTCGACGCGGATCCTGAGTTCCCCACAGAGCTCGAGCGTAACCTGCGCATTTCTTCTGAAAACGTTCTTCGTTTCATGGTTTCCCGCATTCCCGACGGGTTTGAGAGCAAACTTGAAGCTGCGGAACCCGCTGAAGAAGAATCTGCAGAGGAACCCGCCGAAGAGACAGCGGAGACTCCCGCTGAGGAACCTGCAGAGTCTGCTGAAGCAGCCGCTGAATAAGGAGGACTGACAATGAACCGTGCATTTCTGGTCGGAAATCTGACAAGAGATCCGGAGCTGCGCAAGACACAGAACGACGTTTCCGTCTGCACGTTTACCATCGCCTGCAACCGCCGCTTCACAAACGCGAACGGTCAGCGCGAAGCAGACTTTCTGAACATCGTCGTCTGGCGCGGTCAGGCAGACAACTGCTACCGTTATCTGAAGAAGGGCCGCCGCGTTGCGGTGTCCGGCTCCATTCAGACCCGTTCCTACGAGGGACAGGATGGAAACAGACGGTACGTCACTGAGATCGTCGCAGACGAGGTCGAGTTCCTGAGCACCGCCAATTCCGGCAACAGGGACAACAACGACGATTTCGATTCTTTCGGGCCCCGCAACGATACGGTGAACGGGGACATGCAGAGCGTCGATGACGACGACCTGCCATTTTGATCATTGATGTTAGGAGGCAATCTTATGGCTGAGAATCAGGCTGCTGAGGTACGCTCTGAAGGTTCCGAGAGACCGGAACGCCGCGAGCGTCATCCTTCCGGTGGACGCGGCATGCGCCGTCCCCGCAGAAAGGTTTGCAACTTCTGCGTAGATAAGATGGATTATATCGATTACAAAGATGTTGCGCGTCTGCGCCGTTATCTGACCGAGCGTGGCAAGATCATGCCCCGCAGAATGTCCGGTACCTGCGCAAAGCATCAGCGTCATCTTGCAATGGCTATCAAACGCGCGCGCGTGATGGCACTTCTGCCCTACGTTCAGGACTGATCATTGCAGAGAGGCTGCTGTGCAGCAAACGGCAAACAAAAAATGCTGGCGTTTTGCCAGCATTTTTTTATGCTTTTCAGTTCGCAGCGTTCTGTCTCTGCGCCAGCATCTGCTTGACCTTCATCAGACGCACGATACTGGAGCGTTCGTTCTCCTCCAGCTTCATGGAGATCATGCGGATATTGCTCTGCGTCTCCGGGATCATGATATGCTCTAGCGCGTTAACGCGTCTGCGCGTGCGTTCCAGTTCCGCCGCAAGCATGTCACAGGCCTTCTCGCATTCCGCCAGTTCGATCAGAAGCGGGTACAGTTCCGCCATCTCCATCACCGCGCGGTCCAGCAGTCCGGACGTGTACGCAAAACCGTAGGGAAGGTCGATCGATCCGTTTCCTTCCTGCTCCTGCTTCAGCGTCGGCACCTCCACGCCCATGATGTTCTTCGATGCCGTCGAGATCCCGATCTGTGTTACGGGAATCAGGAATGCCTGCTGTACCTGCTCCTCTCCCATAACGGACTGCGCGACAGAAAAGCGGCTGACTGCATCAGACAGTTTGCCTTCCACCTGCATACGCAGCTGACGGTTTCTCCTTATGAGGATCATGAACTGCCTTGCCATTTCGTCCTGTTTGTCCTTCAGCAGCTTATGTCCTTTTCTTGCCGTCTGAAGACGCCGTTTTTGGCGGCTCAGCTCCATTCTTGTCGGATTGACAAAACTCGGCATTCGTTTCTTCCTTTCTCAACGGCCGGCGCCGTTTCTGTTACTCCGCCTTCTCTTTGGGATAATACTTTTCGATCATCGCCTCGGAGATACGTTTGAGTTCTCCCTTGGGCAGGATCGTCAGCAGTTTCCAGCCGATATCCAGCGTCTCCTCAATGGAGCGGTTGGTGTTGTAACCCTGGGAAACATACTCTTTTTCAAACGCATCCGCAAAAGCCGCATACTGTTTGTCGACAGGTGAAAGCGCGCTGTCGCCAAGGATCACAGCCAGTTCCGCAGCGTCTCTTCCGCGCGCATACGCGGCAAACAGCTGGTTCATCGTGTTGGCGTGATCTTCTCTCGTCTTGCCCTTGCCGATTCCCTTGTCCTTCAGACGGGACAGTGACGGCAGAACGTCAATGGGAGGCATGATGCCCTTCAGGTGCAGTTCTCTTGAAAGAATGATCTGTCCTTCCGTGATGTATCCCGTAAGGTCCGGGATCGGATGCGTCTTGTCATCCTCGGGCATCGTCAGGATCGGGATCTGCGTAATGGACCCCGGTTTGCCCTTGATCCTTCCTGCGCGCTCATACAGAGACGCAAGGTCGGTGTAAAGATTTCCGGGATAGCCGCGGCGTCCGGGAACTTCTCTGCGCGCAGCGGAGACTTCACGCAGCGCTTCCGCGTAGTTCGTCAGGTCGGTCATGATGACCAGAACGTGCATACCAAGTTCATACGCCAGATACTCCGCGCATGTGATCGCCATACGCGGCGTCGCGATACGTTCGACCGCCGGGTCGTTGGCGAGGTTGCGGAACATGACGGTCCTTTCGATGGCGCCTGTGCGCTTGAAATCCTCCACAAAGAATTCGGACTCTTCGAACGTGATTCCGATTGCAGCAAACACAACTGCGAACTTATCGTTGCTTCCCAGCACACGCGCCTGACGCGCGATCTGCGCCGCAAGCTGCTGATGCGGAAGACCGGAGCCGGAAAAAACGGGCAGTTTCTGTCCGCGGACCAACGTATTCAGTCCGTCGATCGCCGAGATGCCGGTCTGGATGAATTCGGCGGGATAATCTCTCGCCGTGGGATTCAGCGGCGCACCGTTGATGTCCAGTTTCTTTTCGGGGATGATCGCGGGGCCGCCGTCGATCGGTCTTCCCATTCCGTCGAATACACGTCCAAGCATATCCTGCGAGACAGCCAATTCCGTTCCGTGTCCGAAGAAACGCACCTTGGAGCGGCTCGCCTGCATGCCCTGGGAGCTTTCAAACAGCTGAACGACGCAGCGTTCCCCTTCCAGCTCCAGCACTTTTCCCAAACGCGCACCCTGCGGCGTCAGGATCTGAACCAACTCATCATAGGAGGCGCCCTGTACGCCGTCGACGACCATCAGCGGGCCGACGACTTCACTGATCGTCTTATATTCCTTGCGCATCGCTCTGTCCTCCGTTCTGCAGTTCCTCATATTCCTTATGGACCTGGTCTCTGATCTGTCTGTAATTCTTCGCCCAGTCAGATTCGCGAATCTCTTTCATTCTTCCGATCCTGTCTCTGGAAGGCATCGTAACGACCTTCTGATAAGGGATCCCCATCTCCAGGGACTCGATCCCGTGGCGGTACCAGCTGAGGATGATCCTCATCATGCCCGCCTGTTTCGTCGGAGACGTGTAGGTATCGATATCATCGAACGCGTTCTGATGCAGAAAGTCCTCACGGATACTGCGTGCGCATTCCAGCGCCAGCTGATCTTTTTCGCTCAGCGCATCCACGCCGACCAGACGCACGATCTCGTTCAGTTCGCTTTCTCTCTGCAGGAGCGCCAT
>JAFRLQ010000067.1 GCA_017431145.1 Clostridia bacterium | reverse complement strand
CGACATCGCAGTCGCGAAGAAAGCCCTGGAAGGAAGCAATATCGGTCTGGGTGCCCAGAACCTGCACTTTGAGGACAAAGGTGCTTTCACCGGCGAGATTTCCGCTCCGATGCTTGTTGAGGCAGGCGTTCAGTATGTCATCATCGGCCACTCCGAGAGACGCCAGTATTTCGCAGAGACAGACGAGACCGTCAACAAGAAGATGCACAAAGCCATCTCCGCAGGTCTGATCCCGATCGTATGCGTCGGCGAGACTCTGGAACAGCGTGAAGAAGGCGTTACCGAGACCTTCGTCCGCGGACAGGTCAAGGCAGCGTATGCAGGAATCGCAGCAGAGGATGTCGAGAAGACCGTGATCGCTTACGAACCCATCTGGGCGATCGGCACCGGCAAGACCGCAACCAGCGAGCAGGCAAACGAAGTCATCGCTTTCATCCGTGACGAGATCGCCAAGATCTATGACGCGGAAACAGCGGCGAAACTGCGCATCCAGTACGGCGGCAGCATGAATCCCAAGAACGCTTCCGAGCTGATGGCTATGCCTGAGATCGACGGCGGCCTGATCGGCGGCGCTTCCCTGAAAGCGGAAGACTTCAGCAAAGTCGTTCACTTTTGATTTTCTCCGGAGGTAATGCAATGGCAAAACCTATGACTGCCCTGATCATCATGGATGGTTTCGGCATCGATCCCAATCCCGAGTATAATGCCATCGTAGCCGCGGGAACGCCCAATATCGACCGTTTCAAAGCGGCTTATCCCTGGGCTCCGATCCAGGCAAGCGCGATGGATGTCGGTCTTCCGGAAGGCCAGATGGGCAATTCCGAGGTCGGGCATCTGAACATCGGCGCAGGACGCATCGTATATCAGGATTTCACCCGGATCACTAAAGCGATCCATGACGGTGATTTCTTCGAGAACGAGCATTTTCTGAAGCTGATCAAAGGCGTAAAGGAAAACGGCAAAAAACTGCACATCATGGGCCTTGTCTCCCCCGGCGGTGTACACTCCCATACTGAGCATACAGTCGCGCTGATCGAGCTGGCCAAACGGCAGGGTCTCGAAAACGTGTATCTGCATGCGTTCATGGACGGCCGTGACGTTCCGCCTTCCAGCGGAAAAGGTTACATTGAAGACATGCTCGCTGAGATGGACAGACTCCAGTTCGGCAAGATCGCGACCGTTAGCGGCAGATACTATGCCATGGACCGTGACAACCGCTGGGAGCGCGTGGAACGCGCCTACAATGCGCTCGTCATGGGCGAAGGAAAAGAATTCACCTCTGCAGTCGACGCGATGGAAGCTTCCTATGAAATCGGCGAGACCGACGAATTCGTTCAGCCCTCCGTGATCATGGAAAACGGCGCTCCGGTCGCAACGATCGAAGAAGGCGATGGGATCATCTTCTTCAATTTCCGTCCCGACCGCGCGCGTGAACTGACCAGATGCTTTGTGGATCCGGAGTTCTCCGGTTTCGAACGCAAAAAAGGATACTTCAAAGTCGGATACGTCTGCATGACCCGTTATGACGCAACGTTCCAGAATGTCGAGATCGCTTTCCCGCCCCAGAGCCTGGACAACACGCTCGGTCAGGTGTTTGCGAAACGGAACCTGAGGCAGCTGCGCATCGCGGAAACAGAGAAATACGCGCATGTCACGTTCTTCTTCAACGGCGGCGTCGAAAAACCCAACGAGGGCGAGGACCGTATCCTGATCCCCTCTCCGAAGGTCGCTACCTATGACCTCAAGCCTGAAATGAGCGCCCCTGAGGTCACGGAAGAAGTTCTGAAACAGATCGACTCCGGAAAATATGATGCTATGATCCTCAACTTCGCAAACTGCGACATGGTGGGACACACAGGCGTCATGGAAGCTGCCGTTCAGGCTGTCCGCACCGTAGACGCCTGCGTCGGAAAAGTCGTCGACGCGATCCTTGCAAACGGCGGTCAGTGCATTGTCACGGCAGACCACGGAA
Organism: Clostridia bacterium; assembly: GCA_017431145.1. Taxonomy (GTDB): domain Bacteria; phylum Bacillota; class Clostridia; order Christensenellales; family Maliibacteriaceae; genus RGIG9107. The sequence goes on along the minus strand of JAFRLQ010000067.1, from coordinate 3,240 downwards.
ACGCGGACCGCATGATGGATCTTGAATCAATGACTCCCTTCACCGCTCATACCACAAACCCCGTTCCCTGCATCGTCATCGGCGAAGCATACAAGGGATGCACCCTTCGTGAGGGCGGACGTCTTGCTGATCTCGCACCGACACTGCTTGACATGATGGGAATCGAACAGCCCGCTGAAATGACTGGAAAAACGCTTCTTGTCAGATAAACGGAACCAAAGAACAAACCGGACGGCTGCTGCCGTCCGGTTCTTGTTTTCTCCCCTTATTTCATGCGCCATCTGTCAAAGAACTCCGGCACATCCTCTGCAACGAAAACATGCCCGCCTTCGTGGATGCGATGGATCAGCTTGTCCTGCGCACCGAACAGTGCATACGCTCCTGCGGTGATCGCGACCTGCTCCGTCACGTTTTCAATCCCCCTCGATCCGTTCAGCGGATCGTTCCTTCCGCTTTCAATGTAGAACGGCCGCGGTGCGATCATCGCGCCGATATCTCCCATGTCCACCGTTTCATACAGGTGCGGCGCGTAATTGCAGGCACAATTTTCCGGCTGTTCCAGCAGTGCGTTTTTGAATCCGTAGAAATACCCTGAGATCATGACCGCTTCGATTCGTTCATCAAGCGCCGCAAGATACAGCGACTGCTGTCCGCCTCCGCTCATTCCCGCACAGATGAGATGACCGATTCCATCCTGTGCAAGCAGCCAGTCTCCCAGCCGCATCAGATCCCATACCATCCAGCCGATCGGCGCGATCCCGAAGCACACGCCGAGTTTCAGCAGTTCATCATGCGAGTTCCCGCGGCGCTGCTGCTCACTGTCTCCCTGCGCATGCGGTTCCCTGCGTTCACCCGCGCCGCGCGTATCGGGGCAGGCGACCACGTATCCGCGTTTAACCATCCGCAGCGCAAAAAACGGTTCCGTTTTTCCATCGAGAGCGTCACGGATCTCCTGCTGCGTACCTGCGGTCTTTACTCTGCCTCCGCCATGCCCGTGCGGATGGATTACCGCCGTTCCGTTCATGATTTCAGGAACAAACAGATCGAATACGCACGTCACGCCGGGTTCCGTCCGGATCGTCATCATTCTTTTCTCAAATCCGTCATAACGCTCCGTCCGGAGCACAGCCGCTTCCGGTTCTGTACGGACGAATTTTTCAAATCCCAGGATCTCAAGCAAACGTTCTTTCGTACGCTTTCTCCATGTATCGAATGACGTGACATCCTCCGCCCTGAAGGCATACTGCCTACCGTAACGGTCATACATGCCCGCGATCATTTCCATCGTCGTATAATACATCGCACCCGCTTCCTCCTTTTGTTCCGTATGCATTGCAGCCTGTAAACATTCTTTGTTCCATTATAGCAAGGCAGCTCTCATCTTTCTTCCGTTTTTTCGCCCCGTGCCGTTATAATAGTTTCATGAAAGAAACCGTTATCGAAGAAAAGCATATCCCTGAAAGAGCATGGGCAGGCCGTGCCGATATCATGCGCGTCCGGCTAAAAAACGTATGGTCCGTCGGCCCGTACGCTTTTTCCGGCTGCCCGAACCTCCGGGAGATTCTCTGCGAGAACGGTCCCACCGTCATCTGCGAGAACGCTTTTTCAGATTGTCCGCGCCTTACAGACATACGATTTTCTTCAAATCTCCGAACGATCGGGGAATCCGCATTCCGCGATGCGTCTCTCAAGGTTCTTTGTCTGCCTGAAGGCGTTTCGCTCATCGGAAATTCCGCCTTTGAAAACTGCGGGCGTCTGGAATCCGTATGTTTTCCCGCCTCTTTGAAAGAGATCGGCGCCAGCGCATTCAGTGACTGTCTTTCACTGAAGCAGATCAGCCTTGGTTCCGTTTCCGTCCTTCATGACGGTTGCTTCGCAAACACGGCCGTTGAATCTGTCTTTTTCCCTCTTTCCATGTCCTACATCGGGCGGGACGCATTTTCAAACTGCACAGCCCTGCGCATGATCACTCTTGAAAATCCTCAGGTCAAATTGCGGGGCACATCCTTCATCCGCTGCACGGATCTGATGCATGCGGTTTTTCTGCACCGGGACCGTGAAGAACACCGGGTTCTGCCCCGTCCCCTGACGCAGACGGATCTGACCTGTTCCCTTGACCGTTTTGACAGGATGATCCACGACCCTGTCACAGCTTTTTTCCGTATCTGTTTCCCCTTCGGTCTTTCAGATTCCGTTCACGAAAAGTGCCTCGCCCTGATGCGAAGCGATCCCGAATCCTGTGTCCGTTCTGCCACCCGGATACAGAAATACCTGAACAGTAAACAGCGTGAACGAACCGAAGATGCTCTTCATTCGCTTCTCATTTCCATCCGCGACGGAAACTGATATACTGTTTCTAGAAATCTAAGGAGTTTATCTATGTCTCGTTCATCCGGCATTCTGCTGCACATTTCCAGTCTGTATTCCAATCACGGGATCGGCACGCTGGGGCTGCCAGCCTATGACTTCGCGTCGTTTCTTCACAAAAGCGGTCAGCATTACTGGCAGATGCTTCCCATCGGGCCTACTGGTTTCGGCGATTCCCCTTACATGAGCTATTCCTCTTTTGCGGGAAATCCGTATTTCATCGATCTTGATACGCTCGCCTATCAGGGATATCTCACCTACGATGAGATCCAGGCGTGCAATTTCGGAAACAATCCCGACCAGGTCGATTTCGCACAGCTGCATAAAGAGCGGATCCCGCTTCTGCGCAAAGCCTATGCGCGGATCCGTCCGGAGACGGTCCCCGAACTGGACACATTCTGCGAAGAACAGAAGTCCTGGCTTGACGATTACTGTCTTTATATGGCGCTTCGGGAAGACCAGGGAACGATCCCCTGGTATCAGTGGGATCAGCCTTACAAGATGCGTGAGCCCTCCGCTCTTCAGGAGGCGCGCGTCCGGCTGCACGGAGAGATCCGCTTCCACGCGTTTCTTCAGTATCTGTTCTATCTGCAGTGGGAGCAGCTGCGTTTTTATCTGAAAGAACTGAAGATCCGCCTGATCGGTGATCTGCCCATCTATGTCCCTCTGGATTCCGCCGATGTCTGGGCCAATCCGGAGATCTTTCAGCTCGACGAAAAGGATCACCGCCCGGAAGCCGTGTCCGGTGTTCCCCCGGATTATTTCTCCGAGGACGGCCAGTTGTGGGGACATCCCCTCTACGACTGGGACGCGCTCAAAAAGACCGGTTACAGCTGGTGGATCAACCGCATCCGTCATCAGGCTTCTCTTTTT
>JAFRLQ010000066.1 GCA_017431145.1 Clostridia bacterium | reverse complement strand
TCTCTGTGCGGAACTTCATGCTGCGGCATGATGTCTCTGAGCTCAGACTGTATCTGTGGAAAGGCAGTCCGATACCCCTAAAGGGTAACCGTCTCATGACGGCATTAGGAAGCACGCGACTTCAGTCGTGTGAGGCTTCACAAGACAGAACTTGTTTCATATAATGGTATCAATAGAAATCTGTCCTGGGAAAAGGGACATGAAAACACGGAGGAGAACAACATGATGACGAAACGCGAGTGGGTCACGAAAGTGTTTCATAACGAGCCGACGGATCGGGTACCGGTCGGATTCTGGTTCCATTTTCTTCTGGACGATCAGCTGAATATCGGACTGTATCACGACGATTATCTGGCAAAAAACGTTGCAGGACACAAAGCGTATATTGAAGCGTATGATCCGGATTTTGTAAAGGTCATGACGGACGGTCTGTTCACAAGACCAGGGAACACGATGCCCGCAGTCTACAGCGCAAAAGACCTGTACGGGTTCGAGCCGCTTCCGGACGGACACGCGTATTTTGAAGCATGCCTGGATCTGGCGAAAAAGGTCCGCGCACTGGCGGGGGAGGATCGTTTGGTCTTCTTCAACATTTTTTCACCGCTGTTTGCGCTGACGAAGTATCTCAACGACGGCGTTTCGAACGTCACGGTCAATGAACTTCTGGACGAGGATCCGGATGCAGTGGTGCACGCGCTGGAGGTACTGGGAGACGATATGTGCCGTATGACGCGTCTTGTGATGACGGAGGGGAAGATGGATGGTATCTATCTTTCCGTCAATAATGCCAAGCGTGTGATCCCGCTGGTGAAATACGAGAAATACATCGCGCATTCCGAGGTCAAGATCCTGGACGCGGCGAATGAGCTGGGTGATATGCAGATCCTGCACATCTGCGGCTACCACGGTGCGCAGAACTATCTTGCGGCATACCGCGACTATCCCGCGCAGATCATCAACTGGGCGGTGCATGTGGAAGCGATGACGCTTGCCGAGGGCAAGAAATACTTCTACGGCAAGCCCGTGATCGGCGGATTTGACCAACAGCCGGGCGGACTCATCAATGTGGGCGGCGAGGAGGAGATCCGCGCGTTCACGAGAGGCATCATCGAGGAATGCGGAAAGACAGGGATCGTGATCGGAGCGGACTGCACCGTTCCCTCAGACACACCGCTGGAGCATCTTGTCTGGGTCAAGGATGAGGTCGCGAAAATCTGCGGCTGAACATAAGAACAAAAAGACCGGAGACCGCAGCATTGCGTTGCGGTCTCCGGCTTTTTGTCCGGAAATCAGAGCGTTTCAAGAAAAGCGTAGATCTTCAGGTATTTCTCATACTGCTCCTGATAGAAAGCGTGTCTTTGCGGGTCCGGTTCGAAGGTGTGGTGCAGATGCACGCACTGCGCGACGCCTTCCGGAGTATCTTTGTAGATGCCTGCCGCGACACCGGCTGCGATGGCATCTCCCAATGCGCCGGGCTGATCGCATGTTACGGTGCGGATCGGCAGGTCAAAAATGTCCGAGCGGATCTGCATGTATGTGTCGCACTGGGCGGCGCCGCCTACGACAGTCACGGACTGAACAGGCCGGTTGTAAGCTTTTAGCAGCGTATACATCTCGTAGGTCGCGCCTTCCATGAACGCGCGGTAGATCTCCTCGTTGGTCGTAGAGAGCGTCATGTTCAGGATTCCTGCGCGGTCGCTGAACCGGTCGAAGTAACCGGAAAAACGGGGCAGTACGATAAGATCCGTCGGCTCTTTTGCCATGCGCTTCTCATATTCGGTATAGAAGTTGAGCCTCTGCGCCTTCCAGAGGGCTTTCTCCTGTTTTCCAAAATGCTCGCGGAACCATTTGAGCAGCACGCCGCCTGCCATATTGGCGATCATGCCGCCGTAGCAGTCCTTCGTATAATGCGGAAGGAACTGGAAGTACCCGTCATAGACACGCGGATCGAATGTGTCCGTGATGAGGCAGAAACAGTCCACGGTACCGATGGCGTTCATCATCTGGCCTTTTTCGATGACGCCGCATCCCACGGAACTCGGGATATGATCCAGACCTCCGGTCACGAGAAGCGCGCCTTCTGTGATTCCCAGTTCTTCAGACATCTTTTTTGATATCGTTCCGACACAGGTCCCTGGCGCAACGAGATCCGGAAGAAGATCCGGATCGAATCCGCTCCATGCGAAAAGATCTTTCTGCCACTGTCCTGTCTGCATGTTGAAACCGCCGGTCGTCTCAGCAACCGTGATATCGGTCACATTTGCGCCGCCAAGACGGTACAGGACGAAATCCGCGATAAAGCAGACACGCGCCGTTTTTGCAAAGGCATCGGGATAGTCTCTGCGCATGAAGTGCAGTTTGATTGTGGTGTGATTGACTTTCATTACGCTTCCGGTAATGGCGCGGAATTCCGTCTCGTCCATTTTTTCCTTCAGTTCTTTCAGATACTCTTCTCCGCGGGTATCCAGATACATGGGCGTATTGCATAGCACTCGGTCTTCTTTGTCCAGCAGTACCATGGATTCTCCGAACGAGGATACGCCGATCCCTCGAATCGGCTGAGTGCAGGATGCCGCAGCTTCTTGAAGCACACCTTTTGTCGCCTCCCAGATGGCATTGGGATCGTATTCGTAGACCCCGTGCGCGGGATGGATCATGTCGTATTCCCGGTAGGCGGAACAGAGGATCGTTCCGTCATCGGTAAACGCGACGACCTTGACGCCGCTTCCGCCGACATCCAGTCCGATAAGAGCCATGTTGTTTTCCTCCTTTGGGCAATGGAGTGTTTGCGTTCAAAATATGTTGAATCTATTTTACTATGAAAGCGGTGAAATGTGGAAAAAACCGCAGAGAACGGGAGGAAAGAAAGTGCTTTTTTGATAAAATGAAGACAACAGAACATTCCAAGGAGGAATCAACATATGGATCCTGTGCTGAACAATATCCGTACGAGAAGAAGCTGCAAGAAGTATACAGACAAACCTGTGGCCAAGGAACTCATCGACCAGATCATAGAAGCGGGCCTTTGGGCGGCAAGCGCCATGGGAAGACAGAACGTGATCATACTCGCGGTGACGGAAAAAAAGACGCGTGACGAGATCTCCCGCCTCAATGCGAAATACGACCAACAGCACCGCCCGGATCCTTTCTACGGTGCACCAGCGGTCCTGTGCGTGCTTGCGCCGAAGGCGGACAGCACTGCAGTGCATGACGGTAGTCTTGTCATGGGCAACATGATGCTGGCGGCGCATGCGCTGGGTGTGGACAACTGCTGGATCCACAGAGCTGAAGAAGTCTTCAACAATCCCGAGGGGATCGGAATTCTTCGAAAAGCCGGGGTCGAAGGAGAGTATCTTGGGATCGGCAACCTTATTCTGGGTTATGCCGAGATTCCCAACACAACAGATAAACCCAGAAAGGAAAACAGAGTCTTTTTCGTGGAATGATCCTTTGCGGTGCGGAGGAAAGAAAAAGACTTTCTGCGGGATCAGTCCGCAGAAAGTCCGTGGAGACAGGAATGACGGAGGACTGTTTGAACCGGCGTTACTGCAGTACCTCCAGGCCCATATCGTTCAGCAGTTCGTTGGTTTCCAGAACGGAACATTTGTTGTTGATCGCAAAAGAGATCACGGCGTCACGGCGGCTGCGTGCATACAGAGGCGCGGCGCCGCCTGATTCCAGCGCCTGCCGGGTTTCCTGCTGATCGAGTTTTGCAGCGATGCAGAGCCGGAGGATCTTGTCCCGTCCGGGGATCTTTGTTCCGGACAGGATATGATAACAGTAGGAACGCTCGATGTCCGCAAGTTCATAGAGCTTTGTGCGCGGGATCGCCTGAACCTTTGGCAGGGAAAGAAAGTATTCCCGAAACGAATGATAAGGGGATACCGTACCCGGAGTTTCCAGATACGCTTCCAGTTCCGGCTGGCTGTCGATCTGCTTCAGGATTTCTTCAAGATGCCGGGTGGTCAGGTCTTCTTTGCTCATGACTGTTTCCTCCATGTGGTAAGTATCAGACTCAGCTGAAAGGACCGCAACGCGGTCGGACGATTGTATGAAAGATTTAAAATCGGCATGTGAACAATCCTTTTACGAGGAATTATACCATATCGATTCTGACGGAAAAACGGATCTGTCCATCGTACGGGATACCGTGACCGGCCGGATATACATGCGAAAAACGCTGTCCGTGTACAATATCGCCGTCATCGAGTATCTGCGCACGCACCGCGATCCGCACATTCCATCTGTTGCCCGTTACTGGGAACAGGACGGAAAACTGACCGTGATCGAAGAACTGGTGCAGGGTGTGACTCTGGACACCTTGATGCAGAACGGCATGCTTTCGGAACAGGAAAAGATCCGTATTCTGGAAGGCGTGTGCGAAGGCCTTCTGTTTCTGCATGCCGCGGAACCTCCGATCATACACCGTGACATCAAGGAGTCCAATGTCATGGTGACGGACGGCGGCATCGTCAAGGTCATTGATTTTGACGCCGCCCGCAAAATTGTCCCGGATGCCGCCAGAGACACGGAACTGTTCGGTACACACGGCAACGCCGCTCCGGAACAGTACGGCTTCGCGCAGTCCGACGCCAGAACGGACATCTATGCGCTCGGTGCCATGATGCAGCGCATGTTTCCCGACAATGCGAAAATGTGCAGAATCTCAGACAGGGCAACGGCGATCGACCCGGCCAAACGATATCAGTCGGTAAACCAGATGCTCCGAGAAATCCGCCGCGGAAGCGGTAAACGCAGCAAATTTATTCTTCCTGCCGTGATCGTCGGCGCGGTCGTTTCGGTCGCACTCATCGCACTGCTTGCGAACCGGGTTGTCCTGTGGAGCCGGCAGCTGTATCACGCAGCCGGAACAGACAGTCCACAAAACGGGTCACAGCTTGTTCCGGAGACGGAAAACAGCATGCAGGACGATTCAGTACAGGATACGGAGATCCCGGATTCCCATTCAGCTGTCCAGAAGCCTGATACGATGACAGGCGAACCTGTCGCGGACGGCGAACATGAGCCGCTTCAGCTGGTGGACAGCGGATATTACATCACCTGGAACGGTGAGGAATACGTTATTGAATACGCGTATGAGGTTTTCAATCCGAATCCCGGCGTTGCAGCTGAGATGGTGGCTGTCAATGCCATCGCAAAAGACGCGCAGGGGCAGATCCTCGGGATAAACGAAGATGTGCTTTGCGGCGTTCCTGCCGGGGAACATGTCGTTCACAGCGGATTCATCAGCTATAACGGCGATGAGAAACCGGCGGAACTGACGGTCACGATCGAATCTGTGCTATTGTTCACACCGCAGGAAAATGCGATGTGCCTTGCATCGACTCAGTTTGACGTCAGTGATATCACGCGGCTCAAAGACAGCGGTGGACTCATAAAGTATATCGGTGAGATCACAAACAACAGCAGTCAGGAATGTATGTTTGCCGTGACGGTCATCTACACGCTGAATGGTGAGATGATCGGCGGTGAAACAACATTCACGAATATGATCAAATCCGGAAGCACCGAACCGTTTGAACTGTGGACATACAGCGAACCAGCACAATACGACGCATATCAAGTGTACGTGAAATCATGGTAAGTATGGTGTCCCGTCGGGACACCATACTTTATTTTTTTCATATTAGAATGAAAGCGAAGAGAAACCAAACGGATTGTCTCCGCTTTTATTTTGTGCGTTTATCACAATATCAGTCTTCCCTGATAAGGTGTGATATCAATGCGCGGACAGATGCCGGGACAAGTTGGATAAAACATGTACGGAGGAAGAAAGAATGAAGAGAACGAATTTGGCACTGTTGATGGTTTTGGTGCTTGTGATGTCACTGTTCTGCACCGGCTGCCTTGGGAAAAACATTAAAAACGCTGTTGAACAGGCTATGCAAAGCAACGAGGAAACAACAGAAACGGAACCGGAAGAGACGGAACCTGAGGAGAGCGCTTCTAAACCTGTCGGAAACAGCCCGCAGTTTATGACAGGAGCGGGAATAGAGGAGACGGTGCTGGTCGATCAGGGCGGGATCAAGATCACAGCAACGGAACTGACGTATACCGGAAACAGGCCGGAACTGCATCTAACACTTGAAAACAATACGGATGAAACGCTGCAGTTTATCAGCGGATCGATCGGATACAGTGTAAATGCTGTAAACGGCTACATGATCGGCTCCATGTATGTAAATGAGGAAGTGCTGCCTGGAAAGATCTCCAATGAAAAGGTAACGATCGATTATGAGGAACTGCAGCTTTTGGGGATCAATGAGATCGCAGAGATCCAGATCGGGTTCGATATTCAGAATGACGATTACGACGAAGTTCTGGTGACCGGGGCAAAACAGATCAAAACAAGCGTGTACGACCAGTATGATCTGCATGAAGATACATTCAGGAAGGCAATGAGCAATGAAACCGTCCGCGGGGAATTGCTTGGACAGGATGTCTATTATAGTGAGGAAGTAGTATATGACGACGGCGGCGTGATCGTGGATACGGTCCTGAAAGGAACAAATGAATACGGAGACAATGTCGTTTACCTTGAGGCATACAACAATGGATCGTCTCCCGTGAATGTGGAGATCGGAAATGTTGAGATCGACGGGATTGTGGTCTGCAAGAGTACGTGGACAAGTGAAACCGTACTTCCGGAAAAACATGTGGTGATTGATATCGATCTGGACGATGTCGTGGACTACGGTTCTGCGGATATTGATCTGGATTCGATCGGGGAAATCATTTTTACAGTAGGTGTGAGCGACGAGGATTATGACGAAGTGGCCAAAGACCGTGAAGTCGTCATAGCGCTGAATGAGAATGGAACCGGATCAGGGGCAAAAGCGGACGGCAAGGAAGTCTACAACAGCCATGGGATCAGGATCATTTACAAAGGGATAAACGAAGACAGTTTCTACTCGGAGATCCTGTTTTACGTGGAGAATCAATCGGGAAAAGACATCGAGGTCACAGTAGACTCCCTCTCAGTGAACGACATCATGTTTAATGCCTTTACATACGCAGATGTTGCCGACGGCAAGACGGGCACAATGACGATTGAGCTGTTTGAAACGGAACTGGAGGAGAATGATCTGGAAGTCAGTGATATTACCGAAGTTGAATTCGGCTGCGAGATCATGGACAGTAAATGGAATACGATCGATAAACCCACCATCACCGTTAATCCCTGACCGCTTGTCAGAAACAGCGAACGAACGGTCCGCTGTCGTGTAGAAAGGGGAAGCCTGACACAGCAGGCGACATTATGACTGTTACACAACTGGAAAAAAACAGAGATCCGTTGCAGGAATCTCTGTTTTTCTGTTATCGAAACGTTCAGTGGATCTCTTTGAAGAAATCCAGAAGCTTCAGGAATTTCTCGTACTGCTGCATGTAATATGCGTGACGCTCCGCATTCGGCTCGAAGACCTTGCGCACCTTGACGATCGAAGAGATCGCCTCGTCAGCATCCTTGAATATGCCGGCAGCGATACCGGCAAGCATCGCGTCTCCCAGAGCGCCGGGCTGATCGCATGCCACGGTCCGAACGGGAACGTTGAACACGTTAGCGCGGATCTGCATATAGGTGTCGCAGCGCGCGCCACCGCCCACTGCTGTCAGGCTTTCAACTTTGCCCCCGCAGGAAAGGAAACAGTTGAGTCTGCGGTACATTTCATAGGTCTCGCCTTCCATGAACGCGCGGTAGATCTCTTCATTTGTCGTGGAGAGCGTAAGGTTCATGATGGAAGCCTTGTCCGCATAGGTATCGCCGTAACCGCCGAAGTTCGGGATCACAAGAAGATCCGTGGGTTCTTTGGGCATCTGCGCCTCGTATTCCGCGTAGAAGTCCTTGCCTTCCTTCAGCCATGCTTCTTTCTCAAAGCGGCCGATATGGTCGCGGAACCATTTGAGCAGCACGCCGCCCGCAAGATTCGAACACATCACGGCGTAGTTGTTCTGGAAGTAGTGGGGCTTATAGGCGTAGAGGTACTGTGTGGAGGCTTTGCAGGCATCCGTATCGTTGCAGAGGATAGTGAAGCCGTCCACGGTTCCCAGCGCATTCATCATCTGACCTGCGCGGTAGACGCCGGCGCCAAGAGAAGAGGCGATATGGTCATGACCGCCTGAGACCAGCGGGATCCCTGCGGGAATACCGAGTTCCTTTGCGGCTTCCTGTGTGAGCTCACCGTATTTCGTGCCGACCGGAACGGGTTCAGGCAGCGCGGCGGGATCGAGACCGACCCATTCGAACAGGTCTTTTCTCCATTCCTTTTTGTTGATATCAAAGGCGATCGATGTGGTCGCGAGCGTATAGTCGCAGTAATGTCCTCCGCCCATAAGCGAGAGGATGAAGTCCGCGATGTAATGGATCTTTGCCGTTTTTTCCAGCACGCCCGGCCAGATCTCCTGCATGAGCATCATGCGCAGCAGAGACTGGATGTTGCGGGGAGCGGCGCCGGAATAACCGATGATCTCTTCTCTGGAGATGTGCTCCAGGAGTTTGGGGACCAGATGCTGGCCGCGGTTATCCAGATACATGATGCCGTTGGAGAGGATCTTTCCGTCCTTATCAAAGCAGATGAAGGTCTCTGCAAAGGAAGACACGCCGATGCCGTCGATCCTTTCGGGGCACGCGGCTGCAGCCTCTTTCAGGACCTGGAAGGTCGCCTTAGCGAGTTTGTCCGGGACCATCTCAAAATGCCCGGGACCGTCGGAATACATGTCGTATTCCTGATATGCGGAAGACAGGATCTCGCCGGTCACGGAAAAAGCGAGAGCCTTGACGCCGGTGCCGCCGACGTCCACGCCGATCAGTGCCATAATGGATTCCTCCTCAGAAGTTCTTTCAACTACTGAAGTATAGCATAGTTCAGGCAAATAAGGTAGAATCAACAAAAGGGAAACGGAGCCGCGGGAAGCGGCGGAAAGGAAGAACAATGGGGGCGATCCTCTGGATGCAGCAGTTCGTGAATCCTGTGCTGGATCAGGCGGCACAGTGGTTCTCTTTTTTCGCGGAAGACACCATCGCCGTACTGATCGTAACGCTGTATCTTTGGTGTTTTGACAAGGAATTCGGGTACAGAATGGGGATCGTTCTGATCGGAGGATCCTCGGTCAACGGCTGTCTGAAGAATCTCTTTAAAGTGCCGCGTCCATGGGAACGGGGCGTGGAAGGATACATGGAGCCGCTTCGCAAATCCACGGCGACAGGGTATTCGTTTCCCAGCGGGCATACGCAGATCGCCGCAAGCAACGCTGCGATGCTGGTCAAGCGCAGACACAAGCTCTGGATCCATGTGCTTCTTGCGCTGTACACCGTTTTGGTGGGGCTTTCCAGGATCTACTGCCGTGTGCACACATGGCAGGACGTGGTAGCCGGCCTTGCCGTTGCGGTCGTCTGTGTTCTTCTGATCGACATGCTCGTCGTGCGTCTCATGAAGACGCAGTGGGGCATGCTGCTTCTGATACCCGCTGCGCTGCTGATGATGGTGTTTTTCCGTGACGCGGATCTGTATAAATCCTGCGGGATCGTGACCGCCGTCGCGGTAGGATACTGTGTGGAGACGAAATGGATCCGGTTCGACGTAAAGGCGAAATGGTGGGTCCATATCCTCAAAATGGTGATTGGGATCGGCACGGTGCTTGCGATCCGTCTGGGAGGAAAAGCGCTTCTTGGAACATCGCTCGCGGCGGATTTCTTCCGCTATCATCTGATGGGCATGTTCATCACGTGCGGAGCACCGTGGCTGTATCAGAAACTCTTCGGGAGGATCCCATGCTGACGGGATTCGCGCCGGTCGCAAGAGAAGACGCCCGTCTTCTGATCGTCGGTTCCATGCCCAGCGAGGCGTCGCTTGAGAAACGACAGTATTACGGGCATCCGCGCAACGCGTTCTGGCCTTTGATGTGCGATCTTCTGGGTGAGGAGCGGACGGAGAGTTATGAAAGAAGATGCCGGATGCTTGAGGAGCACGGGATCGCTCTCTGGGATGTCGTTGCATCCTGCGAACGGGAAGGAAGTCTGGATTCCGCGATCCGGAGCGTGCGTCCAAATGTGTTTGAAGAACTGTTTGAAAAGACACGGATCAGGGATGTCTTTGCAAACGGAAAGACGGCGGAGAAACTGTTCAGAAAATATGTGACACTGCCGGACGGCGTCACGTTTCACGGAGCGCTGGCGTCGACCAGCCCGGCTTATACGATGCCGTTTGAAAAGAAGAAAGAAGACTGGAGCAGGATCCTTGCGGTGCTGAACCGGGGAAAGGAAGTAGAATCATGCCTTCGGGAAACACGACCGGATTAAGACAGGTATTCCTTGAAGAGATCGATGCGCTCAAGGAGTATCCTGTGGCGCGCGGTGAATTCGCCACGGACGAACTGCTGCAGGAGATGGCGCGTCTTACGGATAGCTGCGGACGTGAGATCGCGGTCTATCTTGCGCGCAACGGTGAGATACTGGACGTATTCGTGGGAACGGGGGAGGAGGTCTCCCTTCCCGCCATGCGGCTCAGGCGGGGCACGCAGGGCCTCAGCGGGATCCGCTGTATCCATACACATCCGGAGGGCAGCAGCATGCTGTCTTCGAAAGATGAGAACACACTGCGGGATCTGCGCCTTGACGCCATGAGCGCTGTGGCGGTGCGGCAGGGCAGAGCGGCTTCCGTCTCCATCGGGCTTCTGCAGCCGGATGATTCCGTCCGCATCCTGGGACCTGTGATCCCCCAGCGGATCGCCAGAAGCATGTGGATGCAGGAAGTGGAGCAGGCGGATGCGGAGATGCGCAGAACACGCGACAACGCGGTGGAAGACGAGGCAGACAACGCGCTTCTGATCGGCCTTGAACTTCCGGGCGACCGGAACGCCGCACGTTCCCTGGACGAACTGGAGCAGCTGGCGGATACGGCAGGCGCGCGTACGGTCGGCAAGATGCTGCAGAAACGCAACGCGCCGAACAGCGCGTTCTATGTTGGTAGCGGAAAACTGGAGGAGATCCGGGAGGCCTGCCGGGAACTGCGCGCGGATATGGTTATCTTCGACAATGAACTCACAGCCGTACAGATCCGGAATCTGGAGGAGAGCCTGCAGATCCGCATTATCGACCGCACAGCGCTCATTCTGGATATTTTCGCGCAGCGTGCGGCAAGCCGCGAGGGCAAACTTCAGGTGGAGCTTGCGCAGCACGCCTACCGTCTGCCGCGGCTGACAGGTATGGGCATCATGCTGTCAAGACTCGGCGGCGGGATCGGAACGAGGGGACCCGGCGAGAAAAAACTGGAGGTCAACCGCCGTCATATCCGCCGCCGGATGAATGAACTGGAGCAGGAATTGGAGACGATCCGGAAGCAGCGCACGGTGCGCCGCAGTATGCGGGAGAAGAACGAGATCCCGGTGGTGGCGCTGGTCGGCTATACCAACGCGGGGAAATCCACGCTTCTGAACAAACTCAGCGGAAGCAGCGTGCTGGCGGAGGACAAACTCTTTGCGACGCTGGACGCGGTGGCGCGCAGGGTCGAGATCCCGGAGCGTCCGCAGATCCTGGTGATAGATACAGTCGGATTTATAGAGAAACTGCCGACAGACCTGGTAAAGGCATTCCGCGCAACGCTGGAGGAAGTGGTGTACGCGGATCTTCTGGTGCACGTGATCGACGCATCCAATCCCAACTGGCGGGATCAGAGGGACGTAGTGCTGAAGGTGCTGGACGAGATCGGCGCAGGGGACAAGCCAGTGATCCAGGCGTTCAATCAGACGGATCTGCTCTCTTCGGATGAGACGGTGTATCTGGGAAGAGAAGGCGTGGCGATCTCTGCCAAGACGGGGGAAGGACTGGATCTTCTTCTGGAAGAGATCTGCAAAGCGCTCGGCGATACGGCAGTGGAGAAAAAGATGCTTCTGCCGTATGCCAACGGAGCACAGCTTTCCAGACTGCACGATATGGCGAGAAAGATCGAACAGGAATACGGTGCTCTCGGTGTTTCGGTGACGGTGACGCTCGATGCGAAGGACTGGGAGAAGATCGCGAAAGAATACGTTCCTTTTCTTGTTGAAGAGGAGAAGGAGGAAAAGGGATGAAGATGAATGATGAGAATGCCTCCGATCTGGTGGAAAGACTGCTTGAAGAGTCGTATGTCGTGATCGATATGCTGCCGATGCAGGTGCCCCGAAACAGTGCGGGGCAGTATTTTACCGTCGAGAGGTATTATCTCGAAGGTCCGCGGAATGAAAAACTGCGGGCGGGATTTGTGGATATCCTGCTGAAACTGAACTGTTATTACGACCTGTTCTTTTTAAAGGACGGAGAGGAGAAAGCGTTCTGCGTGGACCCGGACGAGATCGCGGAGCTTGTGATATGCAACACCGGACAGCTTTGCGTCATCGCAAAGCCGGGCGACGCGCTGATCACATACGCGCATGACGACGCATATATGACCGTTTATCATGCGGATGAAACGATGGTGAAACTTGTGAAGGACCTGGCTTCTGCGAATGGACTGTTCGTATGGAAGCCGGAAACGGAGGTGCTGTGATGATTCGGATCCCTGTCACATCTGTCGCACCGGTTCGGATCGGACAGATGGAAGATGAAAAGGCAGGTACGGGGTGCACCGTGTTTGTCTGTGAAAAAGGCATGCGGGCAGGGCTGGACGTGCGCGGGGGAGGGCCTGCTTCGCGGGAAAGCCAGCTGCTGAATCCGCTTACAGCTGCGCATGAGATCCACGCGGTCGTGCTTTCCGGAGGAAGCGCCTTCGGGCTCGGCACCGCGGATGGTGTGATGCGCTGTCTGGAGGAACGCGGCATCGGGTATGATGTTTCGGTGACGAAAGTCCCGCTTGTCGCACAGGCGGACCTCTTCGATCTGACAGTGGGAGATGTCTTTACAAGACCGACGCAGCAGATGGGTTATGAAGCGGCGCGTCTTGCTCTGGACGCCCCCAATTACCGGGACGGAAATTATGGCGCGGGATGTGGCGCTACAGTCGGAAAGATCGCGGGCATGCATTGCTGCATGAAGAGCGGGATCGGAAGCTGGGCGGTGCAGCTCGGAAATCTGAAAATCGGCGCGGTTGTTGCGGTCAACGCGCTGGGAGATATATTTGACTGGAAAACGGGAAAACAGGTTGCAGGACTCCGCACGGAAGACGGAACGTCGCTGCGCAGCACGGCAGAGTATATGAAGGAACACGTGCAGATCCGGGAGAACAAGTTCGCAGGAAACACGACGCTCGCTGTCGTGATCACGAACGCTGCCTTTTCCAAGCCGCAGCTGTGTAAGATCGCAGGTATGGCACACGACGGATATGCGCGCAGCATTTCGCCCGTGCACACGTCTGCGGACGGCGACAGTATCTTTGCGGTGTCTGCAGGCGATGTTGCGGCAGATCAGGATCTCGTCGGCATACTGGCAGCGGAAGTTGTGAGCGAAGCGATCCTTCAAGCGGTCAGAAGCGCGGAAAGTGCTTACGGGTTTCCGGATCTTTCTGTGCTCAGGGACTGACACGAAAAACATACAAAAACGGAGGAACGGGAAACATTCCTCCGCTTTTTTTCGGGGTCAGGATCAGAACATTTTCGTCAGATCGTGAACGAGTCGGACGATCTGATCGGCTACATAGGCGCTGTTGAACACGATGAGGATCTTACCTTGTGTATAAGAGATGTCAACGCTGTTCCTGCGTTTGACAGGGAAGGGGATCTCTTCGCCTTCGTCATTCAGAACGCGGACATCCGCGTGAGAGATGTAGACGGGGTTGGTGTTTGCAATGCCCATGAACGGTGTGAACACACCCTTCAGAGCGGGATTCGGAGTGTCGGAAAGATGGTCCGTGCAGAGGATGTCAATGACAAACCGGTATCCTTTCTCTTTCATAACAGCCTGATCTTCTTCGATCTGGTCACGTACCATATAGGCGATCTCCTGCTCGATCTCGTGCAGCTGTTCGGAGTCTGCAGACGCAACATCGTAGCGGTTGCGGAATTTGCGGTCACCGAAGAAAACGCCGATCACGGCGATGATCAGGCACACGATAAAGGCGATGATGACGACCTGATTGAAAATGCTCGCAAAAGACTCCGTAAGAAGACCCGCAAGGGTAAAGACGAGAAGCACGATCACAGCAACCGCAGCGAAGCAGTACCAGATGACCGCGGCAGCGTTGACGCCTTCTTTCTGACGTATATCCGTATAAAGAGCCATCAGATCATTCTTTTTACGAATCTTTTTTCCGAGCAGGGTGCGCAGGGGAAACAGGATCGAAGTCATTTTCTCGGAAAGCGGAAGCGAGAACAGCGCGATCCTGACGCTGGGGAGCGCGATTCCGAGGATACAGAAAACGGCCAGTGTGGACCATACGTTTACAACCATAGAAAGTTCCTTCTTTCTTATCGATTCATTATTATAACTATAGCCGAAACGGGCGGATCCGTCCACATACAAAACGGACGGGACAGAAGAGGAAACAGACGATATAATGGAACAAGGATGAAAAAGGGGGAGATGCAGCATGCTGCCGAAAGAACAGATCGACAGGATCAACGCACTGGCGAGGAAAGCGAAGGCGGAGGGACTGACAGACGAGGAGAAAGAAGAGCAGGCGGCGCTGCGCAAAGCCTATCTGGACGCGTTCCGGGCACAGTTCCGTCAGATGATGGAACAGATCGAATTCGTGGACGAAGAAACAGTCGCGACAGGGGAGGAGAAGCAGTTCAGCTGACCGCCGCTGCGAAAAACAGGTCAGAATCGGGCGTAATCGCCGAAAAAGGCTGAAAAATCAGTCTTTTTTCTTTTTGGAAAAACCACAGAATATGATATAATATTTGCGTTTGTTCGCATTGAACAAATAGAGGAGGTTACTTTTTTGGAAAACGGCCCGATATGGAGTTCATTGCTCTTGCAGGTCATTCTGATCGCAATTAATGCTTTTTTTGCTTCGGCTGAGATCGCCATTCTGTCCATCAACGAAAACAAGTTGCGTTTTCTTGCGGATGAAGGCGATAAGAAAGCCGCTTATCTTCTGAAGATGAGAGAAAAACCGGAAGGCTTTCTCTCCACGATCCAGGTCGGCATCACGCTGGCGGGATTTCTTGCTTCCGCATTCGCGGCAAGCACGTTCGCAGGTCCGCTGACGAACTGGCTCAAGTACGGACTTGGCTGGAAGATCTCCGCTTCGACGCTGAACACAGTATGCGTCATCGTGATCACGGTCATTCTTTCTTTTTTCACGCTCGTATTCGGTGAACTCGTCCCCAAACGCGTCGCGATGAAGCGCACGGACAAGGTGGCGCGGCGCGCCGTGCCGGTGCTCCGGTTCATGGCGGCTGTCGTGAAACCGCTGGTCTGGCTTCTTTCCGTTTCCACCAATCTCGTGCTTCGTATGTTCGGGATCGATCCCAAGGATGACGGTGAATCCGTGACGGAGGAAGAGATCCGCATGATGGTGGACATCGGCGAGGAAGAGGGGACCATCGAGGCGGACGAGCGCGAGATGATCGAAAACATTTTTGAATTCAACAACCAGTCCGCGGAAGATGTCATGATTCACAGAACGGATGTAGCCGCAGTCTGGATCAACGATACGCCCGAGGAGATCCTGCAGCTGATCCGCACGTCGGGCTTCTCCAGATTCCCGGTCTATGATGAGGATATCGATGATATCATCGGCATCGTGAACACGAGAGACTTCCTGCTGAACGCGCAGCTGGAGCATCCCAGGACGCTGAAACAGATCATGCGGCCGGCGTATTTCGTTCCGGAATCCGTCCGTACGGATATCCTGTTCCGTAACATGCAGAAGGAAAAGGTGCATTTCGCGGTCGTCGTGGATGAATACGGCGGAACGAGCGGTATCGTGACGATGGAGGACCTTCTGGAGGAGATCGTCGGGAACATCTACGACGAATCGGATAAGGCAGAAGACCTTCAGATCGAGAAGAGGGGGGAGAACCTCTGGCGCATCAGCGGAACAGCGGAACTGGAGGAGATCGCGAAAGCACTTGAGATCGATCTTCCGGAAACGGATGAATTCGATACGCTTGGCGGTCTGATCTACTCTCAGATGACCAACATTCCTCAGGACGGATCGCATCCTGTCGTCGACGTCTGGGGCCTGCACATCGAGGTGGAGGAGATCCAGGAACGGCGCGTGGAATGGGCGATGGTATCCAAGCTTCCTCCGGAAGAGACCGAAGAGGAAGAGGAATAAAAGAATTTGCATGGTGTTCCCGTCAGGTGATGGCGGGAACATTTTTTATTGTTATGCTAAACTCGACATATCTGATCAACGGAAAGGGAGAAGAACAATGAAAAAAAGTGCGGCACCCAGGGAAAACATGAACCGTCTCAGCAGACTGTGGTGGTATCTGATCCTGCTGACAGTGTTTTCCGTTTTTTGTTTTTTTACACTCGATCTCTGGCTTCTTCCGTACTCCGTTGCACACAGTGAAACGGGGAAACTGACGGCGGGTTATCTTCTGTATGCAGCGATCGGCCTGTTTTTTTCGACGCCCGCGCCTTTTCTTTCCGTTCTGATCCTTTCCCTCGTCAGAGACAGAATGAGCCTGAAGCAGGTACTGCGGGATGTGTTCCGGACGGACAATAAGGGAAAGACAGCTCTGATCACCGGAGGATTCTGCGCACTGGCATTGATATATGCCATTCTGTTCGGCACACCGAACGGTTCACCGTGGTATCTGTTTCCTCTTGGCTTCCTCGTGATGATTCCGTTCGTCGGGATCGCGGAGGAGACGGGGTGGAGGGGCCTTTTGCAGCCGGAACTTGATAAAAGGATGCCGTATCCGTTTTCTGTTCTTCTGACTGCGTTGATCTGGTTTGTGTGGCATCTGCCGCTGTGGCTGGACCCCACGTCCAACCATTATCATGACAGCATGATCGGATTCGCGATTACGATCTTTATTTGGGCGTTTGCGTTGGCAGCGATATACAAGGCGACAAAGAGCGTATTTGCGTGCGCGCTGTATCACGCGTTCATGGACGCGATCGGCGCGGTCTATGATTGGAACGCGCTGTTTGACGCCTTTCCGGGTAATTTGCATGTGAATATTTACAGACTGGTCTGGCTGACTACCGCTGTCGTTTTGTGGCTGGTTGAGGAGAAAAGGGAACGGGTCAAAAAGGCATAGCGCCGATACTGTGTTTGGGTTAATGATTGCTCTCTCTGAAAGGGGAGAGCTTTTTGTATGAGGAAACGACAGGACAGGGAAGAGAGCCCGCAGATAAAAAAGGCGGCGCTTTCGCGCCGCCAGGGGAACCTGTATGATGTTGGGTTATCTGTTGTAAGACGGGACACCGTATCCCACGATGCGGGTGCTTGTCAGACTGTAGGAACGTGCTGCGACCATGTCGCTGGTGTTTCCTTCGATCGTGTAGACGGTATTACCGACTACTTTTTCCACGATGCCGACGTGGGAGATATCGCCTGCGTACCAGGAGATGTAGATGATATCACCGGGCTGTGGTTTGTATCCGTCGCCGCGGGAGTGGAAGACAGAATTTCGTTTGAACCAGTTGACGCCGGAGGTGCAGCTTGCAGTCGTGGGGATCACGCTGGAATCGATGCCCGCCTGGCGTGCACACCACCATACGAACATATGGCACCAGGGGTTGTAATTCAGACCGTAGGCAGCGCCGTACTTGGTGTTGTTGTTGGAGCCTTCTTTGTAGCCGATCTGGCTTCTTGCGACTTCGATGATCTTCTGCGCATAGTCTCCGCTGAGCTGGGGAGTGTCATATCCGCTGCTGGCCGCGCCGCCGCTTGTGGCTGTGTTTGCGTTGGGACTCTGAGCCAGATACTGGGATGCGGCATAGCCGTCTTTTCCGTTGTAGCTGACTTTCATCCAGCCGTCTCCGCCTTCGCCGGTCACGGTGACCTGTGCGTTTCTGGGCATGACACAGACGATGGAGTAGTTGCTGCTTGCGCCGCTGCGCATATTGAGGGAAGAAGCGTTGACATAAGCGGTATAGGGATAACCGGTGTCATTGGCTTCCGCTGTGGGTGTCTCCGCAGGAGCTGCAGCGGGAGTCTCAGCGGGAGTTTCCGCAGGAGTCTCAGTGGGAGTTTCCGCAGGAGTCTCAGCAGGCGTTTCTGCGGGAGTCTCGGCAGGCGTTTCTGCGGGAGTCTCGGCAGGCGTTTCTGCGGGAGTCTCGGCAGGCGTTTCTGCGGGAGTCTCGGCAGGAGTCTCAGCGGGCGTTTCCGCAGGAGTCTCAGCGGGCGTTTCCGCGGGAGTCTCGGCGGGAGTTTCCGCGGGAGCCTCGGCGGGAGTTTCCGCGGGAGCCTCGGCGGGAGTTTCCGCGGGAGCTTCGGCGGGAGTTTCCGCGGGAGCCTCGGCAGGAGCTTCAGCAGGTGTTTCTGCGGGAGCTGCAGGGGCAGGAGCCGCCTCGGAGAATTTGACATAATCGTTGCAGACATAACCTGTCTGACCGTTGACAGAGACTTTGGACCAATCGGAACCTTTCTCCAGAATTGCGATTCTTGTACCGTTGGGGATCGCAGTAAGAACAGTGTAGATGGTGCCGGCGCCGCTTCTGAGATTCAGAGAGGAGGCGGTAACGATGCCTGTCATGTTTTCGACTGCCTGCATTGTCTCAGCAGGTGCAGCGGGGGCCTGTGCGGGAGCTGCAGCGCTCTCGGAGAATTTCAGATAATCGTTGCTCGCGTAACCGGTCTGACCGGAAGGAGTGGTGACCTTGGACCAGCCGGAACCCTTTTCCACGACCGTGACTTTGGTGTTACGGGGCATGAGCGTGATGGAAGAGTAGCTCTGACCTGCGCCGGTACGAAGATAAAGGGCAGATGCGTTGACGATTGCATAAAGACCGGAAGACTGGGGAGCCGCCTGGGCAGGTGCAGCTGCGGGAGCAGACGCATCGCCGAAAGCGAGATAGTCTTCACAGACATAACCTGTGCGGCCGTTGGCAGATACTTTTGCCCATCCGTTTCCTGTGCGCTCGATCAGTGTGACCACGGTGTTGCGCGGAAAAGCAGTGATGATGCTGTTGTTTGTACCTGCGCCGGTGCGCAGATTCAGAGAAGAAGCAGTGACTTTCGCAGTTCCGGACGCAGCGGTCGCTGCAGGTGCAGCAGATGCGACGGGAGCGGAAGAAGGCGTGTCAGTGAATTTCAGATAATCGCCGCAGACATAGCCGGTGATGGAACCGCTGGAAACTTTGTACCAGTTTCCGGATTTTTCCAGGACTGTTACAGAGGTACCGCGGGGAAGGCTGCCGATGCGGTTATTGGAAGTGCCCGCTCCAGTGCGGACGTTCAGGGAAGAAGCGGTGACAACCGCGGTGCCGGATGTTGCCGGTGCACTGGGTGTCTCGTTGTTCAGTTTGATATACTCTGCGCTGACATAGGCAGTCTGACCTTTATAGGTGATCTGTGCCCAGCCGTCGGAGATTGCAACGACAGATACGGTCTCACCACGATAAAGGAGACCGATCGCTTCATAATTCGTTCCGGGTCCGCTGCGGACATTAAGTGCGGAGGCGGTCACAGTGCCATTGGAATCGGCGTGGACCGTCTGCGGAATGATAATGACAGCGGAGACCGCAAGCACGATACACAGGATCAATGCAGCGGCTTTCAAGAGATTGACTCTTCTCTGATGTCTGTAATTGCGTACCAACATGAAATTGTTCCCCGTTTCTTAATGTTGTATTACCAATATTAGACTTAAATGTTAAGAATGTCAACAATAAAATACAAGAAAATTACACAAATATTAAGAAAATATTACAGGCGGTCTGTATATGGTGCCTTATGCTATAATCAGAACAATATATAGTGTGTTCGTAAGAAAACATTTTTTAAAAAAATCTAAAAAATCGCAAAAAACTGGAGGAAAATGTTATGAAAATCGGTATGTTAACCAGCGGAGGCGATTGTCAGGGTCTGAATCCTGCGATGAGAGGCGTCGCAAAAGCACTGTATAATATGGATCCGTCAACAGTGATCTATGGGTTTACAGATGGCTACCGCGGACTGATCAACGGGAACTACAGAGAGATGACACCGCGGAACTTTTCCGGGATCCTGACCCAGGGCGGAACGATCCTCGGAACGAGCAGAGAGCCGTTCAAAGCTATCCTTGCCAGCATGGGCGCGGAAGACGGAACGGATAAAGTGAAGAAAATGGTCAATACCTACCGCGCGATGCAGCTGGACTGCCTGGTGATCCTTGGCGGAAACGGAACGCACAAGACCGCATATCTTCTGTCCCAGCAGGGACTGAACGTGGTCACGCTTCCCAAGACGATCGACAATGATATCTGGGGAACGGATATTACGTTCGGGTTCCAGAGCGCTGTGGATATCGCGACCCAGGTCATTGACTGCATCCACACGACGGCGGACTCACACGGACGCGTATTCGTGATCGAGGCGATGGGACATAAGGTCGGATGGCTGTCCCTGCATGCAGGCATCGGCGGCGGAGCGGATGTCATTCTGCTTCCGGAGATCCCGTATGAACTGGAGAATGTGGCGCGCGTGGTCATGGAGCGCGAGGCACAGGGCAAACGGTTCACCATCATCTGCGTGGCGGAAGGCGCCATGTCCAAGGCAGAGAGCCAGATGAAGAAGAAGGAGTTCCTCGCGTCACGCGCCGCGATGAAGTATCCTTCCGTTTCCTATAAACTGGCTGCGGAGCTGGAGGAGATGACGGGGCGTGAAACACGCGTGACGATTCCCGGACACTTCCAGAGAGGCGGCGATCCCTGCCCGGCAGACCGTGTGCTTGCGACAAGACTCGGTGCTGCGGCAGCCGGTTACATTCTGGAAGGCAAATTCGGTGTGATGGCGGGTATGGTCAACGGAAAAGTCAAACCCGTACCGCTGGAGAAGGTCGCGGGCAAACTGAAATATGTGCCGGTCGATGATCCGCTGATCATTCAGGGTAAACAGCTGGGCATTTCCTTCGGCGACGAATAAGACTGGTTTTTCAAAAACGGTATGGTACAATCGTGCTGTACCGTTTTTTATTATTTATAAGGAAGAAAGGGGGCAGACACACGTGGCGTTGTTTCTTGCGGGCATGGCGCTTGTGATCTTTGATTTCAATCTGTCGGCCGGCGGAGCGACCGTCGGGATCCTTCCCGATACGGTCGGTTATCTGCTCTTGCTGCTTTCCCTTGAAAAAGACGGGATCTTTCGGAAAAAGCGTGACATGCGCCGGATCCTCGCTGCCGCGGCAGCTGTGAATCTTGTGATCTACGTGCTGAATCTTTCAGGAGCTGCAAACTGGGCGCAGGGATGGGTCACGACGGGAATGGATATCCTGTCCTTCGGTGTCGAGGTGACCGTGACCTGGATGTACATCCGTCAGCTGCGCTCATTCGATCTGACGGTCAAGCAGCAGGACGCGAGAAGGCTTTTTTCCGCCTGGCGGCTGTATGTGATCTTTGAGGCGGTTTCGTTCCTTTCCATGATTTCGCCGGCAAGCGCATTGCTTCTGTTCGGATTCGCCATCGTGGCGGACATCTATTTCCTTGTGATGCTGTTCCGTTACATGCGTCATGTGGTCCGCGGTATCGACGGGGTCTACTACGGCAGACGCAGGCATCTGGACTGACCGCGGCTTTGATGAAAAAAAGGAAAATCCTTATTGACACAGTTTCGGAATTTCAGTATACTTACATTTGTTCACTAAAGAACACGGCATATGGCCCGGTAGCTCAGCTGGTTAGAGCGCTAGCCTGTCACGCTAGAGGTCGTGGGTTCGAGCCCCATCCGGGTCGCCAGTATGCCTCGGTAGCTCAGTCGGTAGAGCAAGGGACTGAAAATCCCTGTGTCGGTGGTTCGATTCCACTCTGAGGCATTTTCTGCGGGAATAGCTCAGTGGTAGAGCACCGCCTTGCCAAGGCGGGGGTCGCGAGTTCGAATCTCGTTTTCCGCTTTTTGGCGTCATGGCCAAGAGGTAAGGCACGGGCCTGCAAAGCCCTTATCCCCGGTTCGATTCCGGGTGACGCCTTGAAGACAGGATGTGCAGACATCCTGTCTTTTTCTTTGAAAAGGCTCAGAAAGGAGAACCGGAATGATGAAGAAAAGAAACTGGGTCTTCTTTCTGTTTTATTTCTTTTATGAGGCAGGTATCGTCCTTCCGGGAACCTATCAGAACGTGTATTTTGAGCGGATCCTGGGCTTCTCCGGAACACAGCTCGGACTGTTCTCGGGGATCTCGATCCTTCTGAGCGTGATCCTGATCCCGGTCTGGGGCATGATCGGCGACAGGAGCGGCCGCTACAAGGGTCTTCTGGTCACATTCTTTGCTTCGTGGCTTTTTCTGATTTTTCTTCTTTCAAGACAGACAGTCTTTCTTGCCGCGCTTCTTGTCGGGATCCTGATCGAGGCGGCCAGATGCGGCTGCAATCCCATCGCGGATACGATCACTGTCGATCATATGTCAAAAAGCGGGGGGAATTTCAGCACGCTGCGCGCAGGCGGATCGATCGGCGCGATGCTCTCCGCAATGACCTGCGGGATACTGGCAAAAACGTTCGGCCTGGAGAAGGTGTTCTTTCCGGGTTACATGATGATGATCGGCTCTGCGCTTCTTCTCGTACTGCTTCTGCCGCGGGTGAAACGCGAGACACCGCAAAAGGAAGTGAGACGCGGGGATCTGAAGACGCTTGTCCGCAACAGACGTTTTCTTTTTCTGATGGCTGTGACGCTGCTGAGCACGATCCTGCCTGACGGGATCAATCCGTATACGGGAAATCATCTGATCTCGACGCTGCACGGCAATGAGGTCATAGTCAGCATCAACAGCATCTGCCAGATGCTTCCGGAATTCATTCTGATGCTCGTTTTCGGCGTCAAAGTGCTCCCGAAGATCGGCTTCAGAAAGGCGTATCTTCTTGCGGTCATGATGCAGATGTTCCGTTTTGCCGTCTATTTCTTCGCGCCGAACCCGTATGTGTTCATGATCGGGACGCTTACACATATGTTTACGTTTGCTTGCCTTTCCACGGGCAACGTGATGTTCCTGCGGCATATCGTTCCTAAAGAAAACTTCGCAACGGCAGCGACACTGATGTTTTCTGTCAACACGCTGGGGCGGGCCGCGTACGGATATCTCGGCGGTGTCGTGTATCAGTATCTTGGCAGCAGATGGATCTATCTCTTCGCGTTTCTTCTTGTGACGGCGGTGATGATCCTTGAACTGCGCACCTCTTTTCTGGATATACCGTACCGTGATCCCTCCGGGGAGCCGAAAAGAGCATGAGGCTGGAGAAAAAGAGAAAAGTATCCGCGTCCGGTGAGAGGCGTTCCTGTCACCGGTTTTTTTTTGAAAAAACGAAAAAGAAAATGAAAATCATTTTCAAATTCTATTGACAAAGCGGTTTGGAAACAGCAAAATGAAAACTGTTTTCAAATTGGAGCAAAGGAAGACAGGAACATGGTTGCGTTTGAAAAGAAAAAAACAGGAATGGCGCGGATCGCAGCGGTGCTGCTTGCGTTGATACTGGCTTTTGGTATGCTTGCGGGATGCGCGGGACAGAAACAGGGAAAAGATGACGGTAAGATCCGGATCGTGACGACGATCTTTCCCGTGTATGACTGGGTCCGCCAGATCGTGGGGGAAGAATCGGACAGGGTGCAGATCACGATGCTTATGGATAACGGTGCGGATCTGCACAATTACCAGCCGACGGCACAGGACATGGCGCAGATCTCTTCCTGTGATCTTTTCATTTACGTCGGAGGGCTCTCCGACGACTGGGTCAGGGATGCTCTGAAAAACGATGCGAAAGACAGCCGCGTGACGATGGATCTCATGCAGATCCTGGGAGACCGTGTCCGTGAAGAGGAACTGGTGGAAGGCATGCAGGCAGAAGAAGAGGAGGAGGAAGAAGGGGAAGGTCCGGAGTTCGACGAGCACATCTGGCTTTCTCTGAAGAACGCCGCTCTTCTGACGGAAGCGATCGCCGGGGAACTGGAAAAGATCGATCCGGACAATGCGGAACGCTACAGCTCGAACGCGGAAGCTTACTGCGGCGCGCTGAAGGAGCTGGACGGTGCGTATGAAGCGGCGGTGGCAGACGCCGGAAAGGATACGCTTCTTTTTGCCGATCGGTTTCCGTTCCGTTATCTGGTCGAGGATTACGGACTCCGCTACTACGCAGCGTTCGTAGGATGCTCGGCGGAGACGGAAGCGAGTTTTGATACCGTGATCTTTCTTGCACAGAAGACAGACGAGCTTGGTCTGAACGCGATCTGTCAGATCGAGACATCGGACGGAACACTCGCCCAGACGGTAAAACAGACGACACAGGCGAAGGACCAGAAGATCCTGACGCTTGATTCGATGCAGAATCTGACGAAAAAAGACGCTGAAAGCGGAAAGACCTATCTTGAGATCATGCAGGAGAATCTGGATGTACTGAAGGAAGCGCTTTCCTGAACGGACCATCAGATAAAACAGAGTTTGGAACAAAACACAGCCTCCGGGTTGTGTTTTTTATTTGCATGTCTGATGGGGAAAAGGTATGGTATACTCGGTCTTGAGAGATCCTGATCCGGGAAAGGAAAAGAAACATGCAAAGATCATTGAGAGACTGCGAGCTGCTTGCGCCTGCGGGAGACAAAGAGGCGCTGGAGGCGGCTCTTTTCTACGGTGCGGACGCGGTGTATCTGGGCGGCCCCAGATTGCAGCTGCGTGCTGCGCGCGCGGGGTTCGGCGAAGAGGAGCTCATTCAGGCAGTGGCGCGCATCCATGAAAAGAAGAAAAAGGCGTACATCGCGGTCAACAGCTATGCCTATAACGAGGAGATCGATGCGGTCCCTGCGTATGCGCGTTTTCTGAAGGAAGCAGGCGCAGACGGCGCGATCGTGTCGGACCTTGGTGTGATCGCGCAGATCCGGGAGAGCGAACCGGATCTTGAAGTGCATGTGAGCACACAGGCGAACTGCCAGAATTGGCGTTCCGCGCAGGTCTACTGCAGCATGGGCGTCAAACGGATCGTGCTGGCGCGCGAGATGAACCTGGACCAGATCAGACAGCTCAGAGACAGGATACCTGATGACGTCACCATCGAGGCGTTCATACACGGAGCGATGTGCGTTGCCTATTCGGGCAGATGCATTCTGTCCTCCTGGCTGACTGGCAGAAGCGGAAACCGGGGCGCCTGTGCGCAGCCCTGCCGCTGGAATTACGTGCTGAGCGAAGTTACACAGCCCGGAGAGTATTTCCCGGTATTTGAGGACGGACAGGGGACGGAGATCCTCTCCTCCCATGATATCCGTATGATCGATCATCTGCAGGAACTTGCGGACGCAGGTGTGTCCTCCTTTAAGATCGAAGGACGCATGAAAACAGCGTATTATGTGGCGACGGTCGTCAACGCCTACCGGCGCGCGATGGACGGGACGATGGATATCGGGCTCTGTTTGGCTGAGACGGAGTGCGTAAAGCACAGACCGTATGAAACGGGTTTTTATTATGACCATCTCCGGGAAGGACATGCCAACGATGCAGTGGATACGTTCGACTGCACGTTTGCCGCGAAGGTTCTGGGCAGGGAGGAAGGAATGCTGGTCATCCAGCAGCGCAGTCCGTTCTTTGTCGGGGATGTGCTGGAACTGATCCCGCGTACGGGCGAAGGGATCACGAAGATACCCGTTACGGAGCTGATCAACAAAGACGGAGAGCATCAGAGCGGCGCTCCGCATCCCATGCAGGAGCTCCGGCTTCCGTGTGATATTCCTGCTGAGGCGGGAGAGTTTTTGAGGAAAAGAGTATGCAGATAGAACGCGCACAAATGGAGATCCTGGCGCCGGTCGGAGGACAGGCGCAGCTGGAAGCGGCAGTACGTGCAGGTGCGGATGCGGTATATCTCGGCACCCGCGGGTTCAACGCGCGTCAGAACGCCGAGAATTTTGACGACCTTGCTTCTGTTGTGTCCTTCTGCCATGCGCGCGGTGTGCGTGTGCACGTGACGGTGAATACGCTGATCCTGGACAGCGAAATGAGACAGCTGGAACAGACGGCGGAACAGATCGCGCAAAGCGGCGCGGACGCCGTGATCATTCAGGATCTTGCGGTGCTGCGCTGTTTTCAGAAGAAATGCCCCGCAATCGAACTGCATGCGTCCACGCAGATGGCGGTCCACAATCTGGACGGCGCGCGGATGCTGAAGGATCTGGGATTCCACCGGATGGTGCTGGCTCGGGAGCTTTCTCTTGACGAGATCGAAAGAATCACGTCGAAGGTGGATCTGGAAGCGGAATCCTTCGTGCACGGAGCGATCTGCATGTCGCTTTCCGGAGGATGCTACATGTCTTCCATGATTGGGGGAAGAAGCGGAAACAGAGGATACTGCGCGCAGCCGTGCAGACTGGATTTCCGCTGCGACGGCGCGGATTACGCGCTGTCTCTGAAGGACATGTCGTATATCGGACACCTTCAGGAACTGGCAGATGCCGGAGTGTCTTCACTGAAGATCGAAGGGAGAATGAAACGCGCCGAGTATGTGGCCGCGGCAGTGGATGCCTGTGTTCAGGCGAAGGCAGGCCGTGCGTATGATGAAAAGATGCTGGAAGGC
>JAFRLQ010000007.1 GCA_017431145.1 Clostridia bacterium | reverse complement strand
ACAATCCTTGTTCCGTAAAGCAACAAGGACAACAGCACGCTGTAAGGTTCCTGTTCTGTTCCTTCATGTTTCCACTCCCGAAGAGATTCTCCGTGGCACTAAAATATCATGATGCTCCTTTCGTGTCAAGAGCCGTAAAAAACGAAAACCGGCCTGAAGCCGGTTCCTTTACGTCTTCTGAAAAGACGTCTCGATCATGTCCACTACTTCGTCCTTTCCTTTGCCAAGGACATAGGAGAATTCCTCATAGACCAGATTCTCCACATCACGGAAAACGTTCTCATCGCACTGATGCATCTTTTTTCCGATCCGCTGCCGCTGTTCTCTGTGTTCATACAGCGTTTTCAGCAGCCTGATCTGCATGTTGATATCACTGCTGATCAGAATGTCCCTGAACCTCTGCTTTCTGTCATGCTCGTCGTCGGTCCATAATTGGTCGACGTCCGGCATCTTCCGGATGAGCTGCTCCACCGCTTCTGCCGACAGAACATGCCGCATCCGCCCGGTCAGTGTTTCGTTGTCTACAGGCACATATATGACAGAAGTCTTTTTTCTCATCGGAACCAGGATATAATACGTCATTTTGTTTCCGTTGAATTCCTGTTCCCTGATCTCATCGACTCTGCATAGGCCCTCTTTTGCGTACAGTACGGTTTCACCGATGCCAAACATACCGCCTTCCACAGACACTCTCCTCTCAACATCCTACGGTCCCCTCGACAACATACCAATTCGATGCGAAAAGCAATCGGGTCATGCAGCTGCAACTGTGCTTCGTCCTTTTCATTTTAGCATATTCTTTCCGATAATAATCATTTTCTTTCCGGTTTTTTTCCGGCGTGCGGATAAAAAACAGCCAAAAAGGCTGTTTTTTCTAAATCTTTATACTTTTTTTATTTTGTTACAAAGTCCACGATATCCTGTGCGGTGTCCACAACAATCTTTGCTTCCGCATGCTCCAGTTCCTCTCTGCCGCGGAATCCCCAAGCAACGCCGATGCAGTCCACGCCCGCATTATGCGCGAAGATCGCATCCACATCGGAATCACCGACGTAAACCGTCTCTTCCTTTGTCACGCCCATTTTCTCGATGCAGTCCAGCAGCGTATCCGGCGCGGGCTTTTTCGCAAAGCGGTCGCTCTGTCCTTCGATATAGGCAAAGTCGTTCTCGCCGAACAGCGTCCGCATCACGATCATCGTCTGCGGATGCGGCTTGTTCGAGATCACCGCGCATTTGACTCCCGCCGCGTTCAGCGCACGGATCATCTCCGGGATCCCCTGATAGGCTTTGCTTCTGTCGCAGCAGTGCTCACAGTAATACGCGTTGTAAATCCGGATCGTGTTCTCCAGGATCTCGTCGTTCTCCCTGAGCTCCTCCGGCAGAGCCCGTTTGCAGATCATCCGCATCCCGTTGCCGACCTTGTAACGGTAGGAATCCTCTTCGCATTCCGGGTAACCCTGCAGCGCAAGCGCGTAATTGCACGCATACGCGATATCCGCGATCGTATTGACCAGCGTTCCGTCCAGATCAAACACACAAAGTTTGTACATCCGTATCCACCTCTTTTTCAATGTCCAAAAGAAACGTACCATGCCGCAGTGGGAATGTCAAACAGAAAACATCTGCCTGCTCCGATCTGTTTGTGCGCGGCCGCACCCTTTTGGTATAATGGTGCCAACCGACTGGGAGGTATGACAATGGCTAAAATCCTTCTGTCCGAAAACGCGCAGAACGGCCGCGCGGAAGGCTTCGGAATCATCCGGAGCGTGGACATCAAAAAAAGCACCGCCGGATCTCCGTATCTGGATCTTCTGATCAGCGACTGCAACGGAGAGATCCGCTCCAAGATCTGGGATTATAAGAAAGAAGTCCACGGCTCGTACGAAGTGGGTGACATCGTCAAGGTCCGCGGACGGATCAGTCAGTATCAGGGAGCCGAGCAGCTGACCGTCGACCGGATCCGCCTTGCAACGGACGAAGACGACTACGATATAGAAGCGCTGATCCCTACCGCTCCGGAGAACGCACAGCAGATGTATGATTATCTTCGGGGACTTGCGGAAAACTTCAGCGATCCGGACTACCGGAAACTGGTCCTGTTTCTTATGGAAAAACACCGTCTGCTGCTTCCGCGTTATCCTGCGGCGGTCAAACTGCATCATGCGCAGATAAGCGGTCTTCTGTATCACACCTGCACGCTCGTCCGGATGGCGCTCAGTGTCTGCGACGTCTACCCGCAGCTGGACCGGGATCTCCTGCTCGCCGGCACGATCCTGCACGACTTTGCGAAGATCCGCGAACTGGAAACGACGCAGAGCGGTCTTGCCTCCGGATACACCGTGCCCGGACAGCTTCTGGGACATCTCGTCATGGGATCGGAATGGATCGCGGAAGCCGGAAAAGAATTATCCGTCAGCGACGAGAAAATCGTACTTTTGCAGCATATGATGATCTCCCACCACGGGGAGCCGGAATTCGGCGCAGCGAAACAGCCCATGTTCCCGGAAGCGGAAGTGCTGTCCCAGCTGGATCTTCTTGACGCCAGATTATTCAATATGTTCCAGGAACTGGAAAATGTCGAAGCAGGCACTTTCACCCCGCCGGTCTGGTCTCTGGATCACCGCAGACTGTATAAAAAGAAATAACGGAATGGACAGCGGCCGGTTTCCCTGTCCCGGAAGGAATGTGCCCAAGGGGATCCGTTACCGGTTCAAAAACATTTGAAAACGACGCGGTCTTTGCTGCCGCGTCGTTTTGTCGTTTGCATTTTGGTGTCATAATCCAATACCCATTGCCGGACCTGTCCGTGTTTTGGATAACATTTCGTCTCTGTTTAATGAACAATTCATGATTCCTGTGCACCGGACGCAGGTCTCACCTGCATGTCAACCGGTGTTTCAACACGCTTGACCAGATACAGGCTGTAGACCGCGCCGATCACAACAGTCGCGCCGATATACAGCCAGCTGCCCCAAGCGGTCTCTGCAGCGAACACGGCAAGAACATCCACAGCCGCATGAACCAGAATACAGAGCAGCAGACTGCCGGACTTGTAGTAGACCATCGTAAAAACAAAACCCCATGCTACAGCGAAAATGATCATCATCAGGTTTTCCACGGTAGCCATGCCTGCCAGAAGGTTCACGATGTGACCGACACCGAAGGTCACGGCGGATACGATCACAGCGACTTTGGGCCCGTCCTTTTTCAGCAGAGCCCGGAACAGGAAGCCCCGGAAGATCATTTCCTCCACAAAGCCGACCAGAGCCATGGATCCGATCGCGAACCAGAGGTCAGCACCGCTATAGTGCAGTTTGAACCCGTCCCAGATATTCCCGGTAGCAAGAAGGATCATGGGAAAGAAGTAAAGACACCCGCGAATATGCTGTGGCTTGGCTGCTGCTCCGAGTCTTTTCCACAGAGGGATCAGGCTGCTGACAACAGCAATGACGGCGGCTACAAAGAGCAGGCCGAGCAAAGACTGGATGCTTCCATCACCGTACTCGCCCCGGATGGGTATGGTCACTGCGCAGTACAATACGATAAACAGCACCGCAAAAAGCACAGGTTTCTTTTCATACAGTTTCTTCATGTTCATTCTCCTTTTTGCGCAGCCGCGAGCAAAGCGCCTCTCCAGGCCTGTTCCAGATGTTCCGCGACCAGTTTTTCATCAAATTCCAGTCCGTTGTTGGCAATCATGCTGGCATAGCCATGTGCAAACAGCGCTACTGTGAGAAATATCTGTTTTGTTTTTTCCATGCTCAATCCGGTGCTCTGCTGCATAGCGGCAAGGATCGGGGTCAGTTCTTCCGAATCCGTCATCTCCAGCAGACTGTTCTCCTCCGCATATCCCGACTGAAACAGAAACCGGAAAAGCTGCGGCTCCTCCACCGCGAAGCGGATATAGTTCAGTCCGATCCCGAGGACAGGATCCTGCTGCGGCAAATTCGTCATCAGGTATTCTGAATGAAGCCGGTCGACCCGGGCATAAACAGCCCGTTTCATGGCGTCTATCGTTGAAAAATGGTACATGACCGGCTGTGTGGAACAGTGCAGCTGCTCTGAAACCGTTCTGGCGTTGATGCTCTCATATCCGCTTTTCCTCGCAACCTCAACGGCTGCGTTTATGATCATGTCTTTCATGATCCTTGTTTTGGGCGGCATGCTCGTTCTTCCCTTTCCATATTATAGCTTTCGTTATATAACGATAATTATAATATGTGTTTTTCTGTGTTTTGTCAATACAATGCGCCAAACATCAACGGGAGGCAGCTCCTTACGAAGCGCCTCCCTCTGAAGCGAACTGTTTTTTGTTGCTTTCCCGGTCAGAATTTCCCGCCGCCTCCGCCGTGGAAGGATCCGGAAGATCCTACATGGATGCTTCCGCCGGAATGGAAACCGCCGCTGCTGGGTCTGTTGCTGCTGTTGTCGCTGGGCGGGGGAAGTACCGTCACGATGACATTGGAATACAGGAAAATATCCTGCGTGTTCGTCAGCTGGATCCCCTGCTGTTCCCTGTACGCACCGGCATCGCTCTTTCTGTGAACGGTCTTCAGTTCC
The DNA here is from genome assembly GCA_017431145.1 of Clostridia bacterium. Lineage (GTDB taxonomy): Bacteria > Bacillota > Clostridia > Christensenellales > Maliibacteriaceae > RGIG9107. Next base: position 5,148 of record JAFRLQ010000007.1, on the reverse strand, counting down.
CGTCTTGCGGAACGCTTGAATCTGTTGCCCGCAATCGCACCTGACCCAATGGTTCCCGCAAGCCAGACAAAAATCTTTCCGGGTGTCACGAAAGGTCTCTTTTTCGGTTCTGCAGGATCTCCGCCTTCCGGGAAACCTTCTTCGGCCCACTGAAGATACGCCTCGCACTGGTCTGCGTAGGTCATAAACGCCTCTTTATAATTACCGTTGCTGAGCTTGCTCACAAACTGCTTGCCGATGTTCTGGATGTCCTGGTCGTTCAGCACCTCATATCCTCTGCCCGTCGTGCAGATGTACCAGTCCCGTTCGACCATGTCCAGCACAAGAAGCGCGCCGTCATGGTTCGTGCCTCTTCCGAGGCCGTTGTAGTCAAAATAATCGTCAGCAAATGCGCTGATCGTCTTGCCGCCCGTTCCGTTCACCGTCAGGACGGCGACATCAAAATCATAGGCATCCGATACTTCCTGCAGTCTGGCCTGAACGGCGGCGCGTTCGCTTTCCGTAAGGAGCTGCGCCTCGTCATTCAGAAGGCTGACTGTTGCTGTTCCCGGGATCGGCTGTACGCCGTTGGCCGAAAGGATCTTCGCCGCGCCCGTCAGATAGGCGTCGACTCCATATGAATAGGTCCCTTCACGGTCAAACGAACCCCACAGTCCGTCCAGCTGTTCCTGTGTAAAAATGTTTTTCGCGCGTCCAGTCGCGTACACACAGCCCGTATCGTCGGCCGTGGAGGTGATCAGAAGCAGCGCTGCGTCATCGATAATATTGCGCACGCTGTACGCGTCCGCCGCAGACTCCGGATCCGGATCCAGCGGTTCCTCCGCTGTATACAGGTAAAGTCCTACGCCGTGCTTCGTATAGATGTCCGAGGCTTTTTTCTCCAGTCTTGCCAGTTCATCTTCTGACAGCACATGCGCCGTATCGTTCAGATAGGTCTTGCCTTCCGCGAATACAGTAACAGCCGGAAGAACAAGCACCAGAACGAGTGCGATGAGGATTCCTAACGCTTTCTTTTTCATGTCCCGTTCCCCCTTATCCGAAAATGAGTCTGAAGAACAGGAAGACTGCCGGAATCACCGCCGCGGTGATCCCCGAAGTCAGAAGCCATTTTCTGCGCACCAGACGCTTTGTAATGGACGTATCTTCCGGAAGATCGTCTCCGGCAATCCGTCCGTTCTGTCCGTTGATCGCAAAGGCATAGTGCTGTCCGTTCCAGGTCGTATTCAGGAACCAGACGGGAAGAAGCGCATAGGTCGCCTTCGCGCCTTCCAGCTGGACGTTCAGGCTGTCCTGCTGAACAGACGCAAACCCGACGACCGTTGACTGGATCGCCTGCTGCGCGCTGGTACGTATCCTTTCGTTTACGCGCTGCATGCAGTCGTTCTCCTCGTCGTCGTAGCGTTCCGCCACATATCCTGCCAGATAGGCCGTCTGAAACTTCACCGCTTCCCTGGCGTCGAACGGTTCCAGCGATTCCATGAGATCGTTCGCGATCTTTTTGGACGCGTCGACCGGCAGCGCGTGGAAATCCATGAATCCATCGCGTATCGATGAGTAGTGATCCGTTCTCGTGTGCTGCTGTCTGCCTACCAGCCAGGAGGAGACCCGCGTCGTCCTGAACTGTCCGCGGGCGTTCGCTCTGGCGTCAAAGAGCCAGAAGGGAACGTACATTCCCGTGATCTCGTCCAGATGGCTTTCCTCCTTGAACGCCTTCGGCACCAGCGTCTTGTCTTTCAAGAATCCTCTGAGTATGTTCTTTGCGTCTTCCTTGCCGAGTTTGAACGGCAGAACCAGCGCAGGCTTCAGGTCTCCTGCAAACTGCTGCATCATGATCACGGGATTTCCGCAAAACGGGCAGCTTGTCGCCGCCGTATTCACATCCCCCACGATCTCACCGCCGCAGGACGCACAGGAGTAAACGCGGAGATTCTCCGCTTCCCCGTATCCCCAGCTTTCCAGGTTCTGCTGCCATTCCATTTCATCCGGAGCCTGCATATTGGAGAGCACTTCATCATATGCCTGAAGCGTCTCAACATCGAACTCCGTCTCACAGTATGGGCATTTCATTTTTTGCAAGGCGCTATCAAAAGTGATAGCGCCGTTGCAGCAAGGACATTTATATTCCAATAAACCAGCCATTACGAAAACTCCTGTCGGTGTTTGGATGGTGTGGCTGTATGAACCTCATACAGACTTATTCAATGTCGTTTTCGTCAAAAGGATCTCCGCACTCAGGGCAGAACTTCGGCGGATTGGTCGGATCCTCCGGCACGAAACCGCACTTCTTGCACCTGTACTTCGGTTTTGCAGCGGGTTTCGGTCTGCCGCATTCCGTGCAGAATCTTCCGGTGTTCACAGCGCCGCAGCTGCAGGTCCAGGACGCAGGCGCCGCAGGTTTGGGCTGTCCGCACTCCTTGCAGAACTTTCCGGTGTTCTTGGTTCCGCAGACACAGGTCCATTCGTCCGCTGCGGGTGCCGCCGGGGCGGGTGCCGCGGGCGCTGCCGGCTGCTGCTGTGCGGCCATGTTGTACAGGCCCTGCGTGTTGATGCCGCCTGCCTGTGTCGCCATGCCCATGCCCATGAAGCCCATCATGGCGCCGTTCTCGTTCGCCGCCGCGCTCTGCATCGCCGCCGCTGTCGCGCCGACCATCGTCGCGCCGGCCATGGAAGGATCGCGGTTGATCGCGGCAAGCTGTGCCTTCTTGATCATCTCCTGATCTTCCTCCGGAAGCGTGATCGGATTCATCGCAACAGACACGATCTCGAGTCCGCGCAGCTCGGACCATTTTTCCGTCAGCTCTGCGTTCATCGCGTCAGACAGTTCCTTCGCATGAGCGGGAATCTGGCTGGGTCTGACTTCCAGTTCGGAGATCCGTGCAAACGCAGGCTGGAGTGCGGAAATGAACTCCGTTTTCAGCTGAGGTTCGATCTCGCTTCTGGAATAGGATCTGGAAACGTTTCCGCAGACGTTCGTATAGAACAGGATCGGATCGGCGACTTTATAGGAATAGACGCCGCTGCATCTGACAGACACGTCGATGTCCAGTCCGATATTGCGGTCCACAACACGGAACGGGATCGGTGTCGGCGTTCCGAACTTGTTGTCGATCAGTTCCTTGGTATTGAAATAGTAGACTCTCTGGTCTCTTCCGGTATCTCCGCCGAAGGTGAACCTTCTTCCGAGAACCTTGAACGTTTCCTTGATCGACGCGCCCAGGTTTCCGTAGAAGATGCTGGGTTCTGACGATGTATCATAAACAAACTCACCGGGTTCTGCGCAAAGATCCACCACTTTGCCCTGCTCCACGATGATCATGCACTGTCCGTCTGCGACCGCGATGATCGAACCGTTGGAAATGATGTTGTCGGAGCCCTTGGTGTTGGAAGATCTGCCGCCGATACGCTTCTCGCCCTTCACGACGATCGTGTCCTTATCGATGGCTTCACAGTAGAAAAACTCTCTCCATTGATCGGCAAGAACACCGCTCAGTGCGCCGATGCCAGCTTTCAATAAGCCCATAAATGTTTCTCCTCTCAGTTATGGTTTTCGTACTTCTCCTTAAGTACTTTTTCTTATTATACAACATTTTCTTTTCAAATATGCAGTCTTTGCTCAAAACCGCTTTTTTCTGCGCAAAAGCCACGTCTTTGCGTCCGTTTTCTCTCCGCGGTGCAAAAAACTCCGCTGCGCGATATCCTGCGCAGCGGAGTCTCGGTATGCGGTTGTTTTTACAGATCTTCCTGTTTTCTCGCAAGCTTCCGGTTCTGGAATCCTCCCAGAAGGTACAGGATCGGGATGATCAGACCGATTGCGATGCTCGCGATCTGAAAACATTCGGGGAAGAACGCGAAGACCAGCGCATCCGCGATCAGGCTCAGCGCGATCACGGTGATCCCCCATCCGATGCAGACATTCGCTCTGGTCGGACGGTCCCAGTTCTTTACGCCGAGAATCCCCGTCACAAACTCGGCAACAGCGCCGAGAAATGCCGCGGACGTCGTCACGATAAAACGTGCGATCGGTACATCGCCGGCCGCCAGGATCCCGATGCCGATCACGGCAAACACAACTGCGACCAAAGCGACCGATGCAAAGATGATCATCAGTACGCCTGTAACTCTCAGGAATCTTGAACCTTCCATAAAACCCTCTCGTTTGAACTGTTTTGCTTTCCTTATCTTACATCAAATCCGGCATGATTACCATACCAACTGCTTCCGAACACGCCTTCCGCTCAAAAGATCTCCAGCATGACCGGGCAGTGATCGCTTCCTGTGACATCCGACAGGATCGTGCAGTCGGAGACGCTGCTCTTCAGATCATCTGAAATGATGAAATAGTCGATACGCCATCCTGCGTTGCGCTCTCTGGCGCGGAAGCGGTAACTCCACCATGTATAGGCGTCCGTTTTTTCCGGATACAGGAACCGGTAGACGTCCGTAAATCCGGACCTCAGAAGCTCTGTCATCTTCTCCCGCTCTTCGTCGGAGAACCCGGCATTGTTCCTGTTCTCTTTCGGATTTTTCAGGTCGATCTCCTCATGCGCCACGTTCAGGTCTCCTGACAGGATCACAGGCTTGGCCATATTCAGCGATTTCAGATACTGTCTGAAATCGTTCTCCCACTGCATTCTGTACGCAAGACGTTTCAGCTCGTTCTGCGCGTTGGGCGTATAACAGTTCACATAATAGAAATCCGGGTACTCAAGCGTGATCACACGCCCTTCATGATCGTGCTGATCGATGCCGATGCCATAACGGACGCTTTCCGGCTCCTTTTTCGCGAACACGGCTGTTCCCGAATATCCTTTCTTTTCCGCGCTGTTGTAATAGATATGATAGCCCGGCAGATCCAGGCTGATCTGATCAGGCTGAAGCTTTGTTTCCTGAATACCGAAAAGATCCGCGTCAGCCTGGAGAAAGAACTCCTTCCATCCTTTCTCCATGCATGCCCTCAGCCCGTTGACGTTCCATGTGATGATCTTCATAATTATCTCCCCGAAAAACAGAAAAGCCCCGGTTATGCCGGGGTTCTGCACTTTCAACATAAGACAAGCCTGCCACAAGTTTTATGCCAAAAGATTCTGGAGGGTGATCCTCCAAAACCGTACAGTGTCTGTTCCGAACTTCACAGTTGATCCCTTTCTT
>JAFRLQ010000065.1 GCA_017431145.1 Clostridia bacterium | reverse complement strand
TGCGGATGGTCGCCTGTTCTGAACCGCTGTACGGTATCCCGCTCATTGTGGAGGGATTCCTTCAGGGCGCAGGCAGGACCCGGATCTCTTTCCTGTTCAATCTCATCGGCATGTGGGGCATCCGCATCACAGGTACATTCCTTTGTACCGTCCTCTTCGGCATGGGTCTCGTCTCCGCGTGGTCCTGCATGATTCTGCACAACGTCATCCTGTTTTTCCTGTTCCTTTCGTTCTATCTCAGAAAGCGGAACACGCTTTTTGACAGGGGATCCTCTCTCCTCGTCTGACGTTTTCATATGCACTGTTCCTGCCGCTTTGAAAAGCGGCATTTTTTCTTTTGAGCGATCGCGTCTGTACGTGGTATCATAGACGCGGATGTTTTGCATCCCTAGAAATCTCCCGGAGGATCATCTCCCCGGATCGATCGGAGGACCCGTTTATGGTCAAACTCTACGAAGGAGGCGTCTGGCTCGTCAACCAGGAGACGCTTCTTCCCGCATCAGACACTGAATCGCTCAAAGCGCTTACCGGATCCGTTCCCCAGATCGCTGAAGCAAAAAAAGGCACCATCACCTATTCCATTCTGAAAGCACACAACACGTCGGATACGATGGAGCATCTGAAGATCCGTTTCGATGCCATGACATCTCACGACATCACGTTCGTCGGGATCGTCCAGACGGCGAAAGCGTCCGGCATGGAATCTTTTCCGCTTCCTTATGTACTCACCAACTGCCACAATTCCCTCTGCGCGGTCGGCGGGACCATCAACGAGGATGACCACATGTTCGGTCTGTCCGCCGCAAAGAAATACGGCGGCATCTATGTTCCCCCGCACATCGCCGTGCTCCACCAGTATATGCGTGAAATGCACGCAGGCGGTGGACGCATGATCCTCGGCTCCGACTCCCACACCCGCTACGGCGCACTGGGCACCATGGCGGTCGGAGAAGGCGGCGGGGAACTGGTCAAACAGCTTCTTCACGACACCTACGACATCGCCTATCCGGACGTGGTCGCCGTCTATCTCGACGGAAAACCGGCTCCCTATGTCGGCCCGCAGGACATCGCCCTTGCCATCGTCGGTGCGGTGTTCAAAAACGGATATGTCAAAAACAAGGTCGTGGAATTCGTAGGGCCCGGCGTGGCTTCCATGGATACGGATTACCGCAACGGCGTCGACGTCATGACGACGGAGACGACCTGCCTTTCCTCCGTCTGGCGCACAGACGAGGACACGCATGCATGGCTCGCAGAGCACGGCCGCGCAGACGACTACAGAAAACTCGATCCCGCTCCAGTCACCTATTACGACGGATGCGTCTATGTGGATCTTTCCTCGATCAAGCCCATGATCGCGCTCCCCTTCCATCCCTCCAATGTCTATGAGATCGACGAGCTGAACGCAAATCTGACAGATATTCTCGCGGATGTGGAGAAAGCGGCGGCAAAAGTCTCCGGAGGCCGCGCACCGTATACGCTTCTGGATAAAGTCAAAGACGGAAAGCTGCATGTGCAGCAGGGCGTCATCGCAGGCTGCGCCGGAGGCAACTACACGAACCTTATGGAAGCGGCGAATGCGCTGCGCGGAAAGTCCTGCGGAGCAGGCGAGTTCAGTCTTTCCGTTTATCCGTCCTCGCAGCCGGTCTTTTTGGATCTGACCAGAAAAGGAGCGGTCACAGACCTCATGTCGGCAGGTGCCATCATCCGCACCGCCTTCTGCGGTCCCTGTTTCGGCGCCGGAGACACGCCGGCAAACAACGGGCTTTCCATCCGCCACACCACGCGCAACTTCCCCAACCGGGAAGGATCCAAACCCGGCAACGCCCAGATGGCGGCCGTGGCGCTCATGGACGCGCGTTCCATCGCGGCGACCGCCGCAAACGGCGGCGTCCTCACCAGCGCCCAGACGCTGGACTGCTGGGGCAACGTCCCGGCCTATCATTTCGATCCGGGCGTCTACGAGAAGCGCGTCTATCAGGGCTTCGGCAGACCGACCGGAGAGGATCTGGTATACGGTCCCAACATCAAGGACTGGCCTTCCATGAGTCCCCTTGCGGACGACATCCTTCTGAAGGTCTGCTCCAGGATCATGGATCCCGTGACCACGACGGACGAGCTCATCCCGTCGGGCGAAGCCTCCTCCTACCGCTCCAATCCTCTGGGTCTTGCGGAATTCACGCTGAGCCGCAGGGATCCGGAATATGTCGGACGCAGTAAAGAGGTCGACCGCCTGGAAAAGGCGCGTGTCAAAGGTGAGGATGCAGCAGCTCTTGACCCGGACCTTGCAGACATCTTCAAAGTGGTGCATTCCCTAAAGAAGGGAGTCGACGAAACAGCGGTCGAGATCGGTTCCATGATCTACGCCGTGAAACCAGGCGACGGTTCCGCACGCGAGCAGGCGGCTTCCTGCCAGCGTGTGATCGGCGGGCTTGCCAACATCACGAAAGAATACGCCACCAAGCGCTACCGCTCCAACGTCATCAACTGGGGCATGCTCCCCTTCCAGCTGGAACAGGAACCGGCGTTTGAGGTCGGCGACTGGATCTTCGTACCGGATATCCGAAAGGCCCTTGACGGGGATCTTTCCTCGATCGGCGCCTGGCTCATCCGTGACGGTAAAGCGGAGAAGCTGGATCTGTACATCACGGACATGACCGAGAACGAGCGCGAGATCATCAAAGCAGGATGCCTCATCAATTTCAACCGGAAGAATCTGAAATAACATGCTGTAAAAAGCAATGCCGTGCGCAGTCATGCGCACGGTATCGTTTTTTTCTTATCTTCTCTTTCTCTTTTTGTAGTCTTCCCTGATCGGCGCAGCCCAGTCTGCGTCGACGTTTCCGAACTGGCGCATCGATGTCACGGCATAGCTCACTGCCTTGTAGTTCGTCTCAAGTCCCTTGTCGTCATTGAGATAATCCACCGCGCGCTCCGGTCGGATCCCGTAGCGCCGCGCGGTCTCCACTGCGTCGATGTTCGCGCCGAGGAAAAGAAACTCCCAACCGTGCTCCTCTTCCTGTTCACGGATCATGCCTCGCACTTTCTCCGCCGTGTATTTCCGGCTGGCATTCTCCATTCCGTCCGTCGTGATCACGAGCATCGTATGGGCGGGTACATCCTCCTCGCGGATGTATTTATGGACGTTGCGGATATGCCGTACGGCGTCTCCGATCGCATCGAGCAATGCTGTGCAGCCTGTGGTCCTGTAGTCCTGTTCCGTCATCTCTTCGATCTTTTCGATCGGTACCCGGTCATGCAGCACACTGCTGTATCCGTTGAACAGCACTGTGGAGATCAATGCTTCTCCCTCTTTGCCTTTCTGCTCTTCGATCATGGAATTGAAATCGCCGATCGTATCCTTTTCCAGTCCGTGCATGGAGCCGCTCCTGTCCAGGATAAAGATCACTTCTGTCAGATTCTGATTCATTTTTCTGTCCTCCTTGCATGTATTTATCGGAAATCTTCCTTACATGCATATCATAGGACAGATCAGGCGCGGGAAGGTCGCGCAGCAGGCGACATTTTCAACTACCCAGAAGGTTCTGATCGTAATGGAAAAGCGCCTCGTTGATCTCAAAGATATTGTAGTTTCCCCTTTCGATGAAAAACTCCACGATCATATCCGCAACGTTCGCATGGGACAGCGCATACCCTGCGCTCTCCAGAAACGCGCGCGTCTGAGGCAGCGTCAGTTCCAACGCAATGCAGAAAGCCAGCACGGTTGTCTTTTTCGGACGGTAATGCTCATCCTTCCGGATCTTTGAAAAATGCTTTCTGTCGATATTCGCCTTCTTATAGCACTCCGAATCTTTCATGCCGCGTTCGTCGATCATGCGGAGCAGTTTCTTGGAAAAGCTTTCATCCAGTCGTCTCAGGCGGTCCTCCAGATCCTCCGCGGGAGCCATGGCGTACTGCGGCATAGGCGCAGCGTTTGGAGCCATCATATCCGCTTCAAACTCTTCCCGTTTTGCGTATCCGGAAAACAGTTCCGCTTCAGGTCTGTGAAAGGAGGTCTCTGTTTCTTCTTTCCTCCCTTTTCTTTCCTTCTTTTTTTCTCCCATGCCGATGCCTGGGAACCTGCTCTTTTTCTTCGCCGGATAACTTGCAAAGGACGTTGTCTGATATCTTCTCTCGCTGCCGTATGCCAGCATCTGCTCCCGGACATACGCGTCGTCGATATACGTCTGCAGACTGCCGAACCAGCTGCTTCCGATCTCAAAGGACTTCTTGTCGTAGATCACGAGAAACACGTTCAGATCATGCTCCAGCACATATTCCCCGATCGTGTTCACCGCGATGGAGAGCGCCGTCTTGCGTGGACATCCGTACGCGCCGGCGGAGATCAGGGGAAAAGCCACGCTTTCACAATGATACGCGTCGGCAAGTTCAAGCGAAGACCGATACGCGGACGCGAGAATCTCCGGCTCCCCGTATGTTCCGTCTCTCCAGATCGGTCCGACCGTGTGGATCACGTATTTCGCGGGCAGATTGTATCCCTTTGTGATCTTCGCGTCTCCGGCCGCGCAGCCGCCAAGCGTCCTGCATTCCTTCAGCAGTTCCGGTCCTGCAGCACGGTGGATCGCGCCGTCCACGCCGCCACCTCCCAGAAGCGTGCTGTTTGCCGCGTTGACGATCGCGTCGACCTTCATTTTTGTGATATCCGCCCGAATGATCTGCAGTGGCATAGCTGTTTTTCCCTCCTGAAGACTACTTATGATCCGTTCAAAAAAAGACTTCTTTGCGTCTCAGACTGCAGACGGGAAGAAGTCCTTCTGTCTTTTTTATGTTTCAGTCTTTTCCTTTTTTCGGTCCGCGGCTCTTTATTCTTGTCCTCTGTGCAGCAACACCTCTGACTGTTCCCTTTTCAGCGCGTTTCCTTGTTTTTTTCGCCGGATCGGTCTGCGAAAAGGAACCGCCTGCTCCGCCGTGCGAACTCTTTTTTTCTTCCGCTCCTGCCATGGCCTTTTCCTCCCTGTTCAGTTTCCGTACACCTTTGCCATCATTATAGCACAGATGAAAGAGATGCCATTCCTGCATGAAAAGAAAAAAGAAGCCTGAAAGCGATGCTCTCAGACTTCCCCTTGGCTCCCCCAGTAGGACTCGAACCTAGTGAATAATGATGTCAAATCACTTTTTATGATTTCAAATCATCAAAAAATGCCTTTAAATCAACATTTTTTGTTTTTTAGAAATAACTCACGATTTCAAATTAAGAAAAAAAGTGGGTACCAAAGTGGGTACCCTAAGCACACAGTTTTGCCATGTTTGTCACAACCAAAATGGCATCTTTTTTTAGCAAAAACTGACTATTTCTGACCATTGGTTATTTTTAAGAAAAATAGAGGAGGTTTCTCTCCCCTAATCGTCGCTCAAAAGTCCGCTGAACCGGTGTTCAATCGCCTGGACAATACACCTTAGCTCTTCAGCGCCGCGCTCCACGTGTCGTGACCCACTTCGCAGTCCTGTGCAAGGCCGAACTTCTTCTGCAGCGCCAGCGTCGCTGTGGCTGTCTTCTCTCCAAAGTCCTTGTCCACGCCGTCCTTCTTGCTCCCGTACTTCCCAATGTCGTACCCGAATTTGTACTTCAAAAGCGTCTGCCATGCTCCGACCTCTTCTCCTGTGTCGCCCTTCTTTAATACGGGCAAGGTAATGGTGCAAGTTTCTTTTACCTCGGGCTTATACTTCGGCACGCCATATCCCCTGATATACCGTCCGTTGACCTGCAAGTCCCTGCGCTTCACGGAGTCGCTGTAGTTGCATTCGATGACCGTGATGGTGCTGCCGTTGACCTTCTCCACAACTCCGACGTGGTCGGCCTCATTTTTGTTATCGTCGGTTTTGTATCCGCTTGCGCGGTCGTCCCAATCGTAAAACATAATCCAGCCGAGTTTTGGCGTGACGCTCTCGTCTTCTTGCCACTCACCCAGCGCCTTGAATGCTGCGATCATTCTATTGCAGGAACATTCAGGCGGGATGATGTCCGTCGCGTTATTCACGAATGCCGCTGCCGACACGCCGGCGGCGCACCACGCAGCGCTGTATGTCATTTTGTATCCTCTCGGCAGCGGAGTGATCTTGTTGTAAGTGTCGATGATGCTCTTAAACGTGCCGTTGGACTCTTTCTTCCCAACCCAGCTCTGCATCGTCTTTACCATCTGTGTTGCTGTGCAGCTCATTATTCTTCCCCCTTAATCAATACATATTTTCCGTCTGTTGAAGCAAAAGCACTTCCCGAATAGGTTGACCTGCGTCTATGCTTCAGCATACCGTTTGCCGTTCTCCACGTACTTCGTGATGTAATGCTTCATTCTTCGATATCCTCCTCTTCTGCGGTCTCTTCAGGGCATAGTCCGCCTCCCTACCCAATAATGACGGTCGTCCCGTACGCGTTGGCCTCCTCACGGTACGGAATGGCTGCGACTGTGATGTCGACCTCGCCGAGTCCATCAGCACCCGCGTCAGGAGTGACCGCCAGCGTCTGGACCGCCGCCGTTGGCGTAAAGTTCGCGGACTTTGTCTGCAGAACGACGCCGTCGCCGTTATACGTTCCAGTCTCGCCCAGGATGCTGACGCCGTGCTTGATGTTCGCGGGGATGATCTTTGCTTGTTCCGCCGGCGAGATCTGGACGGTCCCGCTGCCGTTATGATGTCCCGCCTGGATCGTGTACGCTCCGGCCTTACTCGCGATCGTTCCGGAGACCGCACCGCGCTCCGGCATGGACCCGAGATAGTGCTCTCCGTCGTTCGCGGTGAACTGTTTCCCGGCCAGCACGTCGGCCTGTGTTACGTCGTCTCCTGTGAGATCCAGAAGAACGCTGCCGTTGTAATTAAATTTGTTGTACCCCATTTTCCCCTCCGCTTTAGTTGCTAAGTTTGTAATTTGTCCCGGCCTCGAAGATGTTCGCAACGTCGGTCTGCTGCACCCAGATGCCGTTGACTTTCTTGTATGCCTTGTTCGCCTCCACCCAGACACCGTTTTGCTTGATATAGATCTTATCCGACGCCGGTATGGGGACCTCATATTCGACGTCGATCTCCGCGCCGTAGATGTAGTAATACGAGGTCGTATTCCTTGAGTTTCTGCGGCAGTTGATCCGGATCCCGAAGTCGTTCCCGTATCCGACGATCTGCGCCCAGGTCAAGCTCCCGTTGGAGAATGTTCTTGTCGCCGCTGACGATGAGTTCGGGATCTGCGTGGCGGTCGCTCCGGAGATCGTGGTGGTGCCGTGCGCGAGATACATCGCTGAGTTGTATGCTCCCGACGCTCTTCCGCGCAGTTTAACCGTGAAAGAACTGACCTCCGCGTCTGCCGGGATGTCGTCGATGTTGAATCCGCGCAGGTAGAAGTAGTAGTACGACGTGCTTGCGTTCGTGTTCGTCACCGTGGCGTAATCCGTGCTGGTTGTGTCGTCGTACATGTTCGCTTCGTTTGCGACAGTCAATGCGGATGCGCTGACATAGTATGAACTTGGGATAAGTGTCGCAGTAGCCATAGCGTTATACCTGCAGATAGATGTCGCCGTTAACGCCCAGGGACGCGTCCGGGGTCGTGCCGCCCGTGTAGATCGTGGAGAACGACAGCGTGCCCTGTGTGCGGACACCCGCGTTCGTGTAGAAGTACTTTCCTGTCTCCACATCAGCAGCCGTCGCCGTCGTGTCTGTGAGATCGATCAGCGTGTTGCTGTTAAACACCACTTTGTTTTTTGCCATAGCCTCATCCTCCGACGATAAAAGTGACGCCGCCGGCCTCATTCGGTTCCTCGCGTGTGGGGACCGAGTAGATCGTCAGGTCATTCAGCATATGCTTGTCGGCAGTCGGCAGGACCAGTGAAGTCGTCAAAAGCGGATCCGCACAGAAGCTTGTCACTTCGTAATCGCCTGTATAGTCCTCTGCCGTATCAACATAAAGCGTTGTTGCCAATTCCGCTTCAACGTCAACCAGCGAAACTAACTCAGCTTCAACATCGATAACACTTCCGACAATTTCAGCATCAACGATCATGCCATTTCCTCCTCACTCATGAGTTCATACACATCGATTCGTGCGGTCTTCGTTCCAACGATCCCACTTGCCGTTTTGAATCTGATTTGCCAGTACAGAGGTTCGTCCGGATCCATATCGAGTGTCTGACGCTCTGTGAACGGGTAGGCAACCATGTTGTTTTCCGCATCCACCGTCATGTCTGCCAGTCCGTATTTCGTCTTCACCCCTTTGTGTCTCAAAACCAGTTCAATACCAATCAGACTGGTAACTGGAATCTGCTGCGGTACTCTGATTCTCAACGACGGAGTCGTGCCTTCCAGGATTCCGTTCATACTCATTCTTCCTCCTCCTTGCTGTTATACTGGCTGCGCTTTATCCCGATCAGCGTGCCTAAGAACACGGCTA
>JAFRLQ010000064.1 GCA_017431145.1 Clostridia bacterium | reverse complement strand
TGAACGCATGCTTTGCCCGGAGCTCCGTTTTGAGAAGGTTCAGCAGGCGAGGCGTGTCTCACTGGATGCGCTGGAAGCGCTTGATCCGCTGGCACAGGGACTGGATCTGCCGGGTGATTTCGGCCCAGTCCAGCCGGTTCTTGGACAGGACTTGGGGATTAGTCTCGTGCCGGATGCGGTTGCGGACCTTGCTGAGCTGCCGGTCCAGGGCATCATCGGAGCATTTTTCGTACGTATCCCGGTCGCCTTTCTGATGAGCCGTGAAGTGCCGGTCTCCATGTTCCACGTCGGCCTCGCGACGCCTTGCTCAATGCTTTTGCAAGTGTTCCTGTGTCTTGTTTGTTTTATCTTTGTTAATCGAAAGCATCGAAAGCGTTCGGAACCTATCATCTGCCCATGAACATAAGAACTAAGGAGAGGGCATGAACAAGAAAAAGGCCGATGTAATAGACTCATTCATCAGAAAAAGCGCAACATTTTTACCACATTTCTATTAGAATGTTGCACTTGATATATACTTATTAGCTTTTTGGCGGCTCAAAAAAATGCCTAAATAAGGGGTTTTTTTTACTATATATACCTATTTTCACGCTTTAGTCAACCGCTCCTAAGCGAAAGGCCGCGCGTTCGAGTCGCGCCAGGGACGCCAAAAAGCCTGAAAACACTTAGTTTTTGGGCTTTTTTCTTTTGCCATTATTCATCACGAGTTGTCTTTCGCTTTTCTGCCCACATTTCATGAGAATGTATACTTCTCTGGAAGAGGGTTCAGCAGAGTTGATCATTGAAAGGATCAGCTGAATCGGAATTTGCAGGTGAGACAAATGAAGTGCTTCCTGAAATATACGACAAAGGAGACTGCCTGATGAACCGCTTTTTTGCATATTTCAGCGGATTCCCGACTCATCATTTTCCGAATGAAATCGCGGCGAGACTGAAGAAGGAAATCCCGGTGAGAAGCAATCTGATATTTGTCAGTGCCTGGCCATTCGATTATTCCAGGAATGATGATGATGCGGCCGGAATGCATGAGATGTTTGCGGAGCAAGGCATCGGATTTGAGCACTTTTATGTGATCGATGACAGGACGGAATCGAAGCAGGCTTTGAAACTGATCACGGAAGCTTCCTGTGTTTATCTCATGGGCGGCAATGCGACAGAACAGATGCGGCTGATCTGCGACAAAGGGATCCGTGACGCTATCATTGCCTGTTCCGCTGCGACATTGGGCGTCAGCGCCGGATCCATGAACATGGGGAAAACGACCGTCGATATCTGGGAATCGCTCGTTCCTTATGAAGGGCTTGGATTTGCCGATATCACTGTGATCGGGCACTTCAGCTATGAGGCTGAAGAACGTCTGGATCTGATGAAACGGGTGTCTATGAACCGACCTGTCTGTGCAATGGCGGATGAAAGCGCCATTTTTATCCGAAACACCCAGGTTACCTGTGCAGGAGAAATCCATTGGATCGATAAAGGAATAATAACGGAATTCTCGTCAAACCTGATACAGATCCATGAGGAACAAAACAGATAAATTCCCGTTTGAAGAGGTAAATGAATGGAATTCGGGTGGATCAACGTATTCGGTGCGATTATCGTGATTCTTATGCTGATACCGAATATCGTTTATGCGATAAAGAACAAAGACGAGACGAATCTTTGCACGAACCGATTCAT
>JAFRLQ010000063.1 GCA_017431145.1 Clostridia bacterium | reverse complement strand
GACCTCGATCGCGTCGTAACCCTCAAGGTGGGCCAGAGAGGTAAGATCGCGTCTGGACCAGGACGGATGCGCATAGATCACGAAGTGTCCGGTCGAGCGCAGCTCGTCGATCATGCGCTGGACAGACCACGGTGCTGCGGGCGGGTACGGAGCAACTTCCAGCCCGTCCGGATAACCGCCGTCCGGATCCAGCAGAACGCCGACGATGTGGTCAAAGCTGTAATGCTCCTTGTCGTCATAGTTGATCTCTACGCCGGGAAACAGGATCAGTTCCTCAGCGTTTCTGTTCGTGTAGAGATAGTGATCGGTGATGGAAAGAAAATCGTATCCCGCAGACGCATAGCGCGTGAGGATCTCTTCCTGCGTCAGTTTTCCGTCAGTTGCAGTCGTATGCGTATGCAGATTGCCTTTGAGAAAGATGCCTTCTCCCTCAAAAGGATGCTGATCGGTATAGGTTCCCGTTTTGTAAGACGATGCGCGCATCAGTACGACCTCCGGTTTCTTCCTGCTCATTATAGCATGGCGTAGGAGAAAACAGGATAGAAAAAGATTATTTTGCCCGGGTGATGATCGCGCCGCCAAGACAGACCTCGTTCCGGTAGAAGACGACAGACTGCCCCGGCGTAACGGCACGCTGTGGCTCCTCGAACAGAACTTCGCACCGGTCTCCCTGAAGAATCACGCGGGCCTTCTGATCGGGCTGGCGATAACGGATCTTACAGGTGCAGTCGAATGTGGGCGCAGGGGCGTGTTCCGCGATGAAATGTACGGATTCCCCGTCGAGTGCTCCTGCATACAGTTCCGGTGCGTCATGTCCCTCCACGACGACCAGTTCGTTGGTGTCCACGCGCTTCTGCGCGACGAACCAGGGGCGCCCGTCTCCCGAGCCGCCGCCGAGACGGATCCCTTTGCGCTGGCCGATCGTATAATACATGAGCCCGTCATGCTGCCCCAGCACCCGTCCGTCCGTCGTAACGATGTTGCCGGGACGGGAGGCAAAATACTGCGACAGAAAACGGGAGAAGTTGCGTTCTCCGATGAAACAGATGCCGGTGGAGTCCTTGCGGTGCGCGTTCGGAAGACCGAGCTCCTCCGCGGTCTGCCGGACTTCAGACTTCTGAAGGTGGCCGACGGGAAACATCGCCCGTGACAGAGCGTTCTGTCCGAGCATGTACAGGAAATAACTCTGATCCTTTCCGGGATCCGCGCCTCTGAGCAGCTCGTATCCGTCTGTTCCCCGGCGGACTTGGCAGTAATGACCGGTCGCCAGGAAATCCGCGTCGAGGCGCAGCGCCGTATCTAGAAACGCCTTGAATTTGATCTCTCTGTTGCAGAGAACGTCAGGGTTCGGCGTTCTTCCCGCTTCCAGTTCGCGCAGGAAATCCGAAAAGACTCTGTCCTGGTACTCCTTTGAAAAATTGACAGCATAATAAGGAATGTCCAGTTTCTGGCACACCCCGCGCACCATTTCAAAATCCTCGACGGCTGTGCAGACGCCGTTTTCGTCGTCCTCCTCCCAATTTTTCATGAAGACGGCGATGACGTTATAACCCTGCTGTTTGACTTTCCATGCGGCAACGGCGGAATCGACTCCGCCGGAGATCCCGACGACGACAGTCTGCTGCATGTTCACAAGACCTCACTTCCCGGTTGGTGAAAAAACGGTTCCGGACACAGAGACTGGCCGGAACCGGAAAATACAATGATCAGAAACGGCTGAGATACTCGATCGAAGCTTTCATCCTGCGGATCGTTTCCTCTTTGCCGAGCATTGCGGCGATCTCCGTAGCGCCTCCCGCCGTGGCGGCAAGACCGGTGATGGCGATACGCGCAGGCCAGAAGATCTGGCCGCCCTTGACGCCGAGCGTTTCTGCAAGTGCTTTCAGCGACTGCAGAAGAGAATCTTCCGTCCATTCCGCAAGCGCTTCATAAGTGCGCAGGATCTCAGGAAGAACGGTTTTCGCCTGTTCGACGGAGGTCTTCATCTTCTTGTGCGCATAGATCTGGGGATCGTATTCT
>JAFRLQ010000062.1 GCA_017431145.1 Clostridia bacterium | reverse complement strand
GACCTCGATCGCGTCGTAACCCTCAAGGTGGGCCAGAGAGGTAAGATCGCGTCTGGACCAGGACGGATGCGCATAGATCACGAAGTGTCCGGTCGAGCGCAGCTCGTCGATCATGCGCTGGACAGACCACGGTGCTGCGGGTGGGTACGGAGCAACTTCCAGCCCGTCCGGATAACCGCCGTCCGGATCCAGCAGAACGCCGACGATGTGGTCGAAGCTGTAATGCTCCTTGTCGTCGTAGTTGATCTCCACACCGGGAAACAGGATCAGTTCCTCAGCGTTTCTGTTCGTGTAGAGATAGTGATCCGTGATGGAAAGGAAATCATAGCCCGCCGCGGCATAGCGCGTGAGAATCTCTTCCTGCGTCAGTTTTCCGTCCGTTGCAGTCGTATGCGTATGCAGATTCCCCTTGAGAAAGACGCCCTCTCCCTCAAATGGATGTTGATCGGCATAGTTTCCTGTTTTGTAAGAAGATGCGCGCATCAGTACGACCTCCGGTTTCTTCCAGCCCATTATATCATGCGGAAAAGCCGTGAAAACAGAATGAAAGAGATTATTTTGCCCGGGTGATGATTGCACCTCCCAGACAGACCTCGTTTCGGTAGAAAACGACGGACTGACCGGGCGTAACGGCTCTCTGCGGAACCTCAAACAGAACTTCGCACCGGTCGCCCCGGAGGATCACGCGCGCTTTCTGGTCAGGCTGACGGTATCGGATCTTGCATGTGCAGTCGAATGTGTCCGCGGGAGCGTGCTCCGCGATGAAATGAACGGATTCCCCGTCGAGTGCGGCTGCATACAGTTCAGGAGCGTCGTGACCTTCTACGACAACGAGCTCGTTGGTGTCCGTACGTTTCTGTGCGACGAACCAGGGACGCCCGTCGCCGGAACCTCCGCCGAGACGGATCCCTTTGCGCTGGCCGATCGTATAATACATGAGCCCGTCATGCTGCCCCAGCACGCGCCCGTCCGTCGTAACGATGTTGCCGGGACGGGAGGCAAAATACTGTGACAGAAAACGAGAAAAATTGCGTTCTCCGATGAAACAGATGCCGGTGGAATCCTTGCGGTGCGCGTTCGGAAGGTCGAGTTCCTCTGCGATCTTCCGGACTTCGGATTTCTGAAGATGACCGACGGGAAACATTGCGCGCGACAGAGCGTTCTGTCCGAGCATGTACAGAAAATAACTCTGATCCTTTCCGGGATCTGCACCTCGGAGCAGCTCATATCCAACCGATCCCCGGCGCACCTGACAGTAATGACCTGTCGCCAGAAAATCCGCGTCAAGACGAAGCGCCGTCTCCAGAAACGCCTTGAATTTGATCTCTCTGTTGCAGAGGACATCGGGGTTCGGCGTTCTTCCAGCTTCCAGTTCATGCAGAAAATCCGAAAAAACTCTGTCCTGATACTCTTTGGAAAAATTGACAGCATAATAAGGGATGTCCAGTTTCTGGCACACCCCGCGCACCATTTCAAAATCTTCGACGGCGGTGCAGACACCGTTTTCATCGTCCTCTTCCCAGTTTTTCATGAAGACAGCGATGACGTTATAACCCTGCTGTTTGACTTTCCACGCGGCAACGGCGGAATCGACTCCGCCGGAGATCCCGACGACGACAGTCTGCTGCATGTTCAGAAGACCTCACTTCCCATTTGGTGAAAAAACGGTTCCGGACACAGAGGCTGGCCGGAACCGGAAAAACACGGATCAGAAACGATTGAGATACTCGATTGAAGCCTTCATCCTGCGGATCGTCTCCTCTTTGCCGAGCATCGCGGCGATCTCTGTGGCGCCTCCCGCCGTGGCGGCAAGACCGGTGATGGCGATACGCGCAGGCCAGAAGATCTGGCCGCCCTTGACGCCGAGCGTTTCTG
The DNA here is from genome assembly GCA_017431145.1 of Clostridia bacterium. Lineage (GTDB taxonomy): Bacteria > Bacillota > Clostridia > Christensenellales > Maliibacteriaceae > RGIG9107. The sequence goes on along the minus strand of JAFRLQ010000062.1, from coordinate 146 downwards.
CAAGGGCTTTCAGCGACTGCAGAAGAGAATCTTCCGTCCATTCCGCAAGCGCTTCATAAGTGCGCAGGATCTCAGGAAGAACGGTTTTCGCCTGTTCGACGGAGGTCTTCATCTTCTTGTGCGCATAGATCTGGGGATCGTATTCT
>JAFRLQ010000006.1 GCA_017431145.1 Clostridia bacterium | reverse complement strand
TGCTCTGCCGGTTTTCGCGCTTGACCATGGCGATATCGCTGAACGGAACGACAACGCTCTCGTCGCGGCTCTTGATGAGGAGCCGGTCGCGCTTGGGCTGGGCAGTCGCAACGGCAGGCGTCTGCGGCACTGCGTCCGCCGCGCTTCGCATGCGCAGCCAGTTCTCCAGACGGTCCAGCGTCATGTTCAGCCGATCGATGGAAAACGGCTTGACCAGATAGTCCATGGCGTACACCTCAAAGGCTTCCGTGCGGTAGCCTTCATGTGCCGTGACGAAGACGAGCGCGATATCCGGCGCGATGTCCTGGATCCGGCGCGCGGTCTCGATCCCGTCCATGATGGGCATCTCCACATCGAGGAATATGAGGTCCGGGCCGATCTGCTCCAAATAATTCAGCACTTCCTGCCCGTTGTCCGCTTCATAACAGACCTGAAAGGCCGCGTGGGATTCGACGGCCTTTTTCAGCAGGATCCGCATGCCCGGATCGTCGTCTGCGATCATGACTCTGATGCTCATAAGCGGGGACCTCCGTTCATGGAACGGTATGCTTTCGGCCTGCTGAGGATCTCGGACCAGACGACAGCGTTGATCAGCGTGTCTTTGTCCGGAAGGGACAGGCTGAAAGAAGCGGGCTGAGGAGCGGTATGATCGGTGTCGCAGCAGATCTCGCGCTCCCCGTAGCGTTCGGGATCGCCTTCTCCGGCATAACCTTCGGCCTGCACAACGACTATTTCCCTGTGATGGTGATGCGCCGGATCGCCGGAATGGACGGCGGTCGCCTTGCGGGCATAGTCGGGATTCAGGCTGGTGCCTTCTCCGGACTGCTGCGTTTCACCCTGCGGTGTACGGACAGGAGGAACGGAAGGGCGTGCGGGCTGCTTTGCTTTCCGGGCCGTCCGGATGATGGACCGGACGACCAGAAAGATGATCAGAAAGACAAAGATCCTCAACGGTGTTCACTTCCTTTCTGAACGGTGACCGGGGCGGGATCAGTCATTTTTCTGCTGACGCGGCGCACCGATCTGACTGATGGACTCCCGCATGGCGGTGTCCGATTTCACGTTCTGCATGTTGTAGTAGTCCATGACGCCGATCTTTCCGGCACGCAGAGCTTCGCTCATGGCAAGCGGGACCTGGGATTCCGCTTCCACGACTTTTGCCTGCATCTCCTGGACATAGGCCTTCATTTCCTGTTCTTTCGCGACAGCCATGGCGCGGCGCTCTTCGGCGCGGGCCTGTGCGATGCGCCGGTCTGCTTCCGCCTGATCCATCTGCAGCTGTGCGCCGATGTTGCGTCCGACATCCACATCTGCGATGTCGATGGAAAGGATCTCGAAAGCGGTCCCCGCGTCAAGACCTTTCGCCAGAACGGTCTGGCTGATCAGATCGGGATTTTCAAGGACCTGTTTATGCGTAGCCGCGGAACCGACTGTGGTGACGATGCCTTCGCCGACACGGGCGATGACGGTCTCTTCACCTGCGCCGCCGACCAGACGGTCGATGTTGGCGCGCACGGTGACACGCGCTTTCGCGCGAAGCTCGATGCCGTCCTTTGCGATAGCGGCTACGGTGGGGGTCTCGATGACGCGCGGGTTGACGCTCATCTGCACGGCCTGGAGAACGTCACGGCCGGCAAGATCGATCGCAGCGGCGCGTTCGAATTCAAGCGGGATATCCGCGCGCTGCGCGGCGATCAGGGCGTTCATGACGCGGTCGACGTTGCCGCCTGCGAGGTAATGCGCTTCCAGCTTGTTGATGGGTACGTTGATGCCCGCCTTGAAGCCCTTGATCATGGGGTTGATGATGCGCGCCGGCGGAACACGGCGGATCTTCATGCCGATGAGAGTCGTAATGCTGACGTGGACGCCTGCGGCAAGCGCCGAGATCCACAGACCCAGCGGTACGAACGTAAAGAAGAAGATCAGGAAGATCACGACCGCGACGGCGATGATCGGTACGAGAAAGAATTCTTGGAACATAGGGAAACTCCTTTCCTGTTATCTTTAAGTGACGGACAGCTGAAAATGCTCAGTCGATCCGCCGGACGATAATGTGTGTACCTTCTGTCCGCAGAACGCGGATTGGTGTGTTTGCCTCGATAAACGAACCTTCTGACATGACATCCAGTCTCACACCGTCAAAATCCGCGGTACCGGCCGGACGCAGAGGCGTAAGTGCTGTTCCGGTCTTTCCGACGAAGAACTGCAGATCGCTGCTTTCCGGATGGATGCTGTCGTCCAGGACCAGCCGCTTCATAGGGAAGCGTCCCTTGCCGGCAGTACACAGAATGATGAAAAGTGCAATGCCAAGGATCGCGACGACGACCAGAAGAAGCAGGAGGGCTTCCTCGATGGATTTTGCCTGGATCAGGATGCCGGCACCGATCAGTACGATCCCGCAGATGCCCGGCGCGCCGAATCCCGGTATGAACATCTCGAAGATCACCAGAGAGATCCCGAGGATCAGAAGGATCGCGGCTACGATGGAAAAGGCGGATAAATAACTCAGCAAAGGAATACCTCCTTTTTTGTTTGTGATGGTTTTATTGTAAAGCACACGCTCCGGAAAGAAAGCGGAAACGCCACAAATGCGTCTTTCATGCGCTTAACTGTCCGTTTTGCTGTCTGAACCGCCCAGAGGGATCGTTCCCTCGAAAACGGTCCAGTCCGCCTCGCGCAGATAGCGGATCGAGCCGCCGCAGGAATCCAGCACGCGGCGCACGATGGAAAGCCCGGTCCCGCGTCCCGTTCCCTTCGTGGAGATGCCGGGCAGGAAGACCGTCGCGGCGATGTCCTCCGGGATCTCGGGCCCGTTGTTCTCTACGCGGAAGACGAGCGAACCGTCCTTTTCATGCATGGTGAGACGCAGCAGGTGCGCCTCTTCTCCCGAGGAAAGCATGGCTTCGACGGCGTTGTCGATCAGATTGGAAAGGATCCTGCACAGCTCCCAGTCCTCCAGGGGAGCTGATGCCACGGAAGCGGTGACGTCCATATCGAACGCGATGCCGCGCTCCTTGCACATCGTGTATTTTGCCTGCAGCAGCGCGTTGACGGCGGGACTGTCGGTACGCAGGAAACGCGAGACGTCTCGGACGTCCTGCGCGATGCGCTTTATATAAGAGGAAGCTTCTTCATACGCTTCCATTTCAATCAGGCCATACACGACCTGCAGATGATTGAGAAAATCGTGGCGCTGGGAACGGAGCGTGTCGTTCAGCTGTTCCACCATGTCCAGGCTTTCGCGGATATCGCTGAGCTGTTTGCGCCTGGCGCGGAACGCGAATGTCGTATATACGGCGGAAACGACGTCAAAGACGATCAGAAGAGACAGAACGATCAGAACGGGAAGGCGGTATGCCTTGAGGATACTGTCGCCTTCCAGTATGGACTGGACAATGAAAACGACAAGAAGAGCAAGCTCAAGAAACGCCAGCAGAATAATGGAGTATGATAATTTCTGCTCACCTGGATTTCTGCTGATCTTTCTTGAAAACAGCTTTCTGCGCATCGGAATATCCCTTCCCGTTCTTATGAAAAGATTGTATCACGGACGAAGAGGAGTGTGAATCTTTGTTGCGGAAACATGAAAAAGTGTGACAGGACTTGAAAGAGAAGCCCAGATTGCCATATAATGTGAAAATCAATAGAATACCTTAGCAGAATCTTAACGGATAGAGGAGGAAAGCCGATGTCGATCCTTGAACAGATCCAAAACGAGGAGCAGCTCGCGGAACAGGCGGTCACAGACGCGCAGAAAAGAGCGAGGGAATTCATCGCTGCCCGGTCGGAAGCGGCGAATGCGGAAGCGGCGGATATCCGCCAAAGCGCTCAGCTGAACGCGGAAAGGATCGCACGTGACGCGGAGACGAGCGCCCGCGTGCAGTATCGCAGCATGATCGCGGAAGGCGCCCGTGCGGACGAGCGTGACAGCCGCGTCTATGCGCAGAACCTGGACAAGACCGTTGACAGGATTTTGGATCTGGCCGGTTTCCGGAATGAATAAAAAGAGGTTTGAACAATGATCCTGGACATGAAAAAAGCGACGATCTACTGCATGCAGGAAGATCAGGAGCAGCTGCTGAAGAGGCTTCAGCAGTTCGGTTGGTTCATGCCTGAGGAACGCGGTGCGCAAAGCAGCGAAGCGTCGGAGACGAAAGCCCGGCTCGCCAGAGCGCAGCGCGTGTATAACCAGAGCAACGCATTCCGCGCGAAGAAGGGGTTCCTGGCATCGCGGACGACAGCGGGAGCAGACGAGCTCCAGCAAAGACCGCTGGAAAGCGAGGAACTGATCCGGAACGTGGAAAAAGGGCTGGAGGAAAGGCAGAGCCTTCAGGAAGAGGAAAAAAGGATCCGCGACCGCCTTGCAGCGCTGAAAGCGTGGGAAGGACTGGATATCGCGGCTGAAAGCATGCGTGCAAATCTGTATACGGCGTACATCACCGGATTCGCGAAGGAATCGCAGCTGCCGCGTCTTGTGGAGAAACTCGGCGACGACGTGACGATCACGACCGCCGGCCAGCGCGGCGACAGCTATTCGATCGTCTGCGTCTGTTCCCGGGACGATCTGGATGACGTGATGTCGACGCTGCGCGAGAACGGGTTCGAACCGGAGAACATCCCGATCAGGGCAGGTTTTGTGAAGGACGAGATCTCCGAAGTACAGGAGCGGCTCAGGGACTGTCTCGAAAGACAGGAGGAGACGCAGAAAAAGCTGAAGGAACTTTGCGCGCACGACGCAGAGATGGAGAAGCTTCTGGAGAGCGAGAGCGCTGCGTACGCCCGGGAAGAGATCGGACTGGAAAAGACACAGCATACGATCTGCCTGAGAGGCTGGGTGCCGGAGAATCATGCGAAAGGACTGCTGCGCGTGGTCCGGAGCGCTTCGGAAAGCGCGATTGTGACGATGGAGGATCCTGCGGAAGGTGAAGAAGCGCCTACCTGCACGCAGAACAACCGCTTCGTCAAGCCTTTTGAGGCGATCACGGACATGTTTGCGATTCCGACCTACGGGAAACTGGATCCCAATCCGGTGATGAGCGTCTGGTACTGGCTGATTTTCGGCATGATGATGGCGGACGCGGGGTACGGACTGATCCTGCTTGTGTTCGGATTCCTGTTCAAGAAACTGAAGAAGCCGACCGGCGCGATGGGAAGCATCACGGATATTTTTCTTTACGGCAGTTTCAGTACGATGATCTTCGGTGTGCTGTTTGGCAGCTATTTCGGCGAAACGTTCCATCCGATCCTGTTCTCACCGATGACATCGCCGATGAAGATGCTGATCTTTTCCATCATCGTAGGCGTTCTGCATCTGTTCAGCGGTATGACCCTGGACCTCGTGCAGAAAGCGCGGGACGGTCACATCTGGGACGGGATCTTCGACGATGTATCCTGGATGGCGCTGCTTTCCGGGATCGGAATGATCTTTCTCAAACCGGTACGTATCGTCGGGATGGTGCTCGCAGGCCTTGGTGCGCTGACGATCCTTCTGACGGCAGGCCGTGCGAAGAAAGGATTCTTCGGAAAGGTCGCCGGCGGACTGGGCGGTCTGTACAACATCACAGGATTTCTGAGTGACATCCTTTCCTATTCCAGAATCCTGGCGCTGGGTATGGCGACTGCAGTCATCGGCATGGTCATGAACATGCTCGCGGGGCTTGTTCAGGGCAGCATTCCCGGGTTCATCGCTTCTGTCGTGATCTACATCATCGGTCACGCATTCAATCTGGTCATGGGCCTTCTGTCGGCATACGTGCACGATTCG
>JAFRLQ010000061.1 GCA_017431145.1 Clostridia bacterium | reverse complement strand
TCTCTTCGATCATGCCCTTGAGGATCTTTGCCTGGCGCAGGCGGTTGGTCTGCGCAATGAAAATGATCTGATCCTCGGGATCCTCGATGGTCTCCTCCATGTATTTCAGGATCGCGGCGTACGCGCTCTTCTCGCCCTTGGCTTTGCCAAGCACCGTGGTAAGACCGTTGTAGTCGATGTCGCCCAGCGGCTTGATCCCGATCAGCGTACCGAAGAACGCAGCGCTGTTGGACACGCGGCCCTTCTTCGCTACGAAGGACAGGTCGTCCAGCCATCCCATCTGATGGAAGCGGTTGCGGTTGTCACGAAGCCACTGCGCTGTCTCCTCCAGCGTCCTGCCTTCGTCGCGCAGCATCGCGGCGTGGATCGCCATGAGACCGAGCAGCGAGGAATAACGAAGCGAATCCACAAGTTCGATCTTCGCATCCGGATAATTCTCGAGCACGGCTTCCTTCGCCTTCTCCATGAATCCGTACGTGCCGGAAAGTCCGCTGGAGATCGCCAGGGCAAGCACAGGCTCGCCCTTCTTCGCATGCGCCTCGAACGCTGCCTGCAGCTCCATGATGTTCGGAGGGGAGGTGGCGAATCCGTCCGGATTCTTTTTCAGCATGCTGTAGAACTCCTCGGAGGTGAAATCTGTCCACTCGAGTTTCGTCTGCATGTCCGTGCCGTCCGGCATCTTCATGTGGCCGGGAACGAACTCCACATCGAAGCGTTCCCGCAGTTCCGCGATCAGATCGCAGGTGATGTCCGCCATGATCACAAAGGGTTTCATTTTTGGTCTGTATCTCCTTTTACATTGTTTGTATCATCATCCCGGGTTTCCCGGGGATCGTTCCGTTTCAGAAACTGCCTGAGCAGTGTCTTTGTCTCTTCGCCGCCCGCCATGTATCCGATGGCATGCGGCGCGTCCTTCACGAGGAACACTTCCTTTTCAGAAGCGCACGCCTCGATATTCTTTCTTCCCTCTTCCAGCGTCACGGACCGGTCGGCCGTCCCGTGGATAAAAAGCGCCGGGACATCCGTATGCTGCAGCGCATGCGCCGTGTCTGTCTCATGCATATCGAATCCCATCCTGCGCCGGCACATCCGGTTGATGATCCGGGTAAAGAACTCCGGACCCGGCACATGGGTCGACCGGAATCTCCCCTTGACGCGTTCGTACAGATTTGAAAAGCCGCAGTCCAGCACCATGCAACGGACATTTTCCGGCAGCCTGTCGCTCGCCAGCGCGACTGTCGTGCTTCCCATGGAAAGCCCGTAAAGCACGATGGATTCCGGCGCATAGGTCTCATTCAGCACATTCAGCCAGTCCAGCAGATCCTGCTGTTCCAGCTGCCCCAGCGTGATCCTGTTCCCCTCGCTTTCCCCGTGCGCGCGCTGGATCGGGAAAAACAGGTCGTACCCCATCTCCATGACATCCCGTGACACGGCGGCAAAGTTGTTGAACGGTGTTGCCCGGTACCCGTGCACGAATACGGCGCAGTGCCCGGATCCCTGACTGTAATACAGTGCTTTCAGGGAAAGCCCGTCCCCGCTCTTCATCTCAAGGCGCTCGTAAGGGAGTTCCTTCATCTGCTTCATCGCAGGCAGAAGGATTTTTGTGTAAGGCGCATAATACGTCCTTGAAAGGTCTATTTCATCAAGAGACGTCTGTTTTCCGCGTGAGAAGATGAAGTGATAGCACCATTCCGAAAAGGTCGGGATGAACAGGGCAAGAAACGCAGCGACGCCGGCAAGGATCCAAAACAGGGTCTTCATTCTTTTTCCTCCCCCGTCATCTGGCGCGCACGCAGCGTTCCGTCGTCTTTCCACTCGGCAAGATACCAGCGCAAAACTTTTACGTTCTGTGCCGCAACGCTGAGACATACATCCATCTCATCCAGAGAAACGATCCGCGAGCGGAGCAGTTCGCTGTCTTTCCCGGTATCTTCCGCTTTCGGGCGGAAGGCCCCCTCTCCCTTCATCTTGAACAGGCTCTCTTTCTGTGTCCACATCTGTGTCAGTGTTCTGACGCGCGCGTCCGGATCTGCCGGCAGGTCTTTCTTTTCACCGTCCGTCAGGATCTTTTCCTCGATCCCTTCCCGGAACCGTGTTTCCAGCACCGCTTCCACATCCGTTCCGACAGCATCGCGTGAAACCGCTGCCGCCACAGCGCCGCGCGTATGGCTCACGGAACAATACATCTCATCCAGGACGATCTTTCCGGAATCCGTTTTCCTCGGATGAAGATCTTCCAGATGTCTTCCGAAAGACCGCTCCACTGCGTATCCAAGCAGTTTCCATACCGCGTATTTCTGCCGTTTTACGTCTTCCTGCGTGATCTTTCCGATTTCTTCGTCCCGCCACGCACATCCGGTCTGCCC
>JAFRLQ010000060.1 GCA_017431145.1 Clostridia bacterium | reverse complement strand
CATCCAATATGCCGGATGTGGACTATGTGTCCGTCCAGATCGATTCTCTTTCGATCAACCGTTATGTCGCGGGAAGAAGCGGCTATCTGCATGCTTCCATGTTCCGCAACCTGGTCGGAAACACGATGCATCTTTATTATCCGAACGCGAACGGAACGCATCTGGTCGAAGTGGAGCGCATGGTGGACCAGAGCAGCGTCGGTGTGGCGAGAGACACGCTGACGGAACTGTTCAGAGGTCCGCAGGAAATGGAAAGTCCCGATGCGGTGCCGCTTCCGGTCATGCTTTCCGACAGCGACGTACTGTCGCTGCAGATCCAGAACGGACAGGTCACGGTCAACCTGAAAAAGGACGCCGTGGACATGATCTTCGCACTGGACCATGATACGCAGTACACCTGCATCTATGCCATCGTCAATTCACTCTGCGGACTGCAGGGGATCAACCGTGTCGCGTTCCTTGCAAACGGTGAAACGATCACTTCCGGCGGCGTGGTTTCGATGGAAGGCGCTTTGATGCCGAATATCGGCCTGGCAAGGTAACGGACCTGCCGGTTGAAATATTAAAAAAGAAAAGAGGACCCCATGCAGTATCAGTTTCAGAAGATTGAACTGAAAGACAAACCTGTGCTCGACGTGTATTTCAACGCGGAAGAGTACGACAACTCGGAACTTTGTTTCGGCAACATGTTCCTGTGGAAGGACAGCTGGCACATCGAGTTCACCATCGAAGACGACATTCTTTTGCTCAGAGGAAGACAGCCGACGGGTGAGCGGTTCTTTTTCCCGCCTATCCTGAAGGACCCGGCCAGGATCATGGAAGGCATGGCGCACTGTATCGCCGCTTCCATGGAGGAAGGTGAACGGTTCATCATGTACGGCGTGAACGAGCGCATCGCCGGCCTCATCGAAGAGCGGGACAAGGACCAGCTTTTTTCCGTGCGGGAGGACCGGAACAACTTCGACTACGTTTACCTGGCCGAGGATCTGATCAGACTGGCCGGCAGCAAGTATCACGGAAAGCGCAATCACATCAACAAACTGCGCGCTACGGTGCAAACAGAGTACCGGATCATGGAGGATTCGCTGGTCGAACCCTGCTATGAGAGTTACATGCAGTGGTATGACAGGCATCAGGCCGAAGAGTTTGATCCGTCTCTTCAGGACGAAAAGGTCGCGCTGAGGCTGGCGCTGGACCACTGGAAAGAACTGGGTTTTGAAGGCGGCGCGATTCTGATCGACGGTAAAGTGGAAGCGTTCTCGCTTGGCGAAAAGCGCCCGGGCAACCGGATGGCGATCATCCATATCGAGAAGGCGAACACGGAATATCCGGGTCTGTATGCGCTGATCAACCAGCAGACTGCGGAAAACGTCTTTTCGGACGTAAAATACCTGAACCGTGAAGAGGACATGGGACTTCCCGGCCTGCGCAAGGCGAAGGAGTCCTACCATCCGGTCAAGATGGTCAGGAAATTCATCGTGAAACAGAGAGTGTAAACGCGTTATGCTGACGTTCCGGACGCTGAACAGGCAGGAGGCCTGGGAGATGTGGCAGGAGGGGTTTCCTGAAGATCGGGAGGCTTTTTTCCGCCTGTTCTGGGAAGAACGCAGCGAAAAGAGGGAATCCTTCGGTCTGTATGATGAAGGACAGCTGGTCAGCGCACTGCATCTCATCCCGCAGAAACTGCGGATCCGGGAAGCGGCTGTCGACGCGGTCATGGTCGCAGGCGTCGCCACGAGGCAGGATGCCAGACACAGAGGGTATGCATCCGTTCTGATGCGTGAGGCACATGAACGGATCAGACGGGCGGGCTGTCCGCTGGCTTTCCTCGATCCCTTCCTTGAGGCATTTTACCGGCCTTTCGGTTATGAGACGGGGACAGGCTACAGGGATATTGCTTTTGTAAAGGAAGGGGAGCCGGGACGGCTTTCGCCGGCAGACAAAACGGACGCGCAGGAGATCTATGCGGAAAGCATCATGGGAACAGGCGTGAGCGTTCTGCGCTCGCAGACGGACTGGGTGTTCCGCAATGCGGATTTGGCACTTGAGAACGGCGCTGTT
>JAFRLQ010000059.1 GCA_017431145.1 Clostridia bacterium | reverse complement strand
TCAAGGATCTCTCTGTCCCGGATCACGATAAAACGTGTCGTCTGGTTGTTCCCGCCGCTGGGCGCGGCTCTCCCCGCCTCGATGACCGCGTCGAGTTTCTCCTCTTCCACTGTCTTTTGTGAAAACCTGCGCGTGCTTCGGCGCGTCATGATCCACTGAAGTCTTTCCTCCATCTTCCCCACCTTTATTCCTTTCCGTTGAATTTTTTGCAATTATACCATGTTTTCTGTTGTAATCCGAATCTTCGAAGCGTAAGATGAAATCGACAATTCCATATGCTGTCTTCAGGGCAGGGTGCAATTCCCGATTGGCGGTACAGCCCGCGCGTGCTTCGGCACTGATCTGGTGAGATTCCAGGGCCAACAGTAATAGTCTGGATGAAAGAAGAAAGCAGTACGGTCATTTTGGATCGGTACGCTGTTTGACGCCTGCAAGACACATGGGGCGTCAATTTTTATGGAAGGAGATCTTATTTCTCATGGCTTACAACTCCAATTCCCGCAGATCCAAAACAAAGATGCTCGCGATTCTCGGCGTGCTTTGCGCGCTGGCCTATGTCGTACTCCTGTTCGTGCGTATTCCGGCCGTTATGTTCCTGAAGTATGAACCGAAAGACGTCATCATTACTATCGCCGGGTTCCTGTTCGGACCGCTTGCCTCCATCGCTGTTTCCATCGTCGTTTCCCTGATCGAGATGGTGACCATCAGCGATACACAGATCATCGGCTTCGTGATGAACGTCCTTTCCTCCGTCAGTTTTGCCGGGACCGCCGCCGTCATTTATAAGCACAAACGCACTCTTGGCGGTGCGGTAGCCGGTCTTGCAGTCGGAACGATCGCCATGGTCATCATCATGCTTCTGTGGAACTACCTGATCACGCCGCTGTACATGCACGTGCCGCGCAGCGATGTGGCAGGCATGCTTTTCCCCGTCTTTCTTCCGTTCAATCTGGTCAAAGGCCTTCTGAACGCGGCGATCACACTTCTGATCTATAAGCCCGTCGTACGCGGGCTCACCCGCGCGCATCTGATCGAATCGAATCATTCCGGCACACGCCCCTCAAAGGGAAGCGTCGTTGCCGTCATTCTGGTCAGCCTTTTCATCATCGCAACAGGCACTCTTGTGATCCTTGCCTGGCAGGGGATCATCTGATCCCGTCAGAACGCATCAGCGCCGCCGCAGTTTCATTCTGCGGCGGCGCTGTTTTTCAGTATCCTGTTCAGATCTTCCACGTACCGTTTTCGAATACGACGATCTGTGTGCCGTCCTTCTGTGTTCCGGTCACCTTCATGTCCGGTGATCCGATCATGAAATCCGTATGATGGGCGGAATCATTGATCCCTTTTTCGTTCAGTTCCTCCCGTGTCATGTTTTCGAATCCGGGAATGACGTTTCCGAATCCCATGCCAAGCGCCAGATGGCAGCTTGCATTCTCATCGAACAGCGTCTCGTAGAACAGAAGTCCGCTCTGGTTGATGGGAGATTCCAGGCCGATCAGTGCGACCTCTCCCAGCATGGATGCCGTTTCATCAAACCGGAGCATCTTTTCCAAAAGATCCTCTCCCTTTTCCGCCTTGCAGGAAACAGCCTTTCCGCCCCGGAACTCAAGGGAGAATCCGTCGATGATCTGTCCCATGAAAGACAGAGGTTTCGTTGCGACGACACGTCCTTCCGCTTTTCCCTTCATCGGCGTTGTGAAGACCTCTTCCGTCGGAATATTCGGATTGAAGACGATGCCGGAAAGCGACGTCTCCGGACCGCCGAACCACTGGGCGCCTTCGATCAGGCCGACCGTAAGATCCGTTCCCGTCATTCTGCTTTCCAGATGCACGCTCTCAAACCCGAACGCCGTCATCGCTTTCGCGCGGCTGATCAGAAGTGCGTTCTGTTTTTCCCACGCCTTGTCCGGTTCCGTGTCCCAGACTCTCGAGGCGTCCAGGATCGCATCCCAGAGTGCGTCCACAGCTTCCCCGGCAGGCAGCTCCGGGAAAACCTTGGCTGCCCATTCCGGGCTCGGGATCGCGACGATCGTCCACTGGTTCTTGTTTTCACGCTCGTCACGCAGCGGCTTGATCACACGGGACCGCGCCTGCATCACTTCCGCCAGAAGCTGCCGGTCCACGCCGTCAAGACCGTCCGGATCCTCGCACACGATATGGATCTCACAGGGCAGTTCCCTGTTGAAATACCGCTGACGCTCCCGGATGTATTTGGGCACGCGTTTCAGCACCGAGGGCTTCTCGTACTGATACGCCATCTTTTCCGCCGGCTGATCCTGATACATGATCTGGACCCATCCGGCACCTGCCTGATACAGTTCCTCCGCCACCATGCGCGCAAATCCGCACGCTTCCGGCTGTGTATAGATCACGGCCCCCTGCTCCGGCTGTACGTTCGCGCCTGTGCGCGCGGTCAGTCTCGCATAGGCCCTGATTTTTTCGTCTCTCATGAATTACGGTTCCTCTCTTTTTTGCATCGTATGTTCCATTGTACCTGTTTTACGGAAAAAGGCAAACCTTCTTGACACTGTGTTTTCCGTAAGAATATAATTTTCACACATCTTTCAATCCGCAGAAAAAGAGGTGGAGCCATTGAAAC
>JAFRLQ010000058.1 GCA_017431145.1 Clostridia bacterium | reverse complement strand
TCATCTCGAGGAACTGGAAAAGACGCAGCGCATTGCGCCTGCCGTGAACCAGATCGAGTCACATCCCTACTTCAACAACCAGGAAGTGATTGATTACTGCCTGGCGAAGAACATTCAGATCGAGGCCTGGAGCCCGCTGGGTGGAACAGGCGGCAACGTGCTGCAGGATCCGGAGCTTGCAAGGATCGGCGCCAAGTACGGCAAGTCCCCCGCGCAGGTCGTGATCCGCTGGGATATCCAGCGCGGCATCATCGTGCTGCCCAAGTCCACGCATCAGAACAGGATCATCCAGAATCTGGACGTCTTTGATTTCGAACTGTCCGACGAGGACGTCAGGGCGATCTATGATCTGAACCGGAACCGCCGCGTCGGTCCGGATCCGGATCATTGTGATTTCTGATTCGCGCAAAGGTTTTTGCACAGAAATAAAGTTGTCAATCCATGTGCCGTTTGGTATAATTTCACCGTTTTTAAAACAGTTTTAAAAGAGTATTCAGGAGGTTTTGTATGCAGCTTTTAGTTCGTCCGGACGATATGCCCAGGATCAATACGCCGGAACTGGCGCAGGCTTTTATCGAGGAACAGATCACGACGATCAAAGAGCAGGTAGGAGACAAAAAGGTCCTTCTTGCGCTGTCAGGCGGTGTGGATTCTTCCGTCGTTGCGGCGTTGCTGATCAAGGCGGTCGGCAAGCAGCTGGTCTGCGTGCATGTCAATCACGGCCTCCTTCGAAAAGGCGAGCCCGAGCAGGTCATCGAAGTATTCCGCAACCAGATGGATGCGAACCTGATTTATGTGGACGCAGTCGACCGTTTCCTTGATAAGCTTGTGGGAGTGAGCGATCCCGAACAGAAACGGCACATCATCGGCGAGGAGTTCATCGATGTCTTCGCTGAGGAAGCGCGCAAACTGGACGGGGTGGAATTCCTCGCACAGGGAACGATCTGGCCGGATATTCTGGAGAGCGAAGCGGGGATCAAGGCGCATCACAACGCCGGAGGTCTGCCGGATGATATCGCCTCACGGTTCGAACTGGTGGAGCCCGTGCGGATCCTCTATAAAGATGAAGTGCGCTGCGTCGGCAAGGAACTCGGCCTTCCGGACAGCATGGTCTACCGTCAGCCGTTCCCCGGCCCGGGACTTGGCGTGAGATGCCCCGGCGCGATCACCCGGGACAGACTGGAAGCGGTCCGTGAGTCCGACGCGATCCTCCGTGAAGAGTTCGCGAAAAACGGACTGGAGGGAAAAGTGTGGCAGTACTTCACCGTCGTGCCGGATTTCAAATCCACCGGCATCAAGGACGGGAAACGCACCTTTGCCTGGCCGTGCATCATCCGTGCGATCAATACGATCGATGTGGTGGAAGTCACAGTCGAGCATCTTCCGGACGAACTGATCGATCATCTGGTATACCGGATCACGAAGGAAGTTGCGGGAATCAACCGTGTGCTGATCGATTATACACCCAAACCCCCGGCGACGGTGGAATACGAGTAAGATATGGAAACGGGATCCCACTGGCAGTCATAAGCGCCGGTGGGATTTTTGATTCGAAGAACATACAGGCATTTGCCAAAAAGATCGAAACGCGAGGAGGGACGGACCGGTGAAGAGTTCGGATATCAGATGCATTGAGAATCTCAACAACAGAACGGACGTTTTTGATGTCCGCTGGCGCGTCACGACGCTGTGCAACTATCAGTGCGACTTCTGCATTCAGGGAGACCGTAAGGCACACCTGAAACAGGCGGAAGGAGAAAGCGCGGATATCCGCGGGCAGGTCTGCGGCAGACTGATCCGGATGCTGGAGGATCTCAGCGGATACGAAGCAGTGAGAGTCTCGCTGATCGGCGGAGAAGTGACGATCCTTGATGATTTCCCCTCGATACTGGAAAGACTGGCGCTGTGCGGATTTCCGGGCAGCATGATGTTCGACATCACGACGAATCTCTCGCGGGATGAGGAGTATTACTTCAAACTGTGTGATATTGTCCGGAAAAAGGCGGCAGGGAAAAAACGCAGCCTGACGATCGGCGCGAGTTTCTATTCCGCGTACGAAACAGCGCAGCGGTTTACCGAAAAGCTGAGGAATGTGTTCCTGTATTCCGGGATGCCGCAGGAAGGGAATCCCGTCCGGCTGACAGGCGGCGTGCCGATTCTGGAAGATGCCGACCGGGACGTACTGATCCGGATGCAGCATGATTTTGCCGCGACCGATGTCCGGATCGCGCCGATTTTCATCCGGAATTATGAAACGAAAACGACGCCGCAGATAATTGCGGATCTTCATGAACAGAGGGAAATGAGCATCCGGGTAACGGACATAAACGGCGGGGTATACACCTATCAGAACATTCAGGCGCTGGGGGCGGAACTGGAGGAAACGGATGTTTTCTGTCCGAACGGCTATCTCTGTGACGCGGGAGTCCGGAATCTCTGGATCGATGCGTTCGGCAATGTGAAAAGATGCCCCGCGATCGGGAGCACGATGTCTCTGGGAAGCATTTTGGAAGGAAACGTCCGGCTGCTGGCGGGTCCGCAGGCATGCACGTCAGATCACTGCAGCTGCAGTCAGTACGGCAGGATCGAAAAGAAATGAACGCAGCGTCAGTCTGCGGCTGACCGGTCCAGACTCCGGATGTCCACATAGCGGCGGATCCGCGGTTTCAGGGCTTCCAGCTGCGCTTTCAGCGTTTCATTCGCCGTTTCGGAAAGCTGAACATCGATCATTCTGCCGATATAATCGTTTTCACGGACGATCTCGAATGACCTGCGATGATTGAGACCGAAAACAAAACCGAGACGGATCGCGATCTCATCGGCTTTTGTGTTCAGGGATTCTCTTTGAATCGCCCGGCATTCGGAAAGAGCGCCCAGGACGGGATCGCTCATGGCGGTGCCTTTTGTGCGGCAGACAAGACCGCCCGTGACATACAGCCTCAGGATATCGATCTTGTCGGCGTCCCTGACGATACCTGCGAACAGCCTGTCTCTGGCGTTCAGCGCGTCCGGCAGCATGAAACGGTTGTGATACTTTACGGCATTCAGGATCGTTCCGTGATCTGTTTCCGAGAAGCGCCCGATCAAACCGTCTGCGCACAGCACCTCCGCGCCGAGCGCTCCGTGATCCACGGATCTTTGATCGTTGAAGGTCTGATACTGTTTCCACTGTTCGAAGCGTCCGATGTCATGCAGGAGACCGCATGCGGCAGCCAGCGCGGTATCGTCTCCGGACAGTCCAAGACTGTCAGAGATCTCGATACAAAGATCCCTGACACGAACAGTGTGCCGGATCTTCAGCAGGACCTTTTCTCCGTATTGCTTATAGGATTCCGTATAATTCAGGAATTCTTTCAGAGCATCAGACATGAATGCAACCCCGGTGCGCAGAATAGACAACACGATGGCTGTCAGGTAAAAGCATCTGCAGTTATTAAACTCTAAATCCACGGAAATGGCAACTATCGCGAAACGCGGGTCGGCGGCATGTGTTTTTTGCTTTTTTTGTTGATATTATGACGGTGAAATAATATAAAAAGAACATAAGCATACGGAAGTTCATTACACTGCAGGGGAAACGGATCATGAAAGACGGGATCTGTCTGATCATAGACGATGAAAACAGCCAGTGCGGCTTGACCGACAGACTGAAAACGGCGGTCGGTCTTTGCTATGTCGCGCAGCTGAATGGGATCGGATTTCATTTTATCCACAGGGCGGGGTTTGACATCCGGGACTATCTTGCGCCCAACAGGATCCGGTGGGGCGCGGAACCGGACGAGGTCCTTGACAGTCCCCTTGAAAAACAGGAGATTCGGTATATTGCCCCGTATGAGGATCTGCCGCAGTTCCGGAAGGGAAAGCTGTATATCTGCAGGGAGTATATCGGAAACAATCTGATCGAGAAATGGAATGTTCCCGACTGGCAGAGGGTCTGGCGGGAACTGTTCTGGGATATGTTCACGCCGACTAAGCGCGTCAGGGCGGGACTTGAGGCGTGCCGGATGCCGGAACACTACACCGCGGTCGTTCTGCGTTTCATCAATTCGCTTGGATTCACGGAAAACGCTGCGTATAATGCACCTTTCCCCGGGCCTTTACAGGAAAAACTGATTGGAGCGGCGCTGGAAAAGGTCGCGGCATGCGAGAGAGAATCCGAGGATCCGGTCGTCGTGTATTCCGACAGCGTCAGGTTTCTGAAAGCAGCCGCAGCGCAGGGTTATATGACGACGGACACCGACGGGGTGGGGAACGTTATGAACCGGGATGCAGGTGATTATGTCATACTCAGAACGTTCGTGAATCTTCTGCAGCTGGCGGAAGCGGAAAAGATCTGCTCTATTCTGCACCTGGAGGGATTTCCGGACAACAGCCTCTATAACACGCAGTATCCCCGCTACGCAGCGATCATCGGAGGCAGACCGTTTTTCAGACTGTGATCGGGGAGAAACCGTTATCCGGAGAACAGAAAGCATATTGTGATCGAAAGGGAGAGCATCCATGCCCAAAGTCAGCGTGATCGTTCCAGTCTATCAATGTGAAGACTATCTCTGCGCGTGCATCGACAGCGTGCTGGCGCAGCGTTTCCGTGACTTTGAGCTGATTCTCGTCGACGACGGGAGCCCTGACGGATGCGGAAAGATCATAGACGGGTACGCCGGGCGTGACAGCAGGATCGTTGCCGTGCATCAAAAGAACGGAGGACCGTCCTCCGCCAGAAATACGGGGCTTTCACGTGCAAAAGGGGAATATGTATACTTCCTGGACAGTGACGATATGATGGATCCGGAACTGCTGGAAACCGCGGTCCCGTGCATGGACAGCGGATGGGATATGACCGTGTTCGGTTTCCGGACGGAGCCGCCATTGAAAGGGGAGGACCGGAAGAGGATGGCATACCGCGTGCGGCGCAGAACGGAGCTTGTTCTGGATACCGACGAGAAAAAATATGCGTTTATCTCAGGACCGTTCCGGAGGCGTGCGATCCGCTGGGAGGTATGGAACAGACTGTTCCGCAGGGATCTGATCGAAAAATGGAACATCCGCTTCGGAGAAGACCGCAGAGTGTTTGCGGAAGACATGTATTTTACCTATTTCTATATGGCGCATTGTTCGAGGATCCTGCTGCTTCCGGACATCCTGTACACATACCGCAGGCATGATGATTCCGGGTCGGCGCAGTACAGAAGGCATCTGATGATCTATTCGAGCAACAGGATGACGGAAGCATACTATGAACACTGCGGCGAGTCGGAGGACTGCCGGTATCTGTACGAACATTTTCTTCCCCTTTATTATCTTCTGCACAAGGGAGCCGTCAGGAGGCTGCGCAGGTATCAGTGGGCAAACGGCCTGAATATGGGGGAAGCGGAAGAGATCCTGAAAAACAATATCACGGACTATCCGGTCTTTTACAGCAGAATGACGCGGATGTTCTCGCATCCGGAAGTCAGAAAAAGCTACCGGAAAGACAGGGGACCGCTGCTGCAGCTGACAGACCGGCTGTATACGGCGGAGCTGCTGCGGATCCCGCGCACAGGTGCTGTGAGAGCGGTGCGAAAAGGGATGCTGCGCATTCTGCGCGGCGCATATATGCGCAGGCTCGGCGCGATGCGGCGGAAAAAGAAAAAGCGGGAGGAAACGGCATGAGCAAGGTATCGGTGGTATTGCCTGTCTACAATGTGGAACGGTATCTTTCCGCTTGTCTGGACAGCATCCTGGGACAGACATTGGAGGATATTGAAGTGATCGCCGTGGACGACTGTTCGCCCGACCGTTGCGGCGAGATACTTGATGACTACGCTGCGAAAGACAGCAGGATACAGGTGATCCATCTTCAGGAAAACCGCCGCCAGGGATACGGACGCAATCGCGGCATGGAGCGGGCGACGGGAGACTATATCTATTTTCTCGATTCGGATGATATGATCGAATCCGAAGCGCTGCGGGAACTGACCGACCTGGCGGACGATGAGAACCTTGATGCGGTCTTTTTTGACAGCAGAGACATCTTTGAGAGCGAGGAACTGAGAAAGGTGTATCAGCCGCCGTTTGAACTGCGCAGGGGAACGTACCGGGACGGCGTGTACGAGGGTAAGGATCTTCTGGACGCGTTCATGCGGCAGAACGAGTGGACATGCTATCCCCAGCGGATCCTCTGGCGCAGATCGTTCCTCCTTAAGGAAGGGATCCTGTATCCGGAAGGCACCGAACACGAGGACGAATACTTCGCATTTGCGGGGATCCTTGCGGCAAGACGTGTAAAATACGTGCCGAAACAGTATTTTCTTCTGCGTGTCAGGCCGAATTCTGTCATGACGAGCCGGCCGGCGCCGAAAAACTTCCATGGATATCTGATGAACTTTTACTATATGAACCAGTTCCTTGCACAGCGCGGTCTGAACACGCACGGAGCACAGACGAATGTCCTGCGGATGCTTGAGCGCGTCCTGACGCTGTATCAGACGATGCGGGAAGAGGATCTGGAAAGCATGTTCGTCAAAGAACCGGACAGAACGGTTTACAACTGTTTCATGTCCTGTATTCTTGCGCAGGATCTGCTGTACAGGATCGATGAAGAGGTGCTGGAACAGATCCGGGACAGCAGAGAGGTCTTCATATACGGTGCAAGGCCTACGGGAGAGCGGTTCTGCGAAAAACTGGAACGGCGGCAGGATATCGTGATCGGAGGAATGATCGCGCAGTTCCCCGAAGATGCGGGGCGGATCGTCAGAGGGCGGCGCGTGCAGATCCTGGACGAAGTCCGGATTCCGGAGGATGCCGTCGTGGTCGCTGCTGTAAAAGTCATGTACTGGGAAGAGACCCGAAAGATGATGGAGGAAAAAAGGATCAGATGTGTGTATCACCGGAAGCTGTAACGGAAAAGGAATACATTCTCTCGCACTTTGACGAAACGTTCCGTTCCCGGAGGAACTGCAGGATCGCCCTTTATCCCGGACGGTATCTGGAGGATATTCTCGAATGCTTTGACGGCACGTATCATTTTGCCAGGGTCCTGGACGACCAGTGCACAGAGGTCCCGGAGGACATCGACCTTGTGATCCTTGCCGGTTACCGGAGCCAGAAGGAACCGGATTACAAACAGATCCATACGTCCTGCGAAGAGCGCGGTATACCGCTGCTTGACCTTTTCGGCTTCGATCAGATCGCGCTGCACCGCGAACTGGCGGAACAGGAGTATCTGACGATCGCGCAATGGAAGGAACTGCTTTCGCCGTATGACGTCATCTCCGCTTCCGTGTCCTGGACGGTCGCGGATTACAATGAGATGCTGAAACAGTGGGTCCCGCGGCCGAGATTCATGATCCTTTACCGGTGGATGCTGCGCATGGGAAAGACGGTCCTGTTTTTCCCGGAGGAAGAGGGGCAGATCCCGTCGCTGGAAAAGGAGATCCCGGGTTTCAGGGAGCATCTGGCTGAAAGGACGGGTGCGGACAGAGGATACCTTGGCGTACGGGCGCGCTTTCCCGGAAAAAAGATCATCCATGTTGGGCTGGGAACGGTCAAGGACGGGATCGCGCCGAGGCATTACGGGATCGATTCGCGGATCATCCGGTATTATTCCTTTACGAACGCTGTTTCCGCATCGGGGAAAGACGGTACCTGCTACGCGGACAGGAACAGGCTGCTTGAGGAGATCGACAGGCATGAAATCATTTCCTTTGACATTTTCGACACACTGATCAAAAGGACTGTGCTTCATCCGAAAGACGTGTTTGGGATCGTGGAGGAAAAAACGGGCATCCGGGGGTTTGCGGATAAAAGATATGAGATCCAGACGACTTGTCCGCAGTTTACGCTTGAGGAGATCTATCAGACGCTGAAAGAGCAGTGCGGGTATGACACGCGCACGGCGGAACAGCTGAAGCAGACAGAACTGAGGACGGAGACGGAGGTCATACTGCCGCGCCGCGGCATGGCGGAAGTGTTCGAATACGCGAAGAGCCGGGGCAAGACTGTGATCCTGGTGAGCGATATGTATCTGGACGATGCTTTTCTGCGGGAGCTGCTGGAGAAAAACGGGATCGCGGGATACGACAGGATGTATGTGTCCTGCCGGTTTAAAGCGCTGAAACACGAGGGTCTGTTTGAAACGATCCAGAACGACGCGGACGGAAAACAGATCCTGCATATCGGAGACAATCCGTATTCAGATTACGCGGCGGCGCGTGAATTCGGCCTGGATGCGTTCTGTATTCCGGGCTGTCTTGAACTTGCAAAGAAGAACGGATATGAAAAAGCGCTGTCGTTGTGCACGACGCTTGCGGACAGGAAACTGCTCGGTCTGAGCGTTGCCATGGGATTTGACGATCCTTTCCGGCAGCATGCAGACAGACTGATCGCGGACATGGTCGTGGCGCCGCTGGCTCTGGGTTATCTGCTCTGGGTCTGCGGAGAACTTGCGGGAAAGCGGTATGACTGGTTCCTGCTTTCCTCAAGAGACGGGAGGATCCTTCAGGACGCGTACAGCAGACTGCAGGCACTTTCAGAAGAACTGCCGCCCGGGAAATATTTTTACACGAACAGGCACGCGGCTTTCCTGACCGTTATGGATGACCCGGATCTGGTGAAGAGTTTTATCGATTTTTCGGTGTGGCGGTCTGACCCCGGGAAAATGCTCACGCAGCTGTGCTGCCTGCCCGAAGAGGAGCTGGAACCGTATTGCGGGGAACAACCGGAAGACTACTGGCAGATGCATGCGGCACAGATCCATGCCGCAGCGGAACGGTTCAGGGAGAACTACCGTACGTATATGGTGCGTGAAGGGATTGCCGGCAGGAAGTGCGCGGTAATGGATTTCGTATCCGAAGGAAACGGACAGAGGATGCTCGAACGGAAGGTCGCGGAGACAATGGACGGGTTCTACGTCGGTGTCCCCGAATACGTGTCGAAATACGCGCCGAATATCCGCTATTATTTCGATCAGGATCTCATGGATTACAATACGGAGATGAAGATCGAGGTCTATTATACGTCTTCGGAACCGGCGCTGAATCATATCGGCCAGGGCGGAGAACCAGTCTTCGACAAGGAGATCAGAGACGGGAAAACGATGGACAGGATCGGCAGGATCCACAGGCTGACGGCGGAGTACCTGAACCGGTATCTGGACAGCCTTTACCGGCCGGGAGATGCGTTCAGCTGGGAAATGGTCTTTGAAATGTGCAAGGGCGTCAACAATTACGATGCGGAGAACGTTTATTACGACGATATGACTGGGCAGACGATCGGAAAAGAAGAATAAGCGGGGAACCGGAAGAATGGAAGCGGACAAGCGGGGCGCGGAGAAGAAACTGAATATTATTTTTGTGACCTCCTCTCTTTATCTGGGCGGCGTACAGAAAGTCACATACATTCTGGCGGACGCGCTGGCGCAGCGGCACAGCGTGACGGTCGCCTATTGCGTTGATTCGGGCAGAAGTCATCCCTACAGCGAAAAATGCGGGATCCGAAAACTGCCGGAGTTCAACAGAAATGCCGGCATGCCTGAAAAGATCCGCTGCATCCGCAGACAGGCGGATATGCTCAGAAAGATAAAAAGAGAATTGAATGCAGACGTGACGGTTTCTCTGGGGAATATCGCAAATCTGATCAACGCGCTGTCAAAGGGAACGGGAAAAACGGCCTGCTGCGAACGCAGCAACCCGAAACTGTCATGGGGCAAAAACGGACAGACCATCATGACAAAGTTTGCGTTCCGCAGAGCGGATCTTGTCGTGTTCCAGTCGGAAACGGTCCGGAACATGTTTGCGAAGAAGATACGCAGGAAAAGCTGCATCCTGAAAAACCCCGTGATGATCCCGGAAAAGGCCTGCAGCTGCAGAAAAAAGAAGATCGTGTCGCTCGGCAGACTGACGGCACAGAAAAATCAGACACTGCTGATCCGGGGGTTCGCGCGTTTTCACAAAAGGCATCCGGAGTACACGCTCCGGCTTTTCGGAGAGGGGGAGCTGGAGGGCCCGCTGCGCGAACTGATCGCGTCGCTGGACCTTTCGGACAGTGTTTTTCTCGAGAAAAACGATCCGGACGTACACAGCCGGATACGTGACGCGGAAATGTTCGTTCTTTCAAGTGATTTTGAAGGGCTTTCCAACGCGCTTCTGGAGTGCATGTCCATGGGGATCGCCTGTATTTCGACGGCGTGCGAGGGGTCCCGGGACGTGATACGCAACGGTGAGAACGGGTTGCTGACACGGATCGGAGATGAAGAGGGGCTGGCGGAAGCGATGTGTATGCTGGCGGAGGATCCGGAGCTGCGCTGCAGGATCGAACGGCAGGCACGCGAGGACATGAAGGCGTATGACAGATACAGCGTGGTAAATGACTGGGAAAAGGCAATACTGGCATGTGTTGACGGACTGAAAGAATAAACGAGTCGAAAGGGGACATTTGTTTGTACCGGTTTTCGTACAATGATCTGACGTGGAAAGGCGAATATCTGGAGCCGACGCGCTACACGCTCGAAGACGGTGTGCAGACGCCTTGGGGCGGAGACAAAACGGGACAGGATATGGTCCGCGCGGGGAAAGACGGACGCGCTGTTATCCGCATGCCTGCGTTCAGAGGCAAGATATCGGACGCGGGGTATGATCAGATGGCATGTTTGTACACCCGCATCCCCGTATATGACGATGTGAGATTCTGTGCGACGGTACGGGTCCTTTGCTGTCCGACCGGAGAGGAACGCAACGGTCAGGAGGGATTCGGGCTGTTTTTCCGGGATACGGTGATGCCGCATCCCGTGAACGGGTATCCGTATTCCAATATGGCCGCGGCAGGTTTCTTCGGCGGGAAATACAGTCTGTTCGTCAGAGAAGGCGTCACACGGGAAGAGATCGGACATGTCCGCCATGCCGTCTTGCCGGATGACGTGACAGCGGAGCCGCGGAGAGAAGAAACGCTCCGGATCGTTCTGGAAAAGAAGGGGACGCGGCTTGCCGCGGAGATCCTGCGTGAAGGAGAAACTGTCCCCGCAAGATATGAGACCGAAGCGGAGGAGGGGATATTCTCTTCGGTAGAATCGGACTGCATGTATCTGGGCTTCCTCGCTGCGCGGGGATGCGGTCTGGATATGGATCCGGATACGGTGTCGGTCGGATACGGCAGCAGGAAAGATGCCGTTCCGGCTTCTGATCTGTTCGCTTCACCGGATGGGAAAGAGACGGCAGAAGGCACGGCGGACGATCCGCTGGATCTTCAGAATGCGGTTGAACGCTGCGCGGCCGGACAGACAGTGCGGGTGCTTCCCGGGTGTTACAGTCTGACGGAAGATCTGATCATCCCTGACGGCGGTAGTGCAGGAAAAAAGATCGTTGCGGACAACAGTTCCGGAGACTGGGCGGTCCTTGATTTCGGCGGCAGCGGGCACGGGGTGTGCGTCGATGGAAACGGATGGGACATCAGCGGTCTGATCGCTGTGCGGGGACTCGGTTTTATGATCCGGGGAAGCAATAACCGGATTCGCAGCTGTTACGCGGCGTTTAATCGTGAAACAGGGTTTTTGATCCGGCATCCGTCCAATGACGCACCGCGGGAGCATTGGCCTGCCGGAAATGTGATCGAAGACTGCGTGTCCTGCCTGAACAGCGATCCTTCCGGGCAGCACGCAGACGGGTTCGCATGCAAGATCGCGGCGGGAGAGGGAAACCGGTTCGTTCGGTGTACAGCGTGGATGAACTCGGATGACGGATTTGATCTGTTCAGCAAAAACCGCGCGATCGGCGCGGTCAGTCTGGAAG
Organism: Clostridia bacterium; assembly: GCA_017431145.1. GTDB lineage: Bacteria > Bacillota > Clostridia > Christensenellales > Maliibacteriaceae > RGIG9107. Next base: position 4,669 of record JAFRLQ010000058.1, on the reverse strand, counting down.
CGTGCCGCAGCTGGCTGAACGGCTATATCATGCGCGGAGGGAATTGTGTCAGAACGAGGGGAAACGGGAACGGATTCAAACTCGGCGGAAGCGGACTTGCAGTGGATCACGAAGCGGCGGGCTGCGAAGCGTACGGAAACGCGGGAAGCGGGTTCACGAGCAACTCCAATCCCTGCATGCGTCTCAGGAATTGCGAGGCGGGAAACAACGGGGAGAATTACGTGTTCTATTATACGAATGCCGGAACGCAGGCAGTCAGGAACTGGGAGAACTGCATCGAGCGCGATGCTCCGGGATTTGATTCGGCGGCAGGGCTGAAAGAGCGCCTTTTTTCCGGGATAAAGACGGAAGAGATGTTTCCTGCGGATGACGACGGGACAAAGCTGCTGGAGGCAATGATCCGCAGCCATAACGATACGGTGATCCGGAACACGCTGAAAACGGTACGGACCCTTTACAAGGAGGAGCCGGAAAAGCCCGGTGTGCTGATCATGTGTTCCTCCTTCTACGGCGGAGGAGCGGAACGGGTCGCCAGCCGCCTTGCCAACGGACTGTCGAAACGGTACCGCGTGACGCTGCTGTGCATACAGGACAAGGGCAGGACCTACCCCCTGGATCCCGAGATCGGGATCATCCGGATGCCGTTCTTTCACGGAACATGGGACATGGTGAACGGGAGCCGGGCTGTATTTGCGCGGGAAGTGAAGCGGATCCTGGGAATCCGGGCTGCGATCTCTTTCATGTACACCATGAACAGGGTGAATGTCGAATCAAAGGGAGTGGAAACAGTCATCTGTTCTGAACGGAACAATCCGCAGAAGAGGTATCCGCAGCGCATGCAGGAGATCGACGAAATGTATGCGGCTGCGGATCACGTGGTTTTCCAGTCCGAAAAAGTGCGCGGGATGTTTTCTGAAAATGTACGGAAACACGGAAGCGTCATTGTGAACCCGGTCGCGATCACCTGCGGAAGAAAGGGCGGCAGTCACAGGATCGTGAATGTTGCAAGACTTGTGTCTCAGAAGAACCAGGCAATGCTTATCCGGGCGTTCGCGGCGTTTTACAGGAGCCACCCCGGATACACACTGTCCTTCTACGGAACAGGAGAACTGGCGCAGGAACTCCGAACGCTCGCAGACAGTTTGGGCATCGGGCAGGCGGTGCAGTTTCACGGACAAGTCTGGGACGTACATGCGGCGATCGCCGACGCGGAGATTTTCGCACTGTCCAGTGATTATGAAGGGCTTTCCAACGCGCTTCTGGAATGCATGATGATGGGATTTCCGTGTATTTCCACGCGCTGCGAGGGTTCGGTGGATGTGATCCGGCAGGAAGAAAACGGGATCCTGACAGAGATCGGCAGCGAAGAGGAGATGAGGGCTGCGCTGACACGGCTTGCCGATGACGCGGAACTCAGGACGCGGCTCGGCGCGCAGGCGCGTGAAACGGCGAAGCGGTTCCTCCCGGAAAGAGTGTTCGCTCAATGGGAGGACTTGCTTGAAACTTTTGAAAAGGTTCACAAGGAATAGAGGAATCCGAAGGAAAGCGGTCCGGGCATACCAGACCGTTTTTTTGTGCAGCAAGGCAGACGCCGGTGCCCGGCGGCACGAAGGTTCTACCGTTATTCTACAGCGCGCCGGTTGATATTCTGTTCCGGAAAAAGGACAATAAAAGTGCGGGAGGGCCCATCCCAATTCAGATAAGCGAGGTGGCTTGATATGAAGAACCGTGTGCAGTGGATCTGTGTGACGGCGGTCGGGATTGCGCTGTTCGTTGCGTTGTCGTTCTGCCTTCAGGTTCCTGTGTTCGAGAACTATTACCTGTGTCTGGGATATACGGCGATGATGGTATACTGCTGCTTTTTCGGTACGCTGAGCGGTACGCTCACAGGAGCACTCGGCGTCGTGCTTTACTGCCTTCTGATCAGCGGACTGAGGGGCATGCCGGGGTGGGCGATGGGCAACATCGTCATCGGTGTCGTGATGGGACTGACGTTCCGTCTGACAAAAAGAATGAAGCGGCGCGCCGTCCGGATCGCGGTGCAGACTGCGGCGATCGTACTGTCTGTCACAGCGGGCATCCTTGTGGTAAAACCTGTGACGGAGAGCATTCTGTACGGACAGCCCTTTGCGGTGCGCGCCGCAAAGAATGTGTATGCATGGGCGGCAGATCTTGTGATGATGACAGCAAGCCTGCCTGTCTGCCATATGCTGGAGAAACCGGTCAGGAAGATCTTTCCGAATCTTGAAGGAGAACAGAACGGGAAATGAATGATTACGCATTCGGAAATCTGATCTGTGAACAGCGGCGCAAGCGCGGTCTGTCCCAGTCTCAGCTGGCGGATATGCTCGGCCTGTCCGCGAAAGCAGTCTCAAAATGGGAGAACGGATACGCAAAACCGACGACGGATACGCTGCGGAAACTGGCGGAGATCTTCGGAATGGATATCGGCGAATTGCTTGACGCAAGGGAAGAGAAAGGGAAGAAAGAGATTACGAAGATCGTCCTGACAGGCGGACCCTGCGCCGGAAAGACGACAGGGATGAGCTGGATACAGAACGCGTTCGCCAAATTGGGTTACCACGTTCTGTTCGTGCCGGAGACAGCGACAGAGCTGATCACGGGCGGTGTGGCACCGTGGACCTGCGGAAGCAATCTGGAGTATCAGAAGTTCCAGATCAGGCTGCAGATGGAGAAGGAAAAGATCTTTCTTGAGGCGGCGCAGACGATGCAGGAAGAGAAAGTCCTGATCGTATGTGACAGAGGAACGATGGACAACAAAGCGTATATGAACGAGGCGGAGTTTCAGGCAGTGATGCACATGCTCGGGCTGGACCCCGTTCAGATACGGGACGGATATGATGGAATCTTCCATCTTGTGACCGCGGCAAAAGGCGCGGAGGAATTCTACACGCTTTCCAATAACGCTGCGCGGACGGAAACGCCTGAGCAGGCGCGTGCGCTGGATGACAGGCTGATCGCGGCGTGGACCGGACATCCTCATCTGAGGGTCGTGGGGAATGAAACGGATTTTGAGGACAAGATGAAACGGCTGGTCGCGGAGATTGCAGCGCTTCTGGGAGAGCCGGAACCGTGCGAGATCGAACGAAAGTATCTGATCGAGTATCCGGATCTGGAATGGCTGGAAAGCCTGGACAACTGCCGGAAGGTCGAGATCATTCAGACGTATCTTCTTTCGGGTGAAAACGAAGAGAGAAGAGTACGGCAGCGCGGCGAAAACGGGAGCTATCTGTATTACGAAACAGTCAAGCGAAGGGTCACAGATCTCAAAAGGATCGAACTGGAACGGCGCCTGACATGGCAGGAGTACGCAGCGTTGCTCATGGACGCGGATCCGTCTTTGAAGCAGATCCGCAAGACACGCTACTGTCTCACATGGGAAAACCAGTATTTTGAGATCGACGTCTATCCGTTCTGGAAAGACCGTGCGATCGCGGAGATCGAGCTGCGTTCGGAGGACACGCCTGTGCGGTTCCCGAAAAAGCTGCATGTCATTCGCGAAGTCACGCAGGACGCTGCGTACAGGAACTACACGCTGGCCAGACGCTGACAGCTTGGATCCCTCGGGGGATAACAGGAACGAAGAACTCCGGAAAGCCGGAGTTCTTCGTTTAAAATGAATGATAAAAGACAAAATATGCGGAAACGTGCCTTTTTCTATAAATAAATGCAGTAAAAATGCAGTTTTTCCGCTTTCTGCTTGCACGGTGAAAGACATACGTGTACAATGAATCATTATACGGAGAATGAGACTGAGAGAAGGAAACATGGAAAAAACTTACCGAATCGATACAGTGGGTGACAGCGCATTGTCGGTCTGCTTCGGGAACGAGATCTCGCCCGAACTGAACGGACGTGTGCACGCGCTCAGACGCGCAGTGGAGGAAAGCGGGATCCCGGGGATCACCGATCTGAATCCGACGTACTGCTCGCTTCTCATCAGTTATGATCCATGGGTCCTTTCTTATGGAAAACTGAAAAAGAGGATCGAAAAACTGATCGGGACGCTTCGCGAGGCAGCCCAGAACAGTTCGGATATCTATCTCATCCCTGTCTGCTACGGCGGCAAGTACGGCGAAGATCTCGAGGACGTCGCGGCGCATGCGGGCATCACGACGGACGAAGTGATCAGGCGGCACAGTGCGCCGGATTATCTGATCTATATGCTGGGATTCCTTCCCGGTTTTTCCTATCTCGGGGGACTGGATCCTGTGATCAATACGCCGAGACTGCAGGTGCCGCGCACTGTGATCCCCGCGGGTTCCGTCGGGATCGGCGGCGCACAGACCGGTGTTTATCCGCTGGATTCTCCCGGAGGCTGGCGTCTGATCGGCAGAACGCCGGTGCGGCCTTATGATCCGCGTACGGAGATGATCATGTACAGTGCCGGAGATTATATCCGGTTCTGCCCCATCGACGAGGCAGAGTACCTTCGGATCGAGAAAGAGGTACAGGCGGGGACCTATGTCTGTCCCATCGAAAGGAGGAACGTATGAGTCTTACGGTGTTGAGTCCGGGATCTCTTTCCTCCGTTCAGGACCTGGGACGCATGGGACACCAGAAATCCGGTGTTTCTCCTTCCGGTGCGGCGGACGTGCGTGCGCTGAAGGATCTGAACCTGCTTCTTGGCAATGACGAGGGAGAAGCG
>JAFRLQ010000057.1 GCA_017431145.1 Clostridia bacterium | reverse complement strand
TGCTATGAGATTTACAAAAATGCACGGAGCGGGAAACGATTTTATCCTGCTTGAAAACATGGACCTGTCGCTTCGGGAGGACCAGCTGGGTCCTCTCGCCAAACGGCTGTGCGCCAGAAGGCTTTCCATCGGCGCCGACGGCATGATGGTCCTGCAGCCTTCCGATGTCGCGGACTTCCGCATGCTCTTCTTCAACGCCGACGGAAGTCTCGGTGAAATGTGCGGGAACGGCGCGCGCTGCATCTGCCGTTACGGTTATGAGCACGGCTACAGCGGAGAAACGCAGAAGATTGAAACGACCGCCGGGATCGTGACCGGGGAACGGATCAGCGAACGTCTCTACCGCATCTGCCTCAACGATCCTTCCGTGATCCGTCTTGATCTTCCCGTAACAGCCGCCGGGAAGGAATATCTCTGTGATTATCTGGAACTGGGCAATCCCGGACTCCCGCACGCCATCGTCCGGTTTGACGGGTTCGATGCGCTCCCCGAAAACGAACAGCGCGAAATCGGACGGTCTCTTCGCTTTGCGCAGGCATTCCCCAAAGGTGCGAACGTGACGTTCTGGCATCCGGCAGAAGACGACCGGATCGTCGCAAAGACGTTTGAGCGCGGCGTAGAGGACTTCACCTATGCCTGCGGAACGGGCTGCGGAAGCCTTGTGAGCGCGCTTTGCCTGCACGGCACCGTTTCCGGGAACAACGTCTCCGTGACCATGCCCGGAGGAGAACTGTTCGTTTCCGTCACGGTGAACGCAGACGGAAGCGTCACGCAGATCCTGCTCACCGGTCCCACGAACATCGTCGCAGAAGGTGAGATCCTCGATGAAGACCTCGCCCTTTAAAAGCAAAGCACATGAAAAAGCCGTCTCTATTCCGAGGCGGCTATTTCATGCCAGTCTGAGAAGACACATCCGCAGTAATCCTGTCTGTACAGTCCGTATTCACGGGAAAGCTCGATCGAGCGTTTGTATCCTTCCTTCTTTTTGAAATCGCACGGCAGCCAGCGGATCCCGTATTCCTCCGCGATCCCGTTCCCGATGCGGTTGATCTCCTCCGCGTTTTTATGCGGCGACACGGTCAGCGTCGTCGTAAACAGGACGATCCCCGCTTCTTTCGCTTTTTGCGCGGTATACCTCAGTCTCAGATCGAAACAGACACTGCAGCGTTTTCCGCCCTCCTTTTCCTGTTCCAGGCCCCGCACCGCGTCGAAATAGGTCTCGGGGTCATACGGGCATTCCACAAACGCGACTCCCAGCGCCGCACACAGCCGCTTCTGCTCCGACAGTCTGTGTTCATACTCCTCTTTCGGATGGATGTTCGGATTATAATAATAAAGCGTCACATCAAAATGACGGGTCAGGCATTCCAGCACATAACTGCTGCAGGGTCCGCAGCAGCTGTGCAGCGCCAGCATTTCCTTCTCCGGATGCGCCGCGATATACGCTTCCATCTGCGCCTGGTAATTCTGTTTCCGCTCACTCACCGATATAGACGCTTCTTTCCAAAAGTTTTTTTCTGTCCCTGTAATCCGGCATGATCGAGGCGATCAGGGCATAAAACCTTGCGCTGTGATCCGGATATACAAGATGCGCGACCTCATGCAGCGCCACGTATTCCACACAGAAAACCGGCGCCTCATACAGATAATAATTCAGACGGATCGTTCTTTTTTCGGGCGTACAGCTCCCCCAGCGCGACGTCATTCTCCGCACTGTGACCTTCGGGATGTCCGTCTCCTGATGCTCTACCAGTGCCGTGTAGTCCGCTACGAGCTCGCTGTAGAGTGCTTTTGCTTCGCGAAGATAATAGGCGTCATACTGTTTCTCCCAGTCCGCCGAATCAGCGGAAGGCGTCATAATCAGCACCGTGTTCCCTTCCCGGACGACTTTTTTCTTTTTGTCCTCTACGATACGGAGCACAACTTTCTCGCCGAGGATCATCCGGACGGCACCGTCTTCCACTTTTCTGTTTCCCAGTATCTCCTTTTTCCTCTGCGCCTGCATCACACGGGCAACCAGCCAGTTTCGGTGCTCCCGCAAAAAACGCTCTGCCTCCCTGCGCGGCATACCGACCGGTGCGGACGCTGCCGCTTTCCCTGTCTTATCGACGCGCAGACGGAAAGAGCGGATCCATTTGTGTGTGACTTCCACCGGTATCCCGTCTACCGTAACGGTATAGCTTTTAGGCATTCTTTTTCTGTTCCCTGTCGAACTTGCGGTTGCGGAAATACAGGACGATATCCGTTCCCACCATGACAAGATTCAGAACATAGAAGACGAAAACGTAGGTGATACGTCCTGAAATGATCTTCGAGATGATCCCGCAGATATAGCCGACGAAAATAAACAGCATAAAGATCAGGCTCTTGCCCTTTGCCGTCTTGGATCGAAGAGACTTTACGATCGAAAGCGGCCAGGAGATCCCGAACGCGATCACCATGAACGCTTCAAACATTTGAGACATCTGTTGCAGTTCCATACTTCCTCCTGTTGTTCAGTCAATGATCTCCGCTCTGTTGTACGCGTTCTGTGCATACTGTTTCGGCGTCGTACCGAACTGCTGCTTGAACGCGCGCAGGAACGATGAATAATCTGTGAATCCGGACTGTTCCGCCGCCTCCGAGGGGCTCGCGCCGTCCGTGATCAGACGCGACGCATAGGCAAGACGTTTCTGCCGTACGTAGTTGTGCACGGTATATCCCGTCACTTCCTTGAATTTGCGCATGAAGTGATATCTGCTCAGATAGTATTCCGCCGCGATCGTATCGATGCTCAGATCAGACTGCAGGTTATCGTTGATATACCGCAGGACCCGGTTGATCTTGGGATCATAGTCGAACTCCTCTTCCTGCACATTGGGCAGCGCACGTATCAGCCGGTTAAAATAGACGATCAGGCGCAGAAACGTCGCTTCCAGGAGCAGATCTGCACCGAAATCCTGTGACTGCTCCGCTTTTTCAACGTCATCGATCAGCCGCGAAAGCCGGATCTTCATTTCAGGCCAGGGACGGCACAGATTCCGCTGATGTTCCTTTGCTTCGGCAAAACACCGGGAAAGATCCGTCTTTTCAGAACTGCTCCTGCGCAGGAATTCCGGATCGATCCAGAATACGACCCGTTCGTACGGGGCATTCTGATCCGCGACAGGTCTGTGTGTCTCGTGATGCGGCACGAACAGCACATCTCCTGGCTGGAGCTTGTACGTTCTTCCCTCGATGATATATGACGTCGTTCCGGAGATGAATACGACGATCTTGTCAAAATCATGATAATGAAAATCCACCTGCGTGCTTTTGTCCTTCAGGTGAAACACGCGAAAATCCTCTTTCAGGTAGCCCCTTCGATCTGCCTGACTCATTCTCCTGCATCCTTTCTCTCTTCCGCGCCAGAAGGCGCGGCCTTCTCCCCTACAGTTTCATGATACCGCACAAAACGCATAGTGACAAACGCATTTTTACCCAGAATCAGCATTTACGTGCTTTTCCGCTCTGCTCTTCTTTCCACACATTGTCCTTTTTGCGTATTTTCTCCTTTTTCTGTCGTATAATGAAAAAAAAGGAACGGAGGACCTGTTATGGCTCTTTTACACGTCGGTTTTTATTCCCAGATGCTTCGTATGCAAAGTTCCATGGACGTGATCCTGCCCGAGACCAATCAGGGGATCGGCGTCGGCGGCGCGCCGCCGTGGGACGGAAAATCCCTTCTTCCTGTTCTGTATCTGCTTCACGGAACGACGGATGACCAGACCATCTGGCAGAGGCGGACCAGCATCGAGCGCTATGCCGCAGGCAGACCGCTTGCCGTCGTCATGCCGAACGGCCATCTGTCCGCATACTGCAACCAGAAATACGGTCATCGGTATCTGGACTTCATCACGACGGAACTCCCCGAGATCTGTCAGAAAATGTTCCGGATCAGTCCTGAACGTAAAGACAATTTCATTGCCGGTCTTTCCATGGGCGGCTACGGCGCTCTGAAAGCAGGACTCAACTGCCCGGACCGCTATGCCTATGTCGCCGGTCTTTCCTCCGGTGTCGACCGTCTTGCCCATCTGCCCGAACAGTGGCGTGACTTTTCCGGACCGGAAGATTTTGAATCTCTCCGCACAGAAAACTTCCCGCTCTGGGATCAGCTCGTCCACTTTGCCATGAACTTCGGCTCCCCGCGCGAATATCTGG
>JAFRLQ010000056.1 GCA_017431145.1 Clostridia bacterium | reverse complement strand
CGCATTCTACGTGCAGGAGCCTTCTGCGATGCTTCCGGTCGCAGCGATGCGCTGGGAGAAGAACTGGAGAGTCCTGGATCTGTGCGCGGCGCCCGGAGGAAAGACACATCAGCTTTTATGCAGGATGACGCAGGGGATGGTCTGGGCAAACGAGATCAATCCTGCGCGGGCACGCATCCTTTTGTCGAATACAGAACGGACCGGCGCGTCCAGAGCGGTGATCCTGAACGAAGATCCTGCGAGGCTTGAACAAATATGTCCGGCCTTTTTCGACGCGATCCTGGTGGATGCGCCATGTTCCGGAGAGGGGATGTTCCGCAGAGACGAGGAGGCGGTGCGTGACTGGTCGCCGGCACACAGTGACGCCTGTGCGGTGAGACAGAAAAAAATCCTGGAAAGCGCGGACAGGATGCTGAAGGAGAATGGGTATCTCGTATACGCGACATGTACATTTTCGCGTCAGGAGAACGAAGATGTCGTCGGCTGGTTCATGGAACAGTTCGGGTATAGGCTGCTTGCGCCGGAAGAAACGGTGCGTACGCATACGCTCTGCGGTGCGGACGACGCACTGAAGGATGCAGGAAGATACGTGCCGTATCTTGGCATGGGAGAAGGACAGTTTTTTGCCGTGCTGCAGAAACGCTCTGCGCAGAACGGGAAGACGGCAGTCCGCGAAGCGGGAGAAAGACTCACGCGGAAGCAGTCGGATGCAGTGCGGGAGATGCTTGAAGCATGCGGGATAAACCCGGGGGGATATCTGAGACTGTTCGGAGATGCGGTCTGCTGGTTGCCCGAAGGAGAAGACAGGATTCCGTCCGGTGCGAGGTTTCTGAGGACGGGAACGGCTGTCGCGGTCCTGAAAAAGGACAGGGCGGAGCCGCATCATCATTTCTTCAGCGCGATGGGAAACAGGATGGAGAACAAACTGGATCTGGAACTGCAGGATCCTCTTGCGGCGGCTTATCTGAGAGGTGAAGAACTGCCGGCGGACAGACTGCCGGACGGTTATGCCGCGGTCAGGATCGGCGGGATCCCGGCAGGCGGCGTGCGGATCAGAAAAGGGCGGGCGAAAAACCTGTATCCGAAAGGCCTGCGTGCATAGTGGATCGGCACAGAGATGCAACGGAAAACGCACGGATACTAATCCGTGCGTTTTCCGTTATTCATGAGGATCGGTTTTTTTCTTTTTTCGTTTTCTTTGTTTGCCGGGAACGGTTTTCAGGCGCGAAGGAGGTGCGCTTTTGTACAGATGGATGACACCCTGATCGTTCAGCTGCTTGATGATGGCAAGACAGATCGGCAAACCGAACAGTCCCAAAAATCCGAACAGATACATGCCCACGACCATGGCAAGAAGCGTGACGATGGGCGGCAGATCGACATTCTCACCGACGATGCGCGGCTCCACGATGTTGCGGATGACCGTGATGATGATATACAGGACGAGAAGAAGGAGCCCCGTACGGATGTTGCCGACGACAAGATCGACGATCGCCCATGGGATCAGCAGAATACCGCTTCCGATCACAGGGATGATGGCGACGATCGCGACGACGAGCGCCGCAAGCCAGGCTTTCCGGATCCCGATGATCGTAAACCCGAGCAGAAGCTCAAGGTATGTGATCAGCAGAAGAAGCAGATAGGACAGGAGATATTTCCGGACTGTTTTAAGAAGTTCGTTTTTTGCGTGGACAGCGATATGTCTGCCGTTTTCGGGCAGCTGCCGCATGATGAACTGTGTGATCCTTGAATAGTCAAGCGAGAGGAAAAAGGTGGATACGACCGCGATGATGCAGTTCAGAAGAAACCGGGGCAGCCGGGTCGTCAGCCGGGCTACCGCAGACAAAGCGTTCATGGAAAGACGGGAGATGGTATTTCCGATGGAGCCGGTGATGCTGCTGACCGTTTCATCGACCGTCGGCTCCAGCTGCGGGAACCACTCAGTCAGATGTTCCTGTGCCTGCCGGGACAGCCGGATCACCGCCGGCTGGATTGTTTTCATATAGTAGGACGGCAGACGGGAAAGCATGCTGCCGCCGGTGGAGATCAACTGAAAGACGCAGACCGTGACGAGAACGCCCAAGATACAAAAGACAAGAATGAGTACGGCGATGGTGGCGAAGGAACGGTTCCATTTCCATTTCCGCACGAGAAAACGGATCAGCGGACGGGTTATGGCGGTTACGATCAGCGCAAAAAGAAAAGGAGAAAGAGCATGCACGACCGCCTTTCCGAAGAAATAGATGAAGAAAGCGATCAGACAGAAATAAACACTGTTGATGATGAATGCTCTTCTTTTTTCCGTGCGTGGGTCCGCCATGGAACATCTGCCTCCATGCCTTTTCATCCATTATAAACCCGATGTGTGACATATGCACAGATTCAGGCAGGAAATGTAGAGGAAAAAGCCTGTGTCTGGTTGTCCGGGAAAGCAAAAACAGGCACAGTCGCTTGACTGTGCCTGTCGGAAAAACTTTTTAAAAGATAGGATCAGAGAGAAAGGATATGATCGGCGGCTTCGTTCAGCCAGTCACCTTCAAACTCCTCGATCTGTCCGCGGTCGCAGAGACTGCTCAACTGCGGATCCAGCGGGATCCTGGCAAGAAGAGGCAGCTGGTAGGAGGAGGCGATCTGCTCAGTCCCTACATCGCCGAAGACGTAGATCTTTTTCCCGCAGTCCGGGCAGGTGACATAGGACATGTTCTGGATGATGCCGATGATCGGAACGTTCATCGCTTTTGCCATTTCGATCGCCTTGGATACGACCATGCCGACCAGTTCCTGCGGTGTCGCTACGATGATGATCCCGTCAAGCGGGATGGACTGGAAAACCGTCAGAAGGACGTCGCCTGTTCCCGGCGGCATATCGACGAACATGTAGTCGATGTTGTCCCAGACGACTTCGCTGTAGAACTGTTTGACCGTGCCCGTGATGATCGGTCCGCGCCAGAGCACAGGCGTATTCACATTGTCCAGAAGCAGGTTGATGGACATCATGTCGATCCCGGTTTTTGTCGTCGCGGGCAGAATGCCGAATTCGTTCTGATAGATCTGCTGATTCACGCCGAACATTGCAGGGATGGAAGGTCCGGTGATATCCGCGTCCAGGATCGCCGTGCGCAGCCCTTTTCTGCGCAGCGCGACCGCCAGCATGGATGTGACGAGGGATTTGCCCACGCCGCCCTTTCCGCTTACGACGCCGATGCGGTGATGTACGATGCTGACATCGTTCAGCGGTGCGGTAAAATCGAAATCCTCCTGAGCGCCTTCTCTGGATGCGCAGTTTGCCCCGCAGGTACTGCAGTCATGCGTGCACTCTTCGGGTGTAGTGTTCTGGTCAAATTCCTGGTCGTTCACGATTGAAACCTCCTTAAGCATCTTGTTCCAATGTATGCCGACGAGGCCTGTTTGTCAATGGATTTGCCAAGAGGACGGAAATTGTCTATCATTTGTTGAGGAAGCAAACCGGACGGAGGAACAGCCGTGGAACAGAACAAGAACAGAAAAGACAAGAAAAGGAACATTGCGTCGCTCGTCTTTGCGGCTGTGGCGCTTGTGATGTTTTTCCCTTACGGCAAACTGGTCTGGACCATTGCCTTCTTCGGTGCCGCGCTTGCCGGAGCGCTGATGGCGGCGGCTGCGCTGTACGTCCGGAACATCGATGAGGAGAACAAAAAGCAGAAACTCTGCCACGTCCTAAGCACGGCGGCATTCATCGTCACGCTGATCACGTTCATTGCAGCGGCTGTCGGACTTGCTGCGACGGGGATCCTTGCTTGCAGCATTTATCTGTCGTGACATGTCTGCCGGTGCTTTCGCAAGGAGGGGTTCCGCTGTATAATGATGCCTGCCGGCAGGATGCCGGGGCAAGAGAATGAGTTGGAGGAAAACATGCAGTATTCACAGATCATCAACGCGTATATTGAAACACATCAGGACGAACTGCTGGAAATGCTGGGACGTTTCTGCGCGATCCCTTCCGTGGCAGCGGGAAGGTCTGCTGCGAACGCTCCGTTCGGCAATCCCTGCCGTCAGGTTTTGAATGAGGCGCTGAGAACATGTGAGGCTTATGGCTTTGAAACGCTGGATGACGAGGGATACGCCGGACACGCGCAGATCGGCAGCGGTGAGGAACTGATCGGCGTGATGGCGCATCTGGACGTCGTGCCGGCAGGTGACGGCTGGGCTTCGGACCCGTTCCGCCTGGATATCCGGGGCGGAAAGGCTTACGCGCGCGGAGCGGTCGACAACAAGGGACCTGCAGCGGCGACGATCTATGCGATGCATGTGCTGAAAGTGGCGGGCGTTCCGCTGAAGCGCAGAATCCGCGTGATCCTCGGCTGCAACGAGGAAAACGGCATGGACGACCTGGAGCATTACTTCGCGGGACAGGAGATGCCTCTTTGGGGATTCACGCCTGACGCGGAGTTTCCCGTGATCAACTGTGAAAAACACATCTTTCACGCCAGACTGACCAGAGAGGTCGGAGAGATGGGAGATGTTCTGTATATCCAGGCGGGCGAGCGCTTCAATGTCGTGCCGGAAAAGGCGACGGCTGTGATCCGCCGCGAATGGACACGGGATGAACTGGACCGCATCACGCAGTATGCGCAGCAGAACGGGATCCGGATCGAGACGGGTGAAAGAAGTTTGACTGTTTACGGCGTCGCGGCACACGCATCCCATCCCGCGCTCGGGATCAATGCGGCGTCACATCTTCTGACACTGATCTGTTCTCTCGGTATCACAGGTGACGGCGCAGGTGCGGAAGCGATGCAGTATCTTTGCGAAAGCGTCGGTTTTGAGACCGACGGCAGATCTCTCGGAATGGCCTGTGCAGATGAGGAAAGCGGTCCGCTGACATGCAATTTCGGGATTCTCCGCTATGATACAAAGAATCTGACCGCATGCTTTGATATGAGGTGCCCCGTAACGGTCGAGCCGGATGTGCTGCGCAGGAACATGCGTGACGCGGCGGAACGGGGTGGCTTTGAGATGTCGGTCGATCATTTTGATGAGGGGATCCTGGTAAGCGAGGACAAGGAACTGATCAAAGTGCTCCTTGAGACCTATGAGGAGGAGACCGGGAAAGAAGCACATGTCGTTTCGATCGGCGGAGGGACGTATGCCAGACAGATGAGGAACCGCGCCGTAGCGTTCGGCCCCTGTTTCCCCGGAGATGTGGATATGTGCCATCAGCGGGATGAGTACATCGGCGTGGAGAACCTGGTATCGCTCTGCAAAATGATCGCCCAGGCACTGCTGAAACTCGCCGCATGATTTTACTTTTGACCGGTCATGTGGTAAGATGCCTAGCATAGAGAACGGGAGTTCTGAATGGAGGTAACATCATGAAGACGGTTCTTCGTCTTTTGTTTTTCTGGATAAAGGTCATTGCGGTCATCCTGATCATCGTGGTGCTGGCTGGAATGTCTTTCTTCATTTCCATGGATTTTGTCAATCTTTCGATACTGGTGAAGGACGGTATGCAGTACCGCGCCAACGTGATTTTCCAGCCGGAGGATTATGATGCCGAGCAACTGACCAAGTATTTCACAGCGGAGTATCTCGCCAAGGATGTGCTTCTCAGATCCGAGCCGTACGCCCAGTATGAGATCACGAATTTCGATTATGATACCAAGGTGGAACGGCTCTGGTGCTGGCCTTGGCAGAACGAGGTCACGATGACGATCGCATGCAGACAGCGTGAAGTCGAGGGAAGACTGAAGGAAGAGTTCATGACGCAGGAGCAGATCGATGCCGGCGAGCGTATCAGCGCAGAGAAACTGGACAACATGCGTTACCGCGTGCACTGCGAGCGTCTGGAGGACCATTGGATGATCACCGGGCTGGAACTCGTGGAGACATTCGAAGAGGAAGAGAAGACGAAACAGACGCCGGAACCGACGGCGACAGAGCCGGAGACCACGGAGGAAGGCACGGAAGAAACCGAAACGGCGTCTGAGTAAGATCGCGGATCACACGGTCTCCCGGATTTCCGGGAGGCTGTTTTTTTGGAGAAAAGATGCTGAAGGAATTGCTGAAAAGAGAATATCCGATCCTGCTGGGGCCGATGGCGGGCGTGACGGACCGTGTGTTCCGCCGAATCTGCAGGGCGAACGGAAGCATGGCGGCCTATACGCCGATGATCAGTGCAAAGAGCATCGTTTACGGAAACGAGGCAACGGAGGACCTGATGCAGGCGGACAGGGACGAACCGATGCTTGCGCTGCAGTTTTTTACGCACGAGCCGGATGTCCTGAGAGAAGCGGCGGAGAAGACGGATCTTTCGCCGTATGCATGGGTGGATATCAATATGGGGTGCCCAACGCCGAAGGTGACGAAGCAGGGTGACGGATGCGCGCTGATGAAAGAGCCTGAAAAAGCGCGGGAGCTGATCCGGATACTGAAACAGTCCGTGTCCTGTCCGGTCAGTATCAAGATGCGCGCAGGCTGGGACGCGGGACATCTCAATGCCGTTTCCTTCGCGAAGATGGCGGAGGATGCCGGCGCGGATATGATCTGCGTGCATCCGAGGACCGCCGTGCAGATGTACAGGGGACGTGCAGACGCGCGGATCTGGGAACAGGTCTCAGCGGCTGTGGGGATTCCGGTCGTCGCCAGCGGAGATATGGATAGTCTGCAGCAGGCAAGGACCGCTTTCGACGCGGGATGCGCAGGTATCATGATCGCGCGAGGTTCCTACGGGGATCCCTGGATCTTCAGCCGTTTGGCGCAGCAGCTGCGCGGCAGGGAATATGCGGAACCTTCGGATACGGAGCGTTTTGCCACGGCGGTGGCGCATGCACGCATGCTTGCCGAAGATCTTCCCGAGAGGGTCGCGATGCTCCAGATGCGAAAGCACATTGCGTGGTATATCCACGGATACCGGGACGCCGCCGTGCTGCGGGCAAGGATCAACGAGACCGTGACGCTTCGGATGCTGGAGGAGGAGATCTGCCGGTATGCGGAACAGACGCTGGATATTGCCGGGGAAGCACTGCTGGAAAGAGCGCATAAGATACAAAAAAGCGTGATGTGTCAATGAAAACTTGACATTTGATTCGCGCATGCTACAATAACACTTACGTGTGTTCAGGGGAAGCTTTTGAATGCACGTTTTTATGAAACGGAGGGAAGGACAGATGGCAGAAGAGATCCTGCTGACCGAAGAGGCGCTGAAGAAGCGCAAGCAAGAACTGGAGCACCTGAAGACTGTGAAACGCGCGGAGATCGCGGAGCGTATCGAGCGCGCGCGCGCATTCGGCGACTTGTCTGAGAACAGCGAGTACGACGAGGCGAAAAACGCACAGGCCTTTTTGGAATATGAGATCGCTCAGCTGGAAGAGCGTCTTCGCTACGCGCGTGTCGTGAAGGAAGACGAGCAAGAAGAAGGAAAAGTCAGCATCGGGAGCCTGGTCAAAGTGCAGGAACTGGAAGACGGAGAAGCAGTCGACGAGTTTGAACTGACAATCTGCGGCGATGCGGAGGAAGATCCCGCAAACAACAAGATCTCCTACCAGGCGCCGATCGGCAAGGGACTGATGGGCTGTGAAGCGGGCCAGGTCGTGGATATCGAAGTTCCGATGGGCATGCTGACGCTGAAGGTGCTGGAAGTCTCAAGAGCATAACGGATCCCGGGGAGGAAACATGAAGAACGAAGTGAAGGCCGCAGCTGAAGAGAATCTCAGTGAAGTTCTGCGCGTTCGCCGCGAGAAACTGGACGCGCTGATGAGCGCGGGAGAGAATCCGTTCGAAGTGACGAAGTTCGACCGCGACCATCTGGCAAGCGAAGTGGTCGAACAGTTCGCTGAACTGGAAGGCAAAAGCGTGACCGTTGCCGGCCGCATGATGTCCAGAAGGATCATGGGAAAGGCGTCTTTTGCGCATATCCAGGACCAGAGCGGAATGATCCAGCTCTATATCCGGATCGATGAGATCGGACAGGAAGCATACGCAAAATTCAAAACGATGGATATCGGAGACATCATCGGTGTTTCCGGTACTGTTTTTGTGACGAATCACGGAGAGATCTCCATCCGCGCGACGGATGTCAGCCTTTTGAGCAAATCGCTCCGCCCACTGCCGGAGAAATTCCACGGCCTGACCAATCAGGACGCGATCTACAGACAGAGATATCTTGACCTTATCATGAACGCGGAATCCAAGGATCGTTTCCTGAAGCGCTCCAGGATCATCCGGGAGATCAGAAGATTCCTGGATGACCGCGGATTCGTCGAGGTGGAGACGCCCATGCTGGTCAGCAATGCAGGCGGCGCTGCGGCAAGACCGTTCGAAACGCATTTCAATGCACTGGACGAGGACGTCAAACTGCGTATTTCCCTTGAACTTTATCTGAAGCGCCTGATCATCGGCGGGATCGAAAAAGTCTACGAGATCGGAAGAGTGTTCCGGAATGAGGGTCTCGATACCCGGCACAACCCGGAGTTTACCCTGATGGAACTGTATCAGGCCTATACGGATTACGAGGGCATGATGGATCTTACGGAGAACCTTTTCCGCTATCTGGCGGAGACGGTCTGCGGAAGCGCGGTCATTTCCTACAACGGTACGGTCATCGATCTGAGCAAACCGTTCGCGCGCGTGAATATGCTGGACGCGGTGAAGGAAAAGACCGGTATCGATTTCAGTACCGTTCATACGGATGAGGAAGCGAAGAAGATCGCTGATGAAAAAGGGATCGAATATCAGCCGCATCACAAACGTGGAGATATCATCAATCTGTTCTTTGAAGAATACTGCGAATCCGAACTGATCCAGCCGACATTTATCTGCGATCATCCGATCGAGATCTCGCCCCTTACGAAGAAGAAACCTTCCGATCCGTCCCTTGTGGAACGTTTCGAACTGTATATCTACGGAAGAGAGATGTGCAATGCGTATTCCGAGCTGAATGATCCGATCGATCAGAGAGAGCGTTTCGCGGCTCAGGACGCGCTGGCGGCAGCCGGCGACGAGGAAGCGAATCATACGGACGAAGACTTCCTTGAGGCGATGGAATACGGCATGCCTCCGACAGGCGGCATCGGATACGGGATCGACAGACTGGTTATGCTGCTGACGGACGCACAGGCAATCCGTGACGTCCTGCTGTTCCCGACAATGAAGTCACTCAAGACCGGAAGCGAACAGCAGCAAGAGAAAAAGGAAGAGGCTGAAAAGGCCCCTGAAGCAGCTCCCGCTGTCCCGGAAAAGATCGATTTCTCCAACGTGGTGATCGAGCCTTTGTTTGAGGAACAGGTCGATTTTGAGACCTTCAGCAAGAGTGATTTCAGGGCTGTAAAAGTGCTTGAATGCGAAGCTGTGCCGAAGTCCAAGAAGCTTCTGAAATTCACGCTGGACGACGGTTCTGGAGAGTTACGGACGATTTTGAGCGGTATTCATGCTTACTACGAGCCGGAAGAACTGATCGGAAAAACATGCATTGCGATTACTAATCTCCCGCCGAGAAAGATGATGGGTATCGACTCCTGCGGCATGCTGATTAGTGCTGTGAACAAGCGCGGCGAGGATGAGGAACTGCATCTTCTGATGGTCGATCCGCACATCCCTGCAGGCGCGAAACTGTATTAAAGGTTGGCCCTGAGCGACCGAATTTAAAGCTCGTATGCCAATTTTTATGCCAATTTATGCCACGGGTATGCCACAGGTATAAAAAGTATTATGCGACTGTGCATAAGTCACTGTCCGTGTCTGAGGATATCTAAAAATGATGGGCCTGCTGAGATAATCGGCAGGCCCGCTGTGTAGATAGTGTTTTTGAAAAAGTCATATGAGGAGAACCCGAAATATGAAGCTGTCTGTTATATTTGGAGAAAAGCCTGATAGGTGGGGCCTCAGGGGCGATCCTTACTTTTGGGATTATTTAAAAGAGCGTGCCGAGAATATGGACATCTTATCCTCTGATGAGCTGGAACAGTGGATCAAGGCTGAATACTTTTCCCTTTCGGGCAAAGCCATGACAGACGAATATATGGACTTTGCTGTTATAAAGCAGTTCGCTCACGGCGGAATGAGCTCCGGCGGCGTTGATAATCGATGGTGGACAAGAGAAGGAATTCCGCTGTTGAAGAGCAGACTGACTTCGCTTTGATAAATGTACGATTTTGTGGAGCTATAAGTAAATGAGACTTCTGTTTGAAATGGACAAAAAGGATTATGGTGGGTGCACCCGTTCTTTTACGCGGGATTCTGCCAGAAGTATCATTATCAGGAACGGTAAGATCGCCATGGTCCATAGCCTGAAGTATGACTATTATAAATTTCCTGGCGGGGGAATCGAACCCGGAGAAAGCGAAATCGATGCACTGATCAGGGAGACAGCTGAAGAAGCTGGTCTGACCGTGGTCCCTGATTCTATACGGGAATACGGGTATGTCCACCGAATCCAGAAAAGCACGGTAGAGAAGGACGAATGTTTTATACAGGACAACTATTATTACCTTTGTGACGTAGAAGAGGATGTCAGACCGCAGAAGCTGGATGGCTACGAATCAGAGGAGCATTTTACCCTGGAATATGTAAGGCCTGAAAATGCCATTCTTAGCAATCGGACTAAAGATCACGGTCCAAAGGATCCCATAATGCTCGAACGGGAGGCGCGGGTCCTGGAAATGCTGCTTTCTGAAGGCTTGATAAAATGATAGTTTCCAGTTTGCCGGGAACACAAATAAAATGAGTCAGACCTGTTGTTAGAAATAGCAACAGGTCTTTTTGCGCCCACTGTACCTCATTTATGAGGTGCGGTGGGCGCTTTTTATTTCAGCAAGGGACGAGGATAAAAAAACATGGAAAAGGTATCAGCATTTTTCGAAAAAAGTTCCAAGAGGGATAGTAGAGGACTAAAAGTCCGGGGAACCTTGAAAACTGAATACTCATCCATCAGATACGTTCTCAGAGCTAAGGGAGAAATCCTTAAGCCGGATCTGCAGGTACGCCAGGACCCAAATGGCGAGCGATAAACCCCATGCAGGCTAAGCCGGATTGCCACCGGCGGAAGGCGAAGACAGGCTCTGAGGTTAATGATACTTCCGTAATTCGCGGCCCGGCCATAAAGAAGGCGGGGAGGTGAGATTCCTATGGACCTGTTTCGCAGGCAGGCGTCTGGTGTGTTCCCCGGTATGTGG
>JAFRLQ010000055.1 GCA_017431145.1 Clostridia bacterium | reverse complement strand
GGACGATGGGATGCATCTGTCCCGAGTGCGGGTTCCGCTGCACCGCGTGTCTGGGCACGGACACCGTAATCAGCCGTGACTCTCTGGACAAGTTCCGCGAGCTGGCCAAATGGGTCGAGATCGCGGAAGAGGAGCGCAACCGCTCCAAATGACACTAAAGAAAAAAAGCGCTTGCTACGGCAAGTGCCTTTTTTGATGCATATGGAAGGTCACAGTCCTAGAAGGAACGCGCCGTTGTACTTCAGCCATTCGCGGATCAGGTCGATGTCGTACTCATATCCGTACTGTCTCAGAAATTCCTGGATCCCTTCCGGCGTTCCGCCCGCGATCAGCGAAGCGGACTGCACCGCCGTGCGGATCAAGACCACGAGCGCGACGATCAGAGAGATGATCCAGATGATGTTCAGGACCAACGCCGTGATATCCAGCGCTTTCGCGGTCTTTCCCGCCGCCCTGGCTTCATCCAGAGAACCTGCTGTCTCTTTCTTCTTCGCTTTCGCAGCCTGTATGATCGCGATGATCCCGATAATGAGCGCGACCATGTTGCTGGTCAGATACGCAAAAGCTGTGAGCAGAATAGCGAAGACAAGAAGTCTCTTGTACTTTGACTTCACCGGCACAGCGGGCGCCTGTACAGACACTGCTGCTGGTATCTGCTGGACAGCTGCAGGCTGCGGATCGACAAAGTCCGGTCTCACCTGCTGCGGGATCGCGAAAGCGGCTGGTGCTTTCGGCGGATAAACGGCTTTCGGTGCAGGCATCGGTGCGCCGCATTCCGTGCAGAACTTCGATCCGTCCGGCACTTTGCTGCCGCATTGTACGCAATACATACGATTTCCTCCAACTTGATGTGGTCTTTCTCTTATTATACAACAAAACGGCGCTGCCGCACCGTTCAGAATCCCGTGTTCAGAATCTTCCCGCGGATCAGGATCAGCATGATGACAAGGATATATCCCGCTGTGCTTGCGATCATCCGCCAGGAAGTCCTCGGCCGTTTGTATGTTCCCAGGATCTCCGCCGCGAGGTATCCTCCGACAAGTCCGCCAAGATGCGCCCAGATATCGATCCCGGTATTCATCAGACCGTAAGCGACGTTCACGCCGATCAGGATGAGGAACCTGGAACCGAATACCTTTTTGAAAAACGCCTTGTTGTCCCGTCCGAAGGACAGGATCGTGCCGAACAGTCCGAAGATCGCGCCGGAAGCGCCGACGGAAAGCGCCGGGGAGATCGCGTAGCTGAATGCCGTGCCCATGACAGCCGACATCACATAGATGGCGAGCATCTTCCATTTGCCGTATAAAAGTTCGATGGTCGGTCCCCACATGTACAGGGAGATCATGTTCATCGCGATATGCACGATGCTTCCGTGCAGAAGCGCCGGCGTCAGCAAACGCCAGTACTGTCCCAGTGTGATGAGCGGATTGTATTTGGCGCCCATGATCACCAGGATCCGCATATCTTCCGTCGCGTTCAGGAGCATCTCCACGAGAAATACCGCCACCGTCACACCGATGATGATCCATGTCACATAGGGTTTGCGCCTGTCGAACGCAAACGGAGTCTCGCGCCGCTGCTCTTCCTGCATGTTGTTCACCCGCCGTGGCGTTTCAAAAACGCCTGCATCTTTTCCAGCGCCTTCTCAATATTCTTCGTCGCCGCAGCATAGGAGATCCGGATGAATCCTTCACCGGACTCGCCGAACGCCGTGCCCGGGATGCACGCCACGTGTTCTTCCATCAGAAACGCGTCACAGAATTTCTCGCTGGTCATGCCTGTCCCCGAAATGTTCGGGAAGACATAGAACGCACCTCTGGGTTCAAAACAGGGAAGTCCCATCCGCCGCAGTTCCGAGACCAGGAGCCGTCTGCGGATATCGTAGGTTCGCTTCATCCGGTGCACGTCCTCATAGTCGTCGTCCCGTGCGCTGATAAGCGCCGCTGTCGCCGCCGCCTGCCCCATGACAGGCGCACAGAGGATCGTGAACTGATGGATCTTTACCATCTGGTCCACCAGAGGCTTCGGTCCGCACAGGTACCCGACACGCCAGCCGGTCATTGCGAAGGACTTGGAAAAACCGTTCAGAAGGATCGTGCGCTCATACATCCCGTCGATGGACGCGATGGATACATGGTCTTTTCCTCCGTAGGTAAGTTCCGAATAGATCTCATCGGAGATTACCATGATCTGTGTACCGCGCAGCACTTCCGCGATCCCTTCCAGATCCTCTTTCTCCATGATCGCGCCGGTGGGATTGTTCGGATACGGAAAGATCACGGCTTTTGTTTTGTCCGTGATCAGCGCGCGCAGTGCATCCGGACGCATCCGGAACTCATCCTTTTCAAAGGTCCTGAGCGGTACTGCTTTTCCACCGCACATCGTGACGACGGGAAGATAGGAAACATATGCCGGATCCGGTATGATGACCTCATCCCCCGGCGACAGGATCGCACGCAGCGCAAGATCGATCCCCTCGCTGGCGCCGATCGTCACGGTGATCTGCGTCGCAGGATCATATTCGACGCCGTAGCGTTCCGAAAGGTACATCGAGATCTGCCTGCGCAGGGCAGGTGTTCCCCGGTTGCCCGTATAGTGCGTCGCGCCGTTCTCGATCCGTGTGATCGCAGCGTCGGAGATATGCCAGGGCGTGTCGAAGTCCGGCTCGCCGATCGAAAGGGAGATCGCGTCCTTCATCTCGCTCAGGATATCAAAATACTTGCGGATCCCGGACGGTTTGATGTCCACGATCCGCTGGTTGAGGATCCGGTCGTAATTCACCACGCCACTACCTCTCTCGTGTCTTTTTTATGCTCGCCGATGATCACGCCGTCGCGCTTGTAGCTCTTCAGAAGAAAATGCGTCGCCGTGGAGATCACGCCGTCGATGGTGGACAGATGCTTCGCAACGAACATCGCCACGTTCTTCAGATTGGTCCCCTCGATGCGGACCATCAGATCATAGCCGCCGCTCATAAGATACACACTGCGCACCTCAGGATACGCCGTGATGCGCTTGGCGATCATGTCGAAGCCCTCGTTTTTCTGCGGAGAGACCCGCACCTCGATCCACGCCTCGACCTTGTTGTCATCCACTTTTTCCCAGTCGACCAGCGTCCGGTACTTGATGATGATGTCGTCGTTCTCCAGTTTTTCAATGCATTCCGCCACTTTTTCCGGCGTCTCCCCGATCATCGCGGCGATCTTTTCCGGTGTCATGCGCGCATCCTCGCAGAGAATGTCCAGGATCTGAAGTTCCATCGTCGAATGTTCCATGTGTTCCTCCTCATATTTAGAAAAAAGCCCCCGCCGCTTGCTCCGGCAGGGGCGTACGCTCTGATCAGCCGAATGTGATCGTCTTCAGGATCTCCGGGACCTGCTCATACATCTGGGTGTATTCCCTCGTCTTTGCTTCGTCTTCGATGTCACACTGTACATCCGTGGGATAGACGACCAGCACGTCCGCGCCGTTATACTGTCCGATGATCTGGTAGGACGGGAAATAGTATTCTCCGTTATCCTGCTTCATGTCGTCTTCCGGCACGGTGATATAGAAGAGACGACCTGCCTCATACTCCACGTCTCCGTAGGAGATGAAGCGATTCGCGACACTGTAGAAGTACACGCACATGTCCTCTTCCACGATCTCGCATTTCTCTTCCCAGTCCTTGGGCATCACGATCGTGAAACCGTACAGGGAACTGGTGTATACGTATCCGTCCACCGATGCTGCAGAATCCGTCTCACTAACCACGGGTTCCGTTTCCGTCGCCTCCGGTTCCTCGGTCTCCGGCACATCCTGAGCCTGTGTCTCTTCAGGCGCCTGCGCCTGTGCTTCCTGCAGCTGTTCCTGCGCATAATCGGCAAGATTCTGCAGCACATCCTGCTGCTCCTTCGGTGTACACGCGCCAAGTGCCATGACCAGAATGAGCGTCATGACGACGGCCGCCGTCCTCATCCATCTGCGTTTCATATCTTTTCTCCTTCTTTTTCAGGCGCGAGCTCGATTATCCATACGGATGGCCTGTTTCCGAAGCGCGGCAGATACCACTGCCCGCCCAGGCCGTTGCTCACAACGAGATTTGCATCCTTTTCTCTGTACAGACCTTTGGTGTATCGCGGAAACACGCCCTGACCCGGTGCGTACAGTCCTCCGATCCAGGGAAGCCGGACCTGCCCGCCGTGGGCGTGTCCTGCCACCATGACCTCAAAGGCGCATTGATTATACGACAAATCCCCTGCTTTTGCAAAATTCTCGGGATAATGATCCATCACGATCCGGATCCCGCTGCTCCTTTCACATCCCCGCAAAAGCGCCAGATGATCCGTCTGCGGCGCTTTCGTGTGGAACCGTGCGTGCAGCCCCGATCCCTCGTCCAGTCCGAGGATTGTTACGTGCTCCTCTTTGACCGGCATCGTGATCATCCGGTTCTCCAGGATCACGATCCCCGCTTCCTCCATTTCCCGGCGCACTTCCTCCTGCCACGAGACCCTGCGCTCATGATTTCCGAAAATAGCATAGACCGGAGCGATCTTCGTCACATCACGGAAAAAGGCATAGGAAACACATTTTGTCTGCGTATGATGTCTGTCCTCCACCATATCTCCCGCAAGAAGGATCAGATCCGGTCTTTCACGTGCGATCATCTTTCCCACGTTCTGGAAATAGGACCTGGCATGCAGATCACTGACCATGACGATCCGAAGTCCCTTTTTTACACGTTCAGAAGGGATCCTTACACGATTCACGCCGACTGTGAAATTGTCAAACACAAGATAGAGTACCAACAGCGCTGCCAGCGCAGAAACTGCCCAGATCACCGGATCACCTCCTTTTTGGGATATGTATCATCATACCATGTTTCCCGCTTTTTCGTGCAGACCATCCCCCTATTTTCCCTTGACTTCCCTTTTCCGTCGTTGTATGGTAGGAAAAATACATTCCGAAGGAGGACAGAAAACATGAGAAAACGCATTTACGCCATCCTGGCGCTCGTCTTCTTTCTCATGGGGATCGCGCTGTTTATCTATTCTCTGGTCATCCATTCCAGCCAGTTCACGGTCTACATCCTCCTGCTGATCCTTCCTGCCGTTCTTCTGGTCGTGATGAACCGTCTGGAGGAAAAACGGCAGGCGCAACAGAACACACAACCTGAGGAGGAAGAATCCCATGAATGAACAGGAGACCCTGCGCAGCCAGCTTTCGTTCATACTGGAATGCGATAAAATGAAAAACGTTCTGCGTCAGACGATGCTCGCAGACTACTCCCGCAGGGAGAATGACGCGGAACATTCCTGGCATCTGGCCCTCTGCGCCATGGTGCTTCAGCCCTACTGTACCTTCCCTGTGAATATGGAGCGCGTCCTTGCCATGGCCGCGGTGCACGATCTTGTGGAAGTCTATGCCGGGGACACCTTTGCATACGATGTAAAAGGATATGAGGACAAGGCCGAGCGCGAGGAAAACGCAGCGCGCAGACTCTTCGGTCTGCTCCCGCAGGA
Source organism: Clostridia bacterium (assembly GCA_017431145.1). GTDB lineage: Bacteria > Bacillota > Clostridia > Christensenellales > Maliibacteriaceae > RGIG9107. The sequence goes on along the minus strand of JAFRLQ010000055.1, from coordinate 4,239 downwards.
GCAGGCGGAAGCGTTTTACGCGCTCTGGCGCGAATTCGAGGACTGCGAAACGGACGACGCCCGCTTTACCAACGCGGTAGACCGCTTCCAGCCGTTTCTGAACAACACCGCCACCGCCGGGCACACCTGGCGTCTGCACGACGTGATGCGTTCCCAGGTCATGAAACGCTCCGCGCTTTCCATGGAAGTCATGCCCGTCCTGCGTCCCTTTATTGAGGAACAGGTCGACAGTGCCGTGAAGAAAGGATGGCTCCTTCCCGGCTGACGAGAATAGCAAAAGGATGGGACCCTTTATGGATTCCATCCTTTTCTTTTTTACGGATTCAGTCTGAAGATCTTCCAGGACCGGGCGTCCATATGGATGCGCCGCGTCTCAAGTACCGGTTTCTCACCGAACATCTCTCTTGGATGCAGATCCTCCGGAACCTTGAAGAACGTCGCCTCGCCCCGGTTGATCACCACGAGGATCTCTTCCTCTTCCCACTTTCTCACAAACGCGAGAAGGTCTTCGCCCAGATCCAGGAACCGCAGCGTGCCGCGTCTGAGCGCGCCTTCACCGTTTCGGATCTGAATGATGCGGTGGACATCCTCCACCAGTTTTTCATCCAGCCGGTCCCAGGGGAACGGCCGTCTGCAGAAGGGATCGCTCATCCCCGTCATGCCCGTCTCATCCCCGTAGTAGATACAGAGATTTCCCGGCAGGAACGCCAGCGCCGCGATCAGCAGGCGCAGCTTCTCAAGTCCCGTCCTGCGTGTTTTTTCGTCGGGTTCCAGCATGCCGCGTTCCTCTCGGGGAACGCCGTTTTCATCCAGTCCGCAAAGAAGCGACAGTGCTCTTGGCACATCATGCGACCCGGTAAGGTTCATCAGCGCACACTGTACAGGCTCCGGATAATCCTGCAGGATCAGTCCGATCTCGTCCCGGACCTCTTCAGACCCGCATGCGCCGGTCAGAAAATCCAGCAGCACACGGCGGTAGGGATAATTCATCACGCTGTGCATCTGTCTTCCGTGCACATAACTGCGCAGCGTATTCTGTGAAAACTTGCGTGCCGCATTCTCCCAGACTTCTCCGATCACGACGGCTTCGGGATTTTCCGCCTTCACCGCCTGATACAGTTCATCCAGGAAAAGATCCGGCAGTTCATCTGCCACGTCCAGGCGGAACCCGGACGCGCCTGCACGGATCCACCTGCGCACGATCCCGTTTTCCCCGAGCATGTAGACGCGGTAGCCGGGATCTGTCTCCTCCACATTGGGCAGAGACGCATCTCCCCACCAACATTCGTATTTCCGAGGCCATTCCTCAAACCGGTACCAGGAGTAATATGGAGAATCCTTTGACTGCACCGCCCCCAGATCCGGGAAGCGGCCGTCCGCATTGAAGTAACGCGAATAGTTTCCGGTATGGGAAAAGACGCCGTCCAAAATGATGCGGATCTCCCGCTTTTTCGCTTCTGCACAAAGATGCGTAAAGTCCTCCAGATCGCCCAGAAGCGGGTCGATCATCGTGTAGTCCGAAGTATTGTATCTGTGGTTGGAACAGGAAAGGAAGATCGGATTGAGATAGATCACATGAACACCCAGATATGCCAAATAACTCAGTTTCTCCTCGATCCCCTTCAGATTCCCGCCGAAAAAGTCATCCGCAACATAGTGTTTCTGTCCCGGGAGCGGGGTCACTGCAACTTCCTCGTTCCAGTCCTCATGCATTCTGGGATAAACCGGATACGCTTTGCTCCTGCTTCTGTAAAAACGGTCCGGAAAGATCTGGTACATCACGGTTCCGCGGAACCATTCCGGCACTTCGAAGTCCGGTTCAAAGACCGTAAGCAGAAACCCCGTCCGGTTCTGGGGTTCTGTCAGGATCCCTTCCGTTCCCAAGCGCAGAGGATCGTCTCCCAGCACCAGCATCTGTCCGTCACTGGTCTCTGCCTCAAAAGTGAACCAGTACTGCCCGGTCGTCTCCGGCATAAAGGAAGTCTCCACGAGATGATAGTCTCCCTCTTTTTTCAGCAATGCCGTCATGGGATAGATCTGCGTATCCTCCCCGTGATCCACACGAAGACGCGGATAGGACATGATGCACCCGTCCAGGATCCCCATACGCAGCGTGACCCGCGTACCTGCAGGCACCGCACCGAACGGGGAACGGAAGAGCGTGTTTCTCGAATCGAAATATAAGGGCTGTTTTTCCTGGGTCATACGTTTCTCTCCCACGGCGCCGGTTTCTTCAGCACCTTGATCCCCAGCGGGATGCTCAGCGTGAACAACAGTGTCAGCACGACCTGGATCGTGGCGATCCCGACGTTGTACCGCGCGATCCCCACTGCTGCGATCACATATCCGCCGATCACGTTTCCGATCACGGAAAGGATCATCATGACCGTTCCGTTAAACGTCTGCGCCGTTGTTGCGTATTCCTCGGGAACGAGTGTAAAGACATACCGAGGAAGGACGGAGACGTTGATTCCCATCTCGATCCCCCAGAGCGTTCCAGCGATCATCATCATCCACATGCCCTGCGCCATGGCGTACATGTAGTTTTCCGCGGCAGCCACGAAACCTGCGATGATCAGCCAGACGAAAGGCTTCGTTTTCTTTGAAAAGTGCGTCATGACCCACATCAGGATCGCCTGCACGAACGCGCCGTATCCGCTGATCACGCCGAATTTTCCAGGATCCACGCCCGCGTGCTCCAATATGTAGGGATAGAAGCTGATGGTCAGCGCATGATACGTCGCCAGCGTAAAGACCATAATCAGGGCGCTGACATAATAATAGTTTTTGAACAGGACCCATGGACGCATCTTTTTGCGCACGATCTTCGGGCGGTTTTCCTCCTCCATCTGCGGCATGCGGAACTTCAGGCAGATCAGCGCGAATACTGCACAGAATCCTGTCGCAACGTAGAACAGGAACGGCACGCCGGTCCAGTCCACCACGATCCCCATGATCACAGAGACGACGGCAAACCCGATTGCGCCCCACATACGCAAAGAAGCGTAATTGATCCTGTACGGCACAGAAGCGGAAACGAACCACGCGTCCTGCAGGGAACGCATGGACTGTTTGATCACACCAAAGAGGAAAAGAAGCACATACATGGGGATCATACTGACCGCAACGAGTTTTCCCGCCAGCGGCATCAGTCCGTAGATCACGCCGTAAACCACCATCGCCAGAACGAACGCCAGTTTTCCCGAATGCGTTTTGTCCGCGATCGTCCCCCACATAGGCAGCGTGATCATCGCCACGATCCCGTTGATCGACCCCCAAAGGCCGATCTGCTGGCTCGTGAATCCGATCTGTTTCAGATAGACATTATGGTAACTGGTGGACGCGATCGCTGCGAAAGACAGGATCTGAAGCAGGATGAGGATCATCGTTACGCGTTTGGTATCCTGCTCTTGATGCTGCATCATAAATGGGCTCCTCTTTTGAACGAAAAAAGTTCCGTTTTTGACGGAACCTGAGTAAAGACTTTATTAAGCACTGATCTTCCGGTTCTGTTTATTGGCGTTTCCGGAAGTCTTTCTTGCGATGTCCCGGTCTTTCAGATGTCTGTCGATCGCATGATACTGCAGTGCAAAGAGCGTGACCGCCAGCATGAACGTACAGACGAAATACATCGGGACCAGCATGCTGTTGGCAAGCCACCATTCCCATGCGATCTGGAAATCACCCGTATAGATCGTCGTCGCAGCGATCGAGATCCCCGTATAGATCAGGGAGAAGACTGCTGCCACAAGTGCCAGTATCCCGGCAGTCTTGTTTTTGTTGCAGAGGATCAGGACCGCGATCACCAGCATCAGCACATAGTACAGAAGATCCGACGCATAACGCAGCGACAAAAGCGCGCTGCCCGACAGAAAGATCCCGCCCAGATTGAATCCGAATCCCTGGTTGACGATCTGCGTGAAGACAGCCAGTGCCACAAGGCCCGCCGCGATAAGATAGCGGCGCCATTTGTTCTGCAGAAGCGATCCTACGACAAGGCAGGCTGTCACGATGAAAAAGTCAAGATAGCCCAGAATGCTCAGTTGTTTGTTGAGCGCAACAAACAGGCGCCAGAACGAGGCGATCCCGAACACTACCAGACAGACCCAGAAGCCCATCGGCAGATAATACTGACTTGCTTTTTTTGACTGTTCCATGGAACAACATACCTCCGCAGAAATCACTGCCAAAATCGTTAAAGAGTATATCACATTTGCCATTGTGTGACAAACGCAGCCG
>JAFRLQ010000054.1 GCA_017431145.1 Clostridia bacterium | reverse complement strand
GTTCCATCCGGGAAAGCGATCACCGCCGCGCACATGAAGCGCGCACTGCGTCTGTCCTCCGGCACATCCTTCATCTTTTCCAGCACAAACGCCGAACGTTCCGCATCCGTGTGTCCCTCACCCATATAACGCGCGGAATAGACTCCGGGTTCGCCGTTCAGTGCGTCCACGCAGAGCCCGGAATCATCCGCGACCGCCGGCATGCCTGTCACTTCGCAGAATGCCCGTGCCTTCTTCATGGCATTTCCCGCAAAGGTATCCGTGTCCTCCTCCACATCAAGAAGAATCCCTGCCTCCTTCTGAGACAGTATCCTGTCAAAATGCGGACCCAGGATCTCGCGGATTTCGACAAGTTTCCCCCTGTTGCCTGTCGCTGCGATCAGCGTCATTCCCTGATGACCTGTTCCCATGCTTCTCCCAGCGCCTCCTTTTGGATCTTTGTCAGTTTTTCGTTTGCACCGACGGCAAGATCGATGATCCGGTTCAGTTCGTCGCGCGTAAACGGAGCGCCTTCCGCGGTGCCCTGCACCTCGATCAGCTTTCCGTCTGTCGACATCACCACGTTGATGTCCGCGTCCGCCCGGGAATCCTCCGCATAGCACAGGTCGACGCAGACCTCGCCGTGCACCACGCCCGCGGAGATCGCATTGATCCCCCGGACGACCGGTGACTCCGTGAGCCTTCCGTCCCGCATCATTTTGTCCACCGCCATGGCAGCCGCGATAAATCCGCCGGTAATGGACGCTGTCCGCGTCCCGCCGTCCGCCTGGATTACGTCGCAGTCGATGGTGATCGTATGCTCGCCGAGTTTCGTCAGATCGAACGCCGCACGAAGAGAACGTCCGATCAGGCGCTGGATCTCCACGCTTCTTCCGTCGGGGCCTTTCCGCCCTTCCCGCGCTTTGCGTGTCAGCGTCGATGCGGGCAGCATCGCGTACTCCGCTGTCAGCCATCCCTTTCCCGTTCCCGTGAGAAACGGCGGGACCTTGTCTTCCACCATCGCCGTGCAGAGCACGCGCGTGTTTCCGCAGCCGATCAGGACAGAGCCGTCCGCTGTCGGGATAAAGTCCGGAATGACCGTGATTCTGCGCAGTTCCTCCTGCGCCCTTCCATCTGCTCTTGACATCTTTTTTCCTCTTTCTATGATTGTTCTTGCACGATCAGCGCTTCATATGCTTCATCGACTGCCGTACGCATATCCCCGCGCGGCAGTCTGCGCATGAACGCCGCCATAAACGGGATACACGTCACCGTGGTCAGGATATCGCTGATCATCTGCGCGGTCTGTATCCCCAGAAGACCGATCAGACGCGGCAGGATGAGCAGCAACGGGATAAAGTATATACCGCTTCTCAGCGAAGCGACGAAACTTGCGGAAAAACTCTTTCCTGTACTCTGAAACAGCATGTTCGACACGACGCTGAACGGCTGCAGGATAAGCGCGATGCACTGAAAGCGCAGCGACACGGCGCCGATCTGGATCGCGCGCGGGTTTTTCAGGAAAAGAGACATGATCTGCTCCGGAAAGAAAAACGCAATCAGTGCGAGCGTTCCCAGCACTACCTCCCCGCTCAGCCATGTAAAGCGGACGCTTCTGCGGATCCGTTCATACTTTTTCGCACCGTAGTTGTACGCCGAGACCGGCTGAAAACCCTGCCCGATCCCCATCATCACGGCGCCCATGAACATGACGATCCTTCCCACGATCCCCATGCCGGCGATCGCGGCGTCTCCGTACGGCTTCGACGAAATGTTCAGCGTAGCGGTAGAGGCGCTTGCCAGGACCTGCCTGATCAACGAAGGCAGGCCGTTACGGATGACACGCCAGAGCATGCCCCATCTCCAGCGGAAACCTTTCAGTCTGATCCTGCTGATGGATTTTCCGGTCAGGAACATCGTTCCCAGGATCGCCAGGCTGATATACTGTGAGATCGCGGTGGAGAGCCCCGCGCCGTCGATCCCCATGTTCAGTCCGAACATCAGGATCGGATCGCCGATCATATTGAGCACGCCGCCTGTCACAAGACCGACCATGGCGTAAACTGCTTTTCCCTCATACCGCAGAATGTTGTTCAGCACACAGGAAAGCGCCAATGCCGGGCCGGAGATCAGGATATAGAATCCGTAGTTCATGGAATACGGCAAGATCGTTTTCGTGCTCCCCAGCAGTGTCATGAGCGGCTCCAGAAACACCAGGCCCAGAATGGCGGGAAGGACGCTCACCGCCAGTGCCGCAAGCACGCCCTGCGTGGCGAAACTGTTCGCGGTTTCCGTATCCCCCGAGCCCAGCGCGCGGCTGATGTTGCTGCCCGAACCGTGCCCGAACATGAACCCGATCGCCTGAAACACGGCGTGCACCGAAGCAAGGATACTGATGGAGGCGCTGGCGCTCGTGCCCAGTCTTCCGACGAAAAAGGCGTCTACCAGATTGTAGATCATCGTGATGAGCATGCTGATCACCGTCGGCACCGCAAGACGCGGTATGAGCCGCGTGACCGGCATCAGGACCAGACGCTCATACTGTTTCCGCTCCTTTTCCCCCATTTTCCGTATCCTTTCCTGAAAAACGCTGCAGGAAGAAACTCCTGCAGCGCATGCTGTCACCGTACTCTGTTTCCGTTTTTATTCTGCTTCTTCGATCTCGATCGCAGCGTCTACAGCGTTCTTCTTCACACTTGCGATTCCGTTCATGCAGCTGGGTTTTGCCTTGTAGCCTTCGCTGACCGCGATGATCTCGCCGTTGCGCGCTTTCAGACGGAAACGGAACTCGCCCGCTTTATCCGTATACACTTCGAACTTGGGATTCTTCTCCGCGGTGTAGCCTTCCACTGTCTGATCCTCGATCGCCGCGATCGGCGCGTTCTTGGCTACGCTCGCCACGCCCTTTTTGCAGTTCGCAAGTGTCGTATAGACTTCGCTTGTCGCGATGACTTCGCCGTTACCGGCTTTCAGATTAAATTTCACACCTGTTTTGGTATACTTGATCGCAAATTTACCCATATTCTTCCTCCGTTCATTCATGCGCTCCGGCATGTGCTTTATTACTTTAAATTATAATCAGCGCTTTTGCCGTTCGCAACAGAAAAATACCCGATTCTGCCCGCAGCGTGTGTGTTTTGCAACGTCCGGCGTCTATCCGTTTCTGTCCGTTTCGCGTCTTTCGTCCAGAAAAGCTTCCGTCGCGGGTTCCACGTTCAGCGTCCTCTGATGCGTATAGGTCACGAATCCCAGTGCGCCGCCCGACGGCTTGTTTACGTACTTTTTGCGCGTATAATCCACATTGACCCGTTTCTCCTGCGACGCAGAAGAATATGCCGCCGCGATCCGCGCTGCCTCGATCAGCGTCAGGTCGTCCGCTTCCGCGCTGTTCAGCGTAAGGATCAGATGCGAACCGGGTCTCTTCTGCACATGCATCCAGAGATCCTCCGGATCCGCGCTGCGCGTGAGCCGGTCGTTCTGGCGATTGTTCCGGCCTACCCGGATGCGGTATCCCGTCGACGTCCGGTACGTGTCAAATGTTCCGTCCGGACTTTTCTTTGCTGCCGTCTTTCTGCGCGCGTTCTGTTTCAGGATACCGTCCTCGACCATTTCCGCACGGATCTGCTCGATCTCCTCTTCACTCCTGCACTGTTTCAGGTTGTACGCATGCTGCGTCAGCATCTCCACTTCCGCCTCGCTCTGGGCGATCTTTTCGGTCAGCTGCCGCTGTGCACTGCGCGCCCGGTTGTATCGCTTGAAGTACGCCTGTACATTCTGGGCAGGCGAAAGCTCCGGCCGCAGCGGGATCGACACCTGTGACTGGTCTTCGGTGGTATAGTCTGTCACCGTCACGCTGTCCGCGCCTTTGGGCACCATATACAGATACGCTGACAGAAGTTCCCCAAACAGTCGGTACTGCTCGCTGTTTTCAGCTTCCAGAAGCTCGTTCTGCTGCATGCCCAGTTTCCGTTGCGCACGCTCCGTCCGGTTTTTCAGAAGCTGTGTGAGATCCGCGCTTTTCTGTGCAATGCGAAGCGCGTCCGTACGCTCCTCGAAAAACGCCTCCACCGCTTCACACGGCGTAGCATAACGTGTAGCGGTCAGATGCTTTGTCGTCAGATAGGAAAAAGGCTGCACGTCTTTCGGCGTGCCTTTGTCATCTGCACAGACCGCCGGCGCAAGTTCTCCCCGGCGGATCCTGCCAAAGAAATCCTCCATTGCCTCTGCCAGTGCTGTTTTCTCTTGCGCGCTGAGTGCGCCGAAGCCCGTCTGAAGGATCCCCGCCCGCACCAGCAGCTCCGAAGCCGTCTGCGGAGAAACGCCCTCAAATGTCCGCACGAGATGCCGCTCCCAGTCTCCTTCCGGAAGACGGTTCAGGATACGCAAAAATCCCTGTGCGTCCATTTGCAGCGGATCGTTCTTCTCCTCCTCCGGGGGCAGCGAATACATCATCGCGGGCAGCACCGGGCGGACTCTGCTCTTCTCCGGATAGACCCGTTTGATCGCGTCCACAATCATTCCCTTTTCATCACACAGGACAAGATTGGAATGTCTTCCCATCAGCTCCGCCGCCAGCGTCCAGACCGTCTGGTCGCCCAGTTCGTTGTGTCCGCGGATGCGCAGAAAGACGACCCGATCCAGACCGCGCTGTGTCACCTCCACGACTCTGCCGCTTCCCAGATGCTTGCGCAGTAGCATACAGAACATCGGCGGATGATCGTTCTGGGCTGTGCTTTGTTCGCTCAGAAGGATCCTGGGAAACTGCGCATTACAGGAAAGCACCAGACGATACCGGTGCCCCGGCGCGCGCAGTACAAGATGGATCTCATCCCTTGCGGGCTGCGTGATCCTGTCGACATACGCGTCCCGGATCGTTTCATTGAGCTGCATGACGACCGTATGGATCATCACTCCGTCATATGGCATAAACGACTTCCTTTCCGCCTCTCACCATTTCAACTGCACGGTTCCGTCCTCTTCGTAGGTCACCGCGCGCGCGTCGCGTTCGTTTTCCTCGAGTACCTCCAGATACTCCTGAATGGAATCATACGGCGGATCGCTTCTGCGTACGATCTCATCCGCCACTTCCGCATTATTCCTCAGAAGCAGATCCAGCAGTTCCGCCTGCATGCAGGCGCTTTTCACACATGCCGTTTCCGGATCCGACAGCGCAAAGTCCACGCCGTGTGCGGTGCCGGTCGCCCCTGCCACATTGATCTGGACAGTCGGCATGACACAGGACACGTCACCCAGATCCGTGCATCCCGTACTCCAGTTCGGCACATACGCGCAGCGACCGGGTTCTGTCACTTCCTGCGCCGCAAGGATCGCGGCGTCCGCAAGATTCCTGTCACAGTGAAGCGGTGCATAGCCCGCGCGGTCCGTGATCCGGACGTTGGCTCCCATCGCGGCCGCTGTTCCCGCAAGCGCACGGTTCACTTTTTCATTCGCCTGAATGATCGCGTCAAGGTCCTTTGCCCGGACATAGCTTTCCATCGTCACAAGATCCGGGATCGCATTCACGACGCTGCCTCCGCCTGTCACGATCGGATGAACGCGGACATGTTTGTCATCCTCAAACGTTTCACGCAGCGCATTGACCGCTGAAAGCCCCAGATTCGCCGCGTAAAGTGCGTTGATCCCCAGATGCGGCGCGCCACCCGCATGCGCACTTTTTCCCTCATAGGCGATGTTCTTGACGATGCAACCGTTGTTTCCCTCTTCCACGGTAAAGTCCAGATCCGGATTATTGGAAGCGTGCACCATGAAGGCGATGTCCGCTCCGTCGAAGAGTCCTCTGTACATGTATTCGATCTTCCCGCCGAAGAACCGGATTGTTCCCTTTTTACGCAGTTCCTCCCGCCAGGCGGTCTGGATCAGTTCTTCCGCCGGCACACAGCACAGCCGGATGCTGCCACTCAAGCCGTTCAGAATCCCCGGCTCCGTCAGCGCAGCCGCAAGGCCGATCATTGCCGCGCCCTGCGCATGATGTCCACACGCGTGGACCGCACCGGTATCCGCCTGCGCCTCAGGATGTCCCGGAATGATAAGGGAGTCCATCTCCGCCATGACGAGCACGCAGGGACCCGGTCTTCCCGTATCGATCTGGGTAATGAATCCGGGGATGTCTCCGGGTTCCGTCAGCTGATAACCCAATTCCTCGAACCGCTCCTTCAGATATGCGTCCGCCTCCCATTCCCGGTAACCCGGCGCCGGATGCTCCCATAAAAAACGTTCCGCCTCCAGGATCAGATCTCTGTACTGGAGGACTGCTTCCTGCATTCTGCCCATTTTTCTTTTCTCCTTTTATTGCTGTATAAAGCTTAAATCAAGTATTCTTGCGTAATACTTTGCTCCGTACTTCGTTAAATGCCGGCAATCCTGACTAATATAGAATCCATCATCAGAAAAAACCCTGATCCTGTTTTCTTCATCAATCAAAGGCGTAATCATATCAATATAGTGATCACCATAGGTTTCCTTTAATGCGTTATTACGAAGAATGGTATCTTCGGGCACTTCTACCCTTTGATCATAGTATCCATCTCGGTTCCTGTGCGCATAAATGATTCCGTTTGAGTTTCCAAATGTTTTGCTTCCCGCAATATACAGTTTTTCATCAGAGATCCATTTTAACTCATCAGGCACGTCCCAGCTGCTCATGCCAAATATTACATAATCCGCTTCTGCTATCCGATCTTCTTCTCCGGTTGCATCCGCACCATAGAGATAGGATATCTCAATACGATCTGCAATCTCGGATTCATGCAAAATGTTGGCAATGTCTCTGCCAAAACTGTTCCCCATCACAAGGACATGGATCTTTTCATCATCTGAAAAATCAGCATCCCATGCATATGGAATATCCACATATTCCGCATGCATGTTCCGATGTACATTCGTTTTCTCTACACCTAGTTCGGGGATATCCCGTACCACTCCTGCCTTTAAATACACAAATCCTGCAATCACACAACCAATCATCATGAGTACCGCAGCTACCAAAATTCTCTTTTTCGTTCCCTGCAGAATCCCGCATCTCTTTCTCGCCATGATCGAGAAAAAAGACAGCACTGCTGTCATGGTAATGACAAGACAGACGAGCCAAAGATTGATTGCCTGAAAAACCGAGTAATACAGAAACGCGATGACGACTTGATGCCAGATATACACATCGTAACTGTATCTTCCCGGAGCTGTGATTACATTGTACACTTTTTCATTGAATCTGTTTTCTCCATCAGGTATACTGCCGCTCCAGACTGCAATACACGAAAACAGGACCACAATCAACAAACAGACACTTTCTGGCAAGCGAATTGGTGCGAATAGCATAAAGAGTAGCATCAGGACTCCGACAATGCTCAACAGTCTCATCGTCTTTGGATGATTCTTCTCTTTCGGGATAAATAAAGTAAGACTTCCCAGCGTTATTTCAAACAGTCTGAACGGGAAAAAATAGAACTTTTGCGCATCTGAAAAAACCGGAAGGCAATATGCAGCAAGAGAAACAGCCGAAACAATGATCAACATATTTCTCAAAGCGTTCTTTTTCGATACTTTTGAAACAATCCAGAAAAGTATTGACAGAAATACAATAGACTGGAAAAGTACGCCAATATACCAGGTATGCATAAGGGGCTTGTATGTATTGACAATATCCCAATAGTTCTTTGTTGTTATCGCCTGCAGAATGTTGTTTGAAAACAGATTACTTGCAATTACAGATTCAGCCAGATTCTCATAATCATCCGGCAGCATGGTAAAAAAGCCGATTGCCAAAGAAAAGATCCCGGTGACGACAATAAGTGGCCAGAAGCTTCCAATTCTTTTTGAAACATACCTTAGCGGCCGGAATTCATGCTCTTGAATCGACTTTACGATACTTTTCATCATCAAAAATCCACTGATGACAAAAAAAACCTCAACACCTAAATATCCGTTTTTAATCGCTCCAACATGAAACAGAAGAATTCCAATAATGGCAAATGTCTTCAGATAATCGATTACCCTAATTCTCTTCATGAACCATGCTTCCTCTGGTTTTAAACTTTACTTTCCTCCGCCCGCACGCAGCCAGTTCAAAGCCCGCTCAAAATCCTCAGGATACGGAGCCACAGTCTCGATTCGCTCCCCCGTCACGGGATGTGTGAATCCCAGTTCATAGGAATGCAATGCCTGCGCAGGCAGCATCGTGAATTTGTTCTTATGATGATTGTAGACCGGATCCGCAGCCACCGGATGCCCGATATATGCCATATGCACACGGATCTGGTGCGTACGTCCGGTTTTGAGCCGCAATTCCAGCAGCGTGTACGGGGCGTCGAACGTCTCCAGGACCCTCCAGTTGGTCAGTGCCCATCTTCCGTCCTCCGTGACCGCCATTTCCTTGCGTTTCACCGGATGCCGCCCGATCGGCGCCTCCACAGATCCCGACTGTTCCGTAAAACGTCCCTCGACGATCGCGTGATAGCAACGGTTCATGGTGCGCTCCTGGATCTGTCTGGCCAGCGACTCGTGCGCCCTGTCGTTCTTTGCCACGGACAATGCGCCGGTCGTATCCTTGTCCAGCCGGTGTACGATCCCGGGGCGGAGCACACCGTTTATCCCCGACAGATCATGACAATGAAAGAGCAACGCGTTGACCAGCGTTCCTCTTTCGTTTCCGGGTGCGGGATGCACCACCATGCCTCTGGGTTTGTTCACGACGATCACGTCGCTGTCTTCATACAGAATATCCAGCGGAATGTCTTCAGGGACCGCCTCCAGTTCGCGCGACTCGGGTTTTGACACCAGAATCTGCTGCCCCTCGCGGACCTTTCTGGACGGGGTCGTTTCCGTTTTTCCGTCCACTTCCACACGGCCTTCCTGAATGAGTTTCTGTGCCGCGGAACGCGTCCACATTCCCGATCCCGCAATCGCCACGTCGAGTCTCGCACCTGCCGCTCCCGCGTCCACGCCGATCAGGACCTGTTCCTCAAACTCACTCATCCGACTTCACTCCGTCCTGTGCCTCTTTCTCTTCCGTCTCTTCATCCGCGGGGACGAATTCCGCGTCTGCGATCTCCGTTTCCTCTTCCTTCTTCTTTTTCCCCGGGAAGTGCTTTTCGTAAAAGAAAAGCACGAACACGAACAGAAGCACAGCGCCGATCGTGATCAGGGTATCCGCGAAATTGAAAATGGGAAACTCGAAAAAACCGAAATGGAACATGTCGATCACATAGCCCTGTACCACACGGTCAATGAGGTTCCCGATGCCGCCCGCGATGATCATGACCAGCGCCGTATTGAGAAGCGCGATCTTTCTCTTGCGCACACGCACCAGCACATATGCCAGCGCGATCAGAAAGACAGCCGTCACGATGATGAAAAAGACTGTGCCGTTTCTGAAAATG
>JAFRLQ010000053.1 GCA_017431145.1 Clostridia bacterium | reverse complement strand
TATTTCTTCATAGTGATCCAGGAAGATCTGCTGCAAAACATTTCTGTTCATGGATCGATTATGCAGAAGCAGCGACAGAAAAACAACTACCCCTCAAGATTGAGGGGCAGGGGTGTTGAAGTGTCGCAGACACTTTTTTAAAGAGTCTGAAACGGTTTTGCATCATGATCCTCACAGCCGTTTCGCCGGGCTGCCGCAGATCAGTGAAAAAAGACACGGAAGAAAAAGAACATGAAGAGGAGAAAAACGGCAAAGAAGCAGACATAGGTGACGATTATGAACGTTTTTGCGAATCTTCGGTCCCTGCACGCAGACTTGCGGATGTCCATTTCTCGCGCGCTGTCGAGTTGTTTCTGCTTTGTCTTCTCCCTTGCGATAAGCAGGTCTCCGATGCTGTCCGGATCGATCAGAAGCTTTGTGCCGCAGTACGGACAGAAAGCCGTCAGATGATCCAGATCCAGTTCGAGATTCTCGCCGCAGTTCTGACACTTCATTTGCACCATGTTCATACGCTTCTTCAGGTCCTTCCCCGGGATGTGTGAGCGACGGCCATTTTCCGGATGAACCGCATGCTTCTCTGACTGAACGATACATCAGTCCGGGCGGGTTATCAACACCCGAAGGCGGAAGTTTCTTTTCAGCGGCGGTGAAAAGTAAGGGAATCTTAAGAAGGAAACCTTCCGCAGGGGTGGCGCACAGCCATGAAAAGCTTTACACTGAAACCAGTTGTAACGATCGCCGCGCGTGCGGCGTATTTGAGTATGTGACGGATCCTCGATTCGGAAAAAGAGTATCCGGGGGAGATAGGAATGAGAAAGAAAACAAAAGCGCTTGTGTGCCTTGCGGCAGTCTGCCTTCTTTTGACGGCCGCTTTTTTGGGATGCGCGGAAAAAACGGAGAAAACCGTCTCTGTCCAGTCCGTCGCGATGCTGATGGATGTGCAGACAGGCCAGATCAGCAGATACGGCGGGGTCGTCGTATCCCAGAACGAAAAGACGATCAAACGGGACGAGACCAAGACCATCCAGGAGATCCTTGTGAAAGAGGGAGATCTCGTGGAAGAGGGACAGATCCTCGTGACCTACGATCAGGAGGACATGAAGCTGACGATCCAGAAGGCGGAGCTGGAACTGGAGCAGCTTCGCAACTCGATCACGACATACGGTGAACAGATCGCGCAGCTGGAAAAGGAGAAGGCGAAGGCGCCTGCTTCGGAACAGCTGTCCTATACGGTCCAGATCCAGGAACTTGCGCTGGACCGCAAGGAAGCGGAATACAATGTGACGGTCAAGGAAGCCGAACTTCAGCACATGCGGGACGAACTGTCCAGCAACGAGGTCCTGTCCCCCGTGACGGGACGCATCCAGAGCCTGAACCCGGACGGCGGGACCGGCGCAAACGGTGAGCCGCTGCCGCTCATTACGATCGTGGAGAGCGGAACATTCCGTGTAAAGGGCCAGATCAACGAGCTCAACCGGGGCGAACTGTTCGAGGGCACGAACGTGATCGTCCGCTCCCGGGCGGATGAAACGCAGTACTGGACCGGCGTGATCACGGTGATCAACTGGAACGATCCGGAAGCATCCAACCAGAACAACATGTACGACGGGCCTGTCATCTCGGACGAGGCTTCACTTACCGCGTCCAGCAACTACCCGTTCTATGTGGAGCTGGATTCCGTGGAAGGGCTCCTTCTGGGACAGCACGTGTTCATCGAGCCTGATTACGGACAGGAGGACATGAACGGGGAGATTTGGATCGAGGACGGCTATCTGAACGAGGACGCGGGAGGCACCTTCGTCTGGGCGGCTTCCGCGCGCAGTCTTCTCGAGAAGCGCTATGTCACGGCAGGCGAACATGACGACGACCTGGGAAAGACGCTTGTGACAGAAGGACTCGCGCTGGCGGATTATATCGCGTGGCCGCACAGGGACCTGAAGGCGGGCATGCCTGTCGTCTACTTTGACGAGACGAGCTTCGATGACGCCGTAAGCGGGCTGGAGCAGGACGACATCAGCGGCGAACCGGAAGAAGGGGAGTTCTTCACGGAAGAAGGTCCTTATGAGGAGATGGAAGAGGTCTACGAGGAAGAGGTGTTCCCCGAAGCGGGTGAACCGGAGGGCTGATCATGCTGGTTGAGATGAAACAGATCTGCAAGGACTTTCCGGTCGGCAAGGGCGTTTCCCACATCCTCAAGAGCGTGGATCTGAGCGTGGAAGAGGGAGACTATCTTGCGATCATGGGTCCTTCGGGTTCAGGAAAAACAACACTGATGAATATACTGGGGTATCTGGACAACCAGACGTCCGGGGAGTATCTCCTGGACGGCGTGTCCTATGAGGCGTCGTCAGACGGACGCCTTGCAAAGGTGCGCAACGAACAGATCGGGTTCGTGTTCCAGAGCTTCTATCTCATGCCGAAACTGACGGCGCGGGAGAATGTCGCGCTGCCTCTTCTGTACGCGGGCGTACCGAAAAAGGAACGACTCGCGCGCGCCGATGAGGCGCTGACCTATGTCGGACTGGGAGACAAGCTCCTGTCCAAGCCTACGACGCTTTCCGGCGGCCAGTGCCAGAGGATCGCGATCGCCAGAGCGGTCGTGACGAAACCGAAGCTGCTGCTGGCGGACGAGCCGACGGGAGCGCTGGATACGGCTACCGGCGCGCAGATCATGCGCATTTTTCAGGACCTGAACGAACAGGGCACCACGATCATCATGATCACGCACGAGCTTGCAATCGCCAAATGCGCAAAGCGGATCATGTATATCCGCGACGGCGTGCTGACGTCCGAGCGGCGGGAGGAGGGAGCCGATGCGTAAGAGAATCAAAAGGATCCTTCTGATCGCTGCGATCGTCCTGGCTTCCGCGGCCCTTCTGGTCGGCGCGATGTTCCTGATCGGAAAAAACAGGGGAAAAGTCAACGTGTTCCCTGTGCAGTACTGCGCCATGGATTCCTACTGGGGAGACCAGCTGAATTCCTACGGCACCGTCAAATACGACCGCATCCAGGCGGTCTATCTGTCGGACACCATGAAGGTGACGCAGGTCCATGTGCAGGAGGGGCAGGAGGTCCGGGAGGGCGATCTGCTTCTGTCCTATGATACGACGCTCACGGATATCGACCTGCAGCGCAAGGAACTGGGGATCACGCAGGACGAGATCGATCTGAAAGACGCGCGGAACGAACTGGCGCGCATCATCAATATGAAACCGTATGTCGAGCCGGCGCCGACTCCAGCGCCGACGCCGAAACAGCTTCATCCGGTGCCGGATGAGCTTCTTCCCTACGTTGTGGACATGTCCAAGGGGGAAGAGGACGATCCGTATGTGATCATCTGCCAGGAGCCGGTCGTCTACACGGAAGCCTGGATCTGGGAGCTTTTGAAGGACCATCCCGTTCCGGCAGATCCGGAGCCGACGGAAACACCGGAGCCGACGGAAACACCGGAGCCGACGGAAACACCGGAGCCGACGGAAACGCCGGAGCCGACGGAAACGCCGGAACCTACGGAGCCTACGGAACCCACAGAACCGACAGAGCCTACGGAGCCCACAGAGCCTACGGAGCCCACGGAACCGACAGAACCCACAGAGGAACCGGGGCCGGGCCCCGGACCGGGACCCACTTCCGGGGAATACCAGTGCTGGGCGGTCTTTCAGGTGCGCGAGGAGAACGCGCTGGACGGGGAGGTGCTGAAACAGTGGGAGATCATGTTCAAGCGTGAAAAGGACGGAACGATCACGTTCCACCTGTACGAACCGGATGAGATCTACCTTCCCGTTGAGGAAGAACCGGGGCCGGAACCGTGGGAGGACACCTCGAGCGGATATACGGCCGAGGAGATTGCGCAGATGAAGAAGGATCAGCTGAAACTCATCCGCGATCTGGACCTGAAGCTGCGCATGGACAAAGTGGAACTGGAGCGCATGAAGCGCGAACTTGAGACCGGAGAGATCCGGGCAGCGCTGGACGGCACGATCGTAACCAGCACGGACGAGCAGACCGCACGGGATGAAAACCAGCCCATCGTCCTTCTTTCGGGCGGAGGCGGGTATATCGTGGAGACCGCGATCGGCGAGTTCAACCGCGACAGCATTCATATTGGTGACCAGGCCGTGATCAACTCCTGGGAGAGCGGCGCGTCCTGTACGGGCGAGGTGGTGGAGATCACCGATACGCCGAAGAAGGACCAGGAGGGATTCTGGAGCGACGGGAACAACAACATCAGTCTGTATACGGTAAAGATACGGATCCTGGACGACGCCGTTCTCAGGGAATACGAGATGGTCGATCTGACCTACATGAACCAGCAGGAAGGCGGAGGAACGGGACTGTATCTGGAGAATCCGTATCTGCGCGAGGAGAACGGCAGAAGTTATGTGTGGGTCCGGGACGGTGACGGAAAACTGGAGAAGCGCTTTGTGCGCACGGGAAGAAGCATCTGGGGATCCTACACGCAGATCCTGGACGGACTTGCGATGGACGACTATATCGCATTCCCATACGGACGGGGGCTGCGCAACGGTGCGCGCACCGTCGAGAAGGACGACATGAGCGTCCTGTACATGTAGAAGGGGGGACAGGGCATGAAAGAGAATCTTGTTCTCTCCTTCCAGAGCGTATGGGCGCATAAACTGCGCTCCTTCCTCACGATGCTGGGCATCATCATCGGTATCGCGGCGATCATCACCATCGTGTCTACGATCAAGGGGACGAATGAACAGATCAAGCAGAACCTGATCGGCGCGGGAAACAACGCCGTCGTTCTGCAGGTATACCAGAATGATTATCCTCTGGAGTTCTCGTACCAGCAGGCTCCGGACGGGATCCGTCCTGTGGATGAAAGGATGCGCAATCATCTGGCGAACATGAACGGCGCGGCGGACGCCAGCCTGTTCTACAGCCGCCAATACGTGGACAATGTGTTCTACCAGAACACCCGGTTCGGCGGGGGTATGGCGGGCATCGACAGCCATTACTTCGATATCTACGGCTACCGGACGCTGTACGGAAGAGACTTCACGCAGGATGACTACGACAGCGCGCGCAAGCATGTGATCCTGGACCGCCGCGCGGCGAACACGCTGTTCAACGGCGAGAATCCCTTGGGCAGGACGCTCGAGATCAACCGTGAGCCCTTCGCCGTGATCGGCGTCGTGGAGATGAGCGCCCAGTTCCAGCCGACGATCAACTCGCTGAACGACTATTACATGTACGCGGATGCCGGCGAGGGACAGATATTCATTCCGGACGCGGTCTGGGAGATCCTTTACAAGTACGGAGAGCCCAAAAGCGTCGTGATCGCGGCGCAGACGACCGACGACATGGCGACGGTGTCGCAGAAGGCGGGAGACATCCTGACGGCGAATCTCGTGTCCGAGCAGCTGAGACAGGAGCAGCAGATCTCTTACCGCGGCCGCAACCTCATGGAGGACGCGCAGCAGCTGCAGCAGATTGCGACGGCGACCAGCAGACAGCTGGTCTGGATCGCGGCGATCTCGCTTCTTGTCGGCGGCATCGGCGTCATGAACATCATGATGGTCTCTGTGACCGAGCGCACGCGCGAGATCGGACTGAAGAAGGCACTCGGCGCCAAACGCAAGAGGATCCTGGGACAGTTTCTGACAGAGGCGGCCGTGCTGACCACGATCGGCGGCATCCTCGGCGTCGCAAGCGGCATCGTCATGGCGAAACTGATCTCGCGGTTCATGGGCATGCCCACGGCGGTAAGCATTCCCGCGGCAGTCGCGGCGACGGTGTTCTCCGTCGTGATCGGCCTTATTTTCGGACTGCTTCCCGCGGTGAAGGCGTCCAAGCTCAACCCGATCGACGCGCTCAGGCGCGAATGACGGACCGGGAGCCGCCCGGAAGGCGGCAGACAGGAAAAAAACAGTGTCCGCACGCGTGTTTTTCCCCGAAAAGGAATTGCACTGCGCGCGGGCACTGTGCTATAATGCTTCGGTAACTCGCACGCCCGCGGACCGTCAGTTCGTGCCGGAAGGTTGCTGAACGGGGTGAAGCAGGCGGAGGAAAAAACGAAAGGAGACATGAAAGCATGTCAGTAGTATCTATGAAACAGCTTCTGGAAGCAGGCGTTCATTTCGGACACCAGACCAGAAGATGGAACCCCAAAATGAAACCGTATATCTTCACCGAACGCAACGGCATCTACATCATCGATCTGCAGAAGACCGTCCGCAAGATCGACGAGGCGTACAACTTCATCCGCGACGTAGCGGCAGAAGGCAAGAGCGTCCTGTTCGTCGGAACGAAGAAGCAGGCTCAGGAGTCGATCATGCAGGAAGCGAAGCGCTGCAATATGTTCTTCGTCAACCAGCGCTGGCTCGGCGGCACCATGACCAACTTCAAGACGATCCGCACCCGTATCGCACGTCTGAACGAGATCGACGCGATGGAAGACAACGGTGACTTCGACGTACTGCCCAAGAAGGAAGTGACCAAGCTGGTCGCAGAGCGCGAGAAGCTCGAGAAGAACCTTGGCGGTATCCGTGAAATGGCAAATCTCCCCGGCGCACTGTTCGTTGTGGACCCCCGCAAAGAGCACATCGCCGTTCAGGAAGCACGCATCCTCGGCATTCCGATCGTGGGTATCGTTGATACCAACTGCGATCCCGACGAGATCGACTATGTGATCCCCGGCAACGATGATGCGATCCGCGCTGTGAAACTGATCGCAGGCAAGATGGCTGACGCAGTTCTGGAAGGCCGTCAGGGCGAACAGATGGAAGACGACGCGGAAGAAGCACCCGCAGAGGAATAATCCAAAGGAATAGCAGAGGAGGAACAGCGAGATGGCAATTACTGCAGCAATGGTAAAAGAGCTCCGTGAAGCGACCGGTGTCGGCATGATGGACTGCAAAAAGGCACTGGTGGAAGCAGACGGAGATATGGATAAGGCAGTCGAGCTCCTTCGCGAGAAGGGACTTGCGAAAGCAGCTAAGAAAGCAAGCAGAATAGCCGCTATGGGACTTGTCAGAACTGCTTTTTCAGAAGATGGAAAAACAGCTGCGATCGTAGAAGTAAACTCTGAGACAGACTTTGTTGCAAAGAACGATGAGTTTGTCGGCTTTGTTGAAAAAGTAGCCAAACTTGCTCTTGAAGCGGAGAGCGATGATATTGAAGCGTTCAAGGCGATGCCTTTTGAAGGCTCAACGGTGAATGATGTGCTGACAGTTCTCATCCAAAAGATCGGTGAGAATATGTCTGTCAGAAGAATAAGCAAGGCATCAGGCGATATCGTTGCAACATATATCCACGGCGGCGGAAACATCGGCGTAGTCGTTGCGGCTGCCGGCGCAGATACGGCTGAAAACAAGGAAGCGCTGAAGAATATCGCGATGCAGGTCGCGGCCATGAATCCTCAGTATGTAAGGAGAGAGGATATTTCAGAGGCAGAACTTGCAGACCTTGGCAAGATCACCCTGGAAAGCGCGCTCAACGATCCGTTCACTCTTCCCAAACCCATTCTGAATGCGCTTCTTGACAAAGCCGCTGACGGAGTATGGAGCAAGGAAGACATTGATATTCTGAATGAGAAGAGAGCAGACAGGAGCTTCAATTTCAACTATCTGCCGAACTTCCTTTCCGAGGAATCAAAGAACAAGCTGGCTGAGCTTGCTGTTGCCGACAAGGCACAGATCGTTGAAAACAAGATCTTCAAAGGTCTCGTTTCCGGACGTATTGCAAAGCAGCTGAAGGAGATCTGCCTTCTCGATCAGGTTTATGTAAAGGCAGACAACGGCAAGCAGACTGTTGCTGAATATCTTAAGAGCGTAGACAAGGATCTGTCCCTGGTCAAGGTGATCAGATTTGAGGTAGGCGAAGGTATGCAGAAGAAGGTCGAGAACTTTGCGGAAGAAGTTATGGGCCAGATGAAGTAAGAAACCAAAACGGCAGGGCCGCGGCAGAAGCCGCGTCCCTGTTTTTTTCAAGGAGGAATCTATGAGCGCGTATAAACGTGTACTGCTGAAACTGTCTGGTGAGGCGCTGTCCGGAGGACGCGGGCAGGGATTCGACACCGATGTCGTGGAAAAGATCGCGAGCGTGATCGCGCAGCTTGCGAAGGAAGGCATCCAGACCGCGGTCGTCTGCGGCGCGGGGAATTTCTGGCGCGGCAGAGACGCTGCGCATATGGTGCGCACGACTGCAGACTATATGGGCATGCTCGGCACGATGATGAACTGCCTCATGCTGTCCGACGCGATCGAGCGGGCCGGCGTTGAAACGAGCGTCATGTCGGCATTCGATATCGCGCGCGTCGCGGATCCTTTCTCCAGAAAACAGGCGATCCGCACGCTGGAAGAAGGCGGCGTGGTGCTGTTTGCCTGCGGTACGGGCGAACCGTATTTCTCTACGGACACGACCTGCGCGCTGCGTGCGCTGCAGATCGACGCCGACGTGATCCTTGTGGCGAAGAACGGGGTGGAAGGCGTGCTGACCGGAGATCCCAGAGACGGCGGAGAGTATGAACTGATCCGCGCGGCGACGTATGACGAGCTTCTTGCAAAAGACCTGAAGGTCATGGACGCGACGGCTTTCGAGATGTGCAGGGAAAACGGCATGAACATGCAGATCTTCGGCATGGACGATCTGGAGAACATCGTGCGCGCCGCACACGGAGAGGATATCGGCACGCGGGTGACCTGCTGAGCGCCGTTGCTTTTTCGCCGTCCATACGCTACAATAAACACAGAAAAATTGTGCGTGATCAATGACAGGAGGAAAGAAGTCTATGCAGGACGAACTGATGACCAAAACTGAAGATAAAATGAAAAAAACGCTGAGCGTGCTCCGCGAGGAATACATGGCAATCCGCGCAGGACGCGCCAATCCGCAGCTGCTCAACCGGATCATGGTCGACTACTACGGCACACCGACGCCGCTGAACCAGATGGCGAACATCTCCGCTCCGGATCCGAAAACGCTGACCATCGCGCTGTGGGATACGAGCCAGCTGAAAGCGGTGGAAAAAGCGATCATGGCAAGCGAACTGGGGATCCATCCCTCCAACGACGGAAAAGTGATCCGTCTTGTCGTGCCTGAGCTGACGGAAGAACGCCGCAAGGAGCTGTCCAAGACCGTGAAGCAGAAGGCGGAAGAGGCGAAGGTCGCGATCCGCAACACCAGAAGAGACGCAGTGGAGCAGGTCAAGAAACAGAAAAAGGACGGCCTGATCACGGAAGACGACCAGAAACAGGATGAGGAGAAGATCCAGAAACTGACAGACAAATACGTCAAGGAAGTGGACGCGGTCGCAGCGGAGAAGGAAAAGGAGATCATGAAGGTTTGAGTTCCTTTGACACACTGCTCCATATGGAGATACGGCAGGCGGAGGAGAGACTGGAGAGAGAAGGACGCATCTGGAGAACAGAGCGTACGAACCCGCCCAAGCGCCCCATCGACGGGGAGGAGCGGGTCTGCAGGATCCGGACAGAGGGCGATACCGTCGTTCTTACCGCGGCAACGTATATCAGGGAAATTTAGAAAGAAAATGGCCGGACCGTTCAATTGTCCGGCTGTTTTTTTCGGGAGGAGAACATGGCATTTCATCTGTTTGGGAAAAAAAGAAAAGCGCAGACTGTGCCGGAGAAGATCCCGGCGCATGTGGCCTTTATCATGGACGGGAACGGACGCTGGGCGAAAAAGCGCGGGCTTCCGCGTACTGCCGGCCACCGGGCGGGTGTGATCACGATCCGCAGGGTGATCCGTCACTGCTGCGACAGGGGCGTCAAAGCCGTGACTTTCTATGCGTTCTCCACGGAGAACTGGAGCCGTCCGCAGCAGGAGGTCGACACGCTCATGGACCTGTTCGTGGAGTTCATCGATTCTGAGATCGACGAACTGGACGCGCAGGGTGCGCGTGTGCGGATTATCGGAAGCAGGCAGGGACTGTCCGAGCGGGTGATGGCGTCGATTGAAAAGGCGCAGACGCGCACGCAGAACAATGAGCGCATCTTTGTGAACATCGCATTCAACTACGGCGGACGCGCGGAGATCGCGGAGGCGGTGCAGCGGATGATGCGTGACGGGATCGGACCGGACGAGGTCAGCGAGGCCGTGATCGGAGAATATCTCTATACCGCGGGACAGCCGGACCCGGATCTGGTCGTGCGCACCAGCGGCGAACAGCGGATCAGCAATTTCCTGCTCTACCAGAGCGCGTACGCGGAGTACTTGTTCCCCGAGATCCTCTGGCCGGATGTCGACGAGGAAGCGCTTGACGGTTTTTTTGCGGCGTACGCGAAGCGGGACCGCAGGTTCGGAAATGCAAAGGAGTAACGAAGTGAAACGGGTGGCAGTGCTCGGGAGCACCGGGTTTATCGGAAGAGAGACGCTGGATGTCGTGCGCATGCACAGCGATAAACTGTGCGTGAGCGCGCTTACGGCGCACAGGAATACGAAGCTTTTTCTGGAGCAGGTTGCGGAGTTCCGGCCGGAAGTGTGCGGGGTGACAGATCCCGCAGCCGCGGAAGAAGTGCGCGCGCAGATCCCGGAAGGGATCCGGTTCTATGCAGGCGCGGACGCGATCGAAGCCTGCGCGGGAGATGCACAGACGGATATCGTGACCGTTGCGATCGTCGGGATCGCGGGCCTTCCCGCCGTGATGGCGGGGATCCGGGCGGGGCATGATATCGCGCTGGCGAACAAGGAAGCCCTGATCACGGGCGGTGCGCTGGTCGTGAGGGAAGCGCGGGAGCGCAATGTGCGGATCCTGCCTGTGGACAGCGAGCATTCCGCAATCTTCCAGTGCCTTCAGGCAAACCGTGACAGGACGTATCTGGAGAAGATCCTTCTTACCGCCTCAGGCGGCCCGTTCCGCACGTGGACGCGGGAACAGATCGCCGCGGTGACGCCTGAACAGGCGCTGAAGCATCCCACCTGGAACATGGGGGCGAAGATCACCATCGATTCCGCGACGATGATGAACAAGGGACTTGAGATCATGGAGGCGGGCTGGCTCTTCGGGGTCGCCCGTGATAGAATACAGGTCGTGGTGCATCCGCAGAGCATCATCCATTCGGCGGTCATGTTTTCCGACCATTCGGTGATCGCGCAGATGGGCGTTGCGGATATGCGGATCCCGATCCAGTATGCGCTGCTGTACCCGGAACGTCCCGCATCACCGGCACAGGCGCTGGATCTGTTCAGCCTGAGCGCCCTGACATTCGAAAGACCGGATGAGGAGCGCTTTCCATGTCTGAAACTTGCGACGCAGGCTATGCTGGAGGGGGGATTGGCGCCGACGGTGCTCAACGCGGCAAACGAGATCGCCGTCGAGGCGTTCCTGGATCACAGGATCGGTTTTTATGAGATCCCCGAACTGATCGGGGAGATGCTTTCGCTCAGACAGGCGCAGGAGCGGGCCGTGGACATTGAAACAGTCTACGAGACGGACCGCAGGATCCGCGCCGCAGCGGGGGAAGCGATCAGGAGGAGACACAATTGACATTCGGTTCGGTCTTATCGGTCATCGTATCGATTCTCATCATCAATGTGTTCATCGTCGTGCACGAGTTCGGACACTATATCACAGGAAAGAAGCTGGGCTTTGAGATCCCGGAGTTTTCGATCGGAATGGGCCCGAAACTCTTCGGCTGGCACCGGGGAGAGACGGATTTCAACATCCGTGCGTTCCCGATCGGCGGCTTCTGCCGCTTCGTCGGTGAGGACGAGGACGCGGGAGACAATCCCAGAGCCATGCACAACCGCCCCGTATGGGCACGGATGATCGTCACGGCGGCAGGTTCTCTGATGAACATCCTCTTTGCGATCGTGCTGGCTATCGCGACGCTCGGGATCTTCGGGGATCTTGCTGTCATGGACCACGCCTACATCTACCAGGTGGTGGAGAACAGCCCGGCGCAGCGCGCGGGCATCGAGGCGGGAGACCGGATCCTTTCCTTCGAGGGCATGGAAGTCACTACCGTGGAATCCGCGGTGGAGGCGATTGGCAGCGCGTCGGGCAATACGGCGAAAATCGTCGTGGAGCGCGACGGAGAGGAGGTCACCCTCGAGGTGACACCGGAATACAAAGAGGAAGACGGCTCCTATAAAATCGGCGTGACGCTCACGCAGGGAATGGAAAGAGTGCGTCTGCCGTTCTTCAAATGCATCACCGAAGCGTTCCGGCAGGTATGGGCGGTGATCGCCTCTGTCTTTGAGTTCCTGGGATCTCTGTTCGGGAGTCTGTTCCGCAAGCTCTTCGTGGATCACGGAACAGCGATCGAGGGCACGGAGGATGTGATGAGCATTGTCGGCGTTGTCGGCATTATGTCGGTGGCGGTCCGGGAGAACCTGGAACTGCTTCTGTGGCTGGCGATCACCATCAGCGCGAATCTGGGTGTGATGAACATGCTTCCGATCCCGGCGCTGGACGGGTCCAGATTCATGTTCCTTCTGTTTGAGATGATCACGAAACGGAGAGTCAAGCCCGAACGGGAAGGCATCATCCATCTGATCGGCATGGCGCTTCTGCTCGTTCTTTTCGTCATCCTCGGATGGCGCGACATTACCAGACTGATCGGCTGAGGAGGATATATGGCATCGCAGAGAACAGTGACCATCGGCGGCGTGACGATCGGGGGAGGAAACCCGGTCGCGATCCAGTCGATGTGCAATACCCATACACAGGATGTGGAGGCAACGGTCAGGCAGATCCGTGCGCTGGAAACCGCGGGCTGCCAGATCGTGCGTGTTGCCGTGCCGGATATGGAAGCGGCGCAGGCTGTCCGCGGGATTGTGGACCGGATTTCCATTCCGCTGGTGGCGGATATCCATTTTGACTGGCGGCTTGCCGTATGCGCGGCGGAGAACGGCGTGTCCAAGCTGAGGATCAATCCCGGAAACATCGGTTCCGCGGAAAACGTGCGCCGTGTCGTGGACGCGGCGAAGATGCACCGGATCCCTATCCGGATCGGCGTCAATTCCGGATCTCTCGAAAAACAGATCGTGGAGAAGTACGGGCGCACGCCCAGAGCGATGGTCGAAAGCGCGCTCATGCATCTGGAGATCCTGGAGAAAGAGGGATTCACGGATGCTGTCGTATCGATCAAGGCGAGCGACGTCGCGACGACGGTCGAGGCCAACCGCCTGATGGCGAAAGCCAGCGGCGTGCCGCTGCATATCGGCGTGACGGAGGCGGGAACACCGGCAGCGGGGCGTATCAAATCCGCGATCGGGATCGGAACGCTTCTGATGGAGGGAATCGGAGACACCGTGCGCGTCTCGCTGACAGGAGATCCCGTAAAGGAGATCGAAGCTGCGAAAGAGATCCTGAAAGCGTGCGGACTGCGGAAAGAAGGCGCGGAAGTGATCTCATGCCCCACCTGTGGGCGCACGATGATCGATCTCGAGACGATTGCGGATGCGGTAAACAATGAGGTGCGCGACCTGGATGTGCCGCTGACGATCGCAGTCATGGGCTGTGTGGTCAACGGCCCCGGAGAGGCGTCCGGCGCGGATATCGGCATCGCAGGCGGCAAGGACAGCGCCGCGATCTTCAAGGGCGGTGAAATCCTGCGCACGGTGCACGGGGACACGCAGACCATCATCCGCGAGCTGATGACGGAAGTGAACAGACTGGCTGACGAGCGAAGAACGCAGATCGGCTGAAACGGGACAGATCTCTGTTTCAGGATATAAGATACCGAGGGACAGATTCGGGGCATGTGCCGTGTTATCCTTATTCTGCCGGCTGCGGCAGGCTTGGGAGAATACGGGGACATGGACGGTGACAGACAGGATGCAGACGGAAAACACATCGTTTTATGAAATCGCCGCACAATGCGGTCTGGACGCGGGCGTGCTCGGCTTGAAAGTCGCGGACGCCGTCTTTGACGTGCAGAAAAAAACGATGACGGTGACTGCGGAGGTAGCGGACGCGGTCAGCGATCAGATCACGGCGAAGATCGCTTCCGCATTGGAGCGGCAGGTCCCGGGCATCCGCGTCGAAGTGCTGTGGCAGGTGCGGGAGAAAATGCCGTACGATGCTGCCCTGCTGCGCCGTTACAGAGAGGAAATGATCGAATACTGCAATGCAGCAGCCAGATGCAGACGTGTGCTTGAGACGGCGCAGTGGCAGTTCGACTCCAAGGGGAACCTGACGCTGATCCCGACGCTTCCCGACGCACATGTGATCCTGGAAAGCAGCAGATGCGCAGAACTCCTGAAAGTCTGGATCGATCACAGGTTCAGCGGATTCCGCGAAGTGCTGATCGCAGAGGCGCAGACGGAAGAGGAGCCGGACTTCGAGAGCATCGCGGCGGAAGTGGTCCGCAAAGCGGAGGCGGAGGCGGCGAAGAAACGCAAGAAGAAAAAGGAAGGGCCGAAGATCCTTCTCGGAACGAAGGTCACGGAAGCGAAGACCATTCCGATCGAGGAGATCAACGAGGGGAGCGGAACAGTCGTCGTGGAGGGAACGGTCTTTGAAGTGGAAGACCGTGAAACACGCGGCGGCAGGATCGAGATCAAGTTCGCCATGACGGATTACGATTCCTCCTGCACGGTCAAATGCTATGTCAATAAAGAAGAGAAAGATGCGCTTCTGAAGGGGATCGCGCCGGGAATGCAGCTGCGCGTGAGAGGCGACTGCGGGTATGACCGCTTCGAGAAGGGCTGCGTCGTCGTGGCGCATGATATCACGGCTCCGGTCGTGAAACCCAGAAAAGACGACGCGCCGGTCAAGCGCGTGGAACTGCATCTGCACACGAAGATGAGCAATATGGACGCCGTGACGGATGTCAAGGCGCTGTTCAAAAGGGCGAAGGAATGGGGTATGGACGCGGTAGCCGTAACGGACCACGGCGTGATCCAGGCGTTTCCGGATGCGTATGCGGCGGCAAAGCAGACAGGTGTGCGTTTCCTCGCCGGAACAGAAGCATATATGGTGGACGATCTTCCCGATGAGGGCGATGAGAAGAAGTTCCCGCTCGACGGACGCTACTGCGTCTTTGATATCGAGACGACGGGACTGAACGCGGGAAAGGACACGATCATCGAGATCGGCGCCGCGATCGTGGAGAACGGCAAAATCGGGGAAAGGTACAATACCTTCGTCAATCCCTACAGGAAGATCCCCGAAAAGATCGTGAAGCTGACCGGGATCTCGGATTCGATGGTCAAGGATGCGCCTCCGATCGAAAAGGTGCTCCCGGAATTCCTGACATTCGCGGGCGCCTCCGTGCTGGTCGCACACAACGCCGCGTTCGATACGGAATTCATCGCGACGGCGTGCAAACGCATGGGGATCGACTACCGGTTCGAGTCTCTGGACACGCTGACGTTTGCGCGCCAGCTGGTGCCGGAACTGAAGAACTATAAACTGAACAGCCTGACCAAATATTTCAATGTGGACCTTGAGAATCACCACAGGGCGGTGGATGACGCGCTTGCATGCGCACAGATCATGCTGCATCTGTTCGGCATGCTCAGGGACATGGGGATTTCCTATGCCGGAGATGTCAGGAGCCATATCGACACGGAAAGGATCGTGTCTTCCCAGGAGTCCCATCACACAGTGATCTTCGCGCGGGATCAGGAAGGCCTGAGGAACCTGTACGAACTGATCACGGAATCCCATCTCAGATACTTCTACCGCAGACCGCGGATGCCCAAGAGCCGGGTGCAGGCGCTGAGGGAGGGACTCATTATCGGGTCCGCCTGCGAGAACGGAGAGCTTTATACGGCCGTCAGGACGGGCAAGAGCGAGGAGGAGCTTCTGCGTATCGCTTCGTTCTACGATTATCTGGAGATCCAGCCGGACGGGAACAACATGTTCCTCGTGCGGGAGGGAAAGGTCGCGTCCGCGGAGGAACTGCACCGGTTCAACCGGACGATCGTCCGTATCGGGGAACAGCTGGGCAAGCCTGTCGTTGCGACCGGCGATGTGCACTATCTGGACCGGCATGACGGGTATTTCCGTGAGATCCTGCAGCATTCCCAGGGATATGAGGACGTGGGTGCGGATGGACGCCCGCTCTATTTCAGAACGACGCAGGAGATGCTGGAGGAATTTTCGTATCTGGGAGAGGAGACCGCGCGCAAGGTCGTGATCGACGATACGCGCAAAGTCGCTTCCTGGATCAGCAGCATCGTGCCGATCCCCGAGGGGCTGCATCCGCCTGTCATCGAAGGATCCGATGAACAGATCCGGGAGATGGCGTGGAAGCGCTGCAGGGAAATGTACGGGGATCCGGTCCCCGAGATCGTCTACAAGCGTCTGGACAGGGAACTGAACAGCATCATTTCAAACGACTATGCGGTTCTGTACCTGATCGCGCAGAAACTGGTCACGAAATCCCTTTCGGACGGATATCTCGTGGGATCCAGAGGTTCTGTGGGATCCTCCCTGGCCGCGACGATGTGCAGCATTACCGAGGTCAATCCGCTGCCGCCGCATTACCGCTGCGAAGTATGCAGATTCTCGGATTTTGACGTGGATACCGAGACCTATGCGGTGGGGCCGGATCTTCCGGAACGCGTCTGTCCGGTCTGCGGAGCACCGCTGGTCCGGGACGGATACGACATTCCCTTCGAGACGTTCCTCGGGTTCAAGGGGGACAAGGTCCCGGATATCGATCTGAATTTCTCGGGCGAATACCAGCCTGTCGCGCACCGCTATACAGAGGAGATCTTCGGAAAGGGACAGGTCTTCCGGGCAGGCACGGTCGGCACGGTGGCGGACAGGACTGTGTTCGCATATGTCAGAGACTATCTCGAGGACAAGGGAAAGACGGCTTCGCCAGCTGAGATCAGACGCCTGATCGCGGGCTGCTCCGGCATCAAGAGAACGACGGGACAGCATCCCGGCGGGATCGTTGTGCTGCCCAAGGGCGAGGATATCAACCGGTTCACACCGCTGCAGCATCCGGCGGACGACCCGAGGACAGATATCATCACGAGCCATTTTGAATTCTCCGATATGCACGATACGCTGGTGAAACTGGATATCCTCGGACACGTGGATCCGACCGTCATCCGCATGCTGGAAGACATGACGGGAGTCAACGCCAGAAAGGTCCCGATCACGGATCCCAAAGTCATCTCCCTGTTCTCCTCAACGGAAGCGCTCGGTGTGACGGAGGAGCAGATCGGCACCCCGGTGGGCACATACGGGCTTCCGGAGTTCGGCACGCCTTTTGTGCGGCAGATGCTCGTGGAGACGAAACCGACCTCCATGTCGGAGCTGATCCGCATCTCGGGCCTTTCCCACGGGACGGACGTCTGGATCGGAAACGCGCAGGATCTTATCAAGAACGGCACCGTGACGCTGCGGGAAGCGATCTGCACACGCGACGATATCATGAACGCCCTGATCAAGAAGATGGAACCGCTCGACGCGTTCAACATCATGGAGAGCGTCCGCAAGGGAAAGGGACTCGTCCTCAAGGGCAAGGGAGACATGGAACCCAAGATGCGCGACGCAGGTGTGGAGGACTGGTTCATCGATTCCTGCAAGAAGATCGGATACATGTTCCCCAAAGCGCATGCGTCAGCGTACGTCATGATGTGCCTCAGGATCGCGTGGTTCAAGATCTACGAGCCGCAGGCTTACTACGCTACTTATTTTACGGCGCGTACGGGAACGGATTTCGACGCGTCCGTCATGCTGAAGAGCGACGAGGAGGTGCGCTCCGTTCTGCGTGACTACAGCCGCAGGGGAAAACTGAATCCGCGTGAAAAGAGCATCCAGGCAGCGCTGGAAGTGATCGTGGAGATGCATGCGCGCAAGATCAATTTTCTGCCGATCGACCTGTATGAGTCGGAGGCGACCCGTTTCACCGTTGCGCCCGACGGGATCCGTCCGCCGCTTACGGCGATCCCGGGACTTGGGGAGAGCGTCGCGAAGGCGATCGTGGCGGGACGGGACAGAAACGATCCCTTCCGCTCCGTCGACGATTTCACGGAGCGCACGAAAACGGGACGTTCCATGACGGCGCTGCTGCGGGATTACGGTGTGCTGGACGGACTTCCCGAGAGCAGTCAGATGAACCTGTTCGAAGGGCTCGGACTGTGAGCCCGGGAAGGGAAAAGTACGCAGAAACAGGCTTTTTTCGGAGCTTTTTCAAAAAAAACAGGTTTACACCTGCGCAGGGATTATGATATACTTCGTGCGTATGAGCGATTTCGATCGTAAAGAACAGCATCATTGATCTGATCAGATGGAGTGGGAAGCGTCCCGCTCCGTCTTTCTAGGTATAAGGAAAGGAAACGGAGGCACAGAAGCGCGTATGGCAGTCAGCTTAAAAGAACAGATACGTGTGATTGTAGAGCCCATCGCAAATGAGATGGGTCTTTATCTTGTGGACGTTGAGATCACGAAGATGGGAAAAAGCAGGCTGGTCCGGATCTACGCGGATTGCGACGGCGGTATCGATATGAACCGATGCGAGACGTTCCACCGCGCGATCGTCGACCCGCTTGAGGATGTCGACTACGATTATCTTGAGGTCTCCTCTCCGGGCGACCGACCGCTGAAATCCGAGCAGGATTTCAAAAGGATGCAGGGCAGGGAAGTGGAAGTCCGACTCTATGCGGCAAGAGACGGCAAAAAGCTCTTCGGTGGCGTACTGCTGGGAAGGGACGCGGACGTGATCCGCATCACGGAAGAGGAAAGCGGCGCGGAAATGGAATTCGCCGCAAAGGACGTATCATCAGTCAAGCCGATGTTCCGGCTGGATTTTTGAGGAAACAGGATCGGGAGGCAGGAAGTGAATCACGAGTTTATCGACGCGCTGCGTGCGCTGGAAAAGGAAAAGGGAATCAAGAAAGATGTGATGATCGAGGCCATCGAGAAGGCTCTCGTGACCGCATATAAGAAGGACTACGGCAACGATACGGACGTGCGCGTGTCCATCAACCGCGAGACAGGCAGGATGCAGGTGTTCCGCCGCTGGAAGGTAGCGGAGCAGGTGGAGAATCCGCAGACGGAGATCTCCCTCGAGGAAGCGAAGAAGATCCGCACCGGCTTCGGGATCGGCGACGTCGTGGAAAAAGAAGTCACGCCCAAGACGTTCGGACGCATCGCGGCGCAGACCGCGGGACAGATGGTCGTGCAGAAGATCCGCGAGGAGGAGCGCAGCAGCATCTATGACCGCTACGCCGACTCTACGGACGAGACCATCAACGCGATCGTCAAGCGTGTGGAAAAGAACGGTGTTTATCTGGATATCGGCAAGACGGACGCGTTTCTTGCGCAGCAGGAGATCATTCCCGGCGAGCGTCTGACGCCCGGCGAATATGTGAAAGTCTATGTCGTGACGGTCAGCCGCTCCACACAGGGACAGGGGCCTCAGGTCCATGTTTCCAGAACGCATCCCAATCTTGTCAGACGCCTGTTTGAAAGCGAAGTGCCTGAGATCCGCAACGGGATCGTGCAGATCCACGCGATCGCGCGCGAGGCCGGTTTCCGCACCAAGATCGCGGTCAGCAGCCTGCAGGACGATATCGATCCGGTCGGCGCCTGCGTCGGACAGCGCGGCACAAGGGTGGAGCGCATCGTGGACGAACTGAAGGGTGAGAAGATCGATATCATCAGATGGAGCGAGGTCCCCGCGCAGTATATTGCCAGCGCTCTGAGCCCCGCGCGTGTGACGGCGGTGTGGACAGATGAGACAGGCGGACAGAAAGCAGCGCGCGTCGTCGTCCCGGACGATCAGCTTTCCCTTGCGATCGGAAGAGAGGGACAGAATGCCAGGCTTGCCGCGAAACTGACCGGCTGGGGGATCGATATCAAGAGCCAGTCCGAAATGGACAGCCTGATGGAGGAAGAAGATTTCGAGGAAGAAGATTTCGAGGCAGAAGACCTCGGGGATCTCGACCTTTGATATAAGGAGGAAACTGCTTGAAGCAGAAGAAGATCCCGATGCGTATGTGCGTCGGATGCAGGGAAATGAAACCCAAAAGGGAACTGGTCAGACTCGTCGCGGACCCGGAGGGGATCATCAGAATGGATCTTACGGGCAAGGTGTCCGGAAGAGGAGCATATCTTTGCAGAAACGAACAGTGCCTCGACAGAGCGATTAAGATCCGCGCGGTGCAGCATGCGCTGGAGAAGGATCTGACGCAGGAGGAGATCGAACGCCTCAGAGAGGAGATCCGGGCGGATGCGTGATCAGAAGATACGTGGCGCGATCGGCTTATGCGCGAGAGCGGGCAAGCTGGCATGCGGAGATTTTGCCGTAAAAAGAAGCGTACAGATGGGAACGGCATGGCTGGTTCTCATTGATGAAAGAGCTGCGGAAGGTACGAGAAAACGGCTGCAGTACCTCTGCGGGACCTGCGGTGTCCCGTACAGAGAACTGCCTGCGAGCGTGGAAGCGGCCGTTTATGCGGGAAAGAGCAACTGCCTTCTGTTTGCGGTGCAGGATGAGAATCTTGCGAAACTCGTGTGCAACGCATACGGGGATGAAACAAAGGACAGAAGCGCAGAGGAAGGAGTGCAGCAATGAGCACGAACAAAGTGAAAATCGGAGAGCTGACGAAACAGATGAGCGAGAGCGCGGAAGCGCTTTTGAACAGTGTGCGCAGACAGCAGCAGCAGTGGCGCGCGAAAGCACAGAATCTGAAGAGGATGGAGATTGCGCTCCAGAAACAGGCTGAGCAGCAGCGCGCGGAAGAGCGTGAGGCTGCCGAGGCGCTTGCAAGACAGATGCAGGAGAACGGGGAAGAGCAGCCTGCCGAAGCGGAAAAGGCACAGCCGGCAGTGCAGCCTGCCGCGCAGGCAGCAGAGGTCAGCGCGCCTGAGAAAGCTGAACCAGCGGCAGTGCAGGAGACCGCTCCCGTGCAGGAGACGCAGCCTGTTCAGAAAGCGGAGGAGAAGGAAACCGAAGCGCAGAAGCCGGCTGAGGTGAAGCCTGAACCTGTGAAACAGGAAAAAGAGACGCGTCCGAAGAAGACGGAGGAGCCTGCGCAGAAGCAGGAGACCGTGAAGAAAACGGAGACGCAGGGACCGAAGGTGCTGGATTTCCGCACCCAGGAATCCCGCGACCGCTCCAGACCTCAGCGTGAGAACCGCGAGGGACCGGTCTATGTATCCCGCCCTGACGCCAGAAGCACGGAACGGACGGACCGCCCCCAAAGAAGAGAGCGCACAGACCGTCAGGACCGGCCCCAGAGACCTGCGCGTGAAGGCCAGCAGGCAGGCGGCCCCAGATACAGCGCGGCACAGGCACAGCCTGCGTCGCCCGACAGGAATGCTGCAAGAGGCGGCGCGAAGAACCCGCGCAAACAGCAGAACATCGCCTCCCAGATCACGCCTGTGCAGGAAAAGCGCGGCGGAAGCAACTATGATCCCAACAGGAACCAGTATTCCAAGAAGGGGGATCAGGAGAAACGCGGGCTGAACCGCCGTCAGCAGATCCGTATGAACGGCGAGCCCATGAGTTTCGGAGACGACGACAACGTCCGCAACAGAAAGGTCCGTAGAAAGAAGAAGGAAGAGACCCGCGTGATCGAGCCCATCAAGATCGATCATGCCGTGATGGCGACCGAGACGATCAGCGTCAAGGATCTGTCCGAGAAGATCGGAAGACCCGTTGCCGAGATCATCAAAAAACTGTTCCTTCTGGGCATCATGGCGACGATCAACAACGAGATCGATTTCGATACGGCGTCTCTCGTCTGTTCCGAGTTCGATGTGGAGCTGGAGCAGAAGATCGAGAAGACGACGGAGGAAGTCCTGATGGACGATGCCGCGCAGGATGCGGAAGAGGATCTGAAAGAGCGTCCGCCGGTCGTGACCATCATGGGACATGTCGATCACGGCAAGACGTCCCTTCTGGACATGATCCGCAAGACACATGTGACGGCGACCGAAGCGGGCGGCATCACACAGCATATCGGCGCATACAGTGTGACGCTGAACGGAAGAAGGATCACCTTCCTCGATACGCCCGGACACGAAGCCTTCACGGCGATGCGTATGCGCGGCGCGCAGGCGACGGATATCGCGGTGCTGGTCGTAGCGGCGGATGACGGCATCATGCCGCAGACCATCGAAGCCATCAATCACGCCAAGGCGGCGGGAGTTTCCATAATCGTGGCGATCAACAAGATCGACCGTCCGGCAGCGAACGTGGACCGTGTCATGCAGCAGCTGACGGAATACGGTCTGGTTCCCGAGGAATGGGGCGGAGACACCATCTGCGTTCCCGTATCCGCGCACACAGGCGAAAACATCGACAGACTGCTTGAGATGATCCTTCTGGATGCGGATATGCTGGAGCTCAAGGCGAATCCGGACCGCAGAGCGGTAGGTATCATCATCGAGGCGAAACTGGACAAAGGCCGCGGTCCTGTGGCAACGGTCCTCGTGAAGAACGGAACGCTGCATGTCGGTGACACGATCGTTGCGGGGCTTGCCTACGGACGCGTACGTGCCATGCAGAACGAGCAGGGCGCGCGCGTAACGGCAGCGGGTCCGTCCGATCCCGTCGAGGTCATCGGTTTCAGCGATGTGCCTGAGGCGGGCGACAACCTCTACGCCGTCGAAGAGGGCAGCATTTCCAGACAGGTGGCGGAAGAGCGCCGCGACCGCATCAAGGCGGAGCAGCTGAAGGCGCAGACAAAGGTCTCTCTGGACGATTTGTTCTCGCAGATCGAGCAGGGAAATATCAAGGAACTCAACGTGATCGTCAAGGCGGACGTACAGGGCAGCGTGGAAGCGGTCCGCAGTTCGCTGGAAAAGATCTCCAACGAGGAAGTGCGTGTGCGCACGATCCACGGAGGTGTCGGCGCGATCACTGCTTCGGACGTCATGCTGGCAGCGGCGTCCAACGCGATCATCGTCGGATTCAACGTCCGTCCGCAGCCGCAGGCTAAGGAAGCCGCGGAGCATGAGGATGTGGACATCCGTCTGTACCGCGTCATCTATCAGGCGATCGAAGACATCGAGGCTGCGATCCACGGCATGCTTGCGCCTGTGTATGAGGAAGTGGTCCTCGGACACGCGGAAGTGCGTGAGACGTACCATGTTTCAAGAGTCGGCACGATCGCAGGCTGCTATGTCATGGACGGCAAGATCACCAGGACGGCGAAAGCGCGCGTCATCCGCGACGACGTCATCATCCGCGAGGCGGATATCGCATCTCTGCGCAGATTCAAGGACGATGTCCGTGAAGTCGCCACAGGCTACGAATGCGGCATCAGCCTGGTGAACTACAACGATATCAAGGTCGGAGACCAGATCGAGGTCTTCGAGAACCAGGAAGTGGAAGCGTAATCGGAAACCGGACAGAGGAAAGAAGGTGAGTGTCTTGTCCAGTGCAGTCAGAACAGACCGGATCGGCGTGGAGATGCAGCGCGAGATCAGCGATATCATCCACGGTATGAAAGATCCGAGGATCCAGGGAATGATCTCCGTGACACGTGTGGACGTGACACGGGACCTGCGGCACGCGAAGGTGTTTGTCAGCATCTTTGACAGAGACGAGGAAGCGGCGAAAAAGTCCTTTGAAGCGATACGTTCCGCCGCGGGATACATCCGCAGGGAGACCGGTGCGCGGATGCTGATCCGCTATACACCGGAACTGCATTTCGTTCTGGATGACTCCATCGCCTACGGCGTGGAGATGATACACAAGATCGATTCGATCGTGAGTCAAGAGGAACACAGTGATGAAGAGTGAGCGCCTTGCGCGGCTGATCGACAGCGCACAGTGCATCGCCGTCTGCGGTCACGTCAATCCTGACGGGGACGCGGTGGGGAGTGCACTTGCATTCGCAGCGGGGCTGCGGCAGATGAAAAAGGAAGCGGACGTGCTTCTTCCCGGACCGATCGATCCGGTGTACCTGTTCCTCCCCGGAGCGGACAGGATCCTGATGCCGGAAGACGTAGGGAAAAAGCCGTATGACCTGACGGTCTGTCTGGACTGTTCCGATGCCGGAAGGCTCGGGGACCTGGCGCCCCTTCTGCAGGGCAGGCCTTGTGCAGTGATCGATCATCACATCACAAATGACTGTGAAGCGGACTATGTCTATGTCGACGCGCAGGCATCGGCGACGGGAGAGATCCTGACGGAACTGCTCCCGCAGCTCGGGATCACAGTCGACCGGACGATCGCTGAGTACCTGCTCGTTGCCATCGAGATGGACACAGGAGGATTCGCACACCGAAACACGACGCCCCGGACGCTCCGGGCGGCGGCGGATCTCGTGGCATGCGGCGCGGATATCAACGCGATCTACACGCGTCTGTATGCGAGCCGCAGACTCAGCAAAACGAAACTTATGGGCCGTGCGATCGAACACATCCGCACGGAATGCAGCGGAGCAGTCGTGACCACGTATCTGACGAAACAGGATTTTGAAGTATCCGGCGCGACGGAGGTGGACAGTGACGGTGTGATCGATATCCTCAGAGAAATCGACACGTGCAGGCTTTGTGCGCTGCTCAGAGAATCGCAGGACGGCTGCAAAGTCAGTTTCCGCTGTGCGGCGGGTTACGACGTTGCGGCAGTTGCGAAAGAACTGGGCGGAGGAGGGCATGTTCTTGCGTCCGGATGCACTGTCCGGGAGGACATCGATGCTGCGGAAGCCATGATCAGGGAAAGACTGGTCCGCGCCTGGAGGGAAGGAAAAACGGATTGAACGGAGTCATCAATTTGCTCAAACCGCCTGGCATGACATCGAATGATGCCGTCGTCTGGGCAAGAAGGATGTGCGGGACGCGCAAATGCGGACATGGCGGGACGCTTGATCCTGCCGCCTGCGGCGTGCTGCCGGTCCTGGTGGGCAATGCGACGAAACTGTTTGACCTCATGCTCGGGCACGAGAAGACATATGTCGCCACAGTCCGGTTCGGACAGACGACGGACACGCTGGACGCCGAAGGCGCAGTGACGGCGCAGAGCAATGTGCTTCCCGAGAGGGAAGCATGGGAGGAAGCACTGAAGAGATTTACAGGAACGGTGCGGCAGATTCCGCCTCTTTATTCTGCGGTGCGGGTCAACGGGGTACACGCGTACCAGCTGGCGCGCAAAGGCGCGCAGGCTGAGATCCCGCAGCGGGACGTTACGGTTTTTTCGGTCCGGACACTGGCGTGGCGTGACGAACGTACGGTCACGATCCGGGTCAGGTGCTCTTCTGGAACCTATATCCGGACACTGGTCAGTGACCTGGCGCGGGAATGCGGCTGTATTGCATATCTGGCACAGCTGACACGGGAACAGTCCGGAATGTTCCGGCTGCAGGACGCGGTCACTGTGGAGCAGATTCTCAGAGCGCAGGAAAATGGAACGGTGGAAACGCTTCTTGTTCCGACGCAGGAAGTTCTGGGAGAATACGGAATACTCACCGTCAGAAACGCTGCTTTGATCCGCGCGGTCAACGGGGGATCCCTTGACAGAACAGCGATCCTGGAAGATTATGAAAGCAACAGGATGTACCAGATACACACGGAAGATCATCAGCTGATCTCATTGTCTACGGCGCAGACGGATGGAACGATCCGCCCGCAGATCATGCTGTTTTCCGGGA
The DNA here is from genome assembly GCA_017431145.1 of Clostridia bacterium. Lineage (GTDB taxonomy): Bacteria > Bacillota > Clostridia > Christensenellales > Maliibacteriaceae > RGIG9107. The sequence continues at coordinate 111,960 of JAFRLQ010000053.1, read as the reverse complement.
AGACAGCTGCCCGGGAAACGGAAGGAGGAACAAAGTGAAACAGTCCGGTTTTCAGAAGTTTCTGAACAAATTGGGCATCGAGCGAGTCGATGAGAACGATCCGTTTGATTTCGGAGAGTTTTCCGCCGAAGAGATCGACAGCGACTATCAGGAGGGGCTCATGCAGAGCTTCCGCGATGATTCCAATGCGTTCTACGAGGACCTGTCGATGGAAGCGTCGGATATTCTTCTGCGTGACAGAACAGAGTACGCAGATGCTGAGGAAGCACCTGTGCAGCCTGTGCGTGAAGAGGAGCAGCAAGCTGTCGTTCCGGACATGACAGCAGCAGAAGACGCGGAAAAAGGCGATCTGATCTCTGACATTCTGAATGACTGGGAACATAACGACGCGCCGATGAAAGGATCGGGAAGCGGACGGAACTTCTTTAAGTGGGGAAGCAAGGTGCGCAAGCCTGTGCGTCCTGTTGAAGAGGAAGAGGAAACTCCGATCGATGAAAAGCGTGCCAAGGCGATGCGTGAAGCCGCGCTTGCGGCGGAAGAGATCGAGCGTGAGATGATGCGCGAAGAAAGCGGTCAGGACCTGCAGGAGCAGGAAGCACCCGCTTATGTGCAGCCTGAACCGGCGGAACCCGGACCTGCGCCTGCTCAGGTTGAGGAAGAACCCGCCGCGCGGCAGGAGGAAGAAGAGGAGGAGAAAGAGTTCACTGCTCCCGCTTCCAGAAGATCCGAAGAAGTCATGGAGCCGAACAATGCAAACGGTGTCGTTGTGGCGCTGGGCATGTTCGACGGCGTGCACATCGGGCATCAGCATCTGCTTGCCGTCGCGCGCAGAGACGCGGACCGTCTCGGGATCCCGCTGAACGTCGTGACGTTCTACGAGCATCCGGCAGGTGTGCTGAGCGGAACGAAGATCCCGTATCTTTCCACGATGGAGGAACGGATCGCGCTTCTGACAAAATACGGGATGGACTGCTTGAACGTCTATCACTTCACGAACCGTTTCGCAGCGATGCACTACAGGGAGTTTCTGGTCCTTCTGATCCGTGAGCTGCGGATGACTCATATGGTGATCGGGCAGAACGCGATCTTCGGACGGGGCGGCCTGGGCAACGCACAGGTGCTTCAGGAAGAAGCGGCGCAGTTCGGCATCACGGTGCATGTCGTGCCTGCGGTCACGGCAAACGGCAAACGGATCTCTTCGAGCAGCATCCGCGAGGCGGCTGCAAGAGGCGACATGCCGTATGTCAACACGTGCCTGACAAGACCCTACAGCGTGGTCGGAACGGTACAGCACGGAGCGGAGCGCGGAAGACTTCTCGGATTCCCCACAGCGAACATTCCGGTCCCGCAGGGCATGATGCTTCCCGGAAACGGGGTGTATGTCACCCGTGTCAGCGTGGACGGCGGCGAACTTCAGGAAAGTGTGAGCAACATAGGATATCATCCTACTGTTGACAGACTGGAAGCGCCGATCATCGAGACGCACATTCTGAATTATTCCGGTGATCTGTATGGGAAAAAGATCCGTGTGGAGTTCATGAAAAAGCTGCGTGATGAAGAGACATTCGAAACGTTTGCGGAGCTTTCGGGCCAGATCACGCAGGATAAACAGGCAGCTGAGGCGTATTTTGAAGCGCACCCCATCGTCAAAGAGGAGAAATGATTCTTTCAGACTGCGGACAAAGCGTGAAAAAGGCCGAAAAAACAAGGAAAAATCAGCAGGACGCTTGCAATGCGCGAGCGTCCTGTGATACACTTATTGCACTTGTGACAAAGTCACATGAGAACCTCAGCATCGTTTGACGCGACTCCTCTTAAACCCCGGATACGACGTCACACTATGCCGAAGGCGATTACATCAAAAGAAAAGAGGAACACCAAAATGCAAGCAATGGAAGCAAACTGGAAAGAAGAAATCATCGAGCAGTACAAGACCCATGAGGGCGACACCGGTTCACCGGAAGTTCAGATCGCGATTCTGACACAGCGGATCAATCATCTGAACGAGCACCTGAAACAGCATCCCAAGGATCATCATTCCCGCCGTGGACTGCTGAAAATGGTCGGACAGCGCAGAGGCATGCTGAATTATCTTCGCGCCAAGGATATCGAACGCTACCGTGCACTGATCGCAAAACTCGGACTGCGCAAATAAGAGATTAAAAAAGCAGCGGTAACACAGTTTGCCGCTGTTATTTTTGATAAAAGAAGCAAAAAGAAGAAAAGAAGAAAGAGGGTAAACGAATCAAAATGCATCACATTTTCCAAATGGAATTGGCAGGCAGACAGCTTGTGATCGAAACAGGAAAATACGCACAGCAGGCCGGCGGATCCGTACTGATCCACATGGGCGAAAGTTATGTGCTTGTAACGGCAACAGGATCGGACACACCCCGTGAAGGCGTGGACTTCTTCCCGCTGAGCGTGGAATATCAGGAAAAACTTTATGCGGCAGGCAAGATCCCCGGCGGTTTCATCAAGAGAGAGGGACGTCCCAGTGAAAAGGCGATCCTGGCATGCCGTCTGATCGACAGACCGCTGCGCCCCCTGTTCCCCAAGGGATTCCACAATGATGTTCAGGTCGTAGCGACGGTCCTTTCCGTCGACAGCGACGTTCCCACGGACGTTCTGGCAATGGTCGGCTCCTCTGCGGCGCTGGCGATTTCCAATCTGCCTTTCATGGGCCCGACCGGTTCCGTGCTTGTCGGCCTGGTGGATGGACAGATCGTGATCAACCCGGATCAGGAGCAGCAGGAAAAGAGCGACATGCATCTGGTCGTGTCCGGAACGAAGGACGCGGTCATGATGGTCGAGGCCGGTGCGAAGGAAGTCAGCGAGGAAGTCATGCTGAACGCGATCCTGACAGCGCACGAAGAGATCAAGAAGATTGTCGCTTTCATCAATGATATCGCTGCGGAAGTCGGAAAGCCCAAAATGGAGTTCGTCGCACCCAAGCCCGACGAGGAGTTCGAGCGCAAAGTGCGTGAGTTCGCGACCGAGAAGGTCCGCTGGAGCCTTGATACGACAGACCGCTATGAGAGAGAAGAACGCAGCGCACAGGTCAAGGAAGAGACTGTGGCGCATTTCGCGGAAGAGTATCCCGACAGCGCCGGCACGATCGGGGATATCCTGTACAGCGTGACCAAAGAGATCGTCCGCGACAAGATCATCAATCATCAGATCCGTCCCGACGGACGCGCGATGAACGAAGTACGTCCGATCTGGTGCGAAGTCGGTATCCTGCCGCACCCGCACGGCTCTGCAGTTTTCACCCGCGGCCAGACGCAGGTCATGAGTATCGCGACGCTGGGCGCCATGGGTGAGGTCCAGATCCTTGACGGCCTGACCAACGACGATATGAAGCGCTATATGCACCATTACAATATGCCTCCGTTCTCAACAGGCGAGGCGAAGCCCATGCGCAGCCCCGGCAGACGCGAGATCGGCCACGGCGCGCTGGCAGAGCGCGCGCTGGAGCCCATGCTGCCCAGCGAGGAAGAATTCCCGTATGCGATCCGTGTCGTATCCGAAGCGATCTCCTCCAACGGCTCCACCTCCATGGCGAGCGTCTGCGGAAGCACTCTGTCCCTGATGGACGCGGGCGTACCGCTGAAGGCACCGGTCGCAGGCGTTGCGATGGGACTCATCAAGGATGACTCCAACGGCAACATCGCGATCATGACGGACATCCAGGGCCTTGAGGACTTCCTCGGCGACATGGACTTCAAAGTCGCAGGCACCGCGGAAGGCATCACCGCGATCCAGATGGACATCAAGATCAAGGGCATCGACGAGCAGATCCTGCGCCGTGCGCTCGCACAGGCGAGAGAGGGCCGTCTGTTCATTCTGAACAAGATGCTCGAAGTGCTGCCTGAGCCCCGCAAGGAGCTTTCCAAGTACGCGCCCAAGATCATCACCTTCTCCATCGATCCCGAGAAGATCGGCGAAGTCGTCGGACCCCGCGGCAAGACCATCAACAAGATCATTGCCGAGACCGGCGTGAAGATCGATATCGAAGATGACGGCCGCGTCTATATCTCCACTCCCGACAGCGACGCTGCCAAGGCTGCGAAGAAGCAGATCCAGTCGATCGTCCGCGAGATCAAGGTCGGAGACGTCTTCAAGGGCAAAGTTGTCCGCATCATGCCGTTCGGCGCATTTGTGGAACTGCTTCCCGGAAAAGACGGAATGGTCCACATCTCCAAGCTTGCCGGCAAGCGCATTGAGAAGGTCGAGGATTACTGCAACATCGGCGATACGCTGCTGGTCAAGGTCAATGAGATCGACAAGCAGGGCCGCATCAACCTCATCCATCACGGCGTACGCGAGGACGAGTACAAGGAAGAGGAATAATCCGAGAAAAATGCGGAGCGTCCCGAAAGCGCGCTCCGCTTTTCTATTTCAGAAAGGAAATGCACATGAAGAGGAAAGTATTGCTGATCGCTGTGACAGCGCTCCTGATGACGGTTCTGTTTGCAGGATGCGCATCAAGATCCGCCGTGAAACTGGGCCAGTACAAGGGACTGACCTACACACCGCAGGACGCTACGGTGACACAGGAGGAAGTGGACGAATACATCCGCAACGTCATCACCGACAACTCAGAAGATGAGCGTGATCCTTCCCGAGACGGTACGAAAGTCGTGGAAGGCGACAAGATCAACGTGGACTATGTCGGCTCGATCGACGGCGTCGAATTCGAAGGCGGAAACAGCATGGGCCAGGGCGTGGACATCACGATCGGACTGGGCGCGATGATCCCCGGATTCGAAGAGGGGCTGATCGGAAAAACGATCGGAGAGAAAACGGTGATCGACGTGACGTTCCCCAATCCCTACAGCATCAATCCTGCGCTGGCGGGAAAGGATGCCCAGTTTGAGATCGACATCCATTTTGCGTACAAGGTGACTGAGCCGGAATACAACGACACATTCGTCTATGAACTGACGCAGGGCCAGTACTCGACGGTAAAAGAATACGAGATGAGCGTCCGCACGGACCTTGAGGCGCAGAAGCAGAAGGCGGCGGAACAGAAGGCGCTTGAGGAGATCCTCAAACAGGCGCTTGCGGGCTGCACGTTCAGCATGAACCCCAAGGACATGTATCAGTACCACGACGAGTTCATTACGTACTACCAGCAGATGGCAGATATGTACGGCTATACGCTGGAAGACTATATCGCGACGATGGGGACGACGACAGAAGCGCTGGAGGACGCGGCAAACCGCTATGCCCAGGATTCCCTTGCGTCCAGGCTCTTTTACCAGAAGGTCGCCGAAACGGAGGGCCTCACGGTGACGGAAGAAGAATACGAGGCGAGGATCGGCGAGTATCTCACGCGTCTCGGATATGAAGGCAACCGCGAAGCCTTCGAGCAGGAGTACGGATTGGATCTGATCCGTGAGAACATGCTCTACGATATCGTCAATGAGAAACTGCTCGAATGGAGTGTTCCCAAGAACTGACGGAGCAAAGAGTGCGCACAGCGCACTCTTTGCTTTTTGCACGGCGCGGCTTCCAATGTCAGCTTTTCGAACAAAAGTTTGATTTTATGCGTAAAAAGGTGTATAATTTTTCTGTTGGAATCTGCTCCGGAGACCCTGTCTGTCAGGCTGCGCGTCTGATTGCAGAGAAAAGGGGTTCGGGGATATAATATGTTCGAAATCGTGTCCTTTCGAAGGATATGAAAGGGGAAACAAGTTGGCAGCAAGAAAAAAGACCGCTAAGCCCGTCCGTGTCAGGAAGGTGTCGAAACCGGCCGACGGATCGGGAAAAAGAAATGAGATAGCAGGCGTATGCTGGATCGCACTCGGCCTGTTTTTGTTCGTTTGCGCGATCTCTCCGTCCAGGTCTCACTGGATCGGAAAGGTCGGCGTGTTCTTCCAGAACCTGCAGTTCGGACTGTTCGGGATCGCGGCGTATGTGATCCCGGCTCTGTTCGTCGCCTTCGGCGTGATCTGTATCGCAGAACGCCATCAGAAGATCCATACGGGCAAGGTCGTTGCAGCGGCGTTTGGCGTGCTGTTCCTGCTGTGTCTGATCAATATGTTCTATCTGAAGCGGACAGACGCCCCGAAGTTCGGAGAGTTTGTGAAGAATGCCTATCTTCTGGGACAGACGGTCCATACGGGCGGCGGCGCGGTCGCGTCGATCCCGGTGTATCCCGTGCGCATGCTGATCGGGAACGTCGGGGCCTATATCCTGTTTATCGCGGGCATCGTGATCGCACTGATCCTGGTGACGAATCTATCTTTGAAAAAGACGGGCGAAGACGTAGGCAACGTGGTCAAGGAGCAGGTGGAGTACCGCAGGGAGGCGCGCAAACAGGTCAGCATGTACAATGAGACGCTGAACGGAAGACAGGACCAGCGTTCCGATCCCGCGCTTCTGGGACCCGCCGACTTCAGAAGAAGAGGCGCACAGAAAAAGCGCGTGCGCAAATCCCGGTTCCCCGTGGGCACGATCGAGAAGCCTGTGGAGGACACGGTGATCCCGGAGATCACGATGATGCCGGAACCCGAGATCCGCGAGGAGACGCCGGAAGTCAAAAAAGAACCTGCGGCTCCTGTGAAGGAACGCAGGACGCGCGTCACGCACGAACCGATCACGTTCTCCGGTGAGGGGGAGGAAGGCGGTCTTCCGGAAGACGAGCTGGAGCAGGCACGGCTCAAAGCCGCAGCGGAGGCGGAGAAGAAGCCTTATACCAAACCGCCGCTGAATCTGCTTTCACCCGCAAAACGCACCGGAAAGAGGACCGTATCCTCTGAGCAGGAAATCCTTGAGAAAGGCAAACAGCTGGAAGGCATTCTGGAAAGCTTCGGCGTGCAGGCGCGTGTCGTGAACATCAGCCAGGGGCCGACCGTGACGAGATATGAACTTCAGCCCGCGACGGGCGTCAAATTGTCCAGGATCGTCAGCCTGACTGATGATATCGCGCTGGGAATGGCGAGCATGGGTATCCGCATGGAAGCACCGATTCCCGGAAAAGCCGCGGTCGGCATCGAGATCCCCAACGAGGAAACGGCGATCGTGACTCTGAGGGAGATCATCGAGAGCGAGAAATTCCAGAAGGCGACATCCAATCTGGCGTTCGCTCTTGGCCGCGATATTTCCGGAAATATTGTGGTCGGCGATATCGCACGCATGCCGCACCTTCTGGTCAGCGGCGCAACAGGCATGGGCAAGAGCGTCTGTATTCATTCGATCATTCTGAGTATTCTGTACAAATCGACGCCGGATCAGGTCAAACTGATCCTGATCGACCCCAAGAAAGTGGAGTTTTCACTGTACAACGGGATTCCGCATCTGCTGATCCCGGTCGTGACGGATCCCAAGAAAGCGACAGGCGCATTGAACTGGGCTGTGGTGGAGATGGAACGCCGCTACAAACTCTTCTCGGAAAACCAGGTCAATAACCTGTTCCGTTACAACGAGAAATTCAAAAAAGACAATAAAGTTGAGAAACTGCCGCAGATCGTGATCGTGATCGACGAGCTGGCGGACCTGATGATGGTGGCTTCCAAGGAAGTGGAGAACAGCATCATGCGTCTGGCGCAGCTGGCGCGCGCCGCCGGAATCTACATGGTCATCGCGACACAGCGTCCTTCCGTTGATGTCATCACCGGGACGATCAAGGCAAACATCCCGTCCCGTATCGCGCTGAAGACGTCTTCGCGTGTGGACTCCACCACGATCATCGATACGGGCGGCGCGGAACGTCTTCTCGGCAACGGCGACATGCTCTATGCTCCGACCGGCATCCTGAAGCCGCTGCGCGTGCAGGGCGCCTATGTTAAGGATGAAGACAGAGAAGCCGTGGTCGCCTATGTGAAGCAGCAGGGAATCGAGGCGGAATACGATGTCAATGTGATCACCGCGCTGGATAACGCCGGTGCGGCGGGGAATGAAAACGGTGCGTCTGACAGAGGAGAAGGATCCGATGAGGATCCGCTCCTGTCCGAGGCGATCGATATCGCGGTGCAGAGCGGGCAGGCATCCATTTCCCTTCTGCAGAGGAAACTGCGTGTGGGATACGCGCGGGCAGGGCACCTTATCGATACGATGGAACAGATGGGCGTTGTCGGACCTTCCGAGGGAAGCAAGCCGAGAAAGGTCATCATGACGAAAGAGGAATGGCGCAGAAAAGCGGGAGAAAAATGGGGCATGCCCTCGGACGGAGATGACTGATGACAGAAAGCAAAGGAAAAAAGATACATCTGATCTCGCTTGGCTGCAGTAAGAATCTCGTGGATTCAGAGCGCATGCTGTACAGCTTTCTGCAGAAAGGCTGGGAGCTGACGCAGGCAGCGGAGGAAGCGGATCTCATTCTGGTCAATACATGCGGCTTTATCGATCCGGCCAAGCAGGAAGCGATCGACACGCTTCTTGAAATGGACGCGGTGCGCAAGGACGGAGCGCTGCTTGTGGCGGCGGGCTGCATGGCGCAGCGGTATCCGGAGGAGCTGTACGAACAGATGCCTGAGATCGACCTTGTGATCGGGATAGACCAGTGTGAAGAGATCGCTGACTGGGCAGAGACCTATAACGGAAGAAAGATCTTCCGCAAAGAACCGGACAGAGTCTATCACAGCGGAAAACGCGTCTATACCGGAGCGGTGCATTACGCGTATGTCCGCATCGCGGACGGATGCGACAATTACTGCAGCTACTGTGCGATCCCCGGGATCAGGGGGCGGTACCGCAGCAGAGCGGTGAACGAGATCATGGAGGAAGTGAAAGACCTGGCGGAACAGGGCGTGACGGAGATCATCCTGATCGCACAGGACACGACCAGGTACGGGAGCGATCTGAAGAACGGTGAGGATCTGAACAGTCTCCTCAAAAAGATCGCGACGGTCGACGGGATCCGGTGGATACGGTTCCTGTACGCCTATCCTGAAAAACTGACGGATGAGATACTGGATACCATGCTCCGGGAGGAGAAAATCTGCAGATATGTGGATATTCCGATCCAGCACTGCAATGACCGCATCCTGAAAAAGATGAACCGAAAGGTGACACGTGCGCAGCTGGATGCACTGATGCAGAAACTGCGCGGGGGCGGGTTCACGGTCCGCACGACGGTGATGACCGGCTTCCCCGGAGAAACAGAGGAAGAGCATGAAGAGCTTCTCGCGTTTCTCGCGGAGAACTGCTTCGACAGGCTTGGTGCGTTTGCGTTCTGTCCCGAAGACGGCACGCCCGCAGCGAGGATGCCGGATCAGATTCCGGAAGAGACGAAGGCGCGCAGACTGGAAGAAATCATGCTGCTGCAGCAGGGAATATCCTATGCGAATAACAGAAAACGCATCGGTACGGTGTGCGAATGCGTGATCGACGGATTCGACGAGGAACGCTGCGAGGCGATCGCGCGCTCCCGCGGGGAAGTGCCGGATGTGGACGGCGTCATTCGGATCGACTGGTCCGGGATCGGGGCGGATCCGGTGCCGGGCATGGTATTTGATGTAAGGATCACGGACGCGACGCCATATGATCTGATAGGGAGGCTGAACGATGACGAAGAGTAAGAAAGAGCGGATGAAGCATGTGCCGAATATCCTGACGGTCATCCGGATCCTGACGGTCCCGGTGATCCTCGCGGTGCTCATGATCCCGTGGGATTATGAAAAAAGGTTCTGGATCGCGGCGCTGCTGTTCGTGCTGAGTGCGGCAACGGATGGACTGGACGGACATATCGCGCGCAAATTTGACGCGATCTCCAATTTCGGGAAATTCGTCGATCCGCTGGCGGACAAGCTGCTCGTCATCTCCATCCTGACATGGATCACAGCAGAGATATCGGCGAACTGGATGACCGTGGTCATGGTCATTACGGTGGCAAGGGAATTCATCATCAGCGGGTTCCGTCTTGTCGCTGCGGCGGACGGCGGAAAAGTGATTGCCGCCGGCTGGCTGGGAAAGATCAAGACCGTTACGCAGTATATCGCGCTGACGGCGTACCTTCTTTTCAGAGGCGCGCCGCAGCAGATGTTCCTTTACTGGGCGTTCTTCGCGGCGATCATTCTTTCAGCGGTGTTTTCCGCCCTGTCCTGTGCGGTCTATATCTGGAAAAACCGTGAAGTGCTGAAGGAGGATGTCGCATGATTGCTGAAATCCTCTCAGTGGGGACCGAGCTTCTGCTCGGTGAAGTCACAGACACGAACGCGGCCTTTCTCTCCCGGCAGCTTTCTGAAATGGGGATCGATGTGTTCTTCCGGGAAACAGTCGGAGACAATGCAGACCGGCTTGAAGAGACGATCAGACGTGCGCTTGGTCACGCGGATCTTGTGCTGATCACCGGAGGGCTCGGGCCTACGATGGACGACATCACTCGGGAATGCACAGCGCATGTGCTGGGACTGGAACTTGCGGAGGACAAGCCGAGCGCGGACGCAATCCGCGGGCGGTATGACTCACAGAAGATGGAGATCCCGTCCCACGCGCTGAAACAGGCGTATGTCCCGGAGGGTTCCACGGTATTCTTCAATACGAGAGGAACAGCGCCGGGCAGCGCGACGGAAAAGGGCGGAAAGACGGTCATCGTTCTGCCTGGACCGCCGCATGAGATGCAGGAAATGTTCCTGCGCAGCGTCCGGCCATATCTCAGGGAATGTTCGGCTGAAACGATCCATTCCCGCGTGCTGCGCGTGTTCGGGATCGGGGAGCCCAGTCTGGAGGACCGGATCGCGGACATACTGAAGGAACAGACCAATCCGATGGTCGGGATCTACGTCGGTTTCGGAGAGATCCGGATCCGGATCAGCGCAAAGAGCGCGAGTGAAGAGGAAGCGGAAAGAATGATCGGACCCGTCGCGGATGAACTGTACCGCAGGCTGGGAACGCTGATCTATGCGGAAGGGGATACCAGCATGGAAGCGTGCGTCGCGGACATGCTGATCAAAAGCGGACGGACGGTATCGTTTGCGGAATCCTGCACCGGCGGGATGATCGCGTCAAGCCTTGTCGCGTTTCCGGGGATCTCGGCAGCGCTTACGGAGAGCCACGTGACCTATTCCAACGAGGCAAAGATGCGGACGCTCGGCGTTCGGAAGGAAACGCTGGAAGCGTATGGAGCGGTCAGTGCGCAGACGGCGGAAGAAATGGCTGCGGGTCTGCGGGAAAGAAGCGGCGCAGATATGGCGCTTTCCGTTACGGGGATCGCGGGACCGGACGGCGGAACACCGGAGAAACCGGTCGGAACGGTCTGGATGGGATTCTGCGACGAAAACGGCGTGACGAGCACATGTTTTCTGTTCGGTGGCGACAGAAACCGCGTGAGGAGAATGACGATGCTCAACGCACTCAACAGGATCCGTTGCGCGCTGATCGGAAAAGACAGATAAGGTGTCGCCAAACAGCGACACCATGAAAAAGGGATATTGTTTTCCGGAAGATTCTTCTTTAAGATGATATTGCAAGGCGATTTCAGGTAAAAAACATTTAGCGAAAGAATGAGGGAGCGGAATATGGACAAGAATGACAGACTGCCTGCGGAAAAACAGCACGCACTGGACGTTGCATTGGCACAGATCGAGAAACAGTTCGGAAAAGGCTCGATCATGAGACTGGGAGAGAACACGGCGAACATGAACGTTTCCGTCATCCCGACCGGATGTCTGGAACTGGATCTGGCGCTGGGGATCGGCGGATTCCCCCGTGGACGCGTGATCGAGATCTACGGACCTGAGTCTTCCGGTAAAACGACGATCGCGCTGCATGCGGTGGCGGAAACACAGAAAGCGGGCGGCATCGCGGCGTTCATCGACGCAGAACACGCGCTGGATCCCGTCTATGCCGGAAACCTGGGTGTGGACGTGAACGAGATGTATGTTTCCCAGCCGGACAGCGGCGAACAGGCGCTGGATATCGCGGATGCGCTGGCGCGCAGCGGAGCGATCGATCTGATTGTCATCGACTCGGTGGCAGCGCTGGTTCCCAAGGCGGAGCTGGAGGGGGACATGGGCGATTCCCATGTCGGATTGCAGGCAAGACTGATGTCCCAGGCGCTGAGAAAACTCTCGGGCACGGTGTCGAAGTCCAAGACCATCGTGATCTTCATCAACCAACTGCGTGAAAAGATCGGCGTAATGTTCGGCAACCCCGAAACGACTGCCGGCGGACGTGCGCTGAAATTCTATGCCAGCATCCGTCTGGACGTGCGGCGCATCGATACGATCAAGGTCGGAGGCGAACTGGTCGGCAACCGCACGCGCATCAAGGTCGTGAAAAACAAACTTGCGCCGCCGTTCAAGGTCGCTGAATTTGATATCATCTACGGACGCGGCGTCTCCAGGACCGGTTCTCTGATCGACCTCGGCGCAGAACACGGTGTGATCGTGAAAAGCGGTTCATGGTATTCCTATATGGGTGAAAGGATCGGACAGGGAAGAGAGAATGCCAAGCAGTACCTCGCGGACAATCCGGACGTCGCCGCGGAAGTGGAGGAGAAGATCCGGCAGATCCTCTCCGGTGCGCCGGGAATGGACGAGGACTGAGCATTTACGGAAAACAAGATATACAGCAGGAGCTCCGGAGCGGCGGATACCGCCCGGAGCTTTCGGTTTTTCTTTTCGGCATATGTCAAGCACGTATGAAAGACTTGACACAGGGCGTGCTGAGGATAGAAAATATACATAAGAATGCTCACCTGTATTATAGGTGGATAAGAGCGTGGTTTTACTTTTTTTAAGGCAGGAAACTGTCCGTATCAGAATAACAGCAGAAAAAGGAGTATAACGGAATGCTGAATATCAACAAGACAATCGAAGAGGGAAAAGCTTTGTTCGCACTGGAAGGGAGACTGGATACCATCACAGCCCCTGTTCTGGAAGAGGATCTGATGAACTCTTTGGAAGGCGTGAAAGATCTGACTCTGGATTTTGAGAAACTGGATTATATCTCTTCCGCCGGACTGCGTGTGCTGCTTGCGACGCAGAAGATCATGAACAAGGAAAAAGGCGAAATGAAGGTTCGGAATCTGAACGATACGATCGCGGAGATCTTTGAGCTGACCGGTTTCGCGGAGATTCTGACGATCGAATAAGGGCGTATGAGAATCTGTCTGCAATACAAAGGAGGACAAAATGGCTGACTTGACCAACGGGGCTGTTACAGTCGATCTGAAAGGGAGGATCGATTCCCGCAATGCGGCAGACGCGGAAGCGCATATACAGTCCGTTCTGGATGGAAAAACCGGAGTGCCGGTCGTGCTTGATATGGAGGAGCTGGAATACATTTCCAGCGCCGGCCTGCGTGTCCTTCTGCGTCTGAAAAAGACGAATCCCGATCTTCGGATCATCAATGTCAACTCGGATGTTTACGAGATTCTCGACATGACTGGGTTCACGCAGATGATGAAGGTGGAAAAGGCGTACAGAGTCGTTTCCGTGGAGGGATGCGAGGAAGTCGGACGCGGTGCGAACGGGACGATCTACAGGATCGACCAGGACAATGTCATCAAGGTCTACAATAATGCGGACGCGCTGGCGGACATCCAGCATGAGAGGGAAGTGGCGCGTCTTGCGCTGGTCCTCGGGATCCCGACGGCGATCTCTTATGATGTGGTGCGTGTCAATGACAGTTACGGATCGGTTTTCGAATTTCTGAATGCCCGCTCCTTTTCGAAGATACTGGAGACGGAGCCCGAAAAGATGGACTGGTGCGTGGAAGAGTATATCGGAATGCTGAAGAAGATCCACAGCACGCTGGTCCCGGAAGGAAAACTACCGGACATGAAGGAGACGGCGCTCAATTGGGTGCGCTTCATGAAGGATTATCTGCCGGAGGACGCAGGCGAAAAACTGATCAGACTGGTCGAGGAAGTGCCGCATGACGATCATATGATCCATGGTGATTACCATACGAAAAACGTCATGCTTCAGAACGACGAGACGCTGCTGATCGATATGGATACGCTGGCGGTCGGGCATCCGATCTTTGAACTGGCGTCCATGTATAATTCCTTTATCGGATACTCCGAGTATGACAATACGGCGATCGAACGTTTCCAGGGCTTTACGCTGGACATCGGAAAACAGTTCTGGCACAAAGCACTGGCAGCTTATCTGGGAACGCAGAACGAGTACAGGATCCGCGAAGTGGAAGACAAGGCGAGGATCATCGGGTATGCGCGCATGATCAGAAGATCGATCCGCAGGAAAGGTATGGAGACGCCTGAAGGCAGAGCGGAGATCGAACTGTGGAAGGGCGAGCTTCTGGAACTGCTGGAAAAGACGGATACGCTGCTGTTTGCCCGCAATGAGCTGGAGATCGGTGCGGACGTGGAGAATCTGCAGGAAGTGCTGGATTTCATCGACAGGAATCTTGAGGATACCGACTGCCCTCCGAGAGCCCGCATGCAGATCGCTGTCGCAGCGGAGGAGATCTTCGTGAATATCGCGAACTATGCCTACGCACCGGAACACGGAAACGCGACGGTTCTGATGGAAGTGTCCGAAGCGCCTGTCACTGTCACCATCACGTTCATGGATCAGGGGGTCCCGTATGATCCGCTGGCATCGGAGGAACCCGATGTGACACTCTCTGCGGAGGAACGCAGGATCGGCGGACTGGGCATATTCCTGGCAAAGAAAACGATGGATGATATCGTTTATGAATACAAAGACGGGAGAAACATACTGAAACTGAAAAAGAATCTGTGACCGCAGTGTCGCGGTACGAAGAGACACGGTATGGTTATTCCTAAGAAGATCGATCTGCATATGCATACAAGGGTTTCCGACGGCACGGATACGCCGGAGGAAATCCTTTTGCGCGTAAAAGACGCGGGGATCGGTCTTTTCGCGGTCACGGACCACGATGCGGTCAAAGGCTGCAGGATCGTTCTGGATATTCTGAAGCCCGAAGACCCTCAGTTCATCACCGGCGCCGAGTTCTCCTGCAAGGATGAATATGGGAAGTACCACATTCTGGGATACGGGTACGAGCCGCAATCGGAAGGTGTGCAGCGGATCGTGGATCTGGGACACAGCTACCGCATGAACAAGGTGCGCGCGCGGGTGGATTTTGTCGAGAAGGAATTCGGATTCGTGTTTTCACAGGAGGACAAGGACGCGCTTTTCGCACTGGACAATCCCGGGAAGCCGCACATCGGAAATCTGATGGTGAAATACGGCTATGTGAAGACCAAGGAAGAGGCGATCCTGGATTACATCAACAAGATCCATTTCAAAAGCGAGTATGTACGGCCGGAAGAAGCGATCGAGGGGATCCTCGCGTCGGGCGGTATTCCGGTCCTGGCGCATCCCTCATACGGGAGCGGAGACCAGCTTATCATTGGAGAGGAGATGGAGGAGCGCGTTTCACGGCTCATGGGGTTCGGACTTCAGGGACTTGAGGCGTTCTATTCCGGTTTCCCGAAAAGACTGACGGAGAGCCTTCTGACACTGGCGGAAAAGAACGGGCTGTACGTCACGGCGGGAAGCGATTACCACGGCAAAAACAAACTGATCGAACTCGGAGATACGAATCTCGAGGATGCGGAACAGGGGCCTGCGGGCATGAAGCGTTTTTTTGAGAAGGTCAGGAGGTACAACAGTGAGCGGAGAACATGATATCAGGGCGGTGTTTTTCGATGTCGACGGAACGCTTCTGTCACATAAACTGAACGACGTGCCGCAGGAAACGCGCGTAGCGCTCCGGAGGCTGCGCGAAAAAGGGATCAAAACGGTCATTGCGACGGGCAGACATATGCAGGAATACTCCAAACTGCCGGTCAGCGAGATCGAGTTCGACGGATACCTGACGCTGAACGGGCAGCTGCTTCTGGACGGAAACAGGAAAGTGTATGCGGGGACCGCGATCGACAAAGGCGAAATGGAAGTTCTGGAACAGATATTCCGTGCGAAACGCATTCCGTTCGTGCTGATCGGGGAGAACGACCGCTACATCAATTACGTCAACGATACCGTTGTGAAGACACAGGCGGAAACGATGGGCACGATCCCGCAGATCGGTACCTATGAGGGGGAGAACGTCTACCAGATCCTGGCATTTATCCCGGAGCATGAAAAGCAGATACTGAACGATCTTCTGGATGAATGTTCTATTTCCAGCTGGGCTGAGACGGGTATCGACATCATTCCACGGGGCGGCGGAAAAGCCTCAGGCATTCAGAAATACCTTGACGAGAACGGGCTGGAACGTTCCCAGATCATGGCATTCGGAGACGGAGAAAACGATATCGAAATGCTGCAGTTTGCCGGGATCGGTGTTGCGATGGGAAACGCAGGTGACACTGTCAAGGCGGCTGCGGATTACGTAACGGATACAGTGGATGAAGACGGCATCGGAAATGCGCTGCGGCATTTCGGGCTGATCGATTGAAAGAGGGAAGTTGCAATGGAAAAACAGGCAGCCAACACCAAAATGATTGCAAAACTGATGATGAAACTTCTGCCGATCCAGATCCTGCTGTCGGCAGTGACGGCGGTAAACGGGATCGTTTCCAGTTTTTATGCCAGCAACTTTATCAGCGTCGATTCCATGAGCGCGATCGGATTGTACGGGCCCATCAATATGCTGATCACGGCGATCAACATGACGATGGTCGGCGGTTCCGTGATCCTGTGCGGGAAATACATGGGGCAGAATCAGCAGGAGAAAATGCGCAACGTGTTCTCGCTGAGTCTGGTGATCTCAGCGATTATCGGGATCGTTTTTACAGTTCTGTTCGTAATCTTCGGTGCGTTCGATCTGACCGGTTTTCTCGCCAAGGATCCAGTGCTGCGGCCGCTGTTCAATCAGTATCTTCTGGGCATGTCGATCGGCGTGTTCCCGCTCGTGGTGGGCAACCAGCTGCAGGCATTTCTGTCGATGGAGAACAAAGGCAACCGGACGCTCGTCGCGATCGGCGTCTACATCTTTCTGAATATCGTTCTGAATTTCCTGTTCGTTCTTGTGCTGAAAATGGAGATCTTCGGCCTGGCGCTGGCCTCCTCCATCGGGCTCTGGGCGTTCTTTCTGGTACAGGCGCCTTACTTCTTTTCCAAGAAATCGCATCTTAGATTCAGCATGAAAGGCCTTGCATGGAAGGAAAGCGGAGCGATCCTGCGCATCGGCTTCCCTGCGGCGAGCGCCAGAGTCTATGAGACGATCCGCGGACTGATCGTGAACGCGCTGCTTCTTGCTTATGTGGGGAGCGTTGCGCTGTCCGCGTTTGCCGCGGTGGACAGTCTGCTCAGGATATTCTGGGCGATCCCGTTCGGTATGCAGGCTGTTTCCCGTATGCTGATGTCCGTCAGCGTCGGCGAGGAAGACAGGAGGACGCTGGCAGATATCATGCGCGTGATGTTCACGCGCTATGTGCCGCTGATGTGCGCGGTTTCAGCATTGCTCATCATTTTCGCCGTGCCGCTCACACGGATCTTCTACCGGGATCCTGCGGATCCGGTCTACATGATGACGGTGTGGGGCCTCCGGCTTATCCCGGTCTGTATGCCGCTGAGCACCATCGCGATCCATTTCATCAACTACGGACAGGCTTCCGGAAAGGACGTGCTCGTCAATATCCTGTCCCTGTTCGACGGGGCGGTGTTTGTTGCAGGTTTCACTGCGCTGCTGATCCCGGCTCTGAAGATGAACAGCGTATATATCGCCAATATCCTCAACGGCGTGGGATGCATCCTGATCTGCGTCATCTACGCACTGATCCGCAAAAAACATTTTCCGCGCAGCATGGACGATCTTATGGTCATACCGGATGATTTCGGTGTGACAGACGATGAGCGTATGGACCTGAGTATCAAAAGCATCGAGGATGTCGTAACGATCTCGCAGCGGGTCCAGGCTTTCTGCGAAGAGAAGGGGATCGACGCACACAGGTCCTATCTTGCAGGTCTTGCGATGGAGGAAATGGCAGGCAATATCGTCGACCACGGATTCACGAAAGACAAAAAGAAGCATTCTGTTGACGTGCGTGTCGTCCATAAAGACAATGACCTCATCCTGAGACTGAAGGACGACTGCGTGCCGTTTGATCCCAGAGAACGGCAGAAGATCGCCGATCCGGATGATGTGACAAAGAATATCGGATTGCGCATGATCTTCAAGATGGCGGAGGACATACAGTATCAGAACATACTCGGACTGAATGTTCTGACGATCAAAGTCTGACAACCAAATACGCCCCGGGAAACGCCGGGGCGTTTTTATTAAAAAGCAGCGGAGGAGAAAAGGCATGAAACGAGAACTGAAAAAGATGGCGGTCCTCGGAATCGGGATCCTGCTTCTGGTCGTGTGCGCGGTCCTGATCCCGCAGAAGGCGTCGGCGGCATACGCGCCGCCCGTGATCATTTCACAGCCCCAGAGTGTGGAGGTCAATTACCCCAACGGCGCGGAATTCCATGTGGAAGTGGACAAGCCGGGGAAGATCAAATCCTATCAGTGGTATTTCTCAGACGGATACAACATTTTTGAACTTCAGGGTTCCAGTGCGCACACGGAAACGCTGATCGTGCCTTCCATTGAACAGGATTCACAGGAAGTGCTGACATACTGGTGTGTCATGGAAGACAGGAAGGGAAATGTCCTGACGACGGAAGAGGCGACACTGACCAACAAGAACAAGACGGAGGACATCACGGTCCTTTATATCGGCGAGTTTGCGCTTACGCCGGGTGACGAGCTTGATCTGAAGGGAGCAGGCCTTGGAAAAGGAAAGGTGTACTTCGATCCCGACGGCGTGAACATAACGTTTGAAAATGTCAGGCTCAGCAACGGCAGGTTCGTATGTGATCCCCGCACATCAGCAGCCCTGTGTGTGTTTCTGATGCGCAGGAACAGCGAGGATCTGGAGTACTATTTCCACATGAAAGGGAAATGCGTCATTACCAATAACTACTATGACGCGGATTACCACTCCGGCGGTGTGACGTTCAACGCGTTCTTCGGAACAAAAGGTGAGGGGAATCATCCGAATCTCGTTTTTGACGGCGATCCGCTGGTGATCAAAGGCGGAAGCAACTATATCTATACAGATGCGAACATCGAGTTTATGTCTGACTTTACCGGCCGGCCGCGAAAGAACGATTTCGCAGACGGCATCACATGCTATTCCCTGTATTTCGATGAGGGAACACACGCGTCGATCAACGCGCATGGAACGGCGATCCATACGGACGGAGATCTGCGCATGTATGACGGCGCCGTCGTGGATGTAGACTCAAAACCCGTACGCGTCTCTGTGGGACCGACTGTGAAGGACAGTCTGTTCATTATGGGATCGATCTATGCCAACGGCGCGACGCTCAATGTGAAAGGCACGGCTGTGCCGAAGAATTTCATTCCGACAGACCAGTATATCGCCATGCTGAGCGGGATCTCGCTGAACGGACTGGGTTCGATCAATGCGGACAATGCAGTCATCAATGTCGAACTTTCCGCCAGACCCGCGAGGAAGGAGTATACGGGGAATCTGATCGGTGTCTTCGGAGGGGAGACGGGAAATTCCGTCGACCTGATGAATGGAAGCGTGCTGAAGGTAAAAATCTACGGGCCGAAAACGGCGAACACGGTCGCGGTACAGATCGGCGGACTCTTTATGCTCGAGGAAGGCTGCAAAGCAAAACTCGACGTCAGGGGAATGACGGAAGCGTTTGGCATGACAGTGGGACGCGAACTCAACGTTACAGACGCAGTTCTGGAATCCAGAGTGCGTGCAGGCAAGGAAGGAACGGCGTACGGAATCCTGTTCGGAACAGCGAATATCACGCTGACCGATCGGAAGTGCTTCGTGAAGTCAGAAGCGAAAAACGGCATCGCGCTGGCGGCGGATACGGGAGAAACCGTGGAAGCAGCTGTGGCATATATTCCACAGTACGCGCCTTCATGCTTTATCCTGGCTGAAAAGGCACAGATCACTGTTCCCCGCAAAGGGGAAGTGAATGTCTTCGCAGTGCCCGGATACGGCTCTTTCATCAAAGCGGAAACGGTATTCAGACCCTCTGCTGTGGAAACGCCGGCAAGCACGGTGCATATTGCCGTCAAGGGCTACAGGATGCCGCTTTATCTGATCTGCGGCGGAGCTGCGGCGGTGATCGCAGCTGCGGCAGCGGGCTGTGCCCTGATACTGATACGCAGGAAGAAAGCAGCATGAACGGGAGGATTCCGGGGATGAACTCAAGGTATAAATATGCGCGGATACAGGGGAAAGAACTGGCGGAAAACACGATGTATGCCAAGGGTGTTTTCAGTATGTGCTGGCAGATGGTCCAGAATGATGTGATGGAGGAGGAAGACGCGGAACTGTTCAAAGAGATTGACGGATGGTTCGCGGAGCATCTTCCATGGCCCGAGCCGTGCATGCGCAGGGAGCCTGTCATCTGCTGGTTCAAGACAGAGAACACGGAAGAGATGATGAAGATGATCCGTCCGGCGCTCTGGCTGCTGGAAAAATACAATCATCCGTATTATCTCGTCTACACCAATTCGCCGGGCGAGATCGTGTATGAGGATCAGTATCAGATCGCAGTGAAAACTGACGGGTTCCTGATCATCGAGGAACTGCAGAAATCCTGGGCTCCGGAGGAAGCATGACTTGACAAAACGTACATATGTTTTATACTAAGCCATGTATGGCTATAACGTTTGAATACATATTTGCGCTTCGTATCTCGGCAAAAATATAGAAGGAATCGGTTTCAGTCATCGATTCCTCTTTTATTGGAAACGTTTAGGCAGATGAAAAAATGAATAACGACTTGGAGAAAAAGGAAAGAAGGAGGTGTTACATTTGCAGATGCTTTCCCATATCGTTCTTGCAGGCGGCGGGATCACCGGCTGGATGGCCGCACTGATCGGAGCAGCGGCTCTGATCGTGGGTATTATTGCGGGTTACCGCATCCGTCAGAGTATCGCGGCAAAGCGGACTGGCTCGGCAGAGGAAAACGCAAGGAAGATCATTGACAATGCCCGTCAGCAGGCGGAAACGATGAAGAAAGAGAGTATCCTTGAAGCGCGTGAAGATGTGCATCGTCTGCGCAGCGAACAGGAACGCGAGGCGCGCGAGCGCAGGAGCGAACTGAAAGCGCAGGAGCGCAGGCTGAATCAGCGCGAAGAGAGCCTGGACAAAAAGTCCGGACAGCTCGATTCCAAAGAAGAAGCGATCGCACGTCAGCAGAAGCAGATCCAGCGCATGCAGGCTGAAGTGGAGGAACTCCACAATCAGGAACTTGTACAGCTGGAAAGGATCTCGGGCATGACGGTGGATGAGGCAAAAGCCCTGCTGCTTGAGAACATCGAAAACGATGTCAAGCACGACGCAGCGATCATGATCCGGGATATCGAGAGCCGCGCCAAGGAAGAAGCAGATAAAAGAGCGAGAAACATCGTATCGCTCGCCATTCAGAAGTGCGCGGCGGATCACGTGTCAGAAAGTACCGTATCCGTTGTATCGCTGCCCAATGATGACATGAAGGGACGGATCATCGGCCGTGAGGGAAGAAACATCCGTGCGCTGGAGACGGCGACCGGAGTCGATCTGATCATCGACGATACGCCTGAGGCGGTCATCCTGTCCGGATTCGATCCGGTCAGAAGAGAAGTGGCAAGGATCGCGCTGGAGAGACTGGTCATGGACGGAAGGATCCATCCTACCAGCATCGAGGAAATGGTCAACAAGGCGCGCAAGGAAGTGGACGCGCAGATCCAGGAAGCGGGAGAATCCGCAGTATTCGAAACAGGCGTACACGGCCTGCATCATGAAGTCATCAGACTTCTGGGACGGATGAAGTTCCGTACAAGCTACGGGCAGAACGTGCTGAAGCACTCCATCGAGGTATCGCATCTTGCGGGGATCATGGCAGCGGAACTCGGCGCGGATGTCCAGCTGGCGAAACGCGCGGGACTGCTGCATGACCTGGGCAAAGCGGTCGATCATGAGATCGAGGGACCGCACGCACAGATCGGTGCGGATCTTGCAAAGCGTTACCGTGAGAATGCGCAGA
This sequence comes from Clostridia bacterium, assembly GCA_017431145.1. Taxonomy (GTDB): domain Bacteria; phylum Bacillota; class Clostridia; order Christensenellales; family Maliibacteriaceae; genus RGIG9107. Next base: position 89,998 of record JAFRLQ010000053.1, on the reverse strand, counting down.
TCGTTCACGCGATCGAGGCGCATCACAACGACGTCGAGCCCAGGACCGTGGAGGCAGTGCTCGTTCAGGCAGCCGACGCGATCTCAGCCGCAAGGCCAGGCGCGCGCCGTGAGACGCTGGAGAACTACATCCGCAGACTGGAGAAACTGGAAGAGATCGCGAATTCCTTCCGCGGCGTAGATAAATCATTCGCCATTCAGGCAGGACGTGAGATACGTATTGTCATCAAGCCTGAGATGGTCGATGACGCCGGCTCTGTCGTACTGGCCCGCGATATCGCAAAGAAGATCGAAGAGGAACTGGATTATCCCGGACAGATCAAAGTCAATGTCATACGGGAGACGAGAGCAGTCGACTACGCCAAATAAGAGACATGACGAAAAGCCCCGAACAGGGGCTTTTCCTAACTGAGAGAGGTTTTTACCGTGAGTCAGACAACGTTTTTTGAACAGCATGTCAATGAGCCGCTGGCGGCGAAACTCAGACCGGTTACGCTGGATGAGTTCGTCGGGCAGGAGCATCTGACCGGAAAAGGCAGGCTGCTGCGGAGGATGATCGAAGAGGATCAGATCTGTTCGATGATCTTCTGGGGACCTCCGGGCGTGGGGAAAACGACACTGGCAAGGATCATCGCGAAACAGACGCGCGCCGAGTTCATCGATTTTTCCGCGGTCACGAGCGGGATCAAGGAGATCCGCACCGTGATGCAGCAGGCGGACAGTAATCTGAAGTTCGGGGTCCGGACGATCGTTTTCGTGGACGAGATCCACAGATTCAACAAGGCGCAGCAGGATGCGTTTCTTCCCTTTGTAGAAAAAGGAAGCATCATTCTGATCGGCGCGACCACGGAAAACCCGTCTTTCGAGATCAACAACGCGCTTCTGTCACGCTGCCGGGTCTTCCTTATGCATGCGCTGAAGGAAGAGGACCTTGTCCGGATCATGAAGCACGCGATCGAAGACCCCAGGGGATTCGGAAATATGAACGTGACAATCACAGAAGACATGCTGCATGGACTGGCGGTCTTTGCCAACGGAGATGCGCGTACCGCGCTGTCTGTGCTGGAGATGGTGATCCTGAACGGAGAATACGGTGCCGACGGTTCCGTAACTGTGACGAAAGAAACGATGGAGCAGTGCACTTCCCAGAAATCCCTTCTGTATGACAAAAAGGGAGAGGAGCACTACAATCTTATCTCCGCACTGCACAAATCCATGCGAAATACGGATCCGGACGCGGCTGTGTACTGGCTCGCGCGTATGCTGGAAGCGGGAGAGGACCCGCTGTATGTGGCGCGCAGACTGGTACGGTTCGCGAGCGAGGATGTGGGCCTCGCGGATGAAAAGGCGCTGACGCTGGCTGTCAATGCGTATCAGGCATGTCATTTTCTCGGGATGCCGGAGTGCTCCGTGCATCTTGCGCAGACGGTGATCTATCTTTCGATGGCGCCGAAATCCAATTCGGCGTATGTTGCGTATGAGACCGCAAAGACGGATGCTGTGAAGCAACTGGCCGAACCGGTGCCGCTCCAGATCCGGAACGCGCCGACGTCTCTTATGGAGGAACTGCACTACGGAGAAGGATACCAGTACGCGCATGACTTTGAAGAAAAGGTCACGGCGATGCAGTGCTTTCCCGAAAAGATGGAGGGGACGGTGTATTACGAACCGGGAGAACAGGGTGAAGAGAAACAACTGGCGGAGAAACTCAACAAGGTGAAGGACTGGAAAGCAAAGCAGCGAAGTCTGGCGGAAAAAAAGAATAGCTGAAAAACAAAAAAGCGGGCAGATCTCCCGCTTTTGATGTTCTGAATGGTCATTATTTTCTTTCCAGAATCACAACGTCCCATGGACCTACCGCGACGGTATCACCTGCCGTGATTTGTTTTCCGTCCAGAAGACTTACCGCGTCGTGCGTCGGGACGTAGTTTCTGTTGTCCCAGGAATAATTGAGAAGATAGGTGATCTTTTTCCCGTAGCGGTTGGTACCGCGTCTGACGGCAAGCGGCCATTCGACGGTACACGGCTTGATCCCCGTTCCGTCGATCGCGAGACGGTAGACCGCCTGAAGGAATGCCTCTGATGTCATGCAGCCGATGTAGTAGGCGGTGCCGCGCCCGAACCTGTTGCGGGTGACGGCGGCATATCTGCCCCAGTTCGGGTGATCGTATCCGGCGAGAACCTCTGCCCGGTCTGCGTTCAGGCATTCCATGAACAGAGAAGCGCGTTCACCCTGTGCCGGAAGCAGACTGCTGGACAGACCTGTGTTTTCCGGAAAAGTGAAGGTGGAATAGGAGATACCGAAAACGTCTGTCAGACCGTGCGGCTGCCGGTCGGGCCACACTTTCACAAACTCATTGCAGAAACCTGTCTTGAACGAAGCGACCAGCGTGCCTCCCAGTGCGACATAGTCGCGCAGCCGCCTGATGGTTTCCTCGGAAACGCTGTAGAGCGCCGGGACGATGACGAGATCATACTGTGAAAGGTCCTCTGTTTCAGGCCAGATGATGTCACATTCGATATTCATCCTGTAAAGCGCGTCGTACATCCAGCGCAGTACGTCGTTGTAACCGGCTTTGCCCGGATTTCCGGAGACAGCGTCGATCCGGAAATGATCCAGCGCGGAATATGCCTCGTTGCTGACGAGGACAGCGGCGCGGTTCTGTTTCTTCAGATGGAGCAGGCGGCTTCCGATCTTCTGCCACTCATGTCCGATCCGTCCGGCCTCCTCATAGATCTCGTTCTTTTCGAAATCCTGACTCAGGATCCCCTTCCAGTAGGTCTCATAGGAGTTGTGGATCGTGTGCCAGTGCCAGTAAAGAACAGAATCGGCACCGGACGCCAGATGGCTGTATGCCTGCAGGCGCAGCTGCCCGCGGTAGGGCAGCCAGCCCGGATAGCCCTGGGCGGTCGTTTCCATAACGTAATAATTGTCTTTCTTCAGCGAACGGGTGAGATCGCCGCCAAACGCGATCTCAGCGCCTGTCAGTTTGTCCTGCGAAGGATGGTAGATATCCACGGATGCGACGGACAGACAGCGCGCGGCGTGCAGATGATTGACCTGCGGCTGGATGCCGAAGGAATAGCCGCGCCATTCCAGATCGAAGTTCTGTGTGACGAACTGATCCTTTCTTCTGTATTCATTGACGATGGACGCCTGCCATGCGAGATACTCGTCTACCAGCGTACGGCGGAATTTGTCAAATTCCGAAGCCAGGCTTCCATTGATCGTGGCGCGCACGTCGGGGAAATCCTCCCAGGCGCCGATCCGGTTGCTCCAGTAATCCAGTCCGAACGCGCGGTTCATGGCGTCCAGATCGTCATGGAACGTCTCGCGCAGATGTTTGATGAAAGCGTCCTGCACATTGGCGCTTACGTTGTTGTAGTATTTGGTCTCGTTGTCCAGCTGGAATCCGACCACACAGAGGCGGTTTGCCGTGATTTCCATGAGTTTGCGGATGATGCGCTCCGCGTAGAAGCGGAAGACAGGATGCGTGATGTCCATGATCTGTCTTTTTCCGTAGAACTTTCTTCCGGATACGGTGTCGATCAGCACGTCCGGATGGCGTTTCGCCATCCAGGAAGGGATCGCGTAGGTCGGTGTTCCGACGATCACCTGAAGTCCGTGTGTTTCCGCCGCGTCCAGAACGCGCAGGACATGAGAGAAATCAAAGACACCGGGCACCGGTTCATAGGTACTCCAGGTGGACTCCGCAATGCGGATAGTATTGATCCCCGTATCCTTCATCATCTTCATATCTTCCTGAAGACGTTCACAGGGCATATATTCGTCGTAATAGGCACATCCAAAAAGCAGTTGACGCATGTTTGATCACGCTCCTTATCCCGGAATCCGTTCTTATTTGGAATCATTATACCATGCGGACACAGGGGAAAGGGGCGGCGCAGCCGTGGATTTTCAACGGAAAAGAAGCTATACTGAAAAAAAGTTTTCAATCGAGGTGGCAATGTGAGCAACAGCATCAATACGCTTTTGGTCTTCCTGATCATGATCGCTGCAGGGGTGGTCCTTGCTGCGACAGAGATTCTGGACGAAAAGACAAGTAAAAAACTGACCAAGATCGTACTCATCGTCTGCATTCCCTCAACGATGTTTGCCAATGTGTTTCAGTATTTTGACCCTCAGATACTGAAAGAGGCGGGCACGGCGCTGCTTGTCCCGCTTCTTACAGTTTTCACGGGCTGGATGATCGGTATGCTGCTGGCACGGATCCTCCCGATCAAAGCGACCAGCAGAGGCGTGTTTGCCGTATGTTTTGCGTTTTCAAATACGGTGTTCGTGGGACTTCCTGTAAACCAGGCACTGTTTGGAGAGGCAGCATCTGTGCCTGCGCTGTTCTATTTTTTGGGCAATACGCTGATGTTCTGGACCCTCGGCGCATGGGGGATACGGCGGGATACGGGCGTCAAGGCGCCGCTTTTCTCTCTGCAATCTCTGAAAGCGCTGCTTTCTCCGGCGCTGATCACACTGATCGTTTCGCTGGCGCTTCTGTTTCTTCGCGTGCCGATCCCGAAGTTCCTCCTGCAGGCGGCGTCCAAACTCGGCGCCCCGGGTACACCGATGGCGATGATCATTGCGGGCGGTGTGATCTGGCGGGGCGTGAAGAGAGGGATCTGGAGACGCTGGGAAGCGTTTATCGCGACAGCGGGAAAGATCGCGGTCCTTCCTCTGATCGCAGTGGCGTTTTCGCTGGTTTTCCGGATCGATCCGTTTCTGAGACAGATCTTTATCGCGCAGGCAGCGATGCCGCTGATGAGTCAGAGCACGATCATCGCGCAGAACTACGGCGCGGATGACGAGCTCGCGAGCGCAACTTCCGTGATCACGATGCTTTCGCTGCTCATCACGATCCCGGTGCTTTCGGCGGTGTTCGGGGGATGAGTGAAGTGCTGAAGGATCAGCTGCGCGCAAAGGTGCGGGGAATAGTCCCTGCAGATACGGACACGGCGGACAAGAAGATACGGGAGCGGATCCTTACGCATCCATGGATGAAGGAAGCCCGGTCGGTATTCATCTATGTCAGTATGCAGGGGGAACCCGATACGCGTGTCCTGATCGGGGAATGTCTGAGAGAAGGAAAGACTGTGCTGGTACCCAAGTGCGTCAGCAAAACAGAGATGATCGCAGTCAGGATCAGAGACCTTGAAGAACTGACGCCGGGTGCGCTGGGGATCCCGGAACCGCCGGACAGTCTGTCGTGGACGGGGGACATCAGCCTTGCTTTGGTGCCGTGCGTGGCAGCTTCAAGGGACGGCGCAAGGATCGGACACGGTGCGGGATACTACGACAGGTTCCTTGCACGGCATAAAACGCGCACTATATGCCTGTGCTACCAGGAGCGTTTGCTGGATGCAGTTCCGATGGACGCGGATGACATATATATGGATGCTGTCATCACACAATCTGAAACTATTTTGCCGAAAGGAGAATAAATAATGAAAGTACTGCTCATCAACGGAAGCCCGCATCAGAAGGGCTGCACTTACACAGCGTTGCGTGAAGTGGAAAAGACGCTGAACGAAGAAGGGATCGAAACGGAGCTTATCCAGATCGGTTCGCGGATCATTCGCGGCTGCGTGGCATGCAACGCCTGCGACAAACTGGACAGATGCGTGTTCAATGACGATCCTGTGAATGAGATCGGTGACAAGCTGCGCGCATCTGACGGGATCGTCGTCGGCAGTCCGGTCTATTATGCGGGACCGAACGGAACGCTGGTAAATCTTCTGACGAGGATCTTCTATTCCAACGGCGAGGATCTGTCGATGAAGGTCGGCGCTGCGGTCGTGAGCTGCAGAAGAAGCGGCGCAACGGCGACATTTGAACAGCTGAACAAGTTCTTTACCATCAGCGGAATGCCTGTGGCCTCCAGCCAGTACTGGAACAATGTGCACGGATTCACCGCGAAGGACGTGGGAAAAGACCTGGAAGGGCTTCAGACCATGCGTACGCTTGCTCATAACATGGCTTTCCTGATGCGCGGCATCAGTGCCGCAAAGGAATCGGAAGGGCTTCCGGAAAAGGAAACGCGCGTATCCACCAGTTTCCCGGACGGCCTGTAATCATCAGAAAAGAACAGAAGGAAAACAAAAGGAGCCTCTCCGCAGGAAAGGTCCCTTTTGTTTTTGCTGTTTGACGTTACAGTCTGCAGATAAGTTCTCCGCATTCGCGGGATACGGTGTGTTTGGCGCCCGGCGCGGCATCCTGCGCGGGATACGCCACTGGGAACAGCGCGATGAGATCCAATCCCTCCATAACGGGGAAGGCAGCCTTCATGACCGTGGGATCGAAGTTGCCGATCCACGTCGAGACAAGGCCGAGGTCGTGGATCGCGAGCATGACATGCGTTGCGACGATCGTTGCATCGACATCCGCGAAGTTGCGGCTGTCGAATTTGCGCACCCATGCTTCATCCTCTTTCGCGCCGATCACGATAAGAGCAGGCGCTTTGCGGACGAAATCGAAGGGAAACGCCTCACCGGCTTTTGCAAGTGCTTCGGGGCTCTGCAGCACGAAGACGCGGAAAGGCTGCTTGTTGACTGCCGTCGGTGCGCAGAGCGCGGCTTCAATGATCCTGTCGATCTTTTCCTGTTCAACCGGACGGGGATCCAGCATTCTGCAGGAATAGCGGTCCTTTGCGAGATTCAGAAAATCCATGGAAAAATCCTCCTGTTAAAATGTCGGTGAACTACCCACCACCTGCTTGCGCTGAGGTGGGGGCTTCGTGGCTGACCTTGCGGTCAGTCACTTTATTTTGCCCTGCTGTGCCAGCACCCTGACAAGATAAGGGGCCTATCCCCGGTGTCCCGACCGGTTCAGTATTTGTGATCGATGTGTTTATTCTTTCTTCTTTTTTCTGTGCCTGTATTCGGATCTGACCGCCGCGCGCATCTTTGTCTTTTCCTCTTCTTCCATTTGTTTCAGAAAGTACTCCGCAAAGATCCTCCTGCCTTCGTCACGGATATTGATCGCCGCGTTTTCGTCCCGGTCAAGCAGTGTTCCGCATTCGGGACAGATCCATTCCCTGACTCCAAGCGCAATCTCAGACACACACGCGCCGCAGCAGTGACACTTCTTCGTGCTCGGATAGTACCGGTCCACTTTTACCAGTACCGATCCTTTTTCCTCCAGCTTATGTGCCAGGACCGTCCGGAAGATCCCGAATCCGTTGTCATATGCCTTTTTCCCCAGATGTGCTTCCATGGCCATCTGACGCATATCCAGATCTTCCACCGCTACCGCGTCATATTTCCGCGACAGTTTCAGCGCTTCCTTGCAGATCCAGTCCTTCCGCTGGTTCTGGATCTTCTTCCCGGTCTTCTGCACCTTCTTCAGCTGCTTCTCCCAGTTCTTGGATCCCTTCTCCATACGGGACAGTTTCCTCTGCTCTTTTGCCAGTTTCGCTTCCGCTTCCCTGTAATAGTGCGGGTAGTTGGCTTTCCTGCCCTCACTGTCCACATAGAACGCTTCCTGCGAATAATCCAGCCCAAGGATCTTCAGATCCTTCAGTGTTTCACTGTCTCCCGCTTTGACTGCGTCACGCAGCGTGGCATCCCTTCTTTTCTCATATTCGTACTCCACTGCCGCATAGAACGTCCCGCCGGGATCCATGCTCATCGTCACATTCCCGATCTTCGCTCCTTCCGGCAGCGGACGGTGCACGATCAGTTCGATCCCGTCCTTCCATTTCGGCAGATACAGCCTGTTTCCCTCCAGACGCACCGTCGGCTGCTTCAGGCTGTTTCCCTCTGACGGATACTGGCAGTTCGTCGTGTAGGAAAGATCCCCGTGCGCTCTGCTGTGAAACTTCGGCATCCCGGTCAGGCCGCGGAAACTCAATGCTTCCGTTCCGCTCTTCGCGCGCTTCAGCGCTGTCTTTGTGTAGGTCTTATGATCACAGTCCTCATTGAAGTGCTTCATCGCCTGCTCGAACGCGATCTTCGCGTTCGCCAGTCCCAGAGAATCCGCTTCCTTCAGATAAGGATATGCTTTCTTGAATTCTCTTACTTCCGGCAGTTTCAGCTGAGGCAGACGGTTTCCGCCCTCATAGCCTGCTTCTTCCAGCCTCTTATACAGCCAGTCCGTATACAGGTTGTACACTTTTCTGCTGCAGCCGAAGTTCTGCATCAGAAAGGTACTGGTCTCTTCAGTCAGCGCCCGTTTGCTCACCGCGTATTTTTCCGCCTTATGGAACATTCCGGTCTCCATCACTTTTCTCCCTGCTTCTCGATGTATCTGCGAATCGTTTCCATCGGCGCACCGCCTGTCGTGATCAGGCAGAATGACCGTGACCAGAACATTTCTTTCCACAGTTTCTCCCGTATTTCAGGATGTTCCTTTTTGATCAGTCTGCTGCTTGCTGATTTATATGCATTGATAAAATGCGTCAGTTCGCTCTTCGGTTCTCCCCGAAACAGAACATGCACATGATCTCCATCATGATTCCACTCTTCGATCGTGATCTTGTAGGCTTCTCCGATATACGAAAAAATCTCGCGCAATCTTGCTGATATCTCATCATCGATCACATTCCTGCGGTATTTCACGACCAGCACCAGGTGATAATGCAGCGCGAACACTGAGTGATTGTTGTTGTACAGTTTCATTTGAAATATCCCTTTATTTTCTCTCTACTACTGATTATAATCCAAATTACGGGATATTTCAAATATGCGCATGCTGTTCCGCAATTCATCTTGCCACCTGCAGAGGTGGGAGAATTCTTGCTGCATGCGTGTTAAAATGATTATAGCAAAGATGAAGACGGCGTATAATGGAAAAAACGATTCAGGAAAACAGGAGGGACAGAAATGGTCTGGGCAATTGTCGGGGTTGTGGTGGTCATTCTGGCAGTCGTGATCGTGCTGGCGAACCAGAAGCACAAGAAGCTGGTCGCAAGCGGAGAGATCGCGGAACGGAAACCGGATTTTATGAAAGAAGCTGAGGATTTCCATCTGAAGGCAGTGGATCCGCAGCAGGTCGCAGAGCAGCTGAAACAGATCGCGCAGAATACCGGCGTGGGCTGCAAGGGAAGCATTTCCCAGCAGGATTTTGAGATATCGGGCGTCGGATGGGTCGCAGCGCTGAAGAAGATCGAGGACGCAGGAGAGGAGACAGTATACCGCTTTCAGTTCCTGAAATGGAACACGAGAAACGGCATGCCGGAAGATGCACTGAGGATGAACAAGGCAGTGACTGCGATCGAGAAGATGTTTGCCTCGTTTGATCCCGGTATGCGGATCGAAAAAAGACAGATGGATGTGCACTGGAGACCGCGTCTGTTCTGATCTGAAGAGTACGAGAGAGCGTGGAGACAAATGTTTCCACGCTCTCTTTGCCTGCTGAGGTGTCGGTTTTTTTCGATATCTGATATAATGACCGGGAATGATACTGGAAGGATACGCGGGAATATGTCATCGGTGACGGAGAATCAGAGCAGGATATTTTACATTTACAGACTCCTGATGGAACTGACGGATGAGGAGCATTATCTTACGACGGCGCAGATCATGCGCCTTCTGAAGGAGCGCTGGGGGATCGACGCCCACAGGACGACGGTCACGCGTGATATCGAGACGCTGATTGCCTTCGGAGCGGACGTTGTCGTGACGCATTCGACACAGAACAGATACCGGCTGGTGACGAGGATCTTTCAGATTCCGGAACTGAAACTGCTGATCGACGCTGTGGAATCCTCAAAGTTCATTACGGCGAAAAAGAGCCGTGAACTGACAGACAAACTGGCGTCTCTTGCCAGCAGATATACATCCGAGGAACTGAAACGGTTCAACAATCCCGAGGGAAGGATCCGCGGGAGCAACGAATCCGTTTATTATATCGCAGACAGGATCCATGAAGCGATCCAGAAACGCAGAAAAATCCGGTTCCAGTATTTCTATTATGATATACACAAGAAGAAACAGCTGCGGCATGGCGGAGAATGGTATGTGTTCAGTCCGTACGCGATGGTCTGGAACGGAGATTTCTACTACGCGCTGGGCTATTCCGACAAACACGGCGGCATTGCGAGTTTCCGGGTCGACCGGATCGCGCACCAGCCCGAGCTCCTTGATGAAAAAGCAGAGCCGAGACCGAAGGACTTCAATCTGGACCGGTATCTGCAGACGCATTTCCGGATGATGAATACGGAAGTGGAGACGGTCACGCTCCGGTGCCATGTATCGACGATGGATGCTGTGATCGACCGCTTCGGTGAGCGTGTCCGCACCGAGGTGATCGACGAAGAATGGTTCGATGTGGAGGCGGATGTCGCGACGGGGCAGACCTTCTACAACTGGGTGTTTGGGTTCTCAGGAAAAGTGAGGATCCTTTCCCCGGAAAATGTGCGCGGCGCGTATCTGGAAAAACTGGAGCAGGCGCGGGCTGCTGCGGAACCGGAGTGAACGGAAAGTCCGGAGAAGAGGGAAGAAACCATACGAAAGGATGGGTACAGGAACTGTACGCCATGCTATGATGAATATACTGCAGGAGTGAAACGGCGGAATCTATGGCAAGAAAAATGAAAAAGAACACATTCGTGGAAGGCACCGTGATCGCCTATATCGCGATCATACTGACAAAGGTGCTTGGCGCCGTATACGTCATTCCGTTTTACAAGATCATCGGGGAACAGGGCGGCGTCCTCTACGGATATGCTTATAACGTCTACAATCTGTTCCTGAATGTTTCCACAAGCGGCATCCCCACGGCGGTCTCCCTGATCGTTGCGGAGTACAATGCGCTCAACATGTTTTCGGAACGCGAACTTGCGAACCGCGTCGCCAACCGTCTGATCGGACTCATCGGTCTGGTGATGTTCATTCTGATGTTCTCGTTCGCGCCGCTCATCACACGGTTCTATATCGGAGACATCACAGGCGGAAGCGATTTCCGGAGCGTGGTCATGGTCATCCGCGTGATCTCGTTCTGCCTGCTGGTCATCCCGTTTCTGAGCGTCACGCGCGGTTATCTTCAGGGGAACAAGTACATCAACCCGTCCTCGATCTCCCAGGTGATCGAGCAGTTGGTACGGATCTTTGTGGCGCTCGTCGGATCCTATATCGTGATCAACGTGCTGAGCGGCAGAACAGACATCGGCGTATCGGTTGCCCTGGCTGGAACGGTACTGGGCGGACTTGTGGCGCTGCTCTTTCTCAAGGCGCGTGCGTTTGCCAGCAGGAAGGACCTGAAAAAGGATACGGATTATCCGCCGACGATCCCCTGGCAGAAGATCGCAAAAAGGATCCTGCTCTACGCGCTGCCGGTCATTCTGATCTCAGCGTCGCAGGACGTTTACCAGATGGTGGACCTGAAACTTGTTCTGGAAGGCATGAAGCTCGTGGGCTTCTCGGGTGCCCAGAGCGAACTGATCGCCAGCGTGGTCATCACCTGGTCTTCCAAGATCTGCATGGTGATCAACGCGATCGGCATCGGGATGTGCGCCAGCGTGATCCCCTTTGTCGTGACGGATTTTACCCATAAGGAATATAACGGGATCAATGAGAAGGTCAATTACGTGATCAACACGCTTTTCTATATCGGATTCCCCATGGCGGCGTTCATCATCGTGTTCGCCAAGCCGGTCTACTTCTTCTTTTACGGCCCGTCGCAGTACGGCGCGACGGTCCTTATGGTGCAGGCGATCCTGAGCATCGCGTTTTCCATTCAGCTGGTGCTGAATATGATGCTGCAGGGCATGCGCAAGTACAAGGTCCTGTTCGCCAACACGCTGATCGGCATCACCGTCAACGCGGGGCTTGACATTCCGCTGATCCTGCTGCTGAATACGATCGGCGCGCCTTGCTATATCGGCTCCGTGCTGGCTTCGATCATCGGGGCAACGACTTCCACGGCGATCATTCTGACGAGCATGAAGAAGAGCTACGGATTCCGGTATAAAGATGTGTTCATCTTCATGAAAAGATATTACGGTCCGCTAATCCTGTCCATTCTGCTTATGGTCGGCCTGCGGTTCGCGCTGTTCCGCGGGGAGATGACGAGCAAAATCATTGTGATGCTGCTGCTTCTTGCGGCGGGAATCGTGACGGTGGGGATCTATCTGGTTCTGACATACCGCACCGGCGCACTGCGGCGGATCGCGGGAACGGGAAAACTTTCCGGACTGATCGACAAGATCACCGGTATATTCAAAAGAAACAAGAACAAGGAGGCTAATGCAGCGAAGTGATCAGGTTTTATTTCGCACTGTGGGCGGCCAAGGCAGCAAAGGTACTCATCCGGCTGTTCCACAAAGTCATCAAAAAAGAGGGAACGAACTTCCCGGGAATCGTCGCGCTGAAACTGTGTCCCAACATTCTCGCCAGGATCGTCAAACCCAGGACAGTCATCGCGGTGACCGGCACGAACGGAAAGACGACGATGACGAACATGATCTCAGACTGCCTTGAAGCGGCAGGTTATGACGTCACCAGCAACCGGCTTGGGTCCAATATCATCACGGGAATCACCGCTGCACTGGTCAACAATGCGACGCTGTTCAATAAATCCAAGCATGATATCGGCGTTCTGGAAGTGGACGAGCGCAGCTCGATTCTGGTCTATGAACACGTGAAGCCGACCTATCTGGTCTGCACGAATCTGTCAAGGGACTCTCTGTCACGCAACCCGCATCCGCATTACATTTTTGATGTGGTCCAGAAGGGGCTGCCGAAGACGACGAAGCTCATTCTGAACGCGGATGACCTGATCAGCGCACGGCTGAAGACAGATCAGAAGAACGTGTATTACGGTACCGGACACATGGAGGGCGACAGCGACGAATGCCGCAATATCGTCAACGACATCCAGGTATGTCCTGTCTGTCATACGCCTCTTGTCTATGATTATGTGCATTACAACCACATCGGCAGAGCGCACTGCCCGGCCTGCGGCTTCGCCTCGCCCGAACCGGATTATGAGGCCGTATCGTTCGATTACGGGACCATGCGGATGCAGGTGCGGGATAAGAACGGACAGATCTATTCCTATCACATGATCTCCAACAGCATTTTCAATCTCTACAATGAGGTGACGGTGATCGCGTTCCTGCGCGAATTCGGTATCGAGCCGGATAAACTGGTCGACATCCTCGAGAATGTCACCATCGTGAGCACGCGCTACCGCAACAGCACGGTGGAGGGGATCGACGTCATCTCCAACATGGCCAAAGGCCAGATCTCCACGGCATGCTCCGTCGTGTTTGACTATGTGAGCAAACAGCCCAAAGAGAAAGAGATCGTCATGATGCTGGAAGACGCGCATTTCGGCGATTCCGAGAACCTGACTTATATCTACGATACGGACTTCGAGTTCCTGAATGATGAAAAGATCTACAATATCGTGGCGGTCGGCAAACGCGCACAGGACTTCGTATTCCGCATGCTCGTGGCAGGGATCCCGAAAGAACGTCTGCATGCAGTCGCGCAGATGAAGGATCTGGCTCCGGAACTGGTGCTGAAGGACGGGGAAGCGGTCTACATCCTGTACGACAACTACTCCGTCGATCTGGAAAACGAGGCGCGGAACATTATCGAAAACACGATCAGGGAGAGAAAGAACCATGCGTAAAATCGAGATTCTATATCCGGAAGTCGGAAATCTGTTCGGCGATCTGTTCAATATGAACTATCTGAAACAGTGTCTGCCTGACGCGGACTATATCGAGACCCATCTGAACGAGACGCCGCGCTTTGCGCAGGAGGATGTGGACATGATCTACATCGGCCCTCTGCCGGAATACGCGCAGGAGATCGCGATAGAAAAACTGATGCCCCTGAAGGAACGACTGGAAGAGGTGATCGACAAGGGGACCGTGATCCTCGCAACAGGGAACGCACAGGAGATCTTCGGCAGCTATATCGAGAATGACGACGGATCGAAGATCCAGTGCCTCGGGCTCTTTGACGCATACGCGAAGCGGAAAATGATGGACCGGTTCAATACGCCGTTCTCCGGAACGATGAAGGACGGGGATGAGACGATTCGCATTGTCGGGTTCAAGTCCCAGTTCACGCAGATGTACGGCGATAACGGGAACAGCTACGTTTTTGATGTGGAAAAGGGATGCGGGATCAATCCCGAAAGCAAAAAAGAGGGATTGCGGAGGAAGAACTTTATCGGGACCAATGTGCTGGGACCGATCATGATCATGAATCCGCCGTTCACGCGCTACATCATGAAACTCCTGGGAGTGGCACAGCCAACAGTGGCGTTTGAAGAGGATGCGGAGGCCTGCTACAGAATCCGGCTGGACGAATTTGAGAAAATGAACGTGGAAGTCTGACGGGAGACAGGGAATTCTTGTCAGAAGACGGTCGTTTGTGATACGCTGAAAAAAACGAACAGGAGCGGATAGAATTATGGCAACGAAAGAGAAAAGCATCGGCGAGCTGATCAAAAAGGCGCGTACCGACGCGGGCATGACACAGGCAGAGCTGGCAAGGCAGGTCGGAGGACTGACGGCAAGCGATATCAGCAAAGCGGAACGCGGGCAGAAAGATCTGAGCTCCGCGCTGATCCAGGCGATCGCGGGTGCGACCGGAACGTCGCTTCTCAACACGGCGATCGGTGCGCTGACCGGCGGTCTGACAACAACTGCCGAGGAAAAGAAGACGGTGTCGATCAAGGTCACGGAGTCGGAGAAAGAACTTCTCCAGCTGTATCGTGACGCGGACAAGGACACGAAGAAGAAAGTTGTCAAGCTGCTGAAGAATGACGGCAATGACAACTCGGATCTGATCACGAACATCCTCGGCGGTCTGATCTCGAATCTCAAATAATCCATACAGAAGAATGACAGACAGAGACACGGCACTGCCGCCGCTCTGTCTGTTCTTTTTCAAAAGGAGAAAAGAATGAAAGAACTGAGAGAGCTGCTCCTGAAGAACAGGAGCTACCGCGGCTATGACGAAAGCGTCACGCTGACACGGAAGGATCTTGAAGAACTGGTTGAGCTTGTCCGGCTTTCCGCGTCGGCAGGGAACAGGCAGCCGCTGAAGTATTATCTGGCATGGGAAAAGGAGGCGGTCGAGGAGATACTCTCCATCACGCAGTTTGCGCCGTCCCTGCGTGCGGGGCTGCCGCATGAAGGAAAGCACCCGACCGCGTTCATCGTGATCTGCCAGGATATGCAGATCAGCGCGAATACATCATCCACGTTTTTCGAAGTCGGGATCGCGGCGCAGACGATCCTTCTCGCAGCGGCGGAACGCGGCCTTGGGGGACTGATGATCGGCCTTTTCAACAGGGAAAAGATCATCGGGATCATGGGCACGCCTGCATCTGTGGAGCCCCGTCTCGTGATCGCGCTGGGCAAACCGGATGAGGAGATCCGGCTGGTGGACGCGACGGCGGACAATCTTCCGTTCTACCGTGACGAGTCGGACGTGCACTATGTGCCGAAACGCAAGCTGGAGGATCTGATCCTCAACGCATAAGAATGACAGAGGCAAAAAAGAGACCGGGAAACGGAAAATCCGTGCCTGAGTCTTGAAAAGAGCGCCTGTTTGTCGGAAAATGTTTACAAAGACAGAATGCGGATCCTGTTCGCGGAATGAACGCGGATAAGACAAAAAGGGATATGTCCGCATTCTCAGAGAGGTAGGAAAGCGTTCATGAGACGTGTGTTGGGAACAGTGATCCGGGTCGCCGCGTTTTACCTGGTCTGGGTCCTGTTCGCAGGTTTTTTCAGTATGACGAGAGAAGATCCTGTGATGAACAGGATATGGGCGGAACTGCCCCTTTTGATCTGCGTCGTCGTGCTGACGATCGGTTTTTCGATCATCGACAGACATGATATGACGATGCCGCTTCTCCGGAATCTGCCCGGAGGCATGATCACCGGATCGTTCTTCGGCGCCGCGTGGGTCGGCGTGGCGGTGCTGGTTCTTTTTCTGATGGAACGCCTGGCCTTTCAGGGCGTTACGGAAATGACAAAGTTCTGGTGGTGGGCGCTTGCGATCCTGATCCATTCAACGACGCAGGAGATGCTCTTCAGAGGGTATGTCTATCAGCTGATCAAGGGAAGACACAATGCGATGGCGGCTTTCGGGGTCACGACGATCCTGTATCTGTGGTGTGCCGGATTTGCCTGGAACGAAGGGATTATACCGGTCGCGAGCGTGCTGTGCTTCAGCATTCTGATGACCCTTCTGATGGAAGTGACGGGGAATCTCATCACATCGATCCTTGCGAACGCATCGTTCCACATCATGGCGGGACTTGTGCTGGGTTGCATCAAAATGGACCCGGATTATCCGCACTGGATCAATACGGTGCTGAAGGGAAGCGTGCGCTTTACGGGCGGCAGCTGCCTTCTTCTTGGGAATGTCATCTTTCTTCTGATCAGCGCGATCCTTGTGGTCATGTTTGCCAGCGTACGGCTCATGCAGCGCAGCGCAATGATCAGGCAGGAGCGTGAACGCGAAGAAGCGGAGCAGGCGAATCTGCCGGTTCCGGAGGAAGATGAGTCCGCTTATGTGTTTTGAGGACTGACAGACGATGACGAAAACGCCGAAGATCACACGGGAGTGTGTCAAACAACTGTTGGAAACAAAGTATATCCGTGTCTACGATCTGCAGTATGAGGAGGGAAGACACTATTACGACGTGTCCAGACGTCCGATGGACAGACTGATCGCAGTCAAGAACGCGGAAGAATTCCGCAGTGTCTATGCGGACGCCGTGACCTGCATCGTGATCATTGAAACAGAAAACGAGGAACCGAGACTGCTTCTTTCCTATGAATTCCGGTATCCGGCGGGAAGATATCTTCTGAGTCCCCCGGCGGGACTGATCGATCCGGACGACGGTATCGGCGAGGAAGCGCTTCTTCATACAGCGCGCAGAGAGATCCGTGAAGAGACCGGCATTGTGATCCGCGACACAGACAGCGTACGGGTCGTCAATCCTCTGGTTTTCAGCACACCGGGAATGTCGGATGAAAGCAATGCGCTGGTATGCGCTGTGATCCGTGCAAAGGATCTGTCTGAGCTTTCCCAGGACGGAGCGGAGGAGACGGAGCATTTTGACGGTTTCGCACTGCTGACGCGCGAGGAGGCGCGGAAAGTGCTGGCGGACGGCTGCGATGCGAACGGGATCCCGTATTCTGTGTACACGTGGGCAGCGCTTGTCTGGTTCGTGTCGGATCTGTGGAAAGCGGAATGAGAACAAAAATGAGAGACCGCCTGTGCAGATAGAAAACCTGCACAGGCGGCTTTTTTTGGACTACGGACAGGGGTTCTTACCGTCAGTCCACGCGCATCATGCGATAACCGATCCCGATATGCGTCTGGATGTATTGCGGCGAGTCTTTCTGAGACTCTATTTTCTTTCTGAGGGTTGCCATAAACACGCGCAGTGAAGCGACATCGTTGTCCCAGCTGCTTCCCCAGACTTGCTGTGTGATATACCGGTGTGTCAGGACTTTTCCCACGTTTTTTGCCAGAAGGCAGAGGATCCTGTATTCGATCGGGGTCAGGTGCAGTTCTTCGTTTCCCAGATAAGCGCAGCCTGCGGCATATTCGATCCGCAGCTGTCCGTTTGTAAAGACGGGGCTTTCGCTTGCTGCGCCGGCCTGCATGATGGAAAGCCTTCTTTGCGTGACGCGCAGACGCGCCAGAAGCTCCTCGACGGAAAACGGTTTCGTCAGATAATCATCCGCACCGCTGTCAAGTGCTTCGATCTTATCTGCGTCTTCACTGCGGGCGCTGATCACGATAATGGGTGTCATGGACCATGTGCGGATGATCCGTATGACTTCGACACCGTCCATATCCGGAAGACCGAGATCAAGCAGGATGATCTCCGGGTTGTGCGTGGAAGCTTCCATCACGGCCTGCTCGCCGTTTTCCGCGGTGATATATCTGTATTCATGTGCCTTGAGCGTCGTTGTGATCAGATTCCTGACCGGCGTATCATCTTCGACGACAAGGATCATTGGTTTGTTTGCCATGTTTCTTCGCCTCTCTTATGATTCCATAATGTTCGGCAGCGTCAGAGGGATCCTGTCCGTAGGAAGCGTAAAGGTGAAAACGCTGCCCCTGGGATCGTTATCTGTCACCCAGATCTTTCCCTGATGCGCAGTGATGATGGAACGGCACAGCGCAAGTCCGAGACCGAGGCTCCGCCTGCTGTCTGCGATCCTGTTCCCGCCTGTATAGAACATCTCAAAGATACGTGTTTTCTCCTCGTCCGGAATGCCGGGGCCTTCATCGGCGACATGGATGTGGATCATATCGTCGATCTCTTCCGACCAGATCCGGATACGGCTTTCATTCGGCGTATACTTGAGCGCGTTTCCGATAAGATTGATCAGGACCTGAACGATCAGACGCGCATCCATTTTCGCCATCAGCATCTCCTGGGAGGACTCTACAACGATCCTGTGCAGATCGTGTTTCCGGTTCACGTGCTGCAGCGCCTCGTCGATCACCTCGTCGATCAGCTGCGTGGACAGATTGAGATTCATGGTACCGTCTTCGATCCGGGAAACGGAAAGGAGATTCTCCACGAGACTGTTGAGCCACTGCGCATCCTCATAGATGTCTGTAAATACCTGCTGACGCGTTTCGTCATCCAGTGCGTCGTAATTGGTGAGCAGATTATCCGCATTTCCTGAGATCGTCGTAAGAGGCGTGCGCAGGTCGTGGGAGATTGTCCGCAGAAGATCCGCGCGCAGCTGTTCGTTTTTGGCGACGACGGCGGCGGCTTCCTTTTCTATGGCGTTACGCATGTTGTCTATGGCAAGTGCACATTCTCCCATGATCGACAGCACCATGCTGGACTCCATGGGTTCAATGGAGTCGTCGCCCAGCGCGATGCCGATCACGCCGTAAACGCTCTGTGCCCTGCGGATCGCAAGATAAAGCCCCTTCGCATTTCCGGAATGGGCGGTCGAAGCTCCGGCGCGTTTCCTGTTTTCGAATGTCCACTGCGCCACAAGTTCTTCGTCTTCCGTCAGAAGATCGTCAAGTTTCGAGTTTTCCATGACGGGGAAAAGACTGGGTGGAAGCATCCGGCCGTCCTTTTCTCCGTATGCGATCACATCCCGGTCCAGAAGCTTCATGATCTGGCTTGCGGCGATTTCGATGATCTCATGCTCGCTTTCCGCCTGCTGCAGGAACTGGTTCGTGTCGAACATGACTTTCGTCCGGTAGGCAGACTGTGCGGAGATCTTTGCGTGATCCTTCAGCCGCGCCGCGAGCGTACCGGTGATCATGGAGGCAATCAGCATAATCGCGAACGTTACGGGATATCCGGTTCCGTATACGTGGAATGTGAATCTTGGTTCTGTCAGGAAAAAATTGAACAGGATAACGCTCATGACCGCACTGAGCGTGCTGAACACATACCCCTTGGTGAACAGCGCCGTCAGAAGGACGCCCAGGATATAGATCGTGATCATGTTGGATTCCGTGAATCCGAGGCTCCGGAACAGAAGCCCGATCAGCGTGACGGCCGTGAGAATCAGCACAGTGATCAGCAGATCGACGGGACGGAACACGATGTTGCGCAGAAGCGCCCGGCTCGTGCCGAAATACTGATAGCGTCTTGTATAGGAGGCGTCCGGGAGGATATGGACTTCCATGTTCGGAACGCTCTCGATGAGCCGCTCGGTGAGGTCGGTCCCGCGGAAAGGGAACGGAAGTCTGTTTTTGCTTTTGCCGATCATGATCTGCGTGACGCCTGCCATGCGCGCAAACGCGGCGATCTGCTCGGAGATGTCTTCTCCGTAAAGCGTTACAACGTCCGCGCCGAGATGCTCGGCCAGGGAAATGTGCGCTTCCAGATTCCGTCTGTCCGATTCCGTGTACTGCTCGGACGGACGCCTGACGTATACGGCGGTGAACTGCGCGCCGTAGGCCTGGGCCATATTGGCGGCGGCACGTACGATCCGCACGTTCGTGGGAGAAGCGGACAGACAGACAAGGACGTGCTCCTGCTCGGAGACGTTCTGCATGTTCTGTTTATTGTCGCTCGTCTGCTGCATGAGATCCGCGTCCTCCGTTATCCCATAATACTTCGCCGCTTTTTACATCATATATCATAACACGTATCGTATCCCGGTGATCCTTATATTGCCGCAGCGCCTGCAGGATCTCGCCCTCGTCCGCGTGTCCGCTGAGGACTCCGGTATCGGGGATGGAGGGCGTTTTGGTTTGTTCGGCGTTTTTTCTGAGGAATCTGTCGACCCGGCGTATCACAAAAAAGCCGAAGACGAATTCGCCCAGCATCAGAAGAACGATCAGTATGGCCAGCATCCAGTCTGTCATGTCTGTCACTTCCTCATGTCTTTTCTCCGGTTTGCGTCAGGTGCTCAGATCTTGAAGCACCGCTGGACGGCCTTGTATTCACCGAGCACAAGCAGGGACTTGTCCGCGGACAGGACCGTCGTCGGCGTGACGGCGACGTTGATTTTGCCCTGCTGCCTGACCGCCATGATATTGAGACCGTATTTTTTGCGTATATCCAGCTGTCCCACCGTCATGCCGATCCAGGATTTCGGTACAGAGACCTCAAAGATCGAATAGTCGTCACCCAGCTCGATATAGTCCAGGATATGATCCGCGGTGTAACGCACGGCGGTCCATCTGGCGACCTGTTTTTCCGGATAGACGACCTCATCCGCTCCGTTTCTCAGAAGGAACTTCATCTGAACGTCCCTGTCTGCGCGGGAGATTACCTTTTTTGCGCCGAATTCCTTTAAAAGAGAGGTCGTCTCCAGCGAGTTCTGAAAGTCTCCGCCGGTAGAGACGATGCACAGATCGTAATTGTCGATGCCGAGGCTTCCCATGAATTCGGGATTCGTGCCGTCTCCGATCTTTGCGTTGCTCAGTACGGGCAGCGCGGCGTTGACTTTCACTTCGTCAATGTCGATCCCCATGACGTGGTGTCCGAGCTGAAACAGCTGCGTCGCCACGTTCAGCCCGAAGTTTCCGAGCCCGATCAGCAGAATCGTTTTCATTTCCGTAAGATCCTCCTTGCTTTTAACCTGTTGTGATTTGTCCCAGCGGGTACCGCATGCCGGAGATGTTTCTGCCGGAGATTGCAGCGTAGATCACAGTGAGTCCTCCGACTCTTCCGAAGAACATCAGGAACATCAGAACGCATCTTGAAAGAAAATGCAGATGCGGTGTGATCCCCAGGGAAAGACCGACCGTGCCGACTGCGGATACCGCTTCATAAAGGCACGACTGGAACGGAATGTTTTCATAAGATGAGATGACGGCTGCCCCGGTCACCGTCAGAACGATGTCCAGAAGGAAGATCGTTGAGGCGTTGCGTATTGCCTGTTCCGGGATCCTTCTGTCAAACAGACGTACATCTTCATGTCTTGCGAAGACCGCGCGCGCGTTTGCGAACAACACGGCTGCCGTCGTGACTTTCATGCCGCCCGCGGTGGAGCCCGGCGCGCCGCCGATGAACATCAGTGCGATCATGACGAGTTTTCCTGCGCCAGACATATCATTGAGAGACTCTGTGTTGAAACCTGCTGTACGCGGCGTGACGGACTGAAAAAGGGAGGCGAGCAGTCGTTCCTCGAGCGGCAGATCCCGGAATTCCAGAAAGAAGAACAGAAGTGCCGGGATCGTGATCAGGATGCCGGTCACCGTCAGAATGACTTTGCTCTGCATGCTGTAACGGGGCAGGCGGAACTTCTGGGTGCGGATATCCTCCCATGTCAGGAAACCAATTCCGCCGAATACGATAAGAAAGATGATTACGAGATTGACGGCGGGATTTGCGGCGAATCCGCTCAGCGAGGCAAATTCTGCGCCGGGGGCACCTGTCAGGTCAAAGCCTGCGTTGCAGAAAGCGGACACGGCGTGAAACACAGAGACCCAGATGCCGCGTGCGCCGTATGCGCGGCAGAACACGGGCATCATGATTAGAGCACCAGTGAACTCCGCTGCAAGTGTGACTTTCAGAATAAAAACGATCAGACGGACTACGCCGGATGTTTTCTGCGCGGAGATCGCCTCCTGGATCGTATCACGCTGGATCACACTGATCTTTCTGCCGGAAATGAGGGCAAAGGACGCGGCGACAGTCACGACACCAAGGCCGCCCGCCTGGATCAGAAGCAGGATCACGACCTGTCCGAACAGGGACCAGTGCACAGCTGTGGGCAGCGCGACAAGACCCGTTACGCAGACTGCGGATGTTGCCGTGAAAAGCGCGTCGGAAAGATTTGACGGTGTGCGGCCTACGCTGGATAACGGGAGCATCAGAAGCAGCGTTCCTGCTATGATCAGGACCGCAAAACCTGTAATGATGGTCTGAAAAGAAGACATCCTGTGTTTTTTCATCCGTTTCGGCATGGCGTACCGTCTCCTTTAATATACGGGTATTGTATCGAACGGGATTTTAAGACGGCGTAAGGGTGTTTTTGTATACTGTTAAGATGGCATTAAGATGCCGCTGCCTGCGTGGTGCGGCTGACAGAGGGATTCCACTGAAAGATCAGGAGAAGAGATTGACAAACAGAAGAAAAAATCGGTTAATGGAAACAGAGAGTTTTGAAACAGATAGCTCCGGAAAACGGGGCAGCGAAAGGAGAACACCATGCGTTCACTGGATTCTTTCGACCGGATCAGTCTGGGCGTGTTTCCCACACCGATCCACCGGCTGGACAACATCAGCGCGAAACTGGGCACAAATGTGTTCATCAAGCGAGACGATCTGACAGGATTGGGGCTTGGCGGAAACAAGACCCGGAAACTGGAGTTCCTTCTGGCAGATGCCAAAAAGAAAGGCGCGGAACTTGTCTTTACCACGGGCGGCGCCCAATCCAATCATGCGATGCTTACGGCGGCGGCCTGCACACGGCTTGGACTGAAGTGCATCCTGATCCTGAAAAAAAGAGGCGTAACCGAGCGGCTCGGGAACCAGCTGCTGGAATATCTCATGGGTACAGAAGTCATCTTCATGGATACCGACGATTACGCGGATATCTATGAAGAGATGGACCGAATCGGCACACAGATGGGCGTGCCTTACTACAAGATCCCCTGCGGCGGGTCCAACGCGCTGGGAGCGCTCGGCTATGTGGAATGCGTGCGGGAGATCACCGGTCAGGACAGATTCGATCACCTGATCTGCGCCGAGGGAAGCGGCGGGACCATGGCGGGGCTTGCGCTTGGCGCGAAGCTTTTTGCTCCAGAGATGAAGGTGTACGGTATGATGGTGGATACAGATCCCTTTGATGTCATTACGCCGCAGCTGATGCGGGAAGCGGCAAACCTTCTGGAGGCGGACATTGAGATCACGCCGACGGACTATATCCTCCGGGATATGTGTGGACCCGGCTATGCGATCGCGTCGAAGGAAGGAAACGAAGCGATCAGTCTTCTGGCGGGATCGGAAGGCATCTTCCTGGATCCAGTTTATACAGGAAAGGCATTCGCCGGACTCGTGGCGATGGCAAAAGAAGGTACGTTCGGGCCGGATGATCGGGTCCTGTTCCTGCATTCCGGCGGCGCGGGCGGACTGTTCGCGGTCGACATGTCATAACGGAATTTTGGAGATAAACAGTATGAGTGTGGAAAAAGTCAAGGCGTTCTTTACGGCACAGGGGATCGGAGACCGTGTCAGGGAACTGGAAGAGTCCAGCGCCACGGTCCAGCTCGCGGCGCAGGCCCTGAACTGTGAACCCTGCAGGATCGCGAAGACGCTTTCCTTTCTCGTGAACAGCGCACCGGTTCTGATCGTAGCGGCAGGAGACGCCAGGATCGACAATCCGAGATACAAGGCACGGTTCGGGGTAAAAGCGAGAATGCTGAAACCCGATGAAACGGTCCGGCTTATCGGGCATGCTGTCGGCGGTGTCTGTCCGTTCGCGGTGAATGAAGGCGTGACGGTCTATCTGGACGAGTCTCTGAAGAGATTTGAAACGGTTTTTCCTGCCTGCGGCAGCGGGAACAGCATGATCGAACTGACACCCGGGGAACTGGAGAAGTATTCCTCGGCAGCCGCATGGGTCGACGTCTGCAGGGGCTGGAGGCCCGGAGAAGAAAACGCATCAGCGTAAAAACAGGAGGAAGAAAACATGTATTGTCCTTTTTGCGGAACACAGCTTCCGGATGACGCCGTATTTTGCGGCGTGTGCGGAAGACAGGTCACACAGTCCCAAACGCAGCCGGCATATGGCGCCGTTCAGCAGCTGCAGACGCAGCCCGGTTACGGAACTGTACAGCAGCCGCTGCAGGAGACAAAAAAACGCAGCGCACTGTTCGGGGTATTCGCACTGATCATTGCGCTTCTGTATCCTCTGGCGGATGTGTTCTGGCGGATCTCGCTGTATCATCTGATCACAGGAGAGCACAGGATCATCCCGCGAGTGTTTCTGGGCATATTCAATTACAATATGATCCTGGCATTTCTCGGGATGGCCGGCATGCTCCTGATCGCAATCTACTATCTGGCGCTTTATCCGAAGAGAAAAGGAGCGGCGCTGGCGGCGGTCGGCGCGATCCTGATCGCACTCTCACGGATCACCTTTTCCATGTCCGCAGTGACCTATACGCTGGGGTCTGTGCTCACGATCGTCGGCGCGGTGCTGCTTGCGATCTACTGGTTTTCAAATGAGAAAGCGGCAGTGCTTGGCGTCATGGGACCTGCATTCTGCATCGGTGCGATTTTCCTGACGCTGCTGGGTGATATTCTCATGAACGGACTCGCGTTCGGATCGCTGCTTTTCTGGGCGGGCCTGCTGATGGATCTTCTGTATGTGGCTTTCTGGACGATCGTGCTTATCGCGAACATCACGGGAAAAGGGAAGAAAACGGCATGAAGATACGGCGCCGTGATTGACAAAAAGAGGAAAAAGTCAGTAGAATAAACGGTAAACATTTTGAGGCAGACCGGAAAGAACGGCTGCCGTATGGGAAAACGGGAGGAATGGCAAATGTACAAGATCGCAGCGAAGAAAGCGCTGAACCCGACCGTTACGCAGATGGAGATCGAAGCCCCTCTGGTTGCGCGCAAGGCGCAGCCGGGCCAGTTCATCATCCTTCGCGTGGATGAGGACGGGGAGAGGATCCCTCTTACCGTAGCCGGAACGGATCCGGAACGCGGAACAGTCAAGATCATCTTCCAGATCGTAGGCGGAACGACGGAAAAACTGAATCACAAGGAAGAGGGTGAGTTCATTCAGGACTTTGTCGGACCTCTGGGTGTGGCGACACACACCGAAGGGATCAAAAAGGTCTGCATCGTAGGCGGCGGCGTCGGCTGCGCGATCGCGATGCCGGTAGCGCAGGAGTTCCACAGACTCGGGGCTGAAGTGACCAGCATCATCGGGTTCCGGAACAAGGACCTTCTTATCCTGGAAGATGAATTCAGGGAGTGCTCCGACAGACTGATCGTCATGACGGACGACGGGTCCTACGCCAGACACGGAAACGTGACGGTGCCTCTGAAGGAAATGCTGGAAGCAGGGGAGACCTTCGATATGATCATCACCATCGGACCGCTGATCATGATGAAATTCGTGGTCCTGACGGCGAAACCGTTCAACATCCCGGTAACGGTCTCCATGAACCCCATCATGATCGACGGAACGGGCATGTGCGGCGGCTGCAGGCTGACGCTGAACCGTGACGGAGAGAAGATCACAAAATTCGCGTGCGTGGACGGACCGGACTTCAACGGCTATGAAGTCGATTTCGACGAGGCCATGTCCCGTGGGCGTATGTATATGGACTTTGAGCGGCATGCGTATGAAGCCGCGTGCAATCTCTTCAAAAAGGAGGCCTGAGCGATGGCGCTGAATCCGAAGAAACACGAGATGCCGACCCAGGAGCCGGCAGTCCGTGCCCATAATTTCAATGAAGTGGCGCTCGGTTACACGGCCGAGATCGCGGTGGAGGAAGCAAACCGCTGTCTGAACTGCAAGAACCGTCCGTGTGTGGAGGGCTGTCCCGTAAACATCCATATCCCTGAGTTCATCGCAAAGATCAAGGAAAGTGATTTTGAAGGCGCGTATCAGGTGATCAGTCTGACGTCCTCTCTTCCCGCTGTCTGCGGAAGAGTCTGCCCGCAGGAGTCCCAGTGCGAAAGCAAATGCACCATGGGCATCCGGTTCGAACCTGTGGGAATCGGCCGTCTGGAGCGCTTCGTCGCCGACTGGCATAACGCGAACAATACAAAAAAGGCACAGGCGCCTGAGAGCAACGGACATAAAGTCGCGATCGTGGGCTCCGGTCCTTCCGGACTGACCTGCGCGGGCGACCTGGCCAAGAAAGGCTATAAGGTCTCTGTCTTTGAGGCACTGCATACCGCGGGCGGTGTTCTGGTCTACGGCATTCCCGAGTTCCGTCTTCCCAAGGCGATCGTCGCCAAAGAAGTGGAGACGCTGAAGGAACTGGGCGTTGACGTGGAGACTAACGTCGTGATCGGCAAGACGCTCACCATCGATGAACTGTTTGAGATGGGATTCGAGGCGGTCTTTGTCGGTTCCGGCGCGGGACTTCCGAATTTCATGGGGATCCCGGGCGAGAGCCTGAAGGGCGTGTATTCTGCAAACGAGTTTCTGACGAGAAGCAACCTCATGAAGGCGTACAGGGAAACGCCCGATACCCCGATCATGAAGGGCGGAAAAGTCGCGATCGTCGGCGGCGGAAACGTTGCGATGGACGCGGCACGTACGGCGCTCCGTCTCGGCGCGGACAAGGTGTACATCGTATACCGCCGTTCCATGGACGAGCTTCCCGCAAGGAAAGAGGAAGTGGAGCACGCACAGGAAGAGGGCATCGAGTTCCACCTTCTGCGCAATCCCGTCGAGATCCTCGGGTATCAGAATCCGGACGATCCCAGAGATCCGAAGAACGGATTCGTGACGGGTATGAAAGTTATCAAAATGGAACTGGGCGAGCCGGATGAACGCGGACGCCGCAGACCCGTCCCGGTAGAGGGCAGCGAGTACACGCTGGATGTGAATACGGTCGTCATCGCGATCGGAACGTCTCCGAACCCGCTGATCAAGAACACGACCAAAGGCCTCGAAGTCAACCGCAGAGGTGGCATCATCATCAACGAAGACGGGCTGACGTCACGCGAAGGCGTGTACGCCGGCGGAGACGCCGTAACAGGCGCCGCGACCGTCATTTCCGCGATGGGCGCCGGCAAACTTGCGGCGAAATCCATCGATGAATTCCTGAGCGCAAAGGAATAAGCACAACCGAAAAAGATGCGGCAGCCGTTGCGGCTGCCGTTTTCTTTTCCGGCATGCAGTGTATAATATAGTTAACTAATATTCGGAGGTGACTTTTTCATGAAAATGGAAGCGCTTGACGTGCTGAAAAACAGACGTTCCATCCGCAAATTCAAACAGGAACAGGTTAAAGACGAAGAACTCGCACTGGTGCTTGAGGCAGGCACTTACGCTCCGACGGCATCCGGCACACAGGGCTGCAAGATCGTGGTCGTTCAGGAAGAGGAAAGCCTGGCAGCTGTCCGGAAACTGAACGCAAAGGTCCTTGGCAGACCGAGTGCGGATCCTGATCCCTATTACGGCGCGCCGACGATCCTGATTGTCTTCGCCACGCCGGAATCCCATGCACCGCATCGTGACGGGGCGGCGGTCATGACCAATCTTCTGAACGCGGCATATGCTGTGGGTCTGGCTTCCTGCTGGATCGACCGTCCGATC
Organism: Clostridia bacterium; assembly: GCA_017431145.1. GTDB lineage: Bacteria > Bacillota > Clostridia > Christensenellales > Maliibacteriaceae > RGIG9107. Next base: position 62,328 of record JAFRLQ010000053.1, on the reverse strand, counting down.
CAGATGTTTGAGATGCCAGAAGGCAAGGCGCTGCTGAAAAAGTGGGGCCTGAGCGAGGATCTGCAGGGAGTCGCATCCATCGCGCTGGGATACGCGGACATGCCCGATCCCCAGCCCAAGGAGAGAAAAGCGGATTACATCACATGGATCAAATGAGAAAGAGAGACTGTATCGTCAGAGTCTGACGGAGTGACACGCAAAAGGCTTCTGCATTCTGCAGAAGCCTTTTGCATGCCGTGAAGCCGGCCTGATTTCCTTATGTTTCAGCGGAAACATTTCAGTATCTGTCAGCCTCTTCTTCCGAATCTCTCAAGAAGCTGCATGACCTCGTCCTTTGAACGCATGCCTTCCGTGGATCCGGGCATGCTCAGGGACGCCGCCGCACTGCAGATGCCAAGATCGATGGCTTCGGGCAGTGCCATTCCCGTCTCCGCACCGTAAAGGACGCCGGAGCAGAAAGCATCGCCTGCTCCGACGGAACCCTTGATGTAATCCTCGGGCAGAGCGAGGCTTGCGCGGACGATATAGTTGTTGTGCTCATCCAGACCGTAACCGCCTTCCGGTGCGTGGATTACAGCCCAGGTAGAAACACCCATGCGCTTCAGCGCGGACAGCGCTTCCGGGACATTCTCTGTCATAAGCCGGTCATTGCTGTCACGCAGCATGATGCCGGTGGACTGCTGGGCTTCATATTCATTGATGATACAGTAATCTGTGTATTTCAAAGCGGGAGGAACGAGCGTTTTATACCGGTCGCTTGCCTCGCTGACGATATCGATGGAGGTTTTCAGACCGTGCTCCTGTGCGTGACACAGAAGCCTTGCCATCTTCGTGCCGAACTCGTCGTCCGGCTGATCCAGCGCGTTGAGAAGCATGATATAGGCGATATGCAGGATGTTCGCGGGCACATTGTCCCAGATGATATCGGACTCGTCAAACTTTCCGTTGGCGCCCAGATATGTGAAGAATGTGCGCTGCTTGCTTATCTGGTCACTCATGACGGCGGTGAAAGCGGAGGCCCCGTCCCGGATCACGTTGGACACATCCACGTTGGGGTAATCGATCGCAGCCATGATCAGATCGCCTTCCGCGTCGGTTCCGTTTTTTCCCATCGCATACAGCGGAAGCTCCGGATCGAGCTTCGCCAGATCCACGATGCAGTTGCATACCGAACCGCCCGTCGTATGTGTGATACCGTCGTGAATGTGGACCAGCTCGCCCGGCTGCGGCCAGCCGGTGATGGGATAGACGATATCCACGATCATATTGCCTGCGACACAGATTCCTTTTCTCATAACAGGTCCCTCCCGAAAAAAACAGCGGAAACGGTTCTGCGCGACCGTTCATTTTCTTGTATTATTATAACAAAGAAGGAAGGAAAAAGAAGCGGAGCGAAAGAAAAGAGGGCGTTTCGACCACTTGGCGGGTAAAAACGACCACTTGGCTGAAAACGGTTTTTTTGCGTCATGAGACATGTATAATGCAATTGTGGACAGGGAAAGGAGCGCGGAATCATGAAGATCAGGATCGAGATCGAACCGGGGATCCCCGAAGAAGTGATCATACGCGCGCCTGCCGTGACGGACGAGATCCTGCGCATCCAGAAAGCGCTGGAGAACGCAGCGTCAAGAAGAGGCGAACTCGCGGTGCACAGCGGGGAAGGAGAGATCTTCCTCTCCTATGGTGAGATCCTCTATTTTGAAGTCAGCGATGATTACGTCTGGGTACACACGGCGCAGGACTGCTTCCGCAGCGCGATGCGGCTGAACGAACTGGCGGGGATCCTTCCGCGCGCGTTCGTGCGGTCGTCCAAGAGCGGCATCGTCAATACGGCGAAGATCCGTTCCATCACAAGAGGGCCGACCGGCGTCGGTGAGGCGTCCTTCGCGGGATGCGGCAAAAAAGCGTATATCTCGCGCATGTACTACAGTGCGGTGCGGGAGACGATCGAAGAGATGAGGTTAAGAAAATGAGCGAGAAAAAAGTGAAGAAAGAATTCAAATGGGAGTACGGTACAAAACGTTCGAATGGCGTCTTCTGGGGAATGATCCTTCTGCTTGCGGCTGCGATGCTGATCATCAGCGGAATGGGCGTGAATCTCGGAAACCGTCTCACGGTATGGCGGATCCTGCTTGGCGCGGTATGCCTGGGCTGGATGGTAGAGAGGATCGCAGCGCGGCAGATCCCCGAAGCGGTATTGCCGCTGGCACTTCTGGGCGTGATCTTCCAGCCGGTGATCCTGAATCTCATGGGTCGCGAGGAAATGCGGGTCATCAACGAATGGCTGATCATCGGCGCGGGCTTCCTGGTCATGATCGGACTGAAGCTGATATTCCCTTCCACAAGAAGGTTCACAACGAAAAACAAGAAGGTCGGCACTTCCTCGATCTATCTGGACGCGGCGGATATGGCGGACGCGCGGATCCACGACAACCTGGGGAGCGTGCAGGTGTTCGTTACCAATACCGAAGCCTATACGGGGAACGGAAAGATTACGGTAACGGATAACCTGGGGCAGGTCATCCTTCACATTCCGCAGAGCTGGATGTTCGTGCTGGATACGCATGACAATCTCGGACAGGTGGAAGCGCCGGAGCGCGGCGAGGGCGTCTATACCAACACCGTCCGTGTCGAGGTCTATGACAATCTGGGCAGAGTCGAGATCACATATGACGATGAGGACTGAAAACCGGATCGTGAAGTTTCAGCCGGAGGGTGCGGCGTGCATCCTCCGGCTGTGTTTTCCTGTCCGGGATGCCGGTGTATAATCAACACAGCGAGACAAATGATGATAGTGATGGAGGGCAAGATGGAGATCACGCTGAAACCTATGACAAGAGAGAAAATGCATGAGATGTACCGCGGGTTTGAGATGGACCCTGCTATTTTCGAGGATATGACACTCTGGGAACATGCGAAGAACTATACCTATGATCCTCAGAAGACCGACATGCTGTTTGACATGAGAAGCGCGGAAGAGGGGAGCATCGCCTTCGCCGTCATGCTGGATCAGACGGTCATTGGAGAAGCCGGTCTGCGTCATTTCGATCCGGATACGAAAGAATGCGAACTGAGCATCCATCTTCAGAACGACGCGGTGAAAAACCTGGGCTATGGAACGCAGGCGGAACGGCTGGCGGTCGATTATGCGTTTGACGTGCTCGGCGCGGAAAGCGTATTTGCGGAATCCCTCGTCAAAAACACCCGGAGCCAGCATGTTCTGGAGAAACTCGGATTCCGGTATCTGGGAGAAGAGGAAGGGTTCAGACAGTACCGTCTGCAGCGGAAAGACAGAGCATGGAAGACGTTGTGATCCGCCCGATCCGGGAAGAGGAGATCCCTTGCCTGGATGATTTCCTGTATGAGGCGATCTTCATCCCGGAAGGAATGGAGCCCCCGGAAAGATCGATCATTGAAAGACCGGAGCTGAAGCTGTATACGGAGGCATTCGGGCAAAGGGAGGGAGACGTCTGTCTGATTGCGGAGATCGCAGGAAAACCTGCAGGCGCTGTGTGGACGCGCATCATGGAGGACTACGGTCACGTGGACGGCGAAACGCCGTCTCTTGCGATTGCTCTTTTCAGGGAATACCGCGGCAAAGGGATCGGCACGGCAATGATGCGCGGGATCCTGAAGGAACTGAAGCAGCGCGGATACAGGCGCGTGTCGCTTTCGGTGCAGAAGGTCAACTATGCGCTGAAACTTTATGAGAAGACCGGGTTCCGGGTCATTGAAGACCACGGCGAAGAATACGTCATGGTATGCGACCTGTGAACGTGTGTAAGGAGAGCAGAATGTTCAGAATTCGGAATGCGAAGACAGAAGACGCGGAAAGACTGCTGGAGATCTACGACTACTATGTCCGAAACACCGCGGTCACGTTCGAGTATGAGACACCGTCACCGGAAGCGTTCAGAGACAGAATGAGGCACACCATGACGTTTTATCCCTATCTTGTGATCGAGAGGGACGGGCGTATTGAAGGATACGCGTATGCAGGTGCCTTTAAGGACAGAGCGGCATACGACTGGTCCTGCGAGACAACGATCTACCTGGATCCCAGCGCCCGGGGAAGCGGTCTGGGAAGAGCGCTTTATGAGGCGCTGGAGGAAAGACTGAACCGGATGGGGATCCTCAACATGTACGCCTGTATCGGTTACCCTCAGGCGGAAGATGAATACCTGACAAAAAACAGCGCGCAGTTTCATGAGCATCTCGGATTCAGGACCGTCGGGACATTTCACAAATGCGGTTACAAGTTCGACCGGTGGTATGACATGATCTGGATGGAAAAGATCATCGGCGAGCACGGAAAAGAGCAAAGAGCCGTCCTGGGGGACGGGGAATGACGGTGAATGACTGCCGGGTATAAACGGAGGGAAAATGGAAAAAAACATAAAGCGGATGAAGCGTGCGGAAATAATGAATGAATTCTACGGCAGCATCAACGAAGACGCCCGTTTGGAGAAAAGCCGGCAGGGACAGATGGAGTACTTTGTAACCATGAACTATATCCATAAGTTTCTGAAGCCGGGGGACAGGGTGCTGGAAATAGGAGCGGGCACAGGCAGGTACTCCGTCGCTCTGGCGAAAGAAGGTTATAAAGTATCCTCTGTCGAACTGGTTGCAGGCAATCTCAATAAACTGAGGGAAAAAGCGCGCGGCCTTGACAATATAGATGCACATCAGGGGGACGCGCTCGACCTGGGCAGGTTCGGTGACGACAGTTTTGATGTCACCCTTTCCTTCGGACCCATGTATCACTTGTATGAACCGGAAGATCATCACAGGGCGTTGGACGAGGCGATCCGGGTAACGAAACCGGGCGGGATCATCTTAATTGCCTTCTTATCTGCCCATGCGATCATATGCACCAACTACTTGTATGACTGGATGCCGGTCACGCAGGGACTGAAGGAAAATTTTGACAGCAATTACAGCGTAAAGCATTTCAAGGAACAGCTTTTTACGGGCTTTGACATTGTGGAATTTGAAGAGCTGTTCTCGGACAAACCCGTGGATCACCTGACTACCGTCGCCGCGGACAACGTGCTGGAGATCGCAGAAAAAAGAGCGGATTTTTCCATGACGGATGAAGAGTTTGAGGCGTTCGCAGACTATCAGCTCCATATCTGTGAAAAAAGGGAGATGCTTGGCAATTCCAGTCATTTGCTGTATATTTGTCGGAAGAGAAAATAGCTGTTTGCCGAGGAAATAACACTGTTCAGGGTGTTTGGACAGTAGTTGCAGGGAAATAATATGAATAAAGCAGGAACGCAGAGAATAGAAACGGACAGATTGATACTTCGTCGATTCAGGTTAGAGGATGCAGAGGATATGTATGCAAACTGGGCGTCTGATCCCGAGGTTACGAGATTTCTGACATGGCCGGCGCATTCGAGTGTTGATGTGACAAAAAGCCTCCTCGCTGATTGGATACCCAGATATGAAGATGGCGGGTATTTTAACTGGGTTATGGAGTATAAAAAAACAGGAAGGGCTATTGGTAATATTTCTGTCGTCAGGCTTATAGAGAGTATCAATGCGGCAGAAATGGGTTATTGTATGAGCCGGGCATACTGGGGACAGGAATTGATGCCGGAAGCATTAAGAGCCGTGATGGATTATCTTTTCGATGTTGTCGGACTCAATCGTGTTGCTGCGTGTCATGATGCAAACAATCCGAAATCAGGACGCGTTATGGCAAAAGCCGGAATGAAACAGGAAGGTATTCTCAGAGCTGCCGGAAAGAACAACCTCGGAATCTGTGACGATGTATGGTATGCAATGATTCGAAACGACAGGAAGAAATGACGGACCGAAATGTTTGCTGCAGAAAAGAAATGTACAAATCCTAAGAGGATATCAATGTGCAGGTAATCAATTATTTTGAAAGCAACAGACAGGCACACTGGCTTGAAGAAATCAGACGGAGCGATTGGAGCGCGGGAGCGTTTCTTTTTGATCTGCTCAGTCAAAAGACCTTTTTTGATGCCGTTGGAACAGAGTCCAGAGTTTTGCTTTTAACCGAGGGTGATGAACTGATTTCTTTCTGCACCTATGCCGAGAAGGATGACATTCAGCCGACAGAGCTTACTCCATGGGTGGGATTTGTTTATACATTTCCAGAACACAGAGGACACCGCTATGCCGGAAAACTGTTTGAGGAGATAGAACGCATCGCCAAAGAGAGCGGGATCCCGGAAGTGTATATTTCGACAAACCATACCGGACTGTATGAAAAGTACGGATGTGAATTCAAAACGATGATGAATGATATGGACGGCGCGCCATCGAGAGTTTATATCAAAAAGATAGATTGAAACTTCCCGTTTGCCGGATGACACAGAAAGACCGTAAAACCCGGATCCATAAAGGAGTGAAGATGTTTGAAACAGCAGATCATTCTGCTCAACGGTCCTTCCAGCAGCGGAAAGACCACACTGGCCAAAGCGCTGCAGAAATTGATTTCAGATAAGAGATCCGAAAGATACGAAGTGGTTTCGATCGATGATTTTCTGCGGATGTCACGGACGGAAACGATCTATGAGGACGACGTGTTCGAAATATCGGCCGACCTGTACAAAAAAGCGTTCGATATACTGGGGACAGGCGACGGCGTCATTATCGATCATGTGATCACAAGCGAACGGATCTTTGCGCAGCTGAAAGAGACGTTGGCATCCTATCCTATGCGAACGGTGCGTATCACCTGCCCTTTGCAGCTGCTGAGAAAAAGAGAACTGGAACGTGGAAACAGATGTCCGGGATCCGCGGAGGCTTCGGAAACGTATCTGTTCCCCAGAGGAGGGTATGACCTGACTGTCGACACCGGCAGTGTGCCGCCGGCGGAAAACGCCGTGAAGATCTTCAATTCTTTCTTCGGAGCCGAACAAACCGGTCTTGGGGATGCCCCGGACCGGGCGGAAAGAACAGACGTGGCGGAAGAATAAAAGAGAGGTGACCGGCATGAAAACGGAATGGATCGATGGTTTTGCGATCAGGACGGCTGGCGATCAGAACGGGATCGTGATTTCTGCAAACAGGGAGGGACTTCTCTCTCTGGCAAAACAGCTCACGGCGCTTGCGGAAGCGGCGCCGGGATCTCACATCCATTATGATGCGTATAATTCTCTCGAAGAAGGATCGCCTGAAATGATCATTGAAAAAATACACTGAATTCCGGACCGCGGGAAGATATCCCCGCGTCGAGCCGGGCGTGGTCCTTTTCAGAAAAAGAATGCCGGAGACATGTAAGAAACAGTCTCCGGCACTTTCTGTCACAGGATCGCTTGTTATCTGGGATTCTCGTTTTTCGCGACTTCCATGAACGCGATGACGTTCTCGGGCGGAATGTCGGCGGGCATGGCGTGCGTCGGGGCAAGGATATAACCGCCGTCCTTGCTCAGGACGTCCATGACGTGATGCATTTCGGCCTTGACCTCATCCGGCGTCATGAAGGGCAGGCACCTCTGGGTCGAGATCCCTCCGAAGAAGGTGATCTTGTCGCCGAACGTGTCCTTGAAGTACTGGATGTCATAGACCTCGGGCTGGAATGTGTTGTAGATGTCCAGGCCCAGCTCCACGAAATCCGGGAACAGTTCGCTGCAGTCGCCGCAGGAATGCTGCGCGACGAATTTTCCGTAGCTCTTTACGTGGTCGTACATGATCTTCAGACGCGGCTTGATGAACTCTTCCCAGATGGGATAGCCCATGATGAGGCCCTTCTGCTGGCCCCAGTCATCTCCGAAGAAGATGCAGTCGATCTCGGGATACTCGCATACGATATCCACGACTTTGTTGTTGTATTCCACGATCTTGTCCAGAAGCTCATGCATGAACTCCGGCTCTACGAGGAAGTCCATCAGGGATTCCTCCACGCTGTGCAACGCCCAGGCACGCTCGTACAGACTGAAGCCGATCGTGTACATGGTGAATTTGTCATGCTGCGCGACCAGACGCTCACATTTTTCGCGGATCAGTTTCTCGTCCGGTTCCGGGAACACGTAGTCGCCGAAGTCTGCCTCTGGGATCGGGTAGGTGTTCACGATGCCGAAGTCGCCTTCCTGCGCGCCTTTGTCCCAGATCACGCCGAACATGTCCATGAATTTTCCGCCTTCAAGATCCGTGAACGATTCATTTCTTTCCTGCGCGATATAGGAGTCGCTGTGTTCAAAATACAGAGGGTCTCCGGTGTAGTCGATCATCTTTTTCAGTTCGATGTCAGTCAGATCCAGAAAATAGGGGATGACCGGCGTTTCCTGATGCGACAGAGCCTGCAGGACAATCTCTCGTTTCGTCATGATGTCATTCTTCCTTTCGTGTATTCAGTATCATTTGCTGTTGGTTTCATATGAGAACACGCATGCGGTTCCTGTCTCTTACGGAAAGAGAATACAGGAGGAATACGTGATCGTGTCTCTTCCGTAGTAATACGGGATCCCGGCAAGTTCGCACACGTCCGTGACGATCAGCCCGTAGGCCTCCATGGAAGGGAGCGCCTTTTCAGGGAACCTGCACGGCGCGTCGGGATATGTACATTCTTTGCAGATATCGCATCCGCCCGAACTCATAGGCAGAAAAGTCTCGTTCCGGTACTGTTCCCGCAGAAGATCCACATAGGTCTGGAAACGCTCCTTCTGCGCGATCATGGCTTCCTCCATCGTTTCCGCGTCGAAGGCGTCCTCCATTTCGCCGGTGGTCTGCAGGAGGATCCCCCAGCTGTACGCCTTCACCTCTTCGGCGATCGCCTCGAGCGGACCGCAGCCCGGCGGGCAGGTCCAGCGTTTGGCGTATTTGCCGCAGCGGTTCATTTCGCACATGTCGCGCACTTCCGTGCGGAAACTCAGCCCGGCAGCTTCAAAAAAGCCCCAGTGCGAGAACCCGATCTCCTGCGCGATCTTCGCGGCTTCGTCTTTCGTCATGGAACGCTCCTTTCTCACTGCTCCGGGAAGAACATGTTGTCCATGTACAGCTCCGAGAACAGAGGCGTTTCGGTGAGCGAGACCTCACGGATACCGGACGCGGCCTGCGCGAAACGCGCCGCAAGATCCGGCTGTTCCGAAAAGAGGACCGCGCCTGCAAGGGAACTGTTTCCGACGGGCCGCGTCCTGTCCGCCAGATCCTCCGGCAGAAGGCCGATCCCGACGGCTTTCCGGATATTGACCTTTTCTCCGAATCCCCCGGCAAGATACACGCGGGACACGTCATCACTGCCGATCCCGTATTCGTGAAGCAGGACCTGTATACCGGATGCGATCGCGGATTTTGCGAGCTGGACCTCCCGGACGTCCTTCGCGGTGAAGAAGAGCCCTTCGCCCAGGGGATAGCCTTCGTCAAAGTAATCGTCGTCCAGAAGACCCGTCTCGTCGATCAGTCCGCAGCGCAGAAGCTCGTAGGTGACTTCCAGCACGCCGCTTCCGCAGATCCCGACGGGAGGAAGATCTCCGATCGTCCGGATGGGATCGGCCGCGCCGATCTCAGCTGCGCAGATCGCGCCGGGAATGCCGGCGGTGCCGCAGGATATGTTGCCGCCCTCAAAGGCGGGGCCTGCCGCTGTCGACGCGCAGAGCATTCTGCTCCGGTTTCCGAGCACCATCTCTCCGTTTGTGCCCAGATCTATGAGGAGACAGATATCGTCTTTTCTGTCCATATCGCAGGCGATCACGCCGCTTACGATATCCGCGCCGACGAACGTGCTGATCCCGGGCAGGAGCGTCATGTTCCGCCAGGGATGCAGGGAGATGTCGACGGGCGTGTACGGCGCGACACCGAGGCTCTCGCAGGAAAGACCCTGCAGCAGATGCTGCATCGTCGAGTTTCCGGAGATGATCAGCCGGATCTTTTCCGGGTCGAAGATGTCCTGTTCCGGTATTCCCAGCTGTGCGCCGAGTGCTTCAAGATCCTGCAGGATCAGCGTCTGCAGCGCTTCACGGTTTCCCTTGTTGGAGGCGTCGATCCTGGATATCACGTCGGAGCCGAAAGAACGCTGGTGATTGACGGATGTCGCGACGGGGTAGGGCGGCTGTGCGCCCGGGTAGATCAGGGCTGCGGCCAGTGTCGTCGTCCCTATATCCACGGCCAGAACCGGCACGGCGGTTTCCGGAACCGTTCCGCTGCCGGCGGTTTCGGCAGTCTTCCGGAAGGCGGTGCCGACTGCGATCGCTTCTTCCGCCTGCGGATCCAGCTCGATCACGCAGGGTTTTGTGATGTATGTGCGGCACGCGAGCCGCCAGCCGCTTCGGATCTCATCAGCCGAAAGGCGCGCAAGATCCGGACCGGAGGGCTCGGGCGCACCTTCCGCAAACCGGACTTTGCACTTTCCGCACGTGCCGCGGCCGCCGCATGCGGCGCTCAGAAAGACGCCCTGCGCCTGAAGAAGCTGCAGGAGCGTCCGCGGTTCGTTTTCCGGCTGGATCTTGATCTGTTTCATGGATATACGGGATCAGTTGGCTTCGCTGACCAGTTCGATGGCCTTGTCGGCCGCGCTTGCTGCGTCGGGCGTATAGGCGTCTGCGCCGATCTTCGCGGCGAATTCGTCCGTGACAGGCGCGCCGCCGACCATGATCTTGACATCCTGACGGATGCCGGCTTCTTCGAACGCCTTGACGATATCCGCCATGACCGGCATGGTCGTGGTGAGCAGGGCGGAGCAGCAGACGATATCGCAGTGCTCATCCCTTGCGGTCTGGACAAAGACCTCGGGCGGGACATCCACGCCAAGGTCGATGACTTCAAATCCTTTTCCTTCCATCATCATGGCGACCAGGTTCTTTCCCACGTCATGCAGGTCGCCCTTGACGGTCCCGATGCAGAGTTTTCCCTTTGCGGTCGATTCGCTGTCGTTCAGGTAGGGTTTCAGAACTTCCGTGCCTGCCTTCATCGCGCGCGCGGCGATCAGGACCTGCGGCACGAAGACCTCGCCTTCCTTGAATTTCTCTCCGATGACGTCCATGCCCGGCATGAGGCCGTCGTTCAGGATCTCGGCTGCGGGGATGCCCTGTTCGATCGCCTGTGTGCAGAGTTCCGCGACCTGTTTTCTTTTTCCGGCCTGCAGCAGCTCGGAGATCTCGTTCAAAATGCTCATGTTCTCCTCCTCGTATGGCAGAACTGCGCGTTTTGCGTACATTTCGGACGCAGCGCATACTTTTCTACATTATATCATGCCGAAGAGAAGATTCTTTCACTGCGGACGCAAGTTTTTTGTTTTCTGCCGGAATCTGAACGCGGGTCCGGTAAAAAGCAAAGAAAAAACGGCATGAAGAGCGTTCATGCCGTTATCGGGATCCTGCGGCGGGTTATTCCTGGATCTCATAGTCGCAGGCGACGGAAGCGCTGCGCACTTCGTGCATCCTGGCCCGGACGGGCATATGCACGGGATGCGTCTGGTAGGCTTCGAAGGAAGCCATGCTGTCGAAGACGGTGATCAGCGCGAGGTCATAGGAGCGCCCGCTGTGCAGCACGTCCTGACCTGCTTCCAGATCCAGCATTCCCTCTATCTTTCCCTTCATGCCGTAGAAGTTCTCCACCAGCTGCGGGATCTCATCCTTGAATTCATCCTTGATCTTGAACATGACGATATGACGGATCATTGTTTTTCCTCCTGTTGCTGTTTTTCGCAAAGCATTGCGTCCACGATGGACGCCGCGTCCCGGACCAGTCCGGGGCAGGGACGCCGTTTGTAATACCCGTCTGTCCGCTCCTCCGGATCGCCCCCGGGCGTGACGGATACGCCTTCGAGGAGTTCGCGGCAGATCAGAGAGCCGTTGTGTTCTCTGAAACGCGCGGCGAACTCGCGCACCAGACGGTAGTGTGCCTTTTTGGCTTCCGGATCCTGTACGTCCGAATAACCGCAGGCAAGACCCAGTACCATCAGGGCGCCGGAAACGGCCCCGCAGACTTCGCGGAGCCGTCCCATGCCGCCTCCGAAAGAGGAGGCAAGACGAGCGGCGGTCTCAAAGTCCATTCCGGTCACATCGCCGAATGCGCAGAAGACGGCCTGGGCGCAGTTGCAGCCCGACCGGAACAGCTCTTCGGCGTGTTGTGCGAGATCCATACGATTCACCCCTCTGGACAAAAGGAGCTCCCGGAGGATTTCCGGGAGCTTCCTTCATAAACGGATTATTTGCTCATAGCCTCCTGCACGGCAACTGCCACTGCCACGGTCATGCCGACCATGGGGTTGTTGCCTGCGCCGAGGAAGCCCATCATCTCCACGTGTGCAGGCACGGAAGAGGATCCCGCGAACTGCGCGTCGGAGTGCATGCGGCCCATGGTGTCGGTCATGCCATAGGAGGCAGGACCCGCAGCCATGTTGTCGGGATGCAGGGTACGGCCGGTGCCGCCGCCGGATGCGACGGAGAAGTACTTCTTGCCGGCTTCCCAGCGTTCCTTCTTATAGGTGCCCGCCACAGGATGCTGGAAGCGGGTGGGGTTGGTGGAGTTTCCGGTAATGGAAACATCCGCGCCTTCATGCCACATGATGGCGACGCCCTCGCGGACGTCGTCCGCGCCGTAGCAGTTGACCTTCGCGCGGTCGCCGTTGGAATAGGCGGTCTTGCTGACGATGGTCAGTGCGTGGTCTTCTTTGACATCAGCGGACAGATAGTCGTACTTGGTCTGCACATAGGTGAAACCGTTAATGCGGCTGATGATCATGGCGGCGTATTTGCCCAGGCCGTTCAGGATGACGCGCAGGGGTTTCTGACGCACTTTGTTGGCGTTCAGTGCGATTTTGATCGCGCCTTCGGCTGCTGCGAAGGACTCATGGCCGGCGAGGAAAGCGAAGCACTCGGTCTCCTCGTCAAGAAGCATGGCGCCCAGATTGCCGTGGCCGATACCGACCTGACGCTGGTCTGCGACGGAGCCGGGGATGCAGAATGCCTGCAGGCCGACGCCGATCCATTTCGCCGCTTCCGCTGCGTTTGCCGCGTTCTCTTTCATTGCGATGGCTGCGCCCAGCTCATACGCCCACTTGACGTTTTCGAAGCAGATGGGCTGTGTGCTCTCCACGATGCTGTAGGCGTCTACGCCCTTGCCGTTGGTATAAGCCTTGACTTCCGCGAAGTCCTTGAACCCATATTTATCCAGAACAGGCTGCAACTGGGGCATGCGGCCTTCATAATTCTCAAACAAAGCCATATGTCGCACCTCCCATTATTCTTTGCGCGGGTCAATCCACTTGACAGCGCCGTCTTCAGCCGTGAAACGGCCGTATGTACCGATGTTCTTCTCGTAGGCCTCGTTGGGGGACATGCCGTTCTTGATGGCGTCCATCATTTTGCCGAGGCTCAGGAACTGATATCCGCAGACCTGATCGTCTTTGTCCAGTGCCATCTTGACCACGTAGCCTTCCGTCATCTCCAGATAGCGGGTGCCTTTTGCGCGGGTGCCGTACATGGTGCCGACCATGGAACGCAGGCCTTTGCCCAGATCCTCGAGTCCTGCGCCGATGCGCAGACCGTCATCGGAGAATGCGGACTGGGTGCGGCCGTATACGATCTGCAGGAACAGCTCGCGCATCGCGGTGTTGATCGCGTCGCATACGAGGTCCGTGTTCATCGCTTCCAGCAGCGTTTTGCCGGGCAGGATCTCACTTGCCATTGCGGCGGAGTGGGTCATTCCGGAGCAGCCGATGGTCTCGACCAGCGCCTCTTCGATGATGCCGTTTTTCACGTTCAGGCTGAGTTTGCAGGTGCCCTGCTGAGGCGCGCACCAGCCGATGCCGTGAGTGTAGCCGGAAATGTCTGTGATCTCTTTGGCCTGGATCCATTTTCCCTCTTCAGGGATCGGTGCGGGACCGTGATTCGGGCCTTTTGCGACACAAACCATCTCTTCGACTTCTTTTGTGTATTGCATTTACCATTACCTCCTGTTCCGTTCGTTCAGTTACAGAAACAACAGTATTATAGCATAGCATTCAAAGCGTCCGCAATGACGAACAGGACAGTTTCCGTGCCTGTTTTTACACTGTCGCGGCAGGGCAGGGAGGGCGCAAAAACCTTGCATTACCGCTTCGATGCGAGTACTATGTTTCTGTAAAGCCAGAGTCTGCGGATCCTCCGCGGACCCGTGACATAGAGAATTGAAAAACGGGTGCATATACAGCGCGCAGGTGCCCGCGGCGGGAATGCCCGCGGCGCGGGTGAAAAGGGAATCCAGTGTGAATCTGGAACGATGCCGTCACTGTGTTACAGAGCGCCATGCGGATACACTGGGAGACCGGGAAGTGCATGAGCGCGCGGAAGGAAGTCAGGAGACCTGCCTGTGCTGCTGAAACCATCGGATCTGCGGTCCACGGATCCTGTTTCAGAAAAATGCACGGTCTTTTTCGCGTGCCGCGGAAAGACGGTGTTTTGCGATGCAGGATGACCGGCCGGGATCGGCCGGTTTTTCAGTTCCCGGAAAATCCCATCGAAAGGAACAAAAAGAACATGAAAAGACATCTCACACTGATGATCGCTCTCCTTCTGGTGCTTGCGCTGTTTGCGGGATGCGCCAAACCGGCCGCGCCTGTGGAAGAAGCCGCCGAACCGGAGAAACCGGCTGCGACGCCCGCTGCACAACCCGCAGAGGAGCCCGAAGAGGAAGAGGATGAAGAGGATTATACGACCGGAGACGCGAGCCTGGACGATCCGCGCAACGCGGACGGGATCGGGGAGACGGAGCTTCTCGTCGTGAGCTTCGGCACCAGCTTCAACGACAGCAGACGTCTGACGATCGGCGCGATCGAGGCGGCGCTGGAAGAGGCGTTCCCGGATGTGGACGTGCGCCGCGGATTCACCAGCCAGATCATCATCGATCATGTGCTGAGCCGTGACGGAGAGGTCATCGACAACGTCGGCGAGGCGCTGGACCGCGCTGTGGACAACGGCGTCAAGACCCTGATCGTACAGCCGACCCATCTCATGAACGGATTTGAGTATACGGATCTTGTGGATGAACTTGCGCAGTACGCGGATGCGTTCGACAATATCGCGATCGGCGCGCCGCTTCTGACCACGGACGAGGACTTCGCCGCGGTGGCGAAGGCGATCGTCGACGCGACGGCGGAATACGACGACGGAACGACTGCGATCGTGTTCATGGGACACGGCACGGAAGCCGATTCCAACGGTGTTTACGCGAAGATGCAGACCGTGCTGGACGAGATGGGCGCGGACAACTATTTCATCGGTACCGTCGAGGCGGAACCTTCTCTGGAAGATGTGATCGCGGCAGTCGGCGAGGGCGAATACACCCGCGTCGTGATGGAGCCCCTGATGGTGGTCGCTGGCGATCATGCCAACAACGACATGGCCGGTGACGACGCGGATTCCTGGAAATCCGCATTCGAGGCGGAAGGCTACGAAGTGGTGCCCGTCCTGCGCGGACTGGGCGAGATCGAAGCGATCCGCGCGCTCTACGTGGAGCACGCGCAGGCAGCGATCGATTCGATCGGCAAATAAGGACGATGTGCATGCTGCCCGATCTCCCCGCGGGATCGGGCAGTGTTATAATGGAAAGAAAACGGAGAAACGAAATGTGTAAAAAAGTGTTGAGCGTCCTGTGCGCTTT
This sequence comes from Clostridia bacterium, assembly GCA_017431145.1. Lineage (GTDB taxonomy): Bacteria > Bacillota > Clostridia > Christensenellales > Maliibacteriaceae > RGIG9107. The sequence continues at coordinate 46,773 of JAFRLQ010000053.1, read as the reverse complement.
GATCATGCTTCTCAGCCTTTTCGCAGGCTGCGCAAAGAAGCAGGAACCGCAGCCGGCGGCAGAGACGCCGCAGGCCCAGCCTGCGCAGACGGAGACTGTCCAGACGGAAACGGAACAGAACAGCCAGGTGGCGACCGCGGAGGAGATGACGGAAGTCGTCGACGTCGTGGAGCCGGGCATGGTCCCCGTGTACCCGAACGAACTCGTCGACGGGACATACGATGTGGAGATGGCGTCCAGCTCTTCCATGTTCAAAGCGGATCACGTGCAGCTCGTAGTGGAGAACGGACAGATGTATGCCGTGCTCTATATGACCAGCAAGGCCTATCTGTACATGTTCCCGGGAACAGCCGAGAAGGCTGCTGCCGCGGATGAAAAGGACTACATCCCGCTGGTGGAGCAGGACGAGGAGACAGGCACGTTCACGCTGCCCGTGGAGGCGCTCGACGCGGGGATCCCCGCCGCGGCGTTCAGCAAACGCAAGGAAAAATGGTATGACCGCACTCTGCTCTTCCGGGCGGATTCCCTGCCTGACACGGCGTTCGTCGGGAGCCGCACGCGCGGCACGAAGCCGGAGGATCTGGGACTGGAAGACGGGACCTATTCTGTCGACGTTCTTCTGGAGGGCGGCTCCGGCCGCGCGTCCGTTGCGTCCCCGGCGCAGCTTACCGTGAAGGACGGCGTATACACGGCGCGCATCGAATGGAGCAGCGACAAATACGATTTCATGGTCGTGAACGGGACGCAGTACGATCCCGTGAATACGGAAGGAAACTCGGTCTTTGAGATCCCGGTCACCGTGTTTGACTGGAACATGGCGGCGCAGGCGGATACGACGGCGATGAGCCAGCCGCATCTGATCGATTATACGCTGTTCTTCGACTCGGGCAGCATCACGCCGGCGCAATGAAACGGCGCATGAAGAGGTTTCTTCCGCTTCTTCTGACGCTTCTCCTGTGCCTCGCGGGCTGCGGGGGAAGGAAAGAGGAAGCGGAAAAGCCGGACGGGGAATTCAGCGGGAGCATGCCGCTCAGATACGCCGAGCAGTTCACCGTGGATTATTATGCGGACGGATGCGCGCTCATCACGGTCGGGGGGGAGGACCGGTTTCTTCTGGTGCCCGAAGGGCAGGAGCCCCCGCAGGAAACGGATCCCGGCGTGAAGGTCCTCCGGCAGCCGGTCTCGTCCATCTACGCGGCGTCATCCTCCGTGATGGATCTTTTCCTGCGCGCGGACGCTCTGGACGCCGTTTCCATGACAAGCACTTCCGCGGAGAACTGGACGATCCCCGAGATCCGGGAGCTTGTCCGGGAGGATGAGATCACATACGTGGGGAAATACAGCGCTCCGGACTATGAGGCGGTCCTGGATATCGGCTGCGATCTTGCCGTGGAGAACACGATGATCTGGCACAACCCCCAGACGAAGGAGCAGCTGGAGCGGCTGGGCATTCCCGTCCTGGTGGAGCTGTCCAGCTATGAGAGCCATCCTCTGGGCAGGGTGGAATGGATCAAGCTGTACGGGCTCCTCACGGGACATCTGGCGGAGGCGGAAGCGTTTTTCGAGGAAAGCGTGCGACGGCTGGAGGAAGTGGAGGCGCAGGAAGCGTCCGGAAAGACCGTGACGTTCTTCTATGTGACGAACTCCGGCACCGTGAACGTGCGCAGACCGGATGACTATGTCGCCGAGATGATCGAACTTGCGGGCGGAACGTATCTGTTCCCGGAGGATCTGCAGGTGCCCGAAGGCGCGCAGTCCGCGACGGAGATCCAGATGGAGAGCTTCTACGCCATGGCGAAGGACGCGGATATCCTGATCTACAACAGCACCACGCAGACGCGGCTGGAGACGATGGAGGACCTTCTGTCCCTGAGCCCGCTGTTTGCGGATTTCAAAGCAGTGCGCGGCGGAAACGTATGGTGCACGGAACAGAACATGTTTCAGCAGGTCGGCGGCACTGCGGACATGATCACGGATCTTCATACGGTGATCACGGGCGGACAGGAGCCGCTGCAGTACCTGCATGCCCTTGACTGACAAAAGAAAGGCGGACTATGAGAAGGAAGATCATCGCGTTCTGCATCCTGGGAGCGCTCCTCGTTCTTCTGGCGGTGCTGAACCTGCATATCGGCAGCGTGGATGTGCCGTTCGGCGAGGTGCTGCGGATCCTGCGCACGCATGACAATACGAGCGCCGCGGGACAGATCATCTGGACGATCCGGATGCCGCGTCTCGCAGCTGCGGCGGTGCTGGGCGGCGCGCTTGCGCTGGCCGGCTTTCTCATGCAGACCTTTTTCTCCAACCCTATCGCCGGACCGTTCGTGCTGGGCATCTCCTCCGGCGCGAAACTGATGGTGGCGCTTGCCATGATCTGGGGCCTTGCCCGGGGCGTCATCATGAATTCCGCGTGGATGATCCTCGCGGCTTTTCTCGGCGCGCTTTTTTCCATGGGACTTATCCTTCTCATTTCGGGACGCGTACGCAGCATGTCGGTTTTGATCGTCTGCGGCGTCATGATCGGATATATCTGTTCCGCGGTCACGGATTTCGTTGTGACTTTCGCGGATGACGCCAATATCGTGAATCTCCATAACTGGTCCAAAGGCAGTTTTTCCGGGATCGGCTGGGAACAGGTACGGGTCATGGTGCCCTTCGTGTTCGCAGTGCTGATCCTGGCGTTTCTTTTATCCAAGCCTATGAGCGCGTATCAGCTCGGGGAAAGCTACGCGAAGAACCTCGGCGTGAACCTTTCAGGCTTCCGCGTGATGCTGATCCTTCTGTCCAGCATGCTCGCGGCCTGTGTGACGGCGTTCGCGGGGCCGATCTCCTTCCTGGGCGTGGCGACGCCGCATCTGACGAAACGCCTGTTCAGCACGGCAAGACCGATCGTGATGATCCCTGCCTGTTTTCTGGGCGGCGCGGTGTTCTGCCTGTTCTGCGATCTTCTGGCGCGGTTCCTGTTTGCGCCGACGGAGTTGAGTATCAGCACGGTGACGGCGGTCTTCGGCGCGCCGGTGGTCATCTACATGATGCTGTCGCGCAGAAAGGAGCAGATCTCATGACGGAGAAAAGGATCAGGCTGGAAACCCGCAGTCTGGATGTGGGATACGCGAAGGACAAAGCGGTCGTCCGCGACATTGGTTTCACTGTGCGCGCAGGCGAGGTCCTTGTGCTTCTGGGGCCCAACGGTTCGGGAAAATCCACGCTGCTCAAGACGCTCGCACGGCAGCTGGACAGACTTTCCGGGACCGTATATCTGAAAGGAGAGGATCTGCATCAGATGGCGGCGCACGAAGTCGCGAGGCAGATGTCCCTTCTTCTGACGGACCGTCCCAGGGCGGAGCTGATGACCTGCCGCGAGGTGGTAGAGGCTGGACGCTACCCCTATACCGGACATCTGGGCATCCTGTCCCGGGAGGACCGGGAGGTCGCGGACCGCTGCATCCGGCGCATGGGCGCGCAGGAGCTGGCAGACAGACCCTTTTACGCGCTGAGCGACGGACAGCGCCAGCGTGTGCTTCTTGCGCGCGCGCTGTGTCAGGAGCCGGAGGTGCTCCTTCTGGACGAGCCTGCTTCCTATCTGGACATCCGCTATCAGCTGGAACTGGCGCAGGCGATGCGCTCCCTGGCGAAGGAGGACGGACTGTCCGTCATCGTGAGCCTGCATGACATCGAAATGACCAGACGCTGCGCGGACCGCGTCCTGTGCCTGAAGGACGGGCGCGTGGACCGGATCGGCGCTGCCGACGAGGTGCTGACGCAGGAGTATCTTGAGAAACTGTTCGGCCTGGCTGCGGGCAGCCTTTCGATGCCGAAGGAGAAATTCGAGCATTACACACGCGCGGGCGGAAAACGCCTGCGCATGGGATACACCACCGGAACATGCGCAGCGCTCGCGGCTTCCGCAGCGGCGGAAAAACTGTTGAACGGCGTATGGCCGGCAAGCGTCTCGCTGCGCACCCCGAAAGGGTTGCGGGTCGAAGTGACGCCGGAGGAACTGCGCGATGGATCGGATTTTGCAAGCTGCGGCGTGCGCAAGGACGCGGGAGATGACGCGGACGTCACAGACGGCGCGCTGATCTGCGCCGAGGTGCGTCTTACCGGCGAGCCGGGCATCCGGATCGGCGGAGGAAAAGGCGTCGGAACGGTGACGAAGCCCGGGCTCGATCAGCCGCAGGGAGAGGCGGCGATCAATTCCGTTCCCCGCAGGATGATCACGGAGGCGGTCAGCGGGATCTGCCGCGCGGCGGACTATGAAGGCGGGATCGCGGTCACGGTCTTCGTGCCGGACGGAGAAGAACTCGCGAAAAAGACGTTCAATCCGGACTTGGGGATCGAGGGAGGACTTTCCATCCTCGGCACTTCGGGCATCGTGGAGCCCATGAGCGTGCAGGCGCTGACGGCGACCATCGCGCTGGAACTGCGGCAGCATGCCGCGCAGGGCGAAAAACGGGTGATCCTGACGCCAGGGAACTACGGAGAGACTTTCATTAAGGAACAGGGCTGGGACAGACTGGGCGTTTCCGTAGTCAAGTGTTCGAACTTTATCGGGGAGGCGCTGGACGAAGCCCGGCTTCAGGGATACGAAGAGGTCCTGGTCACGGGACATATCGGAAAGATGGTCAAGCTCGCAGGCGGGATCATGAATACGCATTCCCGGGAGGCGGACTGCAGGAGGGAACTCTTCACGGCCCATGCGGCGCTTTGCGGCGCGGGAAGAAATGTCTGCGAAAAGCTCATGGCATGCGCCACAACGGACGCCTGCCTCGCCGTTCTGGAGGAGGAAGGCATCAGGGAGGACGTCATGCGGCACCTGCTGGACGCGGTCAGCGCGCATCTTGAAAAGCGCGCGGGCGGCATGAGGATCTCGGCGGCCGTGTTTTCCAACGAACGCGGACTGCTTGGAACGACACAGGGAACAGACAGACTGCTCGCAGAGTGGTCGGGCTGTGCGCCGGAAGAATAGGAAGGAGAAAAAGAGATGATCCATTTTGTCGGAGCGGGCCCCGGCGCGCAGGATCTTGTCACGGTGCGAGGCGCGGAGCTTCTGAAAAAGGCGGACGTGGTCGTTTACGCCGGAAGTCTCGTCAATCCGGTGCTCCTCGGGTTCTGCCGCGAAGACTGCAGGATCTACAACAGTGCCGAAATGACGCTGGAGGAGACGAACGCGGTGCTGACCGAAGCGGACCGCGCGGGGAGGATATGCGTGCGTCTGCATACGGGAGATCCCTGTGTGTTCGGCGCGATCCGTGAGCAGATGAATCTGCTGGACGCGGCGGGCATAAAATATGACGTGACGCCCGGCGTGTCGAGCTTCTGCGCGGCGGCGGCTGCGCTTGACGCGGAATATACGCTGCCGGGCGTCAGTCAGAGCGTGATCCTCACGCGGATGGCGGGGAGAACGCCTGTGCCGGAAAAGGAGAGCATCGCTTCTCTTGCGCAGCACGGATGCAGCATGGTGATCTTTCTTTCGGCGGGGATGCTGGATCAGCTGCAGGAAGCGCTTCTGCAGGGGGCCTATACGGAAGAGACGCCGGCCGCCATCGTGTACAAGGCGAGCTGGCCGGAAGAGAGAGTCGTCCGCACGGCGCTGGGCAGACTCGCAAAGACCGGCGCGGAGAACGGGATCAGCAAAACGGCGCTCGTGCTGGTCGGGGATTTTCTCCGGCAGGAGGGAGAGCGCAGCAGACTGTACGATCCCTCCTTCACCACACAGTTTCGGGAGGGAAAGGCATGAAGATCCGGCTGATCAGCTTTACCGGCAGGGGACAGGCGCTGGCTGAGGACCTTGCGGAAAAACTCGGCGGGGAGGCGCAGCGCTGCGGGCATCCGCTTTCTCTGTCCGAATGGACGCAGGCGGCGTTCCGTGAGGCGGACGCGCTTGTTTTTGTCGGCGCTGCGGGCATCGCCGTGCGCGCGGTCGCGCCGTATCTTGCGGGCAAGGACAGAGATCCCGCGGTCGTCGCGGTGGATGAAACGGGACGCTTTGCCGTGCCGCTTCTGTCCGGGCATCTGGGCGGCGCGAACGATCTTGCCGGGAGGATCGCGGCGTGCTGCGGCGCGCAGGCGGTCATCACGACGGCGACGGACGTGAACGGCGTGTTTGCGGCGGATCTTTGGGCAAGGCATCAGGGATGCGCGGTCCTGAACGTCGGGAAGATCAAAGAGGTGTCGTCGCGCCTTCTGTCCGGCGGGACCGTTACGGTGAAGAGCGACTGGCAGATCGCAGGCGATCCGCCGGACGGCGTGCGGGTGTCGGAGAATGGTGCTTGCGACGTGCGCGTCACCGTGCGGAGGGAAAAAGAGGGACCGCTGCTGGTTGTTCCGAAGATCCTCGTTCTGGGGATCGGATGCCGGAAGGACACGCCGCAGGAAAAGATCGAACGGGCGTTTCAGGTGCTTCTTGAGGAGGAGCAGCTTCTCGCCGAGGCGTTCGCGCTGGCTGCCACCATCGACAGGAAGGGCGAAGAGCCGGGACTTCTCGCGTTCTGCGAAAAGCACGGGCTGCCGCTTCGGACGTTTACATCGCAGCAGCTGCAGGAGACGGAGGGGGATTTTTCCGCCTCTGCGTTCGTTCGGGAGATCACGGGCACAGACAACGTGTGCGAACGCAGTGCTGTGTGCGCGGGGAAAGGCGCGCTGATCGTGAAAAAGCGCGCGGCGGACGGCGTGACATGCGCGGTCGCACAGATGCCGTTTGCGCCTGACTGGAGGTAAACAATGGGAAAGATCTTTCTTGTGGGCATGGGCCCGGGAGACGCATCGCATATGACGCCCGCCGCGGATGAAGCGCTCAAGGCAGCGGATGTGATCTGCGGTTATACAGGCTACCTTGCGCTTCTCAAAGACAGGTATCCCGGAAAAGACACGTTCTCCACACCGATGACGCGGGAGATGGAACGCTGTGAATGGGCTGTTGAGGCAGCGGCAGCGGGAAAAACGGTCGCCATGCTCTGCTCCGGGGATTCCGGCGTCTACGGCATGGCCGGCCCGGTGATCGAGAAGGCGCTGGGAACAGGCGTTGAGATCGAGGTCGTACCCGGGATCACGGCGGCTGTGAGCGGCGCCGCGCTTCTGGGCGCTCCTCTGATGAACGATTTCTGCGTGATCTCCCTTTCCGACCTGATGACGCCGTGGGAGACAATCGAAAGACGGCTGCGCTGCGCCGCACAGGGCGATTTTGCGGTCGCTCTGTACAATCCGAGGTCGCACAGGCGCAGAGACCACCTGAAGATGGCTTGTGAGATCCTGATGGAATGCAGGAACCCCGAAACGGTATGCGGCTGGGTGCGCAATATCGGACGGGACGGACAGGAAGCACATCTGACCACACTGAAGGAACTGGCGGACGCGGACCTGGATATGTTCTGCACGGTATTCATCGGTACGGCCGGGACAAAGGCGGCGGAGGGATTCATGGTCACGCCGCGGGGATATGAGGAGAAAAAATGAGGATCCTGATATTCGGCGGGACGACGGAAGGCCGTCTTCTCGCCCGGGAACTGAACAGCATGGGCCATGCCGTGACGGTCAGCGTGGCGACGCCACTTGGCGCCGAGGAGCTGAGCGGGACGGACTGCGCGGTGCGCACGGGGCGCCTCGATGCGGAGAAAATGGCGGATCTTGTTTCGGGATATGATCTTGTGATCGACGCGACGCATCCTTTTGCACGCGAGGTGTCGCGGAATATCCGTGAAGCCTGTGAAAGGCACGGCGTCGGGCTCAGGCGTGTGCTGCGCGGGGAGTCGGACACAGGGGAAGGCCTGTATTTCGACAGCCATGAACAGGCGGCCGCGTATCTTGCCGCGCAGGAGGGAAACGTGCTGCTCACGACGGGGGCCAAAGAGCTGGCAGCGTACGGGGACATTGAAAGAGAACGGCTGTATCCGCGCGTGCTGCCCGCACACGGGTCGCTGGAAGCCTGCGAGAAGGCGGGGATCCCGCACCGCAACGTGATCGCGATGCAGGGACCGTTTACAAAAGAAATGAATCTGGCGCTGATCCGCCAGTACGATATCCGCTATCTGGTCACGAAGGACAGCGGTGAAGCCGGCGGCTTTGCGCAGAAGAAAGAAGCGGCGCTGACAGCCGGGATCGGCTTCGTCGTGATCAGAAGACCGCATGAAGAGGGTCTTACGGTACAGGAAATGCTCAGAGAGCTGGAGGGAAAAATATGAACGTCACACTCATCGGCGCAGGCTGCGGCGCGGGAACGCTGACACGGGATGCCGCAGAAGCGGTGGAGTCGGCAGATCTTGTGATCGGCGCGGGGCGCCTTCTGAAGGAACAGGACGGCGCGTTTGAGACGGTCGAGCGGGTGCGCCCGGGGGAGATCCTGGAGATCCTTCAGCGTAAAAAGCCGGAAAATGCCTGCGTGCTTCTCTCCGGTGACACGGGTTTCTATTCAGGGACGGCGAAACTGCTCGGGCTCCTTCAGGAGAACGGGATCGGCGTGCGCGTGATCCCGGGGATCTCAAGCCTGCAGGCGTTCGCCGCGAAACTGGGACGCGCATGGCAAAACTGGCGCCTGTGCTCCGCGCACGGCGTTTCGTGTGATCCCGTATACGAGGTCATGCAGGGAAAGCCGGTCTTTTTCCTTACGTCCGGAAAAGAGGGACCCGCCGCGCTGTGCGCCGCGCTGACGGAGGCGGGACTGGGCGGACTTTCCGTTACGGTGGGCGAGCGTTTCGGGGATCCGGAAGAACGTCTGGAAACGGGAACGGCGCAGGCGTTCTCAAAGCGTTCCTTTGACGTGCTGAACGTCATGCTTGCCGAGGCGGCGCCTGTGTATCCGGCGCGGGTGCACGGGATCCCGGACGACGAATTCCTCAGAGACGAAGCGCCGATGACGAAGCAGGAGGTCCGTGCGGCGGCACTTTCCAAACTTGCCCTTGCGCCGGATGACGTGTGCTGGGACATCGGAGCGGGAACGGGCAGCGTCAGCGTGGAGATGGCGCTGCAAACCAGAAGCGTCTGGGCGGTGGAAATGAAGCCCGCGGCGCTGGAAACGGCGCGCAGGAACCGTGAAAAGTTCTGCGCGTGGAACCTTCATCTGATCGAAGGAACTGCTCCAGCGGCGCTGGAGACTCTTCCTGTCCCCGACGCGGTGTTCGTCGGAGGAAGCGCCGGACATCTGAAGGAGATCCTGGAAAAAGTGCTGGAGAAGGCGCCTTCGGCGCGCATCTGCGTGGCTGCTGTGAGCGCCGAGACGCTGGGAAGAGCCCTGGATGCCCTGTCCGCGCACGGGTGCGCGGCGGAGGTGACGCAGATTAGCGCCGCCAGAAGCAGAGCGGTGGGCGGACTGCACATGATGACGGCGCAGAACCCTGTCTGGCTCATTACGGGAGGAAGAAAGTGAAACGGATCCTGATCACCGCCATGGAGAGCGGCAGCGGAAAGACGGTCGTGTCCTGCGGCCTCATGCGCGCGTTTCAGAAACGCGGGCTTACCGTGCGTGCCTTCAAGTGCGGTCCGGACTACATCGATCCGATGTTTCATACGCGCGTGATCGGCGTGCCGTCCCGGAATCTGGATCTGTTCCTTCAGGGGAAGAAAGGCGTGCTGCGCACTCTCGCGCGGGAAAACGGCGATGTCGCCGTGCTCGAAGGCGCGATGGGCTTCTATGACGGAAAAAACGGGACGCCCGAGGCAAGCGCGTGGGAGACGGCGGACGTCACGGGAACGCCGGCTCTGCTCGTTGTGCGACCCGGCGCACAGAGCGTCACCCTTGCCGCGCAGATACGGGGCGTGACGGCGTTCCGCACACCCAGCAGGCTCGCGGCGCTGCTGCTGACGGACTGCCGTCCGAAACGTTACGCGCAGCTGAAGGACATGCTGGAAAAAGAGACGGGGCTTCCCGTCGCGGGATATCTTCCCCCAATGGAGGAGGCGAAGATCCCCTCAAGACATCTGGGCCTCGTGACGGCGCGGGAGATCGGGGATCTGAACACGCGTTTTGACAGGATCGCGGAGGAACTGGAGGAGCATACGGACCTGGATCTTCTTCTGTCGCTTGCCGCGCAGGCGGAAAACATGGCGGAGGAGCCGTCTGTTCCGGACAAGACGTCCTGCACGATCGCAGTGGCGCGGGACGAGGCTTTCTGCTTCTATTACGAGGACAATCTGGATCTTCTGCGCGAAAGCGGAGCGCGGATCATCCCGTTCAGTCCCGTGCACGACACGCGGCTGCCCGATGCGGACGGACTGTATCTCGGTGGCGGATATCCGGAACTGTACGCAAAGGAACTGTCCGCCAACGTGTCCATGAGACAGAGCGTGCGCAAGGCGGTGATGAGCGGCATGCCGACAGTCGCCGAATGCGGAGGGTTTCTGTATCTGCAGGAGTTTGTGAAAGACGGAAACGGCGACGCGCTGCCGATGGCAGGCGTATTTCCCGGGGCGGCGGAGGATACCGGACGGCTGCAGCGTTTCGGTTATCTCACCGTTTCTGCGGACAGAGACTCGCTTCTTTTCAGAAAGGGAGAGACCGTGCCGGCGCATGAGTTCCACTACTGGGACTGCAGCGACTGCGGAGCGGAATTCAAAGCGCAGAAAGCGGACGGAAGGACATGGCGCTTCGGTTTCGCGGGACCGGATCTTTACGCGGGATTCCCGCATCTGCATTTCGGCGGAGAGACGCCGTTCGCGCAGCGGTTCGCCGGCGCGGCCGCGGCGTACGCCGCGAAGCGGGAGGTGCGGCTGTGATCATCGTATGCGCAGCGGTTCTGAGCTTTCTGCTCGATCTTCTTCTCGGCGACCCCGCAGGCATCCCGCATCCGGTCGTTCTCATGGGGAAGATCATCTCCCTTGCGGAAAAAAGGATGCGGAAACGTCCGGATCTGACGCCCCAAAAAGAGCGGCGCGCAGGTATGATTCTTGCGTTATGTCTGCCGGCGGGGACCTTTCTTGTCACCGCGGCGGCGATTGCGGGGCTCTGGGCGCTGCATCCGGTATTCGGATTCACGCTGAACGTGTTCTGGGGCTGGCAGGCGCTTGCGCTGCGCGGTCTGCATAAAGAAAGCCGGAACGTCCGGAAAAAGTTGGAATCGGACACGCTGGAGAACGCGCGCGGAGCCGTGGGCCGCATCGTCGGCCGGGATACGGAGCGTCTGGACAGGTCCGGGATCGTCAGAGCGGCTGTGGAGACGGTGGCGGAGAACTTTTCGGACGGCGTGACAGCACCGCTGTTTTATCTTGTTCTGGGCGGGGCGCCGCTGGCGCTGTGCTACAAGGCCGTCAATACGATGGACAGCATGATCGGCTACAGAAACGAACGCTATCTTCATTTCGGAAGAGCGGCGGCGAAACTGGACGACGCCGCGAACTTTATTCCGGCGCGTATGTCCGCGCTTCTTCTGATCGCCGCGGCGTTTTTCTGCGGGCAGAACGCGAAAGACGCGGCGCGCATATGGAAAAGGGACAGGAGAAAGCAAGCAAGCCCCAATTCTGCACAGACCGAATCGGTCATGGCCGGCGCCCTGGGGATCCGCCTCGCGGGACCCGCGTGGTATTTCGGTGCGTATCATGAGAAGCCCTGGCTTGGCGACGGGGGAAGGGAGCCTGTTCCGCGGGACATCGACCGGGCAGGACGGATGCTGTACGCGGGAAGCGTGCTTGGACTCATCCTTCTTTGCGCGGTGCGCGCGGGATGCGTTCTTCTGTTCAGGATGATGTAGGAGGAAAACACATGCGAAGGCACGGCGGCGACAAAGCCGGCTATGCAATGGAATACGGAAGGGACCCGCTGGATTTTTCCGCGAACGTAAGTCCTTTGGGGCTCCCGGAACACGTGCGGGCAGCGGCTGCGGCAGCGCTTGACGGCGCGGTGTTTTATCCGGATCCCGAATGCCGTGCACTGCGCGGCGCGCTGAGCGGCAGGATCGGAGCACCGCAGGAGCAGATCCTCTGCGGAAACGGCGCATCGGATCTCATCTGGCGTCTGGCACTGGCGAAACGTCCGGCGAAGGCGCTGGTCACGGCGCCTGCATTCAGCGAATACGCACAGGCGGTGAACGGAACGGGCGGCAGCACGGAATCGTTCCTCCTGAAAGAGGAAGACGGTTTCCGCGTCACGGACGGGATCCTGGACAGGATCGTGCCGGGACTGGATCTTCTCTTCCTGTGCCAGCCGAACAATCCGACCGGCGTCAGCGTCGGACAGGAGCTTCTGACTGAGATCCTCTCGCGCTGCAGAAGGACCGGAACGCTGCTGGCGCTGGATGAATGCTTCATCGGATTCACACAGGATCCGGAGCTCCTTACGATGCAGCGGGAACTGGACGGAGGGAATCTTCTGATCTTCCGCGCGTTCACGAAGTTTTACGGGATGGCGGGTCTGCGGCTGGGCTACTGCCTCAGCGCGGACAGAAATCTGCTGAACGCCATGTCCGAGGCGGGACCGCCGTGGGCGGTGTCGAACGTCGCGCAGGCGGCGGGGATCGCCGCGCTGGAGGAGACGGAATATGAAGAAAGACTGCGGAACCTGATCCTGCGGGAGCGCCCGGCGCTGAAAAAAGCGCTGGAGGATCTCGGGATGCTCGTGACGGAGGGGGAGGCGAACTTCCTCCTGTTCAAATCTCCCGTTCCGCTTTCGGATGCGCTGAAAAAACACGGCATCCTGATCCGGGAATGCGGGGATTTCGAAGGCCTGAACGGGGAATGGTACAGGACCGCGGTGCGGACGCGGGAAGAAAACATGCGGCTCGCGGCCGCGATGAAGGAGGTGCTTGCGTGACAGCGAAGAGGATCATGATCCAGGGGACCATGTCGGGGGCGGGAAAGAGCCTTCTGACCGCAGCGCTGTGCAGGATCTTTCATCAGGACGGCATGAAAACGGCGCCGTTCAAAAGCCAGAACATGGCGCTGAACAGTTTTATTACGGAAGACGGCGGAGAAATGGGAAGAGCTCAGGTGCTCCAGGCCCAGGCGGCCGGGATCCGGCCGGATGTGCGGATGAATCCCGTTCTGCTCAAGCCTTCCAGCGACACGGGGAGCCAGGTGATCGTGAACGGGAAAGTGTTCGGCAATTACCGGGCTGCGGAGTATTTCCGGATGAAGAAGGACCTGATCCCGCAGATTCTTGAGGCATATGAAAGTCTCGCTGCGGAAAACGATGTCATCGTGATCGAGGGGGCGGGATCTCCTGCAGAGATCAACCTGAAGCAGGACGATATCGTGAACATGGGTCTGGCGAAGCTGGTGAACGCCCCGGTGATCCTCGCGGGGAACATCGATCCGGGCGGCGTGTTCGCACAGCTCTACGGCACCGTCGCGCTTCTGGAGAAAGAAGAGCGCGCGCGGATCGTCGGCACGGTCATCAACAAGTTCCGGGGAGATGTGAAGATCCTGGAACCGGGGCTTGAAATGCTTGAAAAACTCACGGGCGTGCCGGTGCTGGGCGTGGTCCCGTATATGCATCTGGACCTGGACGACGAAGATTCACTTTCCGTACGGCTTGACAGAAAAGAGGCGCACCGGCCGGTGGATATCGCAGTGATCCGCCTGCCGCGCCTGTCGAACTTCACGGATTTCACACCGCTGGAACTGCATCCGGCGCTTGGCGTGCGCTATGTGTCGTCTCTGCGCGAACTGGGAGAACCGGATCTCGTGATCCTTCCGGGCACGAAGAACACGATGGGCGATCTTGCCTGGCTGAGACAGAGCGGGCTGGAAACGGCCGTCCTGCGCCTGTATGAGGACGCAACGCCTGTGCTCGGGATCTGCGGCGGGTTTCAGATGATGGGTGAAGAGGTCTCCGATCCGATGAACACGGAACACGGAGGCACGATGCGGGGAATGGGGCTTCTTCCCTGCCGGACGCATTTCGCCCCGGAAAAGACGCAGGTGCAGACAAAAGCGGCTGTGACCGCGGATCCATTCTGCGGTGCGGAGGTCTCGGGATATCAGATCCACATGGGACAGACGGACACGCGAGGCGCGAAGGCGTTCTGCACGCTCGCGGACGGTGCGGCGGACGGCGCGTGGAAGGATCACGCGTACGGCACGTATATCCACGGGCTGTTCGATTCGGGCGAAATGACGGCGAAGCTTGCGAAGTGGCTGATGAAGAGAAAAGGACTGGAGGCGCCGGACCTGCAGCCGGAGAGCCACAGCGCGTATCAGGAGCGTCAGCTCGACCTTCTGGCGCAGACGGTGCGGCAGAGCCTGGATATGGAAGCGGTATACCGCGCGATGGAGGAATGGGATGGATAAGGGACTGGTGCATCTTTACTACGGTGAAGGAAAAGGCAAGACGACGGCTGCCATGGGTCTTGCGCTGCGTGCGCTGGGACATGGGAAACGGGTCGTGATCGTTCAGTTTCTGAAAGACGGCGCCAGCGGCGAGATCGGAGCGCTCCGCAGCCTGGGCACGAAAATCCTCACGGGAGCGCCGGATACGAAATTCGTCTTCCGGATGAACGCGGAGGAGAAAGACCGGACGCGGGCATGGAACGACGCGCTTCTGGAAGAAGCGGTCAGTGAGGACTGCGATCTGCTCGTTCTGGATGAGCTCTGCGCCGCGAGACAGTACGGTCTTGCGGACAGAACGCTCGCACAAAAAGCAGTGCTGGAACGCCCTGCGGGACGTGAGGTCGTCATCACGGGCAGGACGCCTGAGGAGTGGATGCTGGACGCCGCGGACTACGTGACGCAGATGCGGTGTGAAAAGCACCCGTACGCGGCGGGGATCACGGCAAGAAAGGGGATCGAATACTGATGACCTATATGAGACCTGCGCAGATCGAAAAGGAAAGCATGCGGATCATCGCGGAGGAGCTGAAAGAGCGCGGGATCGCGCTGCCCGCGCAAAACGCGGCGGTCATCCGGCGCGTGATCCACGCGACCGCGGATTTTGATTTTGCCGAGAATCTCGTCTTTACGCCGGATGCTGTCCGTCTCGCCACGGAAGCGCTGAAACGCGGCGCGCATATCGTGACCGATACGAACATGGCGCTGGCAGGCGTGAGCACGGCGGGCCTGGAACGTCTGGGCGGGGAAAAACACTGCTTTATGGCGGACGCCGACGTGGCCAGTGAAGCGAAAAAGCGGGGCGTGACGCGCGCGGTCTGTTCCGTTGAGAAGGCCGTTTCGCTTTATCCGGGCTGCATTTACGCCGCCGGAAACGCGCCGACGGCGCTTTTTGAGATTGCGGGGCAGATCGAAACGGGATTCTCTCCCGCGCTGGTCGTCGCGGTGCCTGTGGGCTTTGTGAACGTGACGGAGGCGAAGGAGAAGGTCTTTTCCGTCTGTGAAGAGAAGAAGATCCCCTGCATCATGGCGGCGGGACGAAAAGGCGGCAGCACGGTCGCCGCGGCGATCCTGAACGCGCTGATCTATGAGGCGTCGGAAACGGAAGATCCGGCAAGGCGCGGCTGGTAGGAGGAAAAATGGAGCTGAATGAGATCATTTCCATGATACGGCCGGCGGACAGGAACGTATATGACGCCGCGCTGCAAAAGTGGGACAGCCTCGCCAAGCCGCTGGGAAGCCTGGGCGTGCTGGAGGAGGATATCACCGGGATCGCGGCGTGCAAAGGAAACACGGCGTTTCGTCTGGACAGGCGGACGCTGCTGGTGTTCTGCGCGGACAACGGTGTCACTGCGCAGGGCGTGAGCCAGTGCGGCGCGGAAGTGACGGCGGCCGTCGCCGCGGCGCTGGGACAGGGGACCAGCACCGTCAATTACATGGCGGACACGGTGCGCTGCGCGGTACTGCCCGTGGATATCGGGATGGCGGAGGACACGCCGGAAGGCGTGTTGGACAGAAAGATACGGCGCGGGACCGCGGATATGACGAAGGGACGCGCCATGACGCGGAAAGAATGCGAGGAGGCGATCCTCACGGGCGTTCAGATGGCAAAAGAGGAAGCGCAGAGAGGAACAGACATCCTTCTTCTGGGCGAGATGGGGATCGGGAACACCACGTCTTCCGCGGCGGTCGCCTCCGTGCTTCTGGAAAGGGAGCCGGAAGAGGTCGCCGGACGCGGTGCGGGACTGTCGGACAGCGGACTGAGACGGAAGATCCGGGCGATCCGGGAAGCCATAGCGGCAAATCTGCCTGATCCCGGGGATCCCGTCGACGTGCTGAACAAAGTGGGCGGGCTGGATCTTGCGGCGCTTTGCGGCGTATGCCTCGGCGGCGCGCTTTTCGGCATTCCAGTCCTGATGGACGGCATGATCACAAATACGGCGGCGCTTTGCGCGGTGCGTCTGTGTCCACAGGCCGCGGACGCTCTTTTCGCGTCTCACGCGTCAGGCGAGCCTGCGTCGCGATGGCTGCTCGAGGCGGTCAGGAAGAAACCGTGCATCCGTGCGGGCCTGCGTCTGGGCGAAGGGACAGGCGCCGTGTTGGCGCTTGGCATGCTGGATCAGGCGCTGGCAGTCTACGGCAGCGGTCATACGTTCGGCAAACTGGGTATCGAGGCATACACGCCGCAGCAGGAGGGATAAGAATTGTTCACGCTCGTGATCGGCGCAAGCGCCAGCGGAAAAAGTGAATACGCGGAAAAACTCGCGATGTCCCTCGACGGACAGAGGATCTATCTTGCCGCGATGGAGCCGTTCGGACAGGAGGCGCAGGCGCGGATCGCGCGCCACCGGGCGGCGCGTGCCGGAAGAGGGTTCGTGACTCTGGAGCGGTACACGGATCTTGCGCATCTTGAGATACCTGAAGAGAGCGTTGTGCTGCTCGAGGATGTCGGAAATCTGGCCGCGAACGAACTTTTCCGCGAAGACGGCGGCGGAGCGGAAGCGGTCCTTGAGGGTGTGCTTTCTGTCGAGCGGCGCTGCAGACATCTCATCGCTGTGACGAACGAAGTATTTCTGGGCGGACAGGCATATGAAGGGGATACGCTGCGTTATCTGAAAACGCTGGCGAAGGTGAACCGGGAACTCGCGAAAAGGGCGGACCGCGTTGCGGAGGTCGTATGCGGGATCCCGAATTCTCTGAAGGAGGCAGGCCAATGAATGTGTTGAAAACGGTCGCGGCGGCGTTCAGTATGTATTCCGCCGTTCCCATGCCGCAGTTTCAGTGGGACAGCAGGAACATGCGCTATGTGTTTCTGGCGTTTCCGCTTGTCGGCGCGCTGGCAGGGGGGCTTTGCTGGGCATGGGCGTGGCTCTGCGGATATCTCTTGCTTCCGGATCTTCTCAGAGGGGCGGTCCTTTGTCTCATTCCGGTCCTTGTGACCGGAGGCATTCACCTGGACGGTTACGCGGACACCTGCGACGCTCTGGCGAGCCGCGGGAGCGCGGAGAAGAAGCGGGAGATCCTGAAGGACCCGCATATCGGGACATTCGCGGTGATCCGGCTGTGCGTGCATTTCGTTCTGACGCTGGCGCTTTGGACGGCGCTGAAACCGTATCCGCCCGTTCCGGTCCTTCTGTCGTTCTGCCTCAGCCGTGTACAGTCGGGACTTGCGGTCGTGTCCTTTCCGCTGGCGGGAGGCACGGGACTCGCCCGCACCTTTGCCGACGCGGCGGACAAGAAGACGGTGCGCATACTGCTGATCGTGCTGGACGTGCTTCTGAGCGCGGGGCTTTGCTTTTTCGGGTACGGCGGGATCGCAATGGCTGCTGCTGCCCAGGCAGTTTTCCTTTATACGTTCTTCATGTCGAAAAAACAGTTCGGGGGATTCTCCGGAGACCTGGCGGGATGGTTCCTCGTTCAGGCTGAAACATGGATGCTGGCTGCGTTGTTCGCAGCGCGGATGCTGGAGGGATTGCTGTGATTTTTGTAACGGGACCTTTGTTTGCGGGAAAACAGCGTTTTATCTGTGACATGCTGGGATGGAGCGAAGAAGAATTCTGCCGGAAAGCGGTCCGGGACGTGCAGGAGCTTGCGGGGAACACGCAGGACCTGACGGAGCTGGCGGACCGGCTTTCGGGATTTGACGTGGTGATCGCGACGGAGATCGGCGGCGGGATCGTTCCGCTTGATCCCCGGGAACGGGAGACACGCGAACGGGCGGGGAGGCTCGCCTGCCTTCTTGCGGAACGCGCGGAAACCGTGATCCGGGTATGCTGCGGCCTTCCGCAGATCCTGAAAGGAGAACTGCCATGCGTATCGAACTGATCCGTCACGGAGCGACCCTGCTGCAGCAGGAGAACCGTTATCAGGGAGTCACGGACGTTCCTCTTTCCCCGGAGGGGAGAGAGGAGCTCCTTCCGGTGTCCGTGCAGCCTGAAAGGGTCTTCGTATCGCCGCTCCTGCGCGCGAAACAGACAGCCGGGATCCTGTTTCCCGACTCGGAGCTGATCGTTGTGCCGGACTTTGCTGAGATGGACTTCGGCGTGTTTGAGGGACGGAACGCAAAGGAGATGGAGCAGGACGCGGCGTACCGCGCCTGGGTGGACGGGATGTGCCTCGGAACATGTCCGGGAGGAGAGTCCAGAGCCGGGTTCTGCGCGCGCGTCTGCGCTGCCTTCGACGCGCTTGTGACACGCCTGGAACAGGAAGGCGAGACTTCTCTTGTGATCGTCGCGCACGGCGGTACGCAGATGGCGGTCATGGAGCGTTTCGCGGAAGAGAAAAAGTCCTATTACGAGTGGAAAACCGGCGTCGGACAGGGATATCTGCTGGCAGCGGAAAACTGGCGGAAAGAACACTCGCTCCGTATTCTGGACCGTGTCTCACATGTCCGCGGATGAAGGCGGCAGATAATGAACGGAACACGCACGTGTTCCTTTTTTTGCATGCGGGAGTATAATCCAAAGAGAAACAAATGTAACAGGAGCAGGCAATGAACGGCTCGGGAAGACATGCGACAGGAGAGAAACGGAAAGCGCGGCTTGCCGTGCTTTTTGTGTTCGCGCTGCTGCTGGCCGCGCCGAAAGTGCTCGCTTCCGGAAAACCGTCAGAGCGGGTCACGGTGGATCCGGTCGGACACAGCGACAACTATTCCGCGGTGCTGTACGACAATACGAACGGCCTTCCGACGTCGGAGGCGAACGATATCGCGCAGACGTCCGACGGGTTCATCTGGATCGGAAGTTACAGCGGTCTCATCCGCTACGACGGGAACACATTCGAGCGGATGGATTCCACGACAGGCATCAGCAATGTGGTCAAACTTTACGTGGACAGACAGGACAGGCTCTGGATCGGGACGAACGACAACGGCGTCGCGCTGAAGGTGCGTGACGGATACCGAGTATGGAGAATGGAGGACGGCCTTGGGTCGAACAAGATCTGCGCGATCGGGGAGGACGCGAACGGCACCCTTTATATAGGCACGACGGGCGGCATCTCGATGATGACCCGGGATATGAAACTGCATCTGCTGGATGATCCCAGGATCGCCGGGGCGTATATCGAACGGATGGATGCGTCCGCCGACGGACTCATGCACTGCACGACCAATGAGGATGATTATTTCACGCTGCGCAGCGGAGACGTGGTCGAATACTTCGACCACAGTGAGACCAGCGTTCAGGGGATCACCTGCTTTTTCTGCGACCGGGACGATCCCGGAAAACTGTATATCGGAACGGAAGGCTCGACCGTCTATCACGGAGATCCTTCAGAACCTGTCGAAAGCATGCAGAGCACGGACATTTCACCTCTTTTCTCTGCGATCGATGTGCGCAGGCTCGGGGATCAGCTCTGGATCTGTGCAAGCAACGGCATCGGTGTGATCGACAGCGGCGGATTCCATCATCTGGCGGAGCTTCCCATGGACAGCTCCGTCGGCAGAGTGATGACGGATTACGAGGGGAATCTGTGGTTCACATCGACACGCCAGGGCGTGATGAAAGTGGTGTCGAACCAGTTCTCGGATCTTTTCGGGCGCTTCGATCTGCCGCAGCGCGTCGTGAACGGCACCTGCATGTACAGGGGAGATCTGTACATCGGAACGGACAACGGACTCATGGTGCTTTCAGGCAACGGCCTGAAGGAGGAGATCCCGGTGACGGAGGCGCGTACGGCGTCCGGTGAGGAACTGGAGGCGGAGGACCTTCTTCAGCTTTTGGACGCATGCAGGATACGGTCTGTCTACCGCGACAGCAAAGACAGACTGTGGTTCTCCACCTGGCGTTCCGCGGGCCTTATATGTTATGACGGAGGAAAAGTGACGGTCTTCCATGAGGCGGACGGCCTTTTGTCCGATCATATCCGTATCGTGACGGAAACGCACGACGGCGCGATCCTGGTCGCCTGCACAGGCGGCTTGAACGTGATCCGGAACGGCCGTGTGACCGATGCCTTTGACGAGGAGGACGGAATCCTCAACCAGGAGAGCCTCACCGTCTGTGAAGCGCCGAACGGAGACATCCTTCTGGGGTCGAACGGCGGCGGCATCTACGTCCTTTCGGAAAACGGCACCCGCTGCATCGGAACGGACGACGGACTGACTTCCGGCGTCATCATGCGCATCAAGTTCGATCCGGACCTTCAGGTGTTCTGGCTCGTGACCAGCAACTCCCTTGCCTATATGACGACGGACTACCGGGTAACGACGGTGTCGGATTTTCCGTACGCGAACAATTTCGACCTTTATAAGAACAAAAGCGGTGACATGTGGGTCCTTTCAAGCGACGGGATCTATGTGGCTCCCGCGGAGGAACTGATCGCCAACGGCGAGATCGATCCCGTGCACTACGGCATCCGGAGCGGGATGCCCTGCATCACGACCAGCAATTCCTACAGCGAACTGACGGCGGACGGGGATCTCTACATCGCGGGGAATACCGGCGTCGCGAAGGTCAATATAGACACGCCCATGGAGGACGTGGGCAGCATCCGGCAGGTGATCCCGTACATCGAGGCAGACGGACAGCGGATCTATCCCGACGAAGACGGCGGTTTCCGCATTTCCGCCAAAGCGCGCAGGGTCACGATCTACGGATATGTGCTGAACTATTCCCTGACGGATCCTCAGGTGACCTATCATCTGGAGGGATTCGACCGGGAATCCGTGACGGTCGACCGCAGCGAGCTGGGTCCGGTGACCTACACGAACCTGCCAGGCGGCACCTACCGTTTCATGATGGAGCTTTCAGACGCCATGGGGCGCGGCGGCAGCACGCTCTCGGTCCAGATCATCAAGGAAAAGGCGCTTCACGAACAGACCTGGTTCTATGTTCTGATCGGCATCGCCGCAGTGCTTCTGATCTCGGGCGCCGTACGCGCGTACATCAGTGCGAAAACGCGCAGGATGGAAAAACGGCATCAGGAGCATGTGGAGAAGGAGCGCATGGCCGCGGAACTGAACACGGCAAGCCGCATCCAGGAGAGCGTGCTTCCCCATACGTTCCCGCCTTTCCCGGATCGCAACGAGTTCGATCTGTACGCGTCCATGAATCCGGCGCTTTCCGTCGGCGGCGACTTCTATGATTTCTATCTCATCGATGAGGATCATCTGGGCATGGTCATCGCGGACGTGAGCGGCAAGGGGATTCCGGCGGCGCTCTTCATGATGGTCTCCAAGGCGATCCTCAAAAACACCGCCATGCTCGGAAGTTCCGCGGCCGACATTCTGGAACAGACCAACGACATGATCTGCAGCAACAATCAGGTGGATATGTTCGTCACGGTCTGGCTCGGTATCCTCGAGATCTCGACGGGCAGAGTCACCGCGGCGAATGCGGGACATGAATACCCGGCGCTGATGCAGAACGGGAAATTCGCGCTGATGAAGGACAGACACGGTTTTGTCATCGGCGGGATGGAGGGCCTGAAATATACGGAGTATGAATTCACCATGCAGCCGGGGGACAAGCTCTTCGTCTACACGGACGGCGTGACCGAAGCGACCGCTGCGGATCAGAGCATGTTCGGAACGGACAGGATGCTGGACGCGCTGAATATCGACCCCGGCGCCTCGCCTGAACTTATCCTGAGGAACGTAAAGTTCGCGGTCGATTCCTTTGTGGGGAACGCCGAACAGTTTGACGATCTGACGATGCTCTGTCTGGAGTACAGGGGAAAACAGTGACCGGAAAAGCATGAAAGGAAAAAGGAAGGATGCCCCGAGCGGGAAATGCCGCACGGGGCGTTTTCCTGCTCCGGGAACCGACTGAAAACGTACGGTTCGGGGAAATAATGTTGCGTTTGAAATATATAGGGCATAAAATAAAATACAGAAGGTAATCGGATGAGGGAAAAAGGTTTCCCGTACTATGCTGTTCGGCATAAGAGAAGGAGAAAACTGCCCGGATGCGGATCCTTGCATGTTTCAAGATCGTCAGAGACCTGGAAAATGTGATCGATTCAGACTGGAAGTCGGCGAAGGATGCCGGGTTCCGTATTGACTATACAAAAAAACTGATCAACGATGCGGATCAGGGCGCGCTGGAGACGGCGCTCAGGATCAAAGATGAAGAGCCGGAAACGGAGCTTTGCGCGGTCACTGTGAGCGGCGAGGATGCGGCGTCTTTTTTTACAGGCCTTTTTGCGGTCGGGTATGACACAGGCGCCCGCCTGATCCCAAAGGAGGACCTGACCTGGACGCCGGGGGAAACGGCGGCGCTTCTTGCGGACTATGCGGAAAAAACGGGACCGTATGACCTGATCCTCACAGGCGCGCAGGCGCCTCCGGGGGACAGCAGACAGGTGCCGTATCTCGTCGCGGAAACGCTTGGTCTGCCGTGCGTCGACCACGTGCGCATGGCCTCTCATAAGGAGGGGGAACTCCTCGTTCAGCGCAGAACGCAGACGGCAGACGAGGTCTATGCCGTTCGTGGGCCGGTGCTCCTTGCGATGGAGGATCCTCAGTATGCCTATCTGCGTGTTCCGACGCTGCGTGAGCGACTGAAGGTGAAAGGGAAGAAAGCGGACGCGATCGATTGCTGCCCGCAGGAGGATGAGAGCGGAGCGCGGGTCCTGGAACTGCGGCCGGCCAGGCAGGAACGGAACTGCCGTTTTGCGGAAGCAGACGAAGTGCCGCGGATCCTTGAAACGCTGCTTGCGGAAACAGGACAGGAGGATGCGCGATGAAAAGGCTGAACATCCTTCTTGCGGATACATGGGAAGAGGCAAAGAGAATGCCTTTTCCAAAGACAGAGGACGGGTCGTCCGCCGTACTGTTCTGCTCAGACGGTCCTCTGACCGCCTGCCAGGAGAGGATCCTTGGCGGCATCAAAGCGCTGCAGGAAAAGGGGCAGTATGATCTTCTCGTGTTTTCGGGGAGCGCGGCGGACATGTTCGCGGTGCGGACTGCCGCAAGATGCGGCGGAAGCGCACTGACGATGGCACAGATCGGAAAAGCGGACGATCAGACCGTCACCGCGCAGCGCGGGGCGTTTTCCTACAATCTGCGCGCCGTATTTGAAATGACGAAGAAGCCCGTCTGTATCAGTGCGGAGCCGGCGAAAGCGGATTGCTGCGGACTTCCGGACAGTTTGCTGCGGGAGGACGTGAGCGGAACGGACGAAGCGTTCCGGAGTGTAACCGCAGAAACACGCGGGACGGAAAACCCGCTGCTGGACGCTTCTTTCGTGCTGATCGCGGGACGCGGAATCGGTTCGGCAGAAGGGTTCGGACGGATCGAACACACGGCGCAGGCGCTGGGAGGCGCGGCAGGCGCGACCCGGCCCGTGGCGTCCGACGGCTGGGCGGACTTTCAGCAGGTGATCGGGATCTCCGGAAAGCAGATCAGTCCGGATGTATGCCTGGTCTTCGCCGCATCGGGGACGATGCCTTTCATGATGGGGATCGAGAAGAGCGGCACCATTATCGCGGTAAACAGGGATGCGGACGCGTCGATCTTCAAGGCGTGCGACATCGGCGTCGTCGCCGACTGGCAGGACGTGCTGGAGAAGATCGAAGACCGCAGCCTGAAATAGATTCAACACGAGCAGATAAAGGGGGGATGTCTGTGGAGAAAAAATACATCCTGGTCATAGACGAGGGCACGACGAGCGTGCGGTCTCTTCTGTTTGACCGGGCCATGCAGATCGTAGGCGCGTCGCAGCTGAACACGACCACCTATCATCCTGAAAAGGCCGGCGCGGAACAGGATGCGATGGAGATCTGGGAAAAGACGGTGCAGACGATGCGCGGCGCGGTGAAGGACGCAGGCGCGGATCCGGAGGAGATCGCTGCGGTGGCGATCACGACGCAGCGCGCGACCTGGACTTTCTGGAACCGCGAGACGGGAAAACCGATCAGAAGGTCGCTGGTATGGAGCGACTCGCGCGCCTGCTATATCAAGGACCGGTATCTTTCCGATCCTGCGATGATGGAGAAATATCCGGAACTGGACGCCCAGTTCTATTACACGGATCAGCATACACCATTCATCCTGAAATATCTCACGGAGAAGGAGCCCGGCCTTGCGGAGGAACTGGGAAAAGAGACGACGATCGGCGGTACGGTGGACACCTGGCTGATCTACAATCTTACCGGGAAAAAGGTCCACGCGACCTGTCTGTCCCACGCGGCGATGACGATGTTCTACACGTTCAAAACGGAGGACTGGAACTGGGACTACGTGGAGCAGATCGCGGGACTCAGACGCAGCGCGATGGCGCAGATCAAACCGGACATGTACGAGTACGGCGCGCTGACGCCGGACATCCTCGGCACCGAGATCCCGATCCTGTCGAACATCGCGGACCAGCATGCGGCTCTGTTCTGCCAGGGCTGTCATAGGAAAGGCCAGGCGAAGGGCACCATCGGGACGGGATTCTTCTTCAATGTCAATCAGGGAATGGACGATCCGGTCTTTGTGCGCGGATACAAGACCGCTTTCTGCTGGGAGATCGGTGACGACAGACCGTATATCTTCGAGGGAACGCTTCCGGTCGCGGGCGCCGCGCTGGAGTGGCTGAGGAACCAGCTGAAGCTGATCGGGCATTTTTCCGAGATGGAGCCGATCGCGACGTCTGTTGAAGACTCGGGCGGGATCTACTTTATCCCCGCGCTGGAGGCGCTTTGCAATCCGCCCTTCGGCGATGTGGCGATGGAGGGACTTTTCATCGGTATCACGGCGGGAAATGATCAGCGGCATTTCGTGCGTGCCGTGCTGGACGGGGTCTCCTTCATCTGCTCCTTCATCATCCTGGACTCCATGGAGAAGATGGGTGCGGTGAACGAGCTTCGGATCGACGGCGGCGTGACGCGCAGCGATCTCATCTGCCAGACCATGGCGAATGTCACGGGCGTGAAGATGATCCGCGGCAAGAATCCGGAAGCGACGGCAATGGGCACCGCGGAGATCTCGGCGATCAAGCTGGGCTGGATGACGATGGAGGACGTGGAATCCTTCCTTACCGTGGAAAAGGTCTTCCTGCCCAACGAGGATCAGGAGAAGAACAGAAAACAGTATCAGTGGTGGCTGAAAGCGAAAGAACGCGCGGGGAACTGGAATCCCCCGGTCAGTGAGAATCAATAAAAGGGACGGTAGCAACATGGAACTGAACGAAAGGGTAGAACAGGTACTGAAGGAGGCGTTTCCGCATCTGGACATCAGGGCGGAAGCGGATTTCCGCTCGATCGTGACGCTCAGCGGGGAATGCACCTCGTGGCAGGAACTGATCGATGTGGGACACCTTGCGGCCAAAGTGGACGGCGTGCGCAACATCGTCAGCCGCATGACGGTCAAGGGACTGGAGATCCCGAAGAAGGACTACAGCGAGACCGTGCGCAAGGGACGCGAGATCGGCGTGATCGATGAGGCGGATGTCGTGGTCGTGGGCCTGGGCATCACCGGATGCGGCATCGCACGCGAACTGGCCAAATACGATCTGAAGATCATCGCGATCGACATGCGCGACGACGTCGGCGCCGGCGCGACCAAGGCGAACAACGGCGGCGTGCACATGGCGGGCATGGTCAAGCCCGGAACGCTCAAGGCGAAGATGAGCGTGCGGGGCAACTATCTGTATGACCAGTGGGCGAAGGATCTGAACTTCGAGTTCGTCCGGCTCGGTCATCTGCATTACATCACCGACATCAACGACATCGACGGACTGGTCGAGATCTTCACCACAGCGGTCAAGAACCACGACCGCGGCCCGCAGATGCTGGACGGCCCGCAGACGCTGGCTATGGCGCCAGGGATCAAGGAAGTCATGCAGGACGATCCCGTCGCTTCCTGCTGGACGCCGACACAGGCGAAGGTCCATCCGTATCAGGTCTGCGTTGCGCTGGCGGAGAACGCGGCGGACAACGGCGTGCGGATCATGCTCAACTGCGAGCTGGGCGACGTGCTGACGGAAGACGGACAGATCACCGGCATCGTGACGGAGAAAGGGATCATCCGCACCAAGTATCTTATCAATGCGGCGGGTCTTTACGCCGACGAGATCTCGGAGATGGCGGGCGACGCGTGCTACACGCTGCACAACAGAAAAGGCACCATCGCCATCTATGACAAGGACAAACCGCCGGCGACCAAACAGCTGGCGATGCGGTACCGCCCGAACCTGAAGAAGAACGTGGAATCCAAGGGCGGCGGAACGGACCAGACGCCCTCGGGCAACATCCTGATGGGCCCGTCCGCGACGGAAGTGCCGGACAAGGAGGACATCGATACGACCCAGGAGGATCTGGAGTACACTCTGAACCGCAACGACAACCCGGCGATCACGCCTGCGGATATCATCCGCATCTATGCCGGCGCACGTCCCGCAGACTTCAAGGAGGACTATGTGATCGGCATGTCGGAGCTCACGCACGGACTGATCAACGCCGGCGCGATCCAGTCGCCCGGCATCGGTTCGGCGCCCGGCGTCGCGGAGATGGTCGAGGGGATCCTGCTTGAGGACATGAAACAGAACGGAAGAACGGTCGTGAGACGTCCCGACTGGAACCCGATCCGTGAAAAGAAGGTCAAGTTCGCGGAACTGTCCCGTGAGGAGCAGGCGGCGCTGATCGAGAAGAACCCGGCGTACGGCCGTGTGATCTGCCGCTGCGAGACGATCACCGAGGGCGAGATCCTCGACGCGATCCACTCCTCCGTCGTGCCGACTTCGATCGACGCCATCAAGCGCAGAACACGCGCGGGAATGGGACGCTGCCAGGGCGGATTCTGCCAGCCGCGCGTGCTGGAGATCCTGGCCAGAGAACTTGGCATGGACTGGGTCGAAGTCAACCTGAAGGGCAGAAACTCGACGGTGCTGAAAGAAGAAAACCGGTAAAGGAGCAGGAGCATGAAAGAGATCAGAACAGATATTACAGTCGTAGGAGGAGGCCCGGCAGGTCTGGCTGCGGCGGTGGAAGCCAAGCGGCAGGGTGCGGAGAAGGTCCTCCTGATCGAACGGGATTTTGAGCTTGGCGGCGTCCTGCAGCAGTGCATCCACGACGGATTCGGACTGCACCGGTTCAAAAGGAGGATGTCCGGAGCCGAATACGCGCAGAAGTTCATCGACGAGTGCGAGGCTTCCGGCGTGGAGGTCTTCACGGACACCATGGTCCTGGAGATCACGAAGGACAGGGAACTGTATGCATGCAACTCCACGGACGGCATGATGCACATCCAAAGCGGCGCGATCATCCTCGCGATGGGATGCCGGGAGCGCACGGCAGGCCAGATCCTGCTTCTGGGCGCGCGTCCCTCGGGCGTCATGACGGCGGGCAGCGTGCAGCGCTACATCAATATGGAAGGTTATCTTCCCGGCACACGTGCTGTGATCCTGGGATCGGGCGATATCGGTCTCATCATGGCAAGGCGCATGACGCTGGAGGGCATCCAGGTGGAAGGCGTCTATGAGGTGATGCCCAATCCGGGCGGACTCACGCGAAACATCGTGCAGTGCCTGGAGGATTACAACATCCCGCTTCATCTGAGTTCTACCGTATCGTTCGTACACGGCAGAGACACGCTCGAAGGCGTGACCGTGGCGAAACTGGACGAGAACCGGAAGGTCATCAAAGAGACGGAACGCTATGTGCCGTGCGACCTTCTTGTGCTTGCTGTCGGACTCATACCGGAGAACGAGCTGTCCAAGGGCGCGGGGATCGAGCTGGATCCCAAGACACGCGGACCGGTCGTGGATCAGGATTTCATGACCTGCGTCCCCGGCATCTTCGCGGCAGGCAACGTCGCGGCGGTATTCGATCTGGTGGATTACGTATCGCAGTCCGCGGAGATCGCGGCCAGAGGCGCGGTGAAGTTCATCCGCGGGGAGAAGAAAGCGGACGCGCCGCTTTGCGACGTGAAGCTTGACGGAAACGTCAATTTCGTCATCCCTCAGAAAGTCGAGGCGTCTTTCGAGGGAACGCGTGAATTCTTCATGCGCGTGAAGAAACCGGACGCGGAGACCGTGCTGCAGTGCACGACAGAGGGCGAACCCTGCGGCAGAGCGCTTTACCAGCGCGTCGCACCGCCCGAGATGCTCGCGTGCGAGGTCTCCGGAGTCAAGAACGGCGACCTGACGATCTCGGTTGCGCCGAGAGGCTAAGGAGGATAAGATGAAAGAGTATACATGCATCGTCTGCCCGAGAAGCTGCAGGATCACCGTCGAGGAAAAGGACGGCGAACTGGTGATCACGGGGAACACATGCAAACGCGGCTATGAATTTGCAAAGAACGAGTACACCGATCCCAAGCGGATGCTGACGACGACTGTCAAGGTCACGGGCGGCGTGCTGCCCAGGATCCCTGTCATCAGCACGCAGGAAGTGCCGAAAGACAGACTGGAAGACTGTCTCAAGGTCTTGTACGGACTGGAATTGAAAGCGCCGGTGCAGTACGGAGAGATCATCTGCGAGAACATCCTTGGCACCGGAGTGGATATTAAAGCTTCAAGAACATTACAGGCAAAGTAAAAAGGAGGACCCAATGAATCAGGCAATCAAAGACTTAACAGCATTGCTGGGCACCGAGAAAGTGCTGACGGACGATCAGGTGCTGCTGGAAGCAGACGGCCCCATGACCCGGCCGTTCGAGAAGGCGTTCGGCTACAAGCCGAAATTCCTGCCGCTGTGCGTCGTCAAGGCGATGTCCACGGAAGACGTCTCTAAGACGCTGAAGTACTGCAACGACAACGGCATCTGCGTGATCACCAAGACAGGCGCGACCTGCAGCGAGGACCAGCTGGTCATCGTCAACGATCACACCCTGTATCTGGACTGCTCCGGCATGAACGAGCTGATCGCGCTGGATGAGTACAGCATGATGGCGACCGTGGGATGCGGCATGCCGCTTGCCCGTCTGGAAGAGATCGTCAACGAGAAAGGCTTGACGACCGGACACTGCCCGCAGTCTCAGCCCCTTGCGCATCTGGGCGGACTGTGCGCGACCCGTTCGATCGGACAGTTCTCCACCTACTACGGCGGCATCGAGGACCTGGTCTGCGGACTGGAAGCGGTGCTTCCCAGCGGTGAAGTCGTCCGCATCCGCAACGTGCCCCGCCGCGCAGCAGGCCCCGATCTGCGTCATCTGTTCATCGGTTCCGAAGGCGCACTGGCAGTCATCACTGAAGTGACGGTCAAACTGTTCAAATACTATCCCGATGATTTCTGGAAAGGCGCCTATGTCGTCAATTCCTTCGTCGAGGGCATCGCAGCACTGCGCGACATCATCACCGCAGGCTACCGTCCCTCCGTCGTGCGTCTGTATGACAAGGCGGATATGGACCTGAACTACGGAAGCGTCGAGCTTGCCGAAGGCGAGGCCTGCATGTTCTTCGTCGCCGAGGGACCGCCGGATATCGCAAGAGTCACCGGAGAGAATATCGACAGGATCGCAAAGGAACATGGCGCGCGCTACGCCGGCACCAAGATCGTCGACCACTGGCTCGCGACCCGCAACAACATCTGCGACACGATCGGCAAGGAAGCCGCGCGTGAGGAGTTCCGCCAGACGAAGACCTTCTACGCCACCTGCGAGATCAGCGCAAGCTGGACCGAGGTGTCCGATATCTACAACGCGGTCATGGAGAAGCTGCCGCAGCAGATCCCGAATCTGACGCTTCTGGGCGGACACGTTTCCCACAGCTACCAGACCGGCACGAACATCTACTTCGTCTATCATCTGCGCGCGAACGATCCGCTGCAGCTGACGGAAGTGGAGCAGTGGGAACTGGTCAACTGCCTCTGCCAGGAAGTCCTGAAGAAATCCACGGGCGGCGCGATGCATCATCACGGCACCGGCAAGGTCCGCGTGAAACTGATGAAGCAGGAGCACGGTTCCAGCTACGTCCTGATGGAGAGACTGAAGAAGATGATGGATCCCAACGGCATCATGAACCCCGGCACACTGATCCCGCTCGAATAAGCGGATGGCCGGATATTGAGAAACACGGCGTCCGCCGGAGATACAGTACTGACTGTGTGTCCGGCGGACGTTTTTTCAGAAAGGAAGGAGTCACATGCAGGTCACGAAATCTGTTTATATCGTATCCGGGGCGTCCTATGATCTTCTGGGGAATGTCTACGCGATCCGCGGGGAGCGCGGCGTCGCGCTCGTGGACAGCGGGGAGAGCGTCGCGGCACCGGTGATCGAGGCGTCGCTTGCGCGCTGGGGGATGGACGGCCTTCCGGTTACGCATCTGTTCCTCACGCACGGACATATGGATCATGCGGGATGCGCCGCGTATTTCCAGAAGAAAGGCGCGAAGATCGCCGTGCAGGAGGGAGATGCCCACTGGCTCAGGGAGGGCGGATTCCAGGCGGACCGCACGCCGTACGGTGAGGGATGGATCTATCCGCCGTGCGAGCCGGATATCGTGTTCCGTGAGAAACAGACATTGGAATTCGAAGAGTTCCGCCTGAAGGCATATCCACTGCCCGGCCATACGGACGGAAGCACATTCTATGAGATGGAAGATATCCGTGAACGGACAGAAGACACGCCCGGAAGGACGATCCTTTTTACGGGGGACACGTTCTCATTTGACCGCGAGCGGGACGAGGACCATATCGTCCTTTGCTGGAAGGGGAGCCCGGACTACGATCCGGTGCGCGTCAGAAAGAGCCTGGAAGCCGCATGTCAGATGTTTTCGCCCGACGTGATCCTGAGCGGACACGGTATGCCGCTTCTGGCAAACGGAAACGAGATCATCCGCGCGGCGGCGCGCAAATTCCTGGATACATACAGATGAAAAAAGAAATATGAAAAGAGCCGTCCGGTATGCCGGATGGCTCTTTTACTGAAACAGGAATGAACTTTTGATCCGGGATCCATGGGGGAGGGGTCCGGGATCAGAGCAGCTCATATTCTTCGTAATCAACGCCCAGCTGCGCCTTGCAGATCTCGATGATGTCGAACATTTCCAGGGTGTGGTCCCAGGTGATCACCGGGTGCATCTTCAGACCCTTCTGTATGCATTCCGTGACGGATTCCAGTTCGTAGTCCAGACCGACCCAGCCTTTTTCCTCGGAATAGGTCTCGACGATCTCCATTCGGTCGTTGTACAGATAGACGTCTTTTGCGCCGGTGTAGATATCCTCATACTGGATCTTTCCCTTCGAGCCGGCGATGACCGTGTTGGCCTTTGTCGTGAAGGCGTAGCCCATGGTGAAGATCGCGTAGCCGGTGGGGTACAGCAGCTGCACCTGACTGTCGATATCCGCGCCGTCGGGCCCCAGACGTCCGATGATATTCACCTTATCCGGAGTCGTGCCGAACATCTCGTCAGCGAATGCAAAATTGTAGACGCCCAGATCCAGGATCGTGCCTGCGCCGAGTTTCTTGCTGAAGCCGCGGTCGGTGGGATCGTAGGGATGTTCGAAGGCATGCTCCGCCTTGACGATCTGCACTTCGCCGATACGGCCTTCGCGGACCCACTGGGAGGCCTTGATGAACGTGGGATGAAGCGGAAGCCACATGGCCTCCATGAAGAAGACGTCTTTCTTTTTCGCAAGATCGCACAGCGCCTCGAACTGCTTTTTGTTGACCGTGACGGCCTTTTCACACAGGACGTTCTTGCCCGCCTCCAGACAGAGTTTCGCGTTCTCATAGTGCATCGTGGTCGGCGTTCCGATGTACACGATATCGACGTCGGGATCGCTCACCAGCTCCTCGTAGCTGCCGTATGCTTTCTGAAAGCCGAATTCTTTGGCGAAAGCCTCCGCTTTTTCAAGGCTCCTGGAACCCACGGCGTAGGGAACAGCGTCGGGATGTTTGGGGAAACATTCTGCGAATTCATGCGCAATGCGTCCGGTGGACAGGATCGCCCAGTTGATTTTTTTGCTCATAGCGGTGACCTCCTCAACAGGGAAATGTGTTACAATATGGTCGAATAATGGTAAGATAACGCAAATTTTCACGTATATTATAAAAAACACTGTTTCGGACTGAGAGGATGAATTTGCTGTATAAAAGATGACAAATTTGCTCTTTCCGTTAGGAAACTACTGGAGGTCGGGATCGATGAGTCAAAGATACGAAGTGATCAGCTACAGCGGCACAAACTACCGGCTCGGAGCGGGATGGACGCGGTATGTTTCGCCGCATCTGCACCGCGAGTTTGAATTCGGGATCGTACTAGGCGATGGGAATATTTTCCGGAGCGCGAACGTGGAGAACGAAGTCCGGACGGGTGAGATGTGGCTCTTCAATCCCTTTGAGGTCCACGAGGCGCTTGCCGCGCAGAAGCAGACACAATGCGAATATGTGGAACTGCAGCTTTCACCGGCTTTCTTCCGGGATTACTACCCCGACATCGGTAAGATCCGTTTTCTGGAAAAACACCTGACAGAGCAGTTATTTGATACAAAGACATTTGATGCGATCCGGATCATGCTGCTCGAGACAGCGCTTGCCTATTTTAATCAGGACGAATACTACCAGCTGAACTGCGCCTCCCGGATCAACCGGATCTTTCAGACGCTGCTGGAGCATGTTCCATACCAGATGATGGACAAGACGCAGGAGGAAGCGGCGGCACGCCGGAACTGGAGGATGCAGCGGATCAACACGCTGATCGAGGAACACTACGACAATAAACTGCTGCTGAATGATATCGCGCAGGAGGAAGGCGTGTCGATGTATTACCTGTCCCACTTTTTCCGTCAGAACTGGAACATGTCCTTTCAGGAATACCTTCTGCATTTCCGCTGCGGCAAGGCGCGAGAACTTCTTCTGGATTCGGACATGAGCATAGCGGACATCAGTCTCGTCTGCGGGTTCTCGGATCCCAAATACATGCGTCAGGGATTCCGCCGGCTGTACGGGACAGAGCCTTCCGCACTGCGCAGGAGCGGAGCGGATCCCGGCATGCCTCTGCGTGAAACGGTGTGGCGGGCAGACGAATACGTGTATGGGAAGGAAGAAGCCGTCCGGTGCCTGACCAACGCGCTGGAGAAACTGTTCTGAATACATGAAACAGCAAATTTGTCGTGTGCTTGTGAGCAAATGGGTACACATAAGACTGTCGGGAAGGCAGTATAATCAGAATAAATAAAGCGGACAAGGGACGCGCCGGTCACGGGTTCCGATGAAGGGAACGGCCATCGCTTTTTTTGGTGCGCAAAAAAATCCGCATTGTACATGGAAAGGCAGGAAATAAAGATGAAGATCGCGGTATTGTACTATTCACAGACAGGCAACACGAAACGGATGGCGGAGGAGATCATCTGCGGGATGAATAAAGTGGAAGGCGTGCAGGCGAAAGCCTTCAGTATTGACGATGCGGATAAGGCATGGATCGATGAGAGCGCCGGAATCGTCGTGGGGTCTCCGACCTATGCGGGAAATCTGGCCGGCGTCGTCAAAGTCTGGCTGGAATCCGCTGCGGGGAATTACGATCTTTCGGGCAAACTGGCAGGCGCGTTCGCGACGGAAAACTACGTGCACGGAGGCGCGGATCTGGGCATGCTGACGATCCTGCAGCATCTGATCTTCGCGGGTATGATGGCGTACTCGTCCGGCTGCGCGAAGGGCGATCCGGTGATCCATCTGGGACCGGTCGCGCTGGGCGGCTCGCTGGACGACTTCAGAGAAACGTTCCGCATCTACGGAGAGCGCTTCGCGGCGCAGACGAAAAAGGTATTCGGCTGATCGAAAGTCAGCATTAAAGCAACAGGAGGAAAACAACAATGCTGGTAAATGGAAATGACATTCTGCTCAAGGCAAGAGAAGAACACTACGGCGTCGGCGCGTTCAACGTCTTCGATCCGGGCATGACGGAGGCTGTGATCTCATCCGCCGAGGAGACGGGCACTCCGGTGATCGCGCAGATCATTGACTGGAATCCGGATGCCAAGGGCTTTGCGAAAAAGAGCGCTGCGGAGGCGAAGGTCTTCATGGACATGCTTGTTTACCGCGCAAAGATCGCGAGCGTTCCGGTCTGCATCCATCTGGATCACTGCACGACCTATGAAGGCTGTATCCGCGCCATAAAGGCGGGCGCGACATCCGTCATGATCGACGCGTCCATGAAATCCTTTGAGGAGAATATCGAGATCACGAAGAAGGTCATCGAAGCGGCACATGCCTGCGGCGTGACCGTCGAGGCGGAGATCGGACATGTGGACGGTCATGAAGGAGACACCACCGGTAAACTGTACACGACGCCCGAGCAGGCAAAGAGCTTCTATGAGGCGACCGGTGTGGATTCCCTCGCGGTGGCGATCGGGACCGTTCACGGCATCTACCGCGAAGCTCCCGTGCTGCAGTATGATCTCATCAGCGAACTGCGCGAAGCGATCCCGGCACCTCTGGTCATGCACGGCGCTTCCGGACTCGTCGAGGAGCAGTACGCGAAGTGCGTGGAGCGCGGCATCACGAAGATCAACTTCGCCACATACATGATGCTTGCCGGCGCGAAAGCGATCGAGGATCAGGCGGCAGCCGCCAAGCAGGCAGATCAGAAGATGTTCTTCCCCGGCTATTACATGGCGGGCGTGGAAGGCATGAAGGCGATCATCAAGGAGCATATCGGCTACTTCAAGACGAAAGCAGTGAAATAAGGACATGATACGGCGCGGCGGGATCCCGCCGCGCCTGTTTTTTCAGCATGCGGGGAAGGAGAGAGAGAATATGCAGATCAGTGTTGCGCTGGATATCGGGAACTCCGGCGGAAAGGTCTTTGCCGCAACGATGGACAGAGGGCATCTGGAGATCCTGGATGAACGGATCATTCCGAATGAGACTGTCCTTGTCAACGGCAGGATGTACTGGGATCTTTTCCGGCTGTTCCGGGATCTGAAAACGGCTATGCGGGAATATGCCGAGATGGGCACTGTTGTTTCTGTTGCGGTCGACGCGACGGCAGGCGCGTATGCGTTCGTCAACCGGACAGGATCGCTGGCTTCCTATATCGTGTCGATGATGAGCGATACAGACGGCGACTGGAGAACGTGGATCGAGAAAAAGATGACGCTGCGGAGCCTTTATGACAGAACGGGCGTCTTTCCTATCCGTTTCAATGTGCTGAACCGTCTGACCAAGGAATTCGGAAGCGGGGACCTTGATCCGCACATGGAGGCGCAGTTCGCGCCGGCATCCGCTCTGTTTGAGTTCATGCTCACGGGCGGCCTTTCCGTGGAACACTCCATGGCAGGCGCGTCTGTGATGATGGATGCCGGATTCCGTGACTGGAACAGACCACTCCTTGAAGAACTCGGGATCCCGGACAGGATGATGCCAGAAATCATTCCTCCGGGAACGATCGGAAAACCGCTTTTGCGGGATGTCGCTCTGGAGACGAACTGTCCGGAGTGCAGGTTCATCCACACCGTGGAGTTTGACTCGGCGACAGCGATGATCTCGGCGCCCGGCTTCGATGACGATCAGATCTATCTTTCCATGGGCACGACGATCAATCCCGGCGTGCAGCTGCCGGAACCTGTGATCAGTGAAGAGGCATGGAAGTACAGGTACAAGAACGCGCCGGTCTGGCCGGGCAGCGTGATGCTGATGAGCGACGTACCGGGCTTCTATATCGCGGAAGCGTGTCTGGACGCGTGGCGGAAAGGAGATCCGGCGATCGGACACGGAGAACTCGTGGAGCGTGCGGAAAAAGCGTTCTGTCCGTCCGCCGTCAACGTTTTCGATCCGGTATTTGCGGACAGAAACAGCGGGATGCCGGAAACGATCGCGCAGTACTGCAGAAAAACGGGACAGCAGGTGCCTTCCGGGATCGGAGAAACGGCGTGTGTCCTGTACAGGTCCTATGCGGCGGCGATCGCCTGGTCCGTCGAAAAACTGAAATGCATCACAAAGCGGGATGATTACCGCTCTGTCATCGCGATCTCGGGAGGGAGCCGCAATGCGCTTTTGTGCCAGATGATCGCAGACGCGACAGGTATGACGGTGCGCGCGGGAGATCCCAAGGCGACGTGTCTTGGGAATCTTCTGGTCCAGTTTTACGCGCTGGGAAAACTGAAAGACCGGCGCGGCATGCAGGAAGAAGCGGAGCGGATCTGCCCGATGCGGACGTATCTGCCGAAGGAAGACGAAACGACGAAACGGGCAGTCGGACTGATCCGGCAGCAGATGGAATAACGGAACCCTAAAAACGAAGAGGGCGGCAGTTCTGCCGCTCTTTTTTGACGTGTCTGAATGCCTACAGTGTGACAGGAAGCCACTGGATGAACTTTTCGACCCATTCGTCCCAGAACTCCCAGTTGTGCTGCCCGGGCGCTTCGTGATACTCGTAGCGGAAGGGATTGCCTTCGAGGCTCTGGAAGAATTTCCGCGCTCTTGTCGCCTCCTCATAGTTGTGATCCTCCGTTCCGATGCAGTGGTAGATCATAGGGAGGGGACGGCCTTCTTCGATATCGCGCTTTGCCAGGAACTCCCAGTCCTCGGGGGTGTTCAGGATGCTCCTGCCTTTTTCCCAACCCCAGCAGAGCTTATACCGCAGTTCCATGACGTTCTGCGCGAAGATCCCCTTGTCCTGATCCGCTTTGGTGACGTCGGAATTGGCGTTGGCGGAAACGAGCGTGCCCAGTCCCTTGTTGGAACGCTCCGGGTGATATGCGTGGTTTCCGGAAGAGAGCGCGCCTGCTGCCGCGTAGTTTTCCGGCAGAGTGAGCGCGATCTTCAGCGCGCCGTAGCTTCCCATGGAAAGGCCGCCGATGAATGTGTCCTCGCGTTTGTCGGAGATCGCGAAAGCGTCTTTCACCACTTCGGGGACTTCGTAGGCGATGTAATCAAAGAAACGCTCGCCGGTCACCATGTTGGCGTAGGAGGAAAGCTGTCCGGCGGGCATGACCAGCGCGATGCCTTTCTTGGCGGCGTAACGCTCAACGGACGTCCAGCGCTCCCAGTCGGTATGGTCGCCGGAGGTGCCGTGCAGAAGATAGAGCACGGGATGTTTGTCCTTTCTCGGAACGGGGATGAATCCGACGCCCTGCTTTTCTTCCGGCAGGACGACATCCAGCTGACAGTCGAAACCAAGGACTCTTGAATGAAAATCCAGTTGCACGAATGACATATGTTGTTCCTCCTTTACCGGTCGATGGGAAGCCAGCTGATGACTTTCTCGATCTGTCTGTCCCAGAAGCTCCAGTGATCCTCCGGCCCGTCCTCGAAGCAGCAGGTCACGTCAAGCGTTTCATCGTACTGTTTTGCGAAGGACTCGTTGCAGAAGAGCGCGGGATCGCTCTTTGTGCAGCCCAGCCAGATCTTCGGAAGCGGACCCTCCGCCTTCGCGGCTGCGATCAGCGAGGCGAGATCGTTCTCTGTCTGACTGACCAGATCCTCGGGTCCCCAGGCGCGTTCCATTTTCTTGTACAGGACGGGATCGCTCTCCGCCAGCGCCATCATGACCTGAGGTTCAAGGTAACTGGAAAGAGAGGCTGCCGCCGCGATCTTTCCGGGCTTTGTGAACGCCCATTTCAGCGCGCCGAATCCGCCGATGCCTGCGCCTGCGGCGAACGTATCTTCCGGACACGCCGAGATCTTCGGGAAATCCCGCTGTATGATCCGTGGAAGTTCCTCCGTGAGGAAGGAGAAAAAGTTGTAGCCCTCGGCCATGTCCGCGTACAGACCCTGATTGACCGCAGGCATCACGACGGCGATCCCCGCCTGATTCGCGTACCGCTCGACAGAGGTGTAACGCAGCCATTTGGTGTGGTTGTCTCCGTTGTCATGGAGAAGATACAGCACAGGACAGGGGTCTTTTCTTCCGGCCGGACAGCCATTCGCGTCGTACGCATCCGGAAGGACCACATGCATGGTGCTGTTCATTCCCTGGACAGTGGAGAAGAAATTCATGGTTGCCAGCATGATCGGGAAGACTCCTTTCAGGTAAATGATTGCGGCTGACAGGAAAGACCTGTCAGCGTTGTATCAAAGAGGGAAATCAGTCCGGAATGAAACTTCCCGGATTCCAGAGACCCTGAGGATCGAAAAAGCCTTTGACGGCGCAAAACAGTTTGTATTCCTCTTCGGTGAGCGAGAGCCGCAGCAGATCGCGCTTCAGCTTGCCGATCCCGTTTTCCGCGCCGGCGCGAAGGAAAGGATTCATGGACAGTCCTCTGAAAAACGCCTCGCAGTGCAGAAGATCTTCTTTCGTTTCGGGAAGAAGGTCGACGTGGATCCTGCCGTCCAATACATGTCCGTAAACGGCGGAGGAGACGGGAAGACCGCCAGTTCTGTTCACGAGCGCTTCCATATGTGCGGCGCAGGAGGAAGGCTCACAGGCAAGATCAACGGAAGCCCTGTGTAAAGCGGGCTCCTTCTGCCGGAGCGTGTCCAGGCGCGCGTTCAGCTGTTCGGGAACGGCGTGCCGGAAAGCGTGAAAGCGCTCCACGCCCTGAAGATCCGTTGCGACCCAGGTGTTGTCCAGATCAAAGCCGTGCAGTTCCAGTTCGTCTGCCAGAAGCATCAGCGTCTCTTCCAACGCTTCGTCGGATGTGCCTGCAAGCTCGAGATAAAGCGCGGACTCTGAACCGTCAGGCAGATCCGGAATACCGTTCAGCGATTCGAGAACAGAGCGGGCGCTATCCGCGGTGTGAAGCGCGCTGCCCGAAAGGAAATCCAGAGAACGGACGCGGGGCGTTTCGCCGGCGAATCCGCGGATGAGTTCCGCGCATCTGAACACGTCCTCCCCGTCCGGGAAGAAGAACCAGATGCCCCATACAGAGGGATCGGCAGGAAGGAGGCGGAGCGTGAAGTCCACAGCGATCCCGTAAGCGCCTTCCGAACCGGCTAGAAGATCGATCAGGTCTTCACCGGCGTGCGGGAGGAAAGGAAAACGGGGATCGGAAGGGACGAAAGGAACTTCGAAGGTTTTTCCGTCCGGAAGCGTGAATCCTGTTTCTGTAACAGTACATTCACTGCGCGCGATGTGCAGCAGCGTTCCGTCATAAAGGAGGAAAGACAGCCCTTCCACATACCGGCTGACGGTTCCTGCAGTCGCTGCGTTCATGCCTTTTGCCTGATTGGCAAAAAGACCTCCGACGGTCGCGGAATCCTCCGAAGGATCCGGTGCGAAGCGGTAGCCTGAACGCGCGATGTATTTATGAAGCTCACCCAGAGATAGTCCGCACTGGACTTCGATCAGGGCGCCCTGTCCGTCTTTTTGGATTTCGCCGTGTCCCGTCAGATTTTCCAGCGCGATCACGCAGCTTGCGGGATCTTTCGGAACAGCGCCGCCGCAAAGTCCTGTTCGTGCGCCCTGCACGACGAGGGGAATGTCCTGCGCGTAGCTTTCCTTTACGAACGCGCACAGAGAATCAACGTCCTGCGGAAATACGATCCGGGACGCCTGACCGCTGAGGCGGGACTCGTCCGTGAAATAGGACGCGTACAGGGAACGGTTTTTTTCATTCAGTTCGATGATCTTCATCGTCATACCTCACGTAAGGGAGAACTCTTTTTTCAGATTAAGAACGGTCTGTCTGTACAGCCGGTGCGCCTCCTCGTTTTTTCCTTCGATGATCCACCGGACACAGGGAAGAACAAGACTGCCGTACAGAGCTACCCAGCGCTCCTGTGCGTCGGGCAATGCGCTGACGTCGGCTACGATGCGCGGCGCGATCCTGTAGTATTCTTTGATCTCATCCTCTCCTTCCGGCAGGCTCCTGAGATAGCCGTCGCGGAAAGCGCGCAGTGTCCGCAGTTCGTCACAGTCATCCGGAAGAGCCTTTGCACGGATGCAGGCGGTGGTGAGAAAGCACAGCGGATCGTCGCCTCCGCTTTTGCCGCCGTTTCCGTTTTTGATGTATTTATCGGGATTCAGTCCGTGCTCATTCATATAGCTGCGGAACTCTTTTTCGTTTCTGTAGTCGCGGATGCCGAACGGTTCCTCGCTGTCCGTCTGATCCCACAGATCCTCTTCCGCACGGTCGTAATCGATCCTTGTTCTGTTACTCATGGCGAACGTCCTCCATCAGCAATTTCTGTTGCTTTCATTATAACGGAGGACGAAAAAGAAAAGAATACTGCTTTGTACTGAAGTTTCAGTTGACGAACACATCCACGTTATAGTAGTAATGGAATCAGAAGGATTGCTCACGTAATACACACACTGCCGGACCATGTGTCCCGAAAATATCGAAGGTGAGAGGAGACATGACCGGCGCCTGAAAGGAGGAACAGATTCAATGAAATATGTCTGCCGGATCTGCGGCTACGTCTATGACGAAGCGGTGAACCCGCCGTGGGATTCCCTTCCCGACGACTGGAAGTGCCCGCTGTGCGGGGCGTCGAAATCCGATTTCAGTCCGGAAGGCGGAGAGCAGGCGGCAAAAACGGCACCGCCGGCAGCACCGCCCGCGGACATGCGGCCGCTGTCTGCCATCGAACTCAGCGCGGTATGCTCCAACCTTGCCAAAGGATGCGTGAAACAGTATCTGCCCGAACAGGCGGAAGCGTTCACACGGCTTGCGCAATGGTTCAAGCAGAAGGCGGAAGCTGTCGCGGATCCATCGTTTAAAAAACTGCTTCAGAGGATCGATCAGGATCTGGAAAGCGATTTTCCGTCTGCAAACGCGGTTTGCGGGGAGGAACGCGACCGCGGTGCGATGAGGAGCCTTGTATGGAGCGAGAAAGTCACGCGGATCCTGAGGTCGCTTCTTGCCAGATATGAAAAAGAAGGCGATGCGATGCTTGAGAACAGCGGCGTCTGGGTATGCACGATCTGCGGATTCGTCTATGTGGGGGATGAGCTTCCGGAAGTCTGTCCGGTATGCAAAGTCCCGAACCGGAAATTTGAAAAGATCGGAGGATAAAGGCATGAGTGAACTGGTTGCTGTAAGAAACGTGCGTTTCTGTGAAAAGGACTGCCTGTGCCTGTATGTCTGTCCGACCGGCGCGTCGGATACGGAGAACAGTGTCATCGACGCGGAAAAATGCATCGGATGCGGGGCGTGCGCCGATGCGTGTCCGGCAAAAGCCATCAGCATGGTGCCGAGAGAGTATCCGCCCCAGCAGAAGAAGAGCGAGACCGTGACGGCGGTGCTGCGGCAGCTTGCCGGCGCAAAGACGCTGTCGGAACAGACGGCGGCGGGACTTCCGGGCACGCTTGCGAAGGCGATAGAGCGGTCTTCACGTGTGATGGCGGAGGATCTGATCCGGGAAGCGGGCTACATGCTGCCGCAGAGCGGAAACGCGCATGAGCTGCTGACGGGATTTCTGAAGGATTACGCGGGAGAGGACGGATTCCCGGAGGAAGATGTGAGATTCCTGCTTGAAACGCTGAAATTCAATGAAAACGAAGTGATAAAGGAGAAGAAAGAGATGGAAGTCTGGAAATGCACAGTGTGCGGTTATGTTCATGAAGGCCCGATGACGGAGGATTTTGTCTGCCCCAGGTGCAAAC
The DNA here is from genome assembly GCA_017431145.1 of Clostridia bacterium. Classification (GTDB taxonomy): domain Bacteria; phylum Bacillota; class Clostridia; order Christensenellales; family Maliibacteriaceae; genus RGIG9107. The sequence goes on along the minus strand of JAFRLQ010000053.1, from coordinate 5,173 downwards.
AGCCCGCTTCAAAATTCGTAAAAGTGGAGACGGAAGAGAAAAAGAATCCCTATGCAGGCACACAGACCGAAAAGAACCTGGAAGCTGCTTTTGCGGGTGAATCGCAGGCGAGGAACAAATACACGTATTTTGCGTCCCAGGCGAAGAAAGAGGGATTCGAACAGATCGCAGCGCTGTTTCTGAAGACCGCGGACAATGAGAAAGAGCATGCGAAGATGTGGTTCAGGGAACTGAATGGCATCGGAAACACGGCACAGAATCTCGGTGCGGCGGCGGACGGTGAGAATTACGAGTGGACAGATATGTACGAGGGGTTTGCGAAGACGGCGGAAGCGGAAGGTTTTCCGGCGCTCGCAGCGAAATTCCGTATGGTCGGCGCCATTGAAAAACATCATGAGGAACGCTACCGCGCGCTTCTGAAGAATGTGGAAATGAAGCAGGTATTTGAAAAGAGCGAGGTGAAGATCTGGGAATGCCGCAACTGCGGGCATATCGTCGTCGGGACGAAGGCGCCGGAGGTCTGCCCGGTATGTGCGCACCCGCAGAGCTACTTCGAAGTCAACGCTGAGAATTACTGATCGGTCAGTAAAACAAGATCCCGCGAAAGACAGATTCCCGGAGACGGAAAAGTCCCCGGGAATCTGTCTGTTTCACCGGACGAATACTGTGTGGAGACCATGAAGAGAACGGACAAACGAACTGGACAGGATAAGATGCTTCACGTAGAATACAAACAGAGACCGATGCTCAAGAGAGACCTTTGGATATGAACACGCGGTATTGCTATGGCTGTATGAAACCGATACAGACGGATGACCACATGTGCGGAACATGTGGTTTTGATGCGTTTGCCTATAAAGCGGAACCGCATCATCTGAAGCCCGGAACGATCCTGCACGACAGGTATCTTGTCGGACGCGTGATCGGGGAAGGCGGATTCGGCATCACGTATGTGGGCGTGGACACACTTCTGGACAGAAAGGTCGCGGTCAAGGAATTCTACATGAAGGGTTTCGTGAACCGCAACAGTACCGCGTCGATGGATGTGTCCGTGAGCACAGGTGTGGACGCGGAACAGTTTGAAAAGAACAAAGGGAAGTTTCTTGATGAAGCGCGGGTCCTTGCAAGATTTGACAAAGAAACTGGGATCGTAAGGATCCAGGATTTCTTTGAGGGGAACAATACCGCGTATATGATCATGGAGTTTCTGGAAGGAGAGACGCTCCGTGATCATCTGAAGAAAACGGGACCGATGCCGGCACAGGAAGTGATCCGCATCATGCGTCCGGTCATGCATTCCCTGCATGCGGTGCATGAACAGAACATCATCCACAGGGATATCAGCCCGGACAATATCATGGTCCTGAATGACGGACGCATTCAGCTTCTGGATTTCGGCGCGGCACGTGAGACCTCAAAGAAGGATGTGCACAGTCTGTCAGTGATCCTGAAACCGGGATATGCGCCGGAGGAACAGTACAGAAGCCGCGGGATTCAGGGACCATGGACAGACGTATACGCACTTTGCGCGACGATGTACAGATGCATCTCGGGTACAGTGCCCGACGATTCACTGGAACGCATGCTGGAGGATCGGGTCGAACCGCTGTCGAGGATTAGCAGCTGTCCGGAATCAGTCAGCAGCGTCATTATGAAAGGACTTTCCGTGCGCAAGGACGGAAGGTACCAGACGGTAGACGATCTTCAGAGAGATCTTGAAAAAGCGCTTGTGGATCCGCAGTTCCGGACGGGCGGCGAAATGCACGGGGGACATGTGCAGGAGGCTGAAGCAACTGTATACGCAGGGACGACGGTACAGCAGGCAAGACCTGTGGTACCGCACAAGGTAATGCCGGACCAGACAGTTTACGCGGAAACAGCTGTACAGAAAACGGCTGCGGACCGTCCGATGAGCACACAGCCGCAGACAACGGAGCACTGGAAACCTGCGCTGCAGGATGCTTCTGCCGTAAAGAATCAGGCGGCAGGGAAAACGGCAGCTTCGAAGAAAAAGATTAAAACGATTCTTGCGCTCGGCATCCCTGCAGTGGCGCTGATCGTTTCGCTGGTACTGCTTCTTGTGTTTGTGATCCTGCCGAAAAAGGGAAAAAACGCTGAACGGGATATGGAAGAAGCAGTCAGCGGACCCGGTATTTCCACAGAGATCGAAGTCGGTGATTCTGTCCTGTTTGGGAGGTACATGCAGGATAAAGAGCTCGATGCGGAAGGAGAACCGGTTGAATGGATCGTGCTTGCAAAAGAAGAAGGCAGCATACTGGTGATTAGCAGGGATATACTTGATTGCCAGCAGTATTCAGATGACCCGATGGCCAGGGATGTCACGTGGGCGGACAGTACGCTTCGCGAGTGGCTGAACAGAGAATTCCTGAGAGGCACTTTTTCGGAAGAAGAACAAAACATACTGATCCCGGCAGCGATCAGTGAAGCGGGAAAAACGACAGAGGAAAGGGTTTTCCTTCTCAGCGTGAAGGAAGCAGATCAGTATTTCCGGACGGACGAGACGCGCGTGAGCCGACCGACAGAGCTTGTTGCGTACTATGAAGATGAATACATGAACAGTCACGGCGGCGACTGGTGGCTCAGAACGGCAGGCAGCGACGGCGTGAGTTTCGCTTATGTTTCGGCAGACGGACAGATCGTAAACGACGGCAGCACGGTTGTTCTTGAGGAGAGCGGAATAAGGCCGGTCGTCTGGATCAATATGGATATGATCGATGCGGGTTACGAAGTGGATTTCACCGTGGTACCTGCAGAAGAAACAGTAGAAGAAACACCGGTGCCGACACAGACGGAAGATGTAAAAGAGCATGTGGAGGAAACGCAGGCGGATGACCCGGTAGATATGGCCGAACTTCTCTCCGCACAGGTTGGAGACACCATTCATTTTGGACGTTATGAGCAGGATAACGATGATTCGAACGGAAAAGAAAGGGTCGAGTGGATCGTTCTGGCAAAAGAAAATGACCGTTTGCTGGTGATCAGCAGATATGCCCTTATGAAAAAGGTATATAATGTGAAACTCGCGAAGACCACATGGGTGACATCTTCGCTGAGAGAAGCACTGAATGGATCTTTCCTGCGGGGAACTTTCAATGAAGAGGAGCAGAAAAGGATCCCGGCTGTTACCGTGAGCGCGGATCCGAACCCGGAATATAACGTCGATCCCGGCAGTGATACAGAAGACCGTATTTTCCTTCTGAGTCTGGAGGAAGCGGAAGAGTACTTCGAGGACAATGAAGCGCGCAAGTGCGTTACGACGAAAAAAGTGGATCCGGAGAGTATTCATGAAGATAACGGCGGGAGCTGCGAGTGGTGGCTAAGGACACCTGGCAGTGATTCGACCAGTGTCGTTTATATCAGTATGGACGGCAGCATCCGCACCGACGGAGCATACATATACTCGCCTTCCCTGACAGTCCGTCCCGCGATGTGGATCGATCTTAACTGACAGCTTACAACAGAAGATGAGGATTCCCGGATAAGTTTTAACCGGGAATCTTCATTTTTATCTGTGTCAGGATGTTGTGCCTGCTGTTCGATTAAGGGCGTTTTTTTGGACATGTTCTTTGTTACCATGATGATGTGAAACAACACTGTGTAGCTGTTGTGTTATATAACTAGGTTTGTAACTGGATATGTTTTTGTAAGATGTGGAGCAGGAACTAAAACTGAACAGCTTGGATTGGAGATGAACAGCAAGGTGAAACGGAACGCAAACGGAGCAGGATCGTTTTCCCGACGGGAGAACTCGTGGATCTACACAATTTCTATCGGAAAGGACAATCAGGGCAAATACAGAAGAAAAAGCTTCGGAGCGAAGACGCAGAAGGAAGCAAAAGAAAAAGCGGACAGGTACCTGAAGGACAGACACGACGGGATCGATATCGACGAAAAAGTTCCTTTTTCAGTCTGGATCGACCTGTGGTTTGAGAATCACAAAGAGAACATTTCCGCGACGACGGCGGAAGGCTACAAGTATACGATCAGGCTTCTGAAATCTTATTTCGGGATCCGGCCGATCAATGAAATCAGGGTAATGGATGTGGACAGATATCTGATCGAACTGAAGCAAGAAGGACGTTCCGATTCATACAGACGCAAATGCAGGGCGATGCTCTTTCAGGTCATGCAGAAAGCGGAGGCAAACGATCTGATCCGGAAAAACCCGGTACAGTTTGCGAACAAGATCAAGTCTGACAGAAAAGCAAGCAAAAGGGACGCTTTTACGGCGATGGAAGTCAAACTCATGATTGAGCATCTTCCGCACGACAGGATCGGGGCAGGGATCCGGCTGCTTCTGGGAACAGGGATGCGGACACAGGAACTGCTGGCGCTGGAACCCCGGTACATAGCGGAGGACGGGAGTGTGATCTATGTGAGACAGGCGCTGAAACTGGTGAAAGGCACACCCGTAATCGGAGAGCCGAAAACGGAGAACAGTTACCGGGACATCCCGGTACCGGTCGGACTGAGAGCGTATGCAAGGATGCTGAGAGATACAGACAAGACGTTTATTTTTGAAGCAGGAGTAGAAGGGCAGCCCTGTAACCCGACATATTTCAGGGATCAGTTCAGAAAGTATCTGGAAGATATACCAGGAGTAAGACTATTGACACCGCATTGCTGCAGACATACGTATGTGAGTCAGATGCAGGCTGCGGGAGTGGATATGGCAACGATCCAGGCGCTGGTGGGGCACTCTGATCTTGATATGACGCTTGGATATTTGCATGTCCAGGATCCTGCGATTCTGAAGGCGGTGGATCGGTATGATAACACATTCTTCAGGGAAGAGGAGGATGTCATGCGCGATGCTGAACCAATCTGGATGCTCCGATACAGTCGTTTTGGTCAGCTTTTTCAAGCAACATACAATTGACAATATAGGATAAAAACCATATTTTTAAGAGGAAAAGCATATGAATCGGTTTATAGTTGAGAATATAGCCGCATTCTCGTGACTTCAGTCGTGAGTTAGGCGTCTTCGTCGGAGATATAGCCGAAGAAGTGTGGGCGAGCTTACAAACAACGGCGGAGGAGTTGGGTATCACCATAGATGTGATGGAAGTGATGCCGGATCACATCCATATGCTGATCCGTGCCAAGCCGCAGCTGCGGCTTTCGGACGCGATCAAGATCCTCAAGGGAAATA
>JAFRLQ010000005.1 GCA_017431145.1 Clostridia bacterium | reverse complement strand
TCTTGGTGCGCCTGATCTATCTTCTGCTTGACCGCTTTGTCCGGAACGACAAAATGCGCATCGCTGCGGTCGCGCTCCTGTCCATGGCGGGATATTTGATCGGACAGCGGCAGTACTGGCTGCCCTGGAGTTTTGATCTGGCGCTGTATCTGCTGGCTGTGTATGAGGCGGGCGTGCAGATACGGAAATACCGTCTCTTGCGGACACTGCGGCATCATCCGCTCTGGCTTCTGATGCTGGCGGCGCTTTGGGCGTTTATGATCGGTTACGGAAGCATGGAGATCGCGACGAGGAAACTGTCGCCTTACGCGCTGGTCCTTGCCGGTGCCGTGAGCGGCACATGCGTTGTCTATCTTCTTTGCTGCGGGCTCATGTGGGATCTCCCGGGATGGGTGCTGAAAACAGTCTCGCTGATCGGACGCTATTCCGTCTGGGTGCTCGTGCTGCATACGCTTGTGCGGGAACGTGTCACGCTGCTTGTCGCGAAATGGGTGCCGGCCGACAGCTTTCTCTGGTTTGTGATCAGTGTGGCGGTCCAGGTTGCAGCGGCGGTCGTACTGACATACGGGATAGCGGTCGTGAAAAAGGGGATCCGGGCAAAAAACGCAAAGTGACGTCAGCGGTGCGCTCTGCGCCATGTGCCGGGTGAAGAACCCGTTTCACGGGCGAAAACGGTAAAGAAGTAGTTGTAATCCTCGTATCCGCACCGGGATGCGATATCGATTAGAGGGAGGTTCGGCTGTTCGGTCAGCAGGACCTTCGCTTTTTTGATGCGCAGATCACGGATATGCGCGGCGATCCCCCGGCCGTACAGCTGGCCGGAAAGCTGGTAGAGCTGGGTCTTGCCGATCCCGAGGCTTCTGCATAAAGAGGAAGCGGTGAGTTTTTCCGTATAATGCGCTGAAACGAACGCGTCAAGACGGGCCGCGAGCAGATCTTCCTTCAGAGAGGCCATGCGTTCCATGATGAGATAGGAAGCCACGGCATGCAGGATATGGGCGGCGGAGCGGACATATGCCTCCGGGATCGGGACCGCGCCGAGGATGGCGGACTGAAGGGCGTCCATGTCGGGGGACAGGGAGGCGCAGCGGCGCCGGATGATATCCCAGCCTTCCTCGTGCGTGGAATAGGAAAAGACATGCCCGAAGAGAAGGTATCCGACCAAGATGTCCGCGTCGTAAAGCGGAGTGACGGCTTCCGTGAAACCGGCGTGGCATCTGTAGATATGGGTGCGGCGCTTTTTGCCGGCGCGGGCGCAGCCTTCTTTATCGCAGGCCATGCAGGCCTGAAGACCTTCCTTCGTATCACGGATCACGCGGCAGTACGGCGCCACGGCATCGGGATAGGAAACGAGTTCATTCAGATTCTCGTCGAAGACCGTGATGCGGATGCGTGTGATCTCATAGAAATCCCTGAGCAGTCCGCTCAGTTTTTCCAGGTCGAAAGCGGAAACCATGCCGGAACCTCCCCACGGTTTTAGAATGATTACCATGATTTTGACACAAAAGCGAACAAAATCAAAGTAAAACGAACAGATTTCCATAGAATTGCGGAAAGGGAATTCCTACACTATATAGAAAAGAAAGGGATCCGGAGCCGCGTGCTTCGGAGGATCCGGAAACAGGGAGGAAACGATGATGAAAAAGATGACGTTCGCTCTGGCGTTCTGCAACCGCGGATTCATGCCCGGAGAACTGATCTACGGGGCACGTGAGGACATGGTCAAAGCGGTCACGGACGCGGGTTATGACTACATCATGATGGACGCGGAACTGACGCGTTACGGCGGGATCGAGACCCGCGACGAAGGATTGCTGTATGCGAAATGGCTGAAGGAGCACGAGGGGGAATACGACGGCGTGATCTTTTCCATGCCCATTTTTGCGGATGAGAACGGCGCCATCACGGCGCTGCAGGATGCGGGCGTGCCGATCCTCATGCAGGCGTATCCGGATGAGATCGGAAAGATGGATTTCGCGCACAGACGCGACGCGTACTGCGGAAAGTTCTCCGTGACAGACGTCTTCACGCAGTACGGAGTGCCGTTCACGGTCCTGAAACCTCATGTCGTGCATCCGCTGAGTGAAAAGTTCCGGGAGAATCTGCGGGACTTCGCAGCGATCTGCCGCGTGGTGAACGGAATGAAGCGTTTCAATCTGGGCTGCATCGGCGCGCGTACGACCGCGTTCAAGACGGTACGCTTTGATGAGATCGCACTGCAGAAGCACGGGATCAATGTGGAGAGTTTCGACCTGTCCGAGGTCTTCGACAAGATCGCGGCGAAAAAGGATGACGATCCTGTCGTGGAGGCGAAGATCGAACATCTGAAGGAATACACGGATTTTTCGCTGGTGCCGCGTGAGAACATGCTGAACCTTGGAAAACTGGCGGTGGTCATTGACGAATATATCGAGGAATATCATCTTGACGCGCTGGCGCTGCGCTGCTGGAACGAGATGGAGGCGCATCTGCGCATCTGCCCGTGCGTGCTTCTGTCCGAGCTCAACGACCGCGGGATCGTCGCTTCCTGTGAGATCGACATGTGCTCCGCGGTCTGCATGCGCGCGATGAATCTGGCGACAGAGAAGCCGACGGCTGTGCTGGACTGGAACAACAACTACGGCGACGACGAGGACAAGGTCATCCTGTTCCACTGCGGACCGGTGGCGCAGAGCCTCATGACCTGCAAGGGCACGGTAACGAATCACAAGATGTTCGACAAGACCGATCCAGGCTCCGGATGGGGCTGCAACGAGGGACGCATCAAGGCGATGCCCATCACGATCTCCAACTGCCAGACAAAGGACGGAAAGATCGTGATCTACGCCTCGGAAGCGGAGTTCACGGACGATCCCATCGAGGACGGCTATTTCGGTGTCGCGGGCGTCGCGAAGATCCCGGGTCTTCAGGACAAGCTGATCCGGCTTGCAAGAGGCGGCTTCAAGCACCACACCTCCATCTGCGAAGGTCACGTGAAGGACATCCTGGAAGAAGCGTTCACGACGTATCTGCACTACGACTGGGTAGAGATCGAATAACGGCATATGATAAAAAAGAGCAGATCCGCGGTTTTTACGCCGCGGATCTGCTCTGTGCTGTTATGACATGTGTTATTCGGTCGCGTACATGGAATCATCCGGCTTGTCCTTATCCGGGAGACTTTCCCAGACATAGCGGTAGAAGTCCTTGTCGTTGATGGACAGAGACGCAGCATAGCGCGCCTTGAGCACACCGTAGATCGAATCCGTGTATTCCTGAAGCGTCTTCGGATCGATCCCGTCCGTGTCCATGAGCCAGGTTGCCTCGCCGGTCGCGGCGTTGTATTTCACACGGTCCGTGATGAAGTTCTTGTTGTACAGCATGGCCACGTGCAGGGAATCGGAGAAAATGTCCGTTCCGGGAAGAAGGCGTGAATCGTAATCGACGCCCAGAAGGTTCAGGACGGTGGGCAGGATGTCCACGTTGCAGCAGGGAACGTCCGTCACGATCGGCTCGTCGAGCCCGGCGCACCACATGATGCAGGAGGAGCGGTAGTACTCAAAATCCGGATCGGGCGTCTCGCCCAGAAGGGAACGGGCGGAGGCATCGTCCAGATAATAGGGGTAATGGTCGCCGGTGAGCACGATCAGCGTGTTCTCCAGCTTGCCAGCCTCCTCCAGACGCTGGAGCAGATAGTTCATCGACTCTTCCACTTCCAGATTGTTGGCCAGATAGCAGCGCGCGGTATAGGTGAGCTCTCTGCCGTCCACCGTGGAGGGGACTTCCTCGTAGTGACGTCTCGTGATGACGTTGTCCGAGCGCGTATACGGGCCGTGTCCGCTGAACGTCATGTAATAGACATTGAAGCGGTCCTCGTTGATGTAGTCGTCCACGGACTGCTCGAACATCTCAAGATCCGAAGACGGCCAGGTGCTGGAGAACTCCATGCCGCTGCCCATGAACTTCATGGTGTAGCCCAGATTCGCGTGCGTATCGCGGCGGCCGTAGTAGGAACCCTCATAGTTGTGATAGCCGTAGCTGTTCACGTCCATCGTGGAAAAGAGATTCCCGAGTGCATACGGGAAGTAGTTATGGACGCTCTGGCCGAAGCTGCCGACGGTCACGCCCATATTCGCTTTTCGGGACACGTCCGGCCAAAGACCGGTCATGAAGGCGAACTCTCCGTTCGTCGTTGTGTTTTTGAAACTGTTGTAATAATGGGTGAGCACGATACCTTCATTGGACATGCGGTACAGCGTGGGCGTCAGCTCCTCGGAGATCGCCATGCCGGAGAAGGATTCCCCACAGATCATGATGACGTTGTACCCTTCCAGAAGACCGGTATAGTCGTTTTTGTTCGTGCCGGAGAGACCGCCGAAATAATTGCAAAGATCGCGGACCGTGGAATCGTCCGTGAAATCGGCGAGACGGTCGAACTGGATGTCCTCATTGATGTGAGGGGAGTAATCCGGACCGGAATCCTCCTGAGTATGGATCTCGTGATTGACCTGTTCCGGTTCGGACTCGGAATTGAACGCCATATCCAGTGTGCTCAGGTCTGCGGTATTCGTCATCGCATTGGCCATTTCGGTCTCCGCGTCGGTGCCAAGAAGCATGCCCTTGATCTCCACGAGCGACGTAGTGAAGACGCCGATCTTGTCCGCGGACGTATCGGTATCCGCGTACGCGCTGGTGAAGGCGTAGTAGGCGGAACTGTCGGATGTGCCGCCTGCGCGCAGCGCCTGTCCGCCGAGGAACCAGAGGACGACGGCGAGAAGCAATGCGACGGGTTTGAACAGCCCGTGATAGGACGGCGCTTGGGGTTTCGGCAGGAAGATCCATGCGATCAGAAGAAGATCGGGCAGCGCGAAGAGAAGCATCCAACCGACGGATTCCCGGATGGTCACCAGTACGGCCCATCCGAAATTGGTCATGACGTCTCCGCCCATGCCCATCATGGACAGGGAGAAGATCGAGCCGGAGATCCGGAAATAAATGAGCTGGAAGATGAAGAAAGCGGACAGGACCAGCATGAGGACCGCGCTGACGATACGGCTCAGGCGGTCTTTCCACCAGCCGGAAAGCGCGGCGAAAGGCAGCGCCTGGGGAACGGCGAAGATCAGGAACCACCATTTTGCCGCCTGAAGCGAGCCTGATACGACGACGCGAAGCAGCAGCTCCCAGTAGACGATGGCGGCGAAATAGATCAGAAAATAATTGAGAAACGATTTCAGATGTTTCATCTGAAAGAAACGGTTCTCTTTTTCAGCGGAAACGCCACCGGCAGGATCTGCAGTCTCTGTTTCGGCGGATTCCGGTTTTGTTTCGTCTTTCTGCTCCGGGAGGTCTGTTTCCTGCCGGATGATGAGCGTTTTGTTCTTTTTCCTCACGTTAATCCCATATCCTTCTGTAAAATTTTCCAACAATACAGGATTATATCACAGGGAAGAAGGAAAATGTGCAAAAAAAAGGTCCCTTCCGGGACCTTGATCGGAAAATATCAGTCGGCGTTCTGTGCGGGCACGAGGTCCACATAGATATGTACGGCGGACCAGTAGGAGGTGCCTGTTTCGATCAGGGAAGCGGGGATCGTGATCTCAAGATTGCGCGCGGTCCCGGCGGAAACGATGTAGGGATCCGCCCAGGTGACTGCGTATTTCTCACAGACAGGTCCCAGCGCCGTATCCTTGATCGACACCTCGACCGCCTCCAGCGCGAGATCCTCATCCTGTCCGTTCTTGATATTGACGAAGCAGGTGACGGAACCGTCCGCCTGCTGCCAGTAGAAATAGCATTTCGTCACGACACATCCGGCACCGGGGAAGGACTGCAGTGTGACCCAGGTGTAATCGGTGTACGCTCTTGAATTGATATTGTTTCTTCCCGCGGTCGAGGCTTCGAGAAAACCGGGCGGGACGATCATCTGTCCGGCCATCATGATGGCGTTCTGCGCCTCGGGCGTGGGATCGAATCCCCACACGCCTTCTTTGCATGAGATGACGTGGTTGATCGTCTGGTACTCGACTTCTCCGTCTGTGACCTCCCAGCTGAGGGTATTGCAGTAAAAG
>JAFRLQ010000052.1 GCA_017431145.1 Clostridia bacterium | reverse complement strand
CCGGCCATCATGATGGCGTTCTGCGCCTCGGGCGTGGGATCGAATCCCCACACGCCTTCTTTGCATGAGATGACGTGGTTGATCGTCTGGTACTCGACTTCTCCGTCTGTGACCTCCCAGCTGAGGGTATTGCAGTAAAAGTAACCCTCGTACGAGGCGACGACGGCGCAGTCCATGTTTTCATAGTCGTTTTCCAGCCAGGCTTTGAATGCTGCGATGCTCTTTGCCACATCCCGGGTATAGGTGTCGCATTCATGATAGAGCGGGTTGAAATCCTGGATCCGGTTTTCCTCCAGCGCGCTGATCGCATCCTTCACAAGCCCGCGGTAGGCCTCCAGCGCTTCCTCCTCAGTTGCTCCGGTATCAGCGGGAACCGGAGTCTTTTCAGGTTCTTCCTCCTGCGCGGTGACCTGATCCTCAGCAGGCTGCGGCTGCGGTAGCTCTCCGATCGCTTTGACACAGCCGGACAGGAAAACAGACATTGAAAGCAGAAGCGCGCATAGCAGTGCCGCTTTGCTTGACACACGGTGTTTTTTCATACGAAAAAAGAAACGTCCCATGGCGAATCCCTCCGTAATGCTTCTATTTGAGAGCATTATATCATACTTTACGGAGAAAAAAGAGGATGCTCCGGAACCGTGTTTCGTGTAGAATATAGTGTGCTTTGAGGCAAACAGAAAGATCGGGGAGAAATATGGCTGTATATCTGACGGCGGACTGGCATTTCTGCCACGACAGACCTTTTATATGGAAAGCGCGCGGCTGCGCGGACATAGAGGAGATGAACAGACGCATTGTCGAACGTGCGCGGGAGATCGTGACGGACGAGGACGATCTGTATGTGCTGGGGGACCTCATGTTGCGCGACAACATGGAGGCGATGCGCCTTGTGGAGGCGATGCCGGGAAGACTGCACGTCATCCGCGGCAACCATGATACGGACCAGAGGATCGAACTGTACAGAAAAAGCGAAAAGATCGCGGAGGTCTGCGACGCCAAATGGCTCAGGACGCCGCATCACGTCTTTTTTCTGTCGCATTATCCGTGTCTGACGGCGAATTACGATGACGGCAGCAGAATGAGCCAGCATGTGGTCTCTCTGGCGGGACACGTCCATACGACAGACCCGTTCTCGGACTGGGACAAGGGGATGATCTATCACGTGGAAGTCGATGCGCATGATCTGTATCCGGTATCACTCGACGAGATCATCAGACAGTGCCGGGAAAAGCTGTCTTGTTCCGGGAAAGAGTGAAACCGGCAATCAAACATGAAAAAAACAGACGGGCTCTGCGCAGGATACCGGAAAAAGGAATCGCTTTCCGGTATCCCGCACAGGACCCGTTTCTTTGTCAGAATGATGCGGATTCAGTCCAGCTTTTTCCCGCATCCGGAGCAGTAGCTGGAGGTTCCTCTGATATAGGGACGTCCGCAGTTCGTGCAGTATGCGGTGCCTTCAGCGGGCTGGATTTGCCGATCGAAGCCGGCAGCTTTCAGATAGCCTTCGTTCACGGCGCGGTCAGCCTGTTCCTGCGTCGCATAGACACGGGAACCATCGGGATTCAGCGCGAAAAACTCGTTGTGGCGGATTGGCTTTTTACACCGCGGACAGTAAACGAATCCGTTGGGATACCATGCGCGGTACCCCAGATCCCTGTCTGTATACCGGACTCTTGATCCGCAGTAGGAACAGGTGGCGATATAAGTGTAGCCGCTGGTCCACATTGCTCGTTTGTATGACATATTACAGGCCTCCTTGCCGGATGATCTCTGTTTTTTAGGGTAGCATGATTCCGGGAACAATACAAATACGGCGGACTGGTGAACGGTTTCTTCCAAGCGGCCGGAATACGCCGTCAGCCGGAAGCATTCGTGGTATACTGTAAGCGGGGGGAGGGCCTGCAGCCGGACGGCAGAGACGGCCCTGTGATCATGAAATGAAGCAGAGTTTCCGTAGTTTTATACAGCGCAGATGGGTGAAGAGCACTGTTGATCTTCTGATGACGCTGCCGCTGTTTCTTGTGATGTCAGGCAAAACTGCTGGAGAAGCCGTTCATGAATGGGCGGGGATCACGGCTGTCGTCTTCTTTATACTGCATCAGCTGATGAATCTTTCCTGGTATAAAACGATCTTCAGGAAAAAGCAGAGCATGCACAGGATCATCCTGACCGGAGTGGATCTGCTGCTTGTGGCCTTTTTCGTGCTGACGGCCGTTTGCGGAATGTCCATGAGCACGCACGCCGTTCCGTTTCTTTACGGAATGCTGAAAGCAGCGCGCGCGCACCGGATGCATCTTTGCCTGTCCCGGTGGACGTTCCTTCTTGCCGGGATCCATCTGGGCATGCACATCCCGGGGATCCTGCCGAAGAAGTGGCGCAGCGGAACGCGGGAAACGGTTCTTCTTTTGTGTACGGCCGTGTTGTCGGGGGCGGGACTGTGGCTCGCCTCACGCAATGATTTCTGGTCGTATCTGCTGTTTAGACCGCCGGTCGTGTCCGCGAGATCTGCGATCCCCTTCATTCCGGCGTTTCTTGAGCAGATTCTGATCTTCATACCAGGTGTGTTTCTCGGAGAGCAGGTGTCGGAGTTTCTGCGCATACTGAAACGCGGGGACAGGGATAAAGGGATGCTTCGGTTTTTCAGCGCGATCCTTGCTGCTGCGGTTTGGATCGTCATGCTGCTGTTGGATCCATTCCTGTTGTAGAGAAAAACTGTACGGCAAAAAACAAGGCGCACGGGATGGAGAAATCATGAAAGTACTTGTACTGAACGGAAGCCCGAAAGGGGAGAAAAGTGATACCCTGCACATCACGAATGCGTTTCTGGAGGGCATGCGTGAGACAGAAGAGATAGAGGAAGAGATCATTCATGTGATTGACAGCAGGATCGGATACTGCCGCGGCTGCTTTGTCTGCAAAAAGAACGGAGGGACCTGCGTCATCCGGGACGATATGGACGAGATTCTTGATAAATTCATCCGGAGCGACGTTGTGATCTACAGTTTTCCGCTGTACTCCTATGGGATGCCCGCGAATCTGAAGGTCCTGATGGACAGGACCATGCCGCTGTCTTCCTGGACAATGCACCGGGATGAAACAGGAAGATACGGACACCGGTATCAGTATGATCTGCAGCATACGAAATATCTTATGATCTGCGGCTGCGGATATCCCAATGCGAAGCAAAATTTCGAGGGCATGATCCGCCAGTTTGAACTGAAGTATCCGGAGAACCGGACGATCCTGACGGTCCCGGAAAGTCCCATGTTCAACATTCCGCAGGCAGCGCCTTTCACGAAGGATAAGCTGCGTCAGCTGCGTGAGGCAGGGGCGGAATATGCGCGAAACGGGGAACTGTGCGAACAGACGCTGCAGCAGATCACGGCGCCCATGATCCCGGAAGAGATTTACGCGCAGTTTGCAAACAAGATGGAATAGAAACAGGAAAAACTGCCTTCAGCCGGAAAGGAGAGATTCCGTTCCGGCTTTTTTCATAAAAAACCGCCCCGGCGATCTGCCGGAGCGGGATTTGGGAACAAAGGATCACAGACGGTTGATGACACCGACGAATACGGGCACGCAGGTCTCATCATGGATGATCGCGAACGCGAAAGGCCGGTTGATCTTGACGTTGTGGCTGAACGCGGACATGATGCCGGTATAGGACATAATGGCGCTGAACTGCGTGGGGTTGGGACCTTCATTGTTGACTTTGACGCAGGCTTTGTAGGTTGTCTCGTCTTTTTCAAATGCGAAATCCGCTTCGAAAGCGGGCATAGCGCTGCGGACATTCTCATCCTTGCGGTTTTTGAACATTTCTCCAAGATCCGCGTTGATCAGCGCTTCTCTCAGGGCTTCACCGCCTTCTTTTTTCGGGAGTAAGACCATGAGGGAATAGCCGCTGCGGTAACGTTTGCTGAAGCCGGTGAAGCCTTTGTCCTCAAGGTAGTACTTCTCGGTGCCGTGCATGAAATCGATGTTGCTCACGGTACCGTTTCTGTTGGTAAAATCCTCTTTCCAGATGTTCTCCGGATCAAAATGGATCTTCCAGGCGGAATCGAAGGTCGCACCATCTTCCGTGATGACCAGTGCATTCTCCTTGGTGAGTTTTTCAGCGATCTCTTCAGGTGCGCCGAAGAGCGCATAGGGAGAAATGACCAGATTCTTGCTTTTGTTCTCCGGAAGGACGGTTGCAAGAAGCTCGCTGGTAGATGCTTTATACTGTTTCAGAAATTCTTCAGACATGGAATTGCCTCCTGTTCATCAGCCGTTTTCCCTTTTCCGTACGGGAAAAACGGCTGTTGTTTGTATTGGAATAAGTATATATCCGGCAGGGATTACAGTCAATCAGTCACAGATGAAGATGCCTCAAAGAATAGCGGTACGACTGAAAGTACCCATGACGCAGACAGGGAAAAAAGAATGCGGCGGGCAGATCCGGTGTGCTCCGCGCATCGGAAGCCGGGCTCCCGCCTGTTCCGTCTCTGCGCCGTTTGGCTAAAGCGCGGCTGCGGCAATCAGCCCGATGCATGAAGGAACGGGCCTTTTTTCAAACCGGCGGAATAAAAAGGAAATGGATTATTTCCGGATTACCATATAACATCTGTTGACTTACGAGACAATGAATATCATAATATATATTAGATATAAATAAGCATTTTCATTATTTATTTATGCAGAATACCGTCAGATTGGAGAAAGACAATGAAAACGAAGAAACGTAAAGTTCTGTCTTTACTTTTAGCGTTTATTCTCGGAATAGGTTTAAGCTTGGGTATCGGAACGCCTGTTGCAGCAGCAGCGGACGATGTGGCGCCGTATGATCCTGCTTCGATCCAGATCCCGTTCACGAAGACCTGGGACGATCATGCGAACATGGACGAAGCGCGTCCTGCATCCATCACAGTCAAACTGTACCGCTTCAAAGAGGGAGAATCCTACGATCCCGATCAGCCGTTTATGACGGCAACGGTGACAGGAGGAAACACAGACAGCACCTGGACGCATTCGTTCGTGCTCGAGGATGATGCAGCAGGGAACGCGGCAGTGTACAAAGAAGGAAAAACCTGGAAAACGTATCAATTTGTCGTTGTCGAAGACGCGATCGAGAATTATACAGAGGTCGAGGCCGAACACAAAGACCCGGAAGTGAAAATGGAAGTGAACACGGGCGACTGGGACCGGCATGAGCCGAACAACGAGCTCGAGATGGATATCACCACGGTCGGTGCGACGAAGAACTATATCGCGATCCATGCGACCAAGGGTCAGTACTATGTCTGGACACCTGAAAAACTGAGTCTTCTGGAACAGCATGCGATTGAGGAGTTCTGCGAAACCAAACCGGGATACGGCGGAGAGACGTGGGGAAAAACGACATTCCTGACCGGCTACGGATATCATGCGGAAGTCGGGTTCACAGTTTCCGAGGATCATATCAAATTTAACGAGCATTCCGACTGGGCGATGTGGGCGTGCGGCGAGTATACGAGAAGCACGGCTGAAATGAACGCCTGCGGGATCACCAACAGGCATGTGCCTGTGACGGATGTCACGGTTACCAAAGTCTGGGACGACGCGGACAATCAGGACGGCAAACGTCCGACGGCCGACGCGTTCAAAGCAAGCCTCATCCTGAAGGCAGGCAATACGGACGTCACGTCAAAATACGCGGACAACCTTACCGTGACGGTAGATCCGTCCGATCCGAACAAGTACAACGTAAAATGGACGGGCGTAGAACGCTATGACGGCGAGACCGAAATCACGTATACGGTGGAAGAAACTGCGATCACTGGTTACGAGGCGACGGGCAGCCCGGCGCAGAACAACGGAACGATTACGAACAAGCATGTGCCCGAGACGACCGAAATCACCGTGACCAAAGTCTGGGACGACGCGGACGATCAGGACGGCATCCGGCTGTCGGCTGATCGGTTCAAAGCCCTACTTGTTCTGAAGGCGGACGGCGAGGACGTCACAGCGAAATATGCGAACAACCTTACCGTGACGGCGGATCCGACTGCCGCGAACAAGTTCACCGTAAAATGGACCGGTGTCGACAAGTTCAAAGCGGGGACAGAGATCAAGTATACGGTAGAAGAGAAAGCGATCACCGGCTATCAGGCGACGGGAAGCCCGGCACAGAACAACGGGACGATCACGAACACGCACGTACCTGAGACGACCGACATCACCGCGACAAAAGTCTGGGATGATGCGGACAATCAGGACGGAATCCGTCCGACGGCCGATGAGTTCAAGGAAATCCTCGTCCTGAAGGCGGACGGTGAGGACGTTACATCAAAATACGCGGATAACCTCACCGTGACAGCGGATTCGTCCGATCCGAACAAGTATATCGTGAAGTGGACCGGTATCGATAAGAACAAAGCGGGGACAGAGATCGAGTATACGGTAGAAGAGAAGGAGATCACCGATTACGAGACGACGGGCAGCCCGGCGCAGAACAACGGAACGATCACGAACAAGCATGTGCCCGAGACGACCGATATCACCGTGACCAAAGTCTGGGACGACGCGGACGATCAGGACGGCATCCGTCCGACGGCCGATGAGTTCAAAGCCCTTCTCGTCCTGAAGGCAGGCAGCGAGGACGTCACAGCAAAATACGCGGACAACCTCACCGTGACAGCGGATCCGTCCGATCCGAACAAGTTTATCGTAAAATGGACCGGCGTTGACAAGTACAAAGGCGGAGAAGAGAT
>JAFRLQ010000051.1 GCA_017431145.1 Clostridia bacterium | reverse complement strand
GTCGATCACATAGCCCTGAAGAAAAAGCGTGATCACGGTTGCGACTCCGATCATCCTGTGATCCTGTGTCAGCGCGAAGAGGGTGAACACTCCGCATACGGCTGCAAAGAGCAGGCCGAAAGGACAGGGGAGCACGGCGTGCAGCCCGGCCATCAGCACCTGGAACGGGTCGATGCCGAACGCGGCGTATTTCATCAGCGCCACGCCGAAACCAGTAAGACAGACGCCTGAAACGCTCATGAGAAAACGGATCATCAGGGTGCGTTTTGGAACGGAACGGAACAAAACAAAGCCTTCTTTCTATCAGTAGGATGGGTTCAGTATAAGAATGTTTGTTTCATGCCGAAAGACTGAAACGGGACAGAAAATAGCAAAATCAGGACAGAACGGATATAATAAAACAACAAACAAGAAGGGGAAGAAAAGACTTTGATCCAGACATATACGTTTTCGAAGGACGAGAATGACAGGGAGATCATGGAGAACATGACGCAGGAGTTTCCCGTGATCTGTAAGACGACGACTTCCGGTATTGTCGGAACGTTCGTTCCATGGCACTGGCACAGTGCGTTTGAGATCGATGTCGTTACAAAGGGAACCGCTATGTATGAAACACCGGACAGGACCTATACCGTCCATGCGGGAGAGGCGTTGTTTCTGAACGAAAATGTGCTGCACAGGACGCTGTTTCCAGATAAAACACAGGAAAACGAACAGTTCACGCTGCTGTTTTTTGAAGAACTGCTGTCCGGTGCGCCGCACAGCGTGTTTGCGCGCAGATATGTGCGTCCCGTTGCCGAAGATGAAAGGATTCTGGGAGAGGTGATCCGTCCCGCGGATGACAAGGGCGGAAAAAGTATCGACACGCTGCTGCGGATCCGGGAGCTTTTTCGGCGGGAACCGTACGGATACGAACTCTCGGTGCGAAGCCTTCTGAGCGGGATCTGGCTGGAACTGTGCGAAAGGCTTCATGAAAACGAAGGCGGAGAAAGGGAGAGCAATCCATATAAAAACAAAAAAATCAAGACAATGCTGGAACTGATCCACACGCATTATTCGGAAAGGCTGACGCTGGAGAGGCTCGCAGCAGAAGCAAACATCAGCACAAGAGAGTGTTCCCGAGCGTTCAGGGAGAACCTTCACGTCTCGGCAATGGAGTATGTCAGCGCGTACAGGATCAGCGTGGCAGAAAAGCAGCTTATTGAAACGGAAAAGAGCATCGAAGATGTCGCGGCGGACTGCGGATTCTCTTCCACCAGCTACTTTATAAAAAAGTTCCGGAACGCGACGGCGCAGTCGCCGCTGCAGTTCCGGAAGGAGAATGCGGCATCGGTCAGAGCGCAAGCGGCGCGTCTGAGCGAAATCTGACAAGAGCGTCCGGGATCAGACCGCTCTGAAAAGCGCGGTCTCGGCATGGCCTTCCGCATCGGAAAGCTGTAGACCAAGCAGCGCGGCGATCGTCGGCGCGTGATTGAGGATGTCTCCCGTTTCCAGGACGACGCCCGGTGCGAAGGAGGGCCCCGCTCCGATAAACGGCGGCTGAGGACCTTTTTCCGGCATATGCCCGTGGGTGGAATGCCCGAACCGGTAATCGGTGAGATCAAAGTCCCGGACGACGGGACGGACCCAGCTGTCGGAGAACGTGGTGAATCCGTCGGTT
>JAFRLQ010000050.1 GCA_017431145.1 Clostridia bacterium | reverse complement strand
GAAATCCCGCTGAAATCGCTCTTGACTTGACCATTCAGGCTCAAAAAATACCTGATTTCGGTGATTCTATCCCTTTTCGCATGAGGATCATCGATCTATACTGTAACCAGAATGATTCTGTCACGGTCCTGATTCGGAATTCATCTCACCGCTTGCAGAAGCGGAAGTCTTCTTCCTGGACCGTTGATAAAAAAAAGAAAAGTGCGGTCCGGGTTGCCGGACCGCTATTTCGTGCGGAACGGAAAGACAGAGCCGCGGGCGGAAGGTTCTACCGTTTTTCTACAGCGCGCCGGTTGATATCCCGCGCGGAAAAAAGAACAATAAAAAGTGCGGGAGGGCTCATCCCAGTATTGAGAAATGAGGTGGCTTGGTATGAAGAACCGTGTACAGTGGATCTGTGTGACTGCGGTGGGGGTCGCGCTGTTCGTTGCGTTGTCGCTCTGCCTGCAGGTTCCTGTGTTTGAGAACTATTACCTGTGCCTTGGCTATGCGGCGATGATGGTGTACTGCTGCTTTTTCGGCACGCTGAGCGGCACGCTCACAGGCGTACTTGGTGTTGTTCTGTACTGTCTTCTGATCAGCGGATTGCGGGGCATGCCGGGATGGGCGCTGGGAAACGCCGTCATCGGCGTCGTGATGGGGCTGACATTCCATGTAACGAAAAAGATGAAGAGGCGGGCAGTGCAGATCGCGGTGCAGATCGCAGCGGTCGCTGTATCTGTCACAGCCGGTATCCTTGTGGTAAAATCTTTGACAGAAAGTCTTCTGTACGGACAGCCTTTTGCGGTGCGCACCGCAAAGAATGTGTACGCATGGGCAGCAGACGCGGTGATGATGATCGCGAGCCTGCCTGTCTGCCATATGCTTGAGGGACCTGTAAAGAAGATCTTTCCGAATCTTGAAGGGGAGCAGACGGGGAATGAATGATTACGCTTTCGGAAATCTGATCTGTGAACAGCGGCGCAGACGCGGCCTTTCCCAGTCACAGCTGGCGGATATGCTCGGCCTTTCGGCCAAGGCGGTTTCCAAATGGGAAAACGGATACGCGAAACCGACGACGGATACGCTGCGGAAACTGGCGAAGATCTTCGGAATGGATGTCAGTGCACTGCTTGATGCAAGAGAAGGAAAAGGGAAGAAGGAGATCACGAAGATCGTTCTGACAGGCGGACCCTGCGCAGGAAAAACGACGGGCATGAGCTGGATCCAGAACGCGTTTTCCAAATTGGGGTACCGTGTTCTGTTCGTACCGGAGACAGCGACGGAGCTGATCACGGGCGGTGTGGCGCCGTGGACCTGCGGAAGCAATCTGGAGTATCAGGAATTCCAGATCAGGCTGCAGATGGAAAAGGAAGAGATCTTTCATGAGGCGGCGCAGACGATGCCGGAAGAGAAGATCCTGATCGTCTGTGACCGCGGTATGATGGACAACAGGGCGTATATGAATGAGGTGGAGTTTCAGGCAGTGATGAACATACTGGGACTGGACCCCGTTCAGATACGGGACAGTTACGACGGCATCTTTCATCTTGTGACTGCGGCAAAAGGCGCGGAAGAATTCTATACGCTCTCCAATAACGCCGCACGGACGGAAACACCTGAACAGGCGCGTGCCCTGGACGACAGACTGATCGCAGCGTGGACCGGGCATCCACATCTGAGGGTCGTGGGGAATGAAACGGATTTTGAAGACAAGATGAAACGGCTGGTCGCGGAGATCGCGGCGCTTCTGGGCGAGCCGGAGCCGTGTGAGATCGAGCGGAAGTATCTGATTGAGTACCCGGATCTGGACTGGCTGGAAAGTCTGGACAACTGCCGGAAGATCGAGATCATCCAGACCTATCTTCTGTCGGGAAAAGACGAGGAAAGAAGGGTCCGGCAGCGCGGGGAGAACGGAAGCTATCTGTATTACGAGACGGTCAAGCGAAAGGTCACGGATCTGAAACGGATCGAACTGGAACGGCGTCTGACATGGCAGGAGTACGCAGCGTTGCTCATGGACGCGGATCCGTCTTTGAAGCAGATCCGCAAGACACGCTACTGTCTCACATGGGAAAACCAGTATTTTGAGATCGATGTCTATCCGTTCTGGAAAGACCGTGCGATCGCGGAGATCGAGCTGCGTTCGGAGGACACGCCTGTGCGGTTCCCGAAAAAGCTGCATGTCATTCGCGAAGTCACGCAGGACGCTGCGTACAGGAACTACGCGCTTGCCAGACGCTGACAGTCCCGGATCCTGCTGAAAACAAGACAAAAGAACTCCGGAAAACCGGAGTTCATTTTGTTTAAAATGAATGACGGAAGACAAAATATGCGGAAATACGCCTTATTCCCCAAAAAACCGCAGCAAAAATGCAGTTTTTCCGCTTTCTGCTTGCACGCTGAAAGACATACGTGTACAATGAATCATTATACGGAGAATGAGATTGAGAGAAGGTACCATGGAAAGAACTTATCGTATCGATACAGTGGGCGACAGTGCGTTGTCGGTCTGCTTCGGGAACGAGATCTCGCCGGAACTGAATGGACGCGTGCATGCACTCAGACGCGCGGTGGAGGAAAGCGGGATCCCGGGGATCACCGACCTGAATCCGACTTACTGTTCGCTTCTCATCAGTTATGATCCCTGGGTCCTTTCCTACGGAAAACTGAAAAAGAGGATCGAGAAGCTGATCGGGACGCTTCGTGAATCAGCCCAGAACAGCTCGGACATTTATCTGATCCCGGTATGCTACGGCGGAAAGTACGGTGAAGATCTGGAGGACGTTGCGGCGCATGCGGGCATCACGACGGACGAAGTGATCAGACGCCACAGCGCACCGGATTATCTGATCTATATGCTGGGATTTCTACCCGGTTTTTCATACCTGGGCGGACTGGATCCTGTGATCAATACGCCAAGGCTTCAGGTGCCGCGTACCGTGATTCCCGCAGGATCCGTCGGAATCGGCGGCGCACAGACCGGCGTCTATCCGCTGGATTCTCCCGGAGGCTGGCGCCTGATCGGCAGAACGCCGGTGCGGCCTTATGATCCGCGTACGGAGATGATCATGTACAGCGCCGGGGATTATATCCGGTTCTGTCCCATTGACGAGGCAGAGTACCTTCGGATCGAGAAAGAGGTACAGGCGGGGACCTATGTCTGTCCCATCGAAAGG
The DNA here is from genome assembly GCA_017431145.1 of Clostridia bacterium. Classification (GTDB taxonomy): domain Bacteria; phylum Bacillota; class Clostridia; order Christensenellales; family Maliibacteriaceae; genus RGIG9107. Next base: position 164 of record JAFRLQ010000050.1, on the reverse strand, counting down.
AGGAACGTATGAGTCTTACGGTATTGAGTCCGGGATCTCTTTCCTCCGTTCAGGACCTGGGACGCATGGGACACCAGAAATCCGGTGTTTCTCCTTCCGGTGCGGCGGACGTGCGTGCGCTGAAGGATCTGAACCTGCTTCTTGGCAATGACGAGGGAGAAGCG
>JAFRLQ010000049.1 GCA_017431145.1 Clostridia bacterium | reverse complement strand
GATGTTCGAACGCAAGGCGGATCTGGCGGAGGACACACAGGAACGGATCGCCTATTACCGCAAGGCGGAAGAGAAATGGCAGGATCTGTATGAGATGACCGGTGAGCGTTACTACCGCGGAGAAGCGGTCAACGCGCGCAAGCTGGCACAGAAGGAAGCGCGTGAAAGCAGCGGCGAAGGCGGAGGATTGTTCCGCATGTTCCGCAGAAAGAACCGTGCGCAGGACGAGGAGAAGGCGCCGGAAGCGGCAATGATGCCGGTATCGGAGATGCCCGCTCCGACGGAGCCTGAACGGCCGAAGTTCGTTGCGCCGCGCGTCGGGGAAGATCCAGTGGAACAGGAAGAGACGCAGGAAACGGCTCCGCAGGAAACGGAAGCGCGCGAAACTGCTGAAACAGGCACGGAGAGTGAAGAAGAGACGCCGCAGAGCGAAACGGAAGAGACGCAGAACGGAGCGGAGGAAGAGACTTCGGAAGAAGCGGAAGCTGAAACGGAAGAAGAGACACCGGAAGACACGGAAGCCGAAACGGAAGAAGAGATTCCGGATGAAGCACCGTCAAAAGAGGAAGAGACACCGGAAGAGACCGGGGAAACGGAAACTTCCGAAGAGTGAGTCTTTAAAAGAGAGGAACGCAAGTGGGCCTTTTTGGAAATCAGGACATCGGCATCGACCTGGGCACGGCAAGCGTGCTGGTCTATGTGAAGAACAAAGGCATCGTGCTTAATGAACCGTCGGTCCTTGCGATGGACACGGAGACGGGAAAGATCCTCGCGGTCGGCGAGGAGGCGCGCAGGATGCTGGGAAGAACACCGGAGCGCATCGCGGCGATACGGCCCCTTCGTGACGGCGTGATCTCGGATTACGATGTGACGGAGCGTATGCTGCGGTATTTTCTTCAGAAAGTGATCGGCAGGCATGTGCTCATCCGGCCGCGTGTCGTGGTCTGCATCCCAGCGGGCGTGACAGAAGTGGAGCGGCGCAGCGTCATCGATGCGACCGTGGAGGCAGGCGCGCGTGACACCTATCTCATCGAGGAACCGCTGGCTGCGGCGATCGGTGCCGGCATGGATATCAGCCAGCCCTACGGCAACATGGTCGTGGATATCGGAGGCGGCACGACGGATATTGCGCTGATCTCCCTGTCATCCATGGTTGCGGCACAGACGATCAAAATCGCCGGTGACCGGTTCGACGAGGCGATCGTGCGTTACATGCGGCGCATGCACAATCTTCTGGTAGGCGAGCGGACCGCGGAAGAGGTGAAAAAGAACATCGGATGCGCGTTCCCGAGGAGGGAACCGATCTTTATGGACGTCACGGGACGGAATCTTATGACGGGACTGCCGGATACGATCAAGGTTTCGAGCAATGAGATGATCACAGCGCTGCAGGAACCGCTTGCCGGGATCACGGAAGCGGTCTGTCAGGTCCTGGAAAGAACGCCGCCGGAGCTTGCGGCGGATGTACGCAGACGCGGGATCGTGATGACAGGCGGAGGATCCATGCTTTACGGGCTGGACCGGCTGATCAGTGAGAGGGCGAACGTGCCCTGCTATCTCGCAGAGGACGCGATCTCATGTGTTGCGATCGGTACGGGAAGAGCGCTGGAAAGCATCGAGATATTCGGACAGAATCTGGTCTCCGGGCGCGAGCATCTTAAGCGCCGCTACCGCAGCAACGCGGATCTGGAGATCTGAAGACAGGTATCACTCGCTCCTTCGTTGCGGGCATAGTGCCCCGCACGGGGGAGCGATTCATTTGGTGTCGGTGAAAAACGACACCTAAAAAACGGATGTCTGTTTTTGGCAGACAGACATGTTAAAATGAAAACAAGAACCGAAGGGGAGGACGACGCGTGAGCAGAACGATCATGGAAAACATCTGGGAAAGACTGGATGAGAATACGCTGCACAGGAGTTTTCTGCGAAGTGACGCTTATGCCGTCTATGAAAAGATGATGGACCGCCTGGATTACGGTGTCCTGTTCGAAAGCAGGGTGCACGGAGTGGGCCACATCGAGCGTACGCTGCTCCTCGGCGCGCTGATCGCCGCGGGAGAGAAACTGAACGCCGCCGATACGGAGCTTCTGATGGAGGCCTGTGCGTATCATGACACCGGACGCGTGAGTGACGGATTTGATCCCGCGCACGGAAAGCGTTCGGCGGAGAAACTTGAGGCGATCACCGGACGGACCGGAAAGGAAGCGGATATCCAGCGCGCGATGATCACGCTGCACAGTATCCCGAAGAAGCACCGGGAGGAGGTCTTTGCCGGATATGGCATCCGGGACACGGAACGCGCGGGAAGACTCACGGACATGCTGAAAGACGCGGACGGTCTGGACAGGGTCAGGATCAACGATCTGGATCCGAAGTTCATGCGCACGCAAACGGCACGGAAACTGGTGGATTTCTCATGGAAACTCTTCCGGACGTACGGCGGGATGGAGAAAGAGGAAAGATACTGCAAAAGGACGTGCAGGCTGCTTGCTCTTGATCTGGATGATACGCTGGTGACCCGGGAGAAGGACGTTCTTCCGCAGACGGTCCGGGACATCAAAGAGGCACTGAATATGGGGATCGAACCTGTCTTCTGCACCGGCCGCGGGATCACGGAGATCGGGAAGGTGCGAGGCGCGCTTGGAAACGTCCGCTATGCAGTGCTTTTGAGCGGATCGCTGGTAACGGATCTGAAGGAAGGGAAAACACTGTATCAGGACGGTATCGGACGGGATCTCGTACAGGAGGTTTTGAAGGCAACAGAGAATACAGACTGCATGCTGCATCTGCATATGGCGGACCGGTCGCTGGTACAGAAGGAACAGCTGCCGATGCTTGCGGAATATCATATGGGACAGTTCACGGAGATGTTCCGGGACGCATGCACCACAGTGGAGGATATCCGCGCTGAAGCCCTGCGCGCGGAAAAGATTCCGAAGATCAATCTGTATTTCCGCACGCCGGCGGAACGGGAAGAGACAAGACGCCGCATGGAGCACCTGTGCTTTTCCATGGCATATGCGGAGGACGCTTCCCTTGAGATCTCACCGCCGGGTGTGAACAAGGGCACAGGCCTTCTTGCGCTGAGAAGGATACTCGGCGTAACGAAAGAGGACACGGCGGCGGTCGGAGACGCGGAGAACGATCTGGAGATGTTCCGGGAAGCCGGGTTCACCATTGCGATGAGCAACGCGATCGGTGCTGTTAAGGAGCAGGCAGACGTTCTGACCGGCGATCAGGATCATAACGGTGTCGGACAGGCGGTAAGGATGTACTTCAAAGGAAAAGAATGAGCGTATGGGAAGAATCGTAGTGATTGCGGAGAAGCCGAGCGTCGCGCGGGAGATCGCGCGTGTTCTGGGCTGCAAGGGAAAACAGGAAGGATATCTGGAAGGCGACGGGTATATCGTGACCTGGGCGCTGGGCCATCTGATCGGACAGGTCGAGCCCGAGCAGCTGGATGAGAAATACGCAAAATGGAGAGAGGATACGCTGCCCATCCTGCCGCAGGAGATTCCGCTGAAGATCATCAGAGGACGCAAGAAACAGTTTGACCTCATTAAAAAACTCATCAATGCAAAGGAGACGGACAGCCTGATCTGCGCGACGGACGCCGGAAGGGAGGGGGAACTCATCTTCCGGTGGATCTATGCCTACGCCAAATGCAAAAAACCGGTGCAGCGTCTGTGGATCTCTTCCATGACGGATGAGGCGATCCGGAAGGGACTGTCCGAAATGAAGAGCGACGACGCGTACGAGGGACTGTTCCGCAGCGCGAAGAGCCGCGCCTGGGCAGACTGGATCGTCGGGATGAACGCGACGCGCGCCTATACGATCCGGTACGGAACGCTTCTTTCCATCGGGCGCGTGCAGACGCCGACGCTCGCGTTCCTTGTGAAACGCCAGAAGGAGATCGACGCGTTCGTGCCGCAGGACTACTGGGTCATCACCGCGGATTTCGGGGACTACACGGGAGAGTGGCGGGACCCGGAGACGGGAAAGACACAGACGTCGGATCCGGAACTTGCAAAGCGGATCGTTGCGCGTGACAAAGGGAAGACGGGCACGGTCACACAGGCGCAGAAGGAGCGCAAAAGCCAGAACCCGCCGCTTCTGTACGATCTTACGGAACTGCAGCGGGACTGCAACCGCGCCTTCGGCTTTACGGCGAAGAAAACGCTGGGCATCGCGCAGGACCTGTATGAGAAACGCAAGCTCATTACCTATCCCAGAACGGACTCGCGGTTTCTCACCGCGGACGTCGCAAGGACGCTGCGCTCCGTGCTGGGCAAAGTCCAGGTGCCCGAGCTGAAAGAGGAGATCTCTCTTCTTCAGGAAAAAGAAAAATGGAATCTCAGACGCGTGATCAACGACAAGCGCGTTTCCGACCATCACGCGATCATTCCGACGGGGAACCGCACGGATTTCTCGCGTCTGAGCGCGGACGAGCAGAAGGTCTATGACCGTATCGTAAGGCGGCTGATCGCGTCGCTGAGCGATCCCTGGGTCTATGACGATGTGACCATCGTGACGCAGATTCGGGCAGAAGAGGCTTCGGATGATTACCTCACCCGCGGAAAGACGACAGTGGAAGAGGGATGGAAACGTCTCTACAGAAAAGAAAAGGATGCGGAAAAAGAAAATCTGCTTCCGAAAGTGCGGGAAGGAGAACTGCGTGAAGCGGTAAGCGTGACCTCGAAAAAGAAGGCGACCAAACCGCCGCAGCAGTATACGGAGGCGACGCTTTTGTCCGCGATGGAACATGCGGGACGGCAGATCGAAGATGAGGACCTGCGTGAACAGATGAAGGAATGCGGCCTGGGCACTCCTGCGACGCGCGCGGCGATCATCGAAAGGATCCTGCAGACCGGATATGCGAAACGCAGCGGCAGGGCGCTCATCGCGCAGCCCAAAGGGATCCAGCTCATCGGGATCCTGCCGGAAATGATGACAAGCGCGGTGATGACCGGAAACTGGGAAGCGGAGCTTGCGCGCATGGCGAGTGAGAACGACGATCCGTCCAGGATGCAGACCTTCAGCGACAGTATCACGGACTTTACCCGGCAGATCGTGCAAAGCGCGTTCCATGACAAGACGGACGCGGCGTTTGAAAAAACGCCGCCGAAATCCAAAGGGAGCGCACCGCGTCAGGCGCCGGTCGCGCTCGGCAGCTGTCCTATGTGCAAAGAAGGCAGCGTCATGGAAAACAGCAAGGCGTTCTACTGCTCCAGGTGGAAGGAAGGATGCAAACTGACCTGGTGGAAAAACGGCCTGAAGCGGACAGGCGGCCCGATCCTGACGGAACGGATCGTAAAGGAGCTTCTGGAAAAGGGAAGCGTCCGCGGAAGGACGGGAACGATCGTGATGGGGCAGGACAAGGGACTGTCCTTTGAAAAGAAAGAAGGAAACGCACAGTGATCACAATGCTGACCGGCGCGCCGGGCACGGGAAAGACCCGGTATATGATGCAGCGCATCGCAGAGGACGTGAAGCAGGGAAGGAACGTTCTCTTTATCACCAGGCCACAGTCGACGCACGAGATGGAGCGTCGGCTGATCCGTGATGTCCTGCACGACGGCTTCATGCAGGTGCAGGTCCTGGATCTGGACAGACTTGCCCAGAGAATCGTGGACGAGACGGGCGGATACGCCCAGGAGCATATGTCCACGCTGGGTCAGGTCCTTGCGGTGCGCGCCGTACTGAACGGCTGTGCGGATAAGCTGCGGGTCTACGGGACGGCGTGGAGGCAGAGCGGTTTTTCCAGCATCGCGGCAAAGCAGCTGGAGGAACTGGAGACCTGGCAGGTCACGGCGGAGGATCTGGAACAGGCTGCGGAGAAGGTGCAGGAGGACCAGCTACGGGGCAAGATGAAGGACCTGGCCGTGATCAAGCGCGCGTTTGATGATTACTGCGCACAGAAGAACTGCTCCAGAAGCAATATCCGCGCCGTGGCCGCACGGCATGTGGATGAGTATCCGGGACTGTCGGGGACCGTTCTTTATCTGGACGGCGCGGATAATGAGGAGCCGGCTTCCAGAATGCTGATCGCGGGGCTCCTGTCCCGCTGCCGGGACGCGTATGTGACGGTGGCGTACGACAGGGAGCATGAGAACGAAGTGCGTTTTGCCCGGGGCAGACAAACCTACAGACGCTATCTGGAACTGTTTGAACAGAACAGACTTGCGTATGAGGTCCGGGCGATGAAGAAAGATGAGCGCACGGGTGAACTGGCGTTTCTGAGGGACAATCTCTACGTCTATCCCGTTCCGCGCTATACGCAGAAAAAAACGGGTCAGATCCGGATGTTTGAACAGGAGGACCCCAGGAGGGAAGCGGAACGCGTCGCGCAGCAGATCCTTCTGCACTGCAGAGAGGACGGGATGCGCTACCGTGACTTTACCGTGCTGTGCGCAAGCGGAGAGGAAGGGTTCCGTCAGATCCAGCAGGCTTTCGACAAATACGGAATACAGGCGTTCTATGACGTGCGCAGAAGGCTGGCCGGCAGCGCCACCGCCGGTCTGCTCCACCGCCTTGTGCAGCTGTGCATCAGACCGTGGGATACGCCGGTGCTGATGGGCATCCTCAAGAGCGAACTTGTTTCGTTTGATTTCGACGAGGCATGCAGACTGGAGAATCTTCTTCTGAAATGCGGGATCACCGGAAAACGCCGTTGGCTGCAGCCCTGGAAAAGAAAAGAACTGGAACAGATAGAGCCTGTCCGGCGCAGGATCGTGAAGATGTTTGGTGATTTCATCAAGCGCATGATGGCGAATACGCCGACCGGAGAGCGGGTGAACGCGCTGTTCGATGTTCTGGACGGACTGGGCGTGCGGGAATGCCTGGAAGATAAAGTCGTGCGCCTTCAGGCGCAAGGCGCCGCGCAGGATGCGGCGGTCACCGCGCAGATATGGAAGGTGCTCTGTGAGATCATGGGACAGCTTTCACATGTGCTGGAGGACGAATCGTTCGATCTGCGTGAGTTTGACGCCATCGTTACGGAAGGGATCCTTTCCACGGAGCTCGGGACCATCCCGTCCACCATCGATCAGGTGACGGTCTCCGTTCTGGAACGCTGGAACGCCGAGCATACGCCGTTCCTGTTTATCACCGGAGCGACCGAGGACGCGCTCATACCTGCCGAGGATTTCAACCGCATCCTGCATGACGGGGATCTGACGGCGATCCGGGAAGAGACAGGCGTTGCGGCAGGACCTGATCCGAAAGAAAAAACAGATACCTATAAGGCGGATCTGTACAGGGCAATGTGCGCCTGTTACAGGCAGCTGGAGATCAGCTACCCAAAGCACGGACTGGGGAGCGACGAGCCGCAGAATCCGGCGAATCTGATGGAATACCTGAGGCGGATGTTCAGCGCGGAATATGAGAAGTACAGAACGGAAATGCCGGCCAGCGTCTATGACGGTTTTTCCAGATGGGCGTATGCGCAGTACCTGAAAAGCAGGGGATACAGGGTCCCGCAGTGGACTGATGAAGCGGGCAGATGGTTCGATGAGCATGAACCTTGGAGAAGAAAGAAGCATCAGGTCGAAAGGATCCTGGGCAGGCTGGATGCGCGCGCGGCGATGGACCCGGCATATGTCTTCCGGATCCTCGGCACGCCGGCGAAAATGTCTGCCACTGCGCTTGAACTATACGCAAAATGTCCGTTTTCCTATTTCATGAAGCATGTGCTCTCCGCGGTGCCGCGCGAGGAATACGAACCCGGCGCGCTTTCGGACACGGGCAGCCTGATCCACGACATTCTGAACAAGCTGGGAGACGAGATCCTGACGGGAAAAGTGGATCCGGAAACGATGGATGACGCTCAGTGCGCAGTCTGGACACAAAAGGTATTTGAAGACTATGAGATGCAAAACGCCTATTATGCGTCGCTTTCGTCCACATCGGCAGGCAGCGCAATACAGGGCAGGCTGGTGATGAACGCCCAGGCGGCGGTCAAAAACGTGATCCGCTCTTTGAACTGTTCGCAGTTCAGACTGAACGGAGTCGAACAGTGGATGCCGTCTCTTGCAATCGAGACGCCAAACGGAGACGCAGTCCTGAACGGCAGGATCGACCGGATCGATATCGCGAAACTGGCGCAAGGGGACGCAGTGCGGATCATCGACTACAAATCCTCCGCCAAGAGCACGGACCTTTCCACGATCTATTACGGGATGAAACTGCAGCTTGCGTCCTATCTTCTGGCGCTGACACAGGAGCCGCAGGCGGCGGGAAGCGAAACGCTGGACCCGGCGGGCATGCTGTATTTCCCCGTCGGAGACCGAAACTCGGTCCGTCCGAATCAGAGCCGGATGGAAGGGATCGTTGTCAAAACCGAGGAGATCGCGCAGGCAATGGACCGGAACCGGGGCAAGGGAGGCGGATCCGAAGTCGTAGCGGGATTCTCAAACAGTGCGAAAAAGGGCTTCGTGGACGCAGAGGGGATGCGGACCATCCTTGCGTATACGAAGGAGGAACTCGGCAGCCTTGCAGGGAAGATCCTTGCGGGAGAGGCGCAGGCGGAGCCCGCATGGACGACGAAAAAAGAAGGACGAGGCTGCAAGTGGTGCGATTATGCGGATATCTGCGGCTTTGATGAGCGCACGAGACCGCTGAAGGTGAACCGCATGCCGGACATGGATGATAAAAAAACACTGGAAGCGATGAAGGACATGAAACAGGGAGGCGGAACGGATGCGGACGAATCGGACGAATGAACAGAACCGGGCGATCGATTCCAGAGGAACGAATCTGCTGGTCAGCGCTGCGGCGGGAGCCGGAAAAACGACCGTGCTGATCGACCGGATCATGGACCTTATCCTGCAGGAACACATTTCTGTCGACCGGATGCTGATCGTGACCTTTACGAATGACGCGGCGGCGCAGATGCGGCAGCGTCTTCAGCGTGCGCTTTCCGACGCGCTGGAGAAATGCGGCCCGTCGGACGAAGCGTATCTGAACGGGCAGATGGATCTTCTGGCGCGGGCGGACATTTCCACCATGCACAGATTCTGTATCAGGGTCCTTCAGCAGTACTATATGCTGGCGGGGCTTCCCGCGGCGTTCCGCGTCGGAGACGAGCAGACGATATGGCAGCTGCGCGAGGATGCCGCGCGTGAGGTGATCGAAGAAAAATACGCATTGGGTCTGCGCGATTTCACCGAGCTTACGGAATACTTCTCACGGACGACGGGCGACGCGGAGCTGATCGAAATGCTGCTCGGCGTCTATGACAAGACGCGCAATCAGGTGAATCCCCGCGGCTGGTTGCATGAGGCGGTCAAAGCATACGCGCAATGGAAGCCGGCGGATCTGTCGCATCCATGGAACCGGCAGATCCTGCGCGTGCTGAAAGCGCGTTACACAGAGACGATGGAGCGTGCCCGGATGCTTTTGAGAAGCATGCCGGACGATGAAGACTATTACGGGATCCCGGAGGCGCTCGGATGGGATATTGACGCGTGCGAAGAACGGATCGGCCTGATCGGGTCGGACCCCGAACGGTTCATGCAGACGGTCACACCCTATTCGCCGCAGAGAATGCCTTCCAAAAGAGGAGCCGACAAGGCCAAGCGGGATGCCATGTCGAAAAAAAGGACGGCTATCCGGAAAAAGATCATAGAAACGGATGAGCTCGCGGCGGAACAGTTTTCGGATCAAAAGACGGAGGAAATGCAGACCGCGTCACGGCTTGTGCGTGAGATCGCGGGGACGGTGGACGAAATCGACGCGAAGATCTACGAAGAGATGGTGAGACGCGGGATCCTGGATTTCTCCGCGCTGGAACACTGTGCGATCGCGGCGCTGGAAAACGGTGCGGACGCAGCGCTGCGCGAACGGTATGAGGCGATCTTCTTTGACGAGTATCAGGATGCCAACAGGGTGCAGGAACACATCATTCAGAAGATCATGCGGGACACGAACCGGTTCCTGGTGGGAGACGTCAAGCAGAGCATCTACGGATTCCGCGCGGCGGATCCCGGAATGTTTCTGGAAAAGAGCAAAGACTGGGGAGAGGGAAAAGGCGGAGAACGGATCGACCTCGTGCACAACTTCAGAAGCAGGGAAACGATCCTGAAGGCAGTGAACAGTGTATTTTACCGGATCATGGAGGACGGACCGTTTTCCGTGAAATATGATGCGCATGCGGCGCTTGTGCCCGGACGTGACGTCCAGAAAGGCGGATGCCCGGTCTGGCTGCATATCCTGAACAAGGAACTGGACGAAGAAGATGAGGAAGACGACGTCCTGTCATTCATGCGCGCCAGCGAACGCGAGGCGAAGTATGTGGCTTCTCTTGTCCGTGATCTTCTGCGCACGGGCAGACTGAAAGAAGGGGACGGAGAGGAACGTCCGGTCCGCAAAGGAGATATCGCGATCCTGGTCCGTTCGGCGTCCAATTCGGCGGAAGACCTCTCCTATGCGCTGGAGCAGGAAGGGATCGAGTGCCTCGCGCAGATGAGCACCCATCATTTCGATACGGTGGAAGTGCGGGCGATCCTCTGCGTGCTGAGCGTCCTGGACAACCCGTATCAGGATGTGGAGCTGATCGCTGTCCTGCGGTCCCCGTTTTTCCTGTTCGATCTGAACGAACTGGCCGCGATACGCGTCGCGTATCCGAAGGTCACGTTCTATGAGGCGCTTTGTGCATACGCGAAGGAACAAAACGATCCGCTGGCCGGCAGATGTGCGTCCGCACTGGACACGATCACGTCCTGGCGCCTGCGTTCCAGAGTGATGACCGTACAGCAGACCGTGGAGCACATCATGGCGGAATCGGGATATGAGGACATGCTTCTGGCATCTCCTCTTGGGCGGCAGAAGCATGCCAATATCCGCCTCCTGCTCTCCCGCATCGCGGGAACGCTGGACGGGACGCTGGACGGCATCCCGGAGTTTCTGGCTTTTGTGAAACGGCTGCGCAGGGACGAAAAGGATATGGAAGAGGCGTCGCTCGAGGAAGACGCGGACGCGGTGCGGATCATGACGGTACACAGGAGCAAAGGCCTGGAATTCCCGGTCGTGATCCTGCCGATGCTGGGGAAACCGTTCAATAAAAGCGGAAACCAAAAGCGTGTCCTTCTGGATTCCCAGCTGCATATCGGGTTCAAGCTGAATGACAACGCTTTTCAGACGATGCAGAATCCAGCGTCACTGGCAGTCAGCAGCATCCTGCAGGAGAAAGGTCTTATGGAAGAGCAGCGTGTGCTGTATGTGGCCATGACGCGCGCCAGAGAGCGACTGATCATGACGGGCACCGTCAAGGGCGGTCTGGAAGCCTGCGGAAACGAAGAGGTGCATACGGCCGGATGTCTTCTGGACTGGGTCGTGCCTGCGGCGCTGGCGGAAACGGAAAAAGCGCACAGAGACGGTACGCCCGCAGTCTGGGAGATCGCTGCGGCGAAGGCGGAGAGCGGCCTTCTTCCGTTTAAAGAGGATGCGCAGGATGTGCAGGAACATGAGGACCGGGAAACGGAAACGCTCAGGGAGATCTTTGAATGGACCTATCCGTACAGTGACGAGACGAAGGTCCTGACCAAGACGACGGTCAGCAGGCTCAAGCAGCGCCGTTCGCCGCAGGCGGACGAACAGTTGGACGAGCAGCTCGAGGTCGTGATCCCGCTGCCGAAGCGTCCGGAATATTATGGGAGCAATACAGGTGCGAGAAAGGGAACGGCGACGCATGCCGCGGTGCAGCACCTGGATTTCGGTGATGCGGCGGACCTTGCGCATGTGAAAGCGCAGATCGACGGCATGGTGGAGCGCGAGATCCTTTCAAAGGAGGACCGCGATCTGATCGACGACGGGAAGATCCTGATCCTGGCGGAAAGCGGACTCGGCAGACGGTTTCGGGAAAAACAGAAGAAAGGAAGCCTCATGCGTGAGACGCCGTTCACGCTGTCCGACGAACACGGCATGCTGATCCAGGGCGTGATCGACGCCTGGTTCGAAGAAGAGGATGGGATCGTGCTCGTGGATTTCAAGACGGACGCGCTGGGGGACAAGGGCCTGTCTTCCCTGACCGAAAAGTACGCCGTGCAGCTGGACTGGTATGCCAGAGCCCTGGAAAAACTGACCGGGAAAAAGGTAAAGGAACGGATCATCTACTCTTTCTCCGCGGACGAGCTGCTCTATCTCAGGCGTCCGGAAAGCTAAATCTTGCGAAAATCTAAATTTTACCAAAATGTGTCAATATTACGAAAAATTGTCGCAATGATTAAGGATTATGATGTATAATGAATCTAGTTTCAGATGAACGTGAGTGAGCAGTGAGAGAGGTGCACGATTATGGCGAATGCAAGGATCACGTACTTGTACCATAGTGCTTTTACAGTAGAAACAGATCATTTTTTCCTGATCTTTGATTATTATATGGACGATGTCACCACGGGGAAAAAACGCGGGATCGCGTCGGGCGTACTGACACCGCAGGATTTTCCCAAGGGCAAAAAGATCGCAGTGTTCGTATCCCACAATCACAGGGATCATTTCAATCCGGTGATCTTCAAATGGCAGAAAGACCGCGGAAACATCTCCTATATCCTTTCCTCTGATGTGCGTACGCGCAACAAGGCGATCCGCATGGCACCCTACGAGCATGTGGATGTGGATGGGATCTCCGTGGATACCTACGGTTCCACAGACGCCGGTGTTTCCTTCGTG
>JAFRLQ010000048.1 GCA_017431145.1 Clostridia bacterium | reverse complement strand
CCGAAGCACGCGCAGGTTTTCACAAAAGACAGTGGAAGAGGAGAAACTCGACGCGGTCATCGAGGCGGGGAGAGCCGCGCCCAGCGGCGGGAACAACCAGACGACACGTTTTATCGTGATCCGGGACAGAGAGATCCTTGAGCGGCTGGCACGTGAGGTGAGCGACGCGTTTCGCGTGATGGAGATCACGGAAGGGATGTACAAGTCCAAAGTGAATTCGATCCGTGCGTCGCAGAAAGGCGGTTATGTCTTCCATTACGGCGCGCCGGTGCTGATCACCGTCGCGAACAGGCGGGACTACGGAAACAACATGGCGGACTGCGCATGCGCGCTGGAGAACATGATGATCGCGGCAAACATGCTGGATCTGGGAAGCTGCTGGATCAATCAGCTGCACTGGCTTACAGAGGATCCCGTGATCCGGAAAACGATGCGGGAACTGGGCCTTACGGACGATGAGGTGATCTGCGGAAGCCTTGCCGTCGGCTATGCGGATACGGACGACGGCCTTCCGAACAGAAAGGCGCTGCCCAGAACCGGAAACCCGGTACACAAATGGTGAAACGGAAACTGCCCGGCGCAGATGCGCCGGGCAGCGGTTTTTTCCAGGGTCAGTCTTCAAACGGATAGCGGAAATGGCACTGGGCGCGCCATTCATCCAGAAGTTCCATCAGACGCACGGTCTCATCCAGCGGCATGATGCTGCTCTGAAGACGGCCGTCACGCAGGCAGTTCATGACTTCCATGGCTTCATACTCATATCCGTTGCACAGAAAATCTCCTTCGTCGATGTCCGTGACGGTGCCGGACGCGTAATCCGTCCAGGTGCACCGGGTCGCTTTGGAGAACTGCGGCACGCAGATCTGGCCTTTGGTGCCCAGGATCAGCGCTTCTCTGCGACCCTCGGTCTGCAGCGCGGCTGTCTGCAGGCAAAGCGCTCCGCCGGGATACTTCAGGAGCATGGCGCACTGGTCGTCCACACCGCCTTTTCCGATCGTGCATTCACCATGGATGTGTTCCGGTTCCGCACCGAGGAAATAGGCCGCGTAACTCATGGTGTAGATCCCCAGATCCAGGATCGTGCCGCCGGCAAGCTGCGGATTGTAGATCCTGTGTGTATCCGGCCAGTCCTCGATCTTGTCGAAGTCGATCTGCATCATGCGGATATCGCCGATCAGCCCGTCTTCGCAGACGAGACGGTGCAGACGCCGGTTCAGCGGCTGGAAACGTGTCCAGAACGCCTCCATGACAAAGACCTGTTTTTCCGCTGCTTTCTGCGCGATCGTCCGTGCCTCGGCGGCATTGACGGTAAAGGCCTTTTCGCAGAGCACGGCTTTTCCGTGCTCCAGGCAGAGCATTGCGTTTTCAAAATGAAAGCGATGCGGCGTGGCGACGTAAACGACATCGACTGCGGGATCCGAGACCAGATCCTCATAGGATCCGTATGCCTTTTCGAAGCCGAAACGCTTCGAGAATGTGTCTGCCGTCTCCTGAGTCCGCGACCCGACGGCATACAGGACTGCGCCTTCTTCTTTCAGGGCATTCAGCGCGGTGGAGAAACGCTCCGCGATCCAGCCGGTCCCCATGATGCCCCATCTGATTTGCTCTTTCATACGACTCCTCCCATTCTTTCTGAAGTGTAATGCCGGAAACTATTTGTTCTGCATGATCTCAACGATCGTCCGCTCCGTGCCCGTCATGCCGGGGTCGGCGATGAGGCCGACGTTCTGAAGTGTTTTTTCCGTGGACGCGTCCAGGATCCCGTGCGGCGCGCGGATCTGCGCGCCGTCCGCAGCCAATTCCGCGGCGGTGAAGGCGCTGTCGACAGCGCCTGCGACCTTCAGGCAGCAGCAGTGGTTGCCGCCGGAGCAGATCATGCCGGTGATGGATGAGGTCATGTTGGCGCATGCCGCGTCAAGGGTTTTTTCGTCACCGCCCATGAGATAGGCCAGCGCGCAGGCAAGACCGGTGCCGCCGGCGATGCCGCATCCGCAGAACGCAGAAAGCTTTCCGGAAAACTCCTTGATGTACATGCATACCAGATAACTGATCGCCGTGGCGCGCATGAGCTGCTCCTGTCCGAGCCCTTTCACGGTGCAGTAGGCCTTAAGGGGAAGCGTGCAGATGATCCCGTGCGTGCCGCTTCCAGTGATGCTCATCGCCGCCTTGTCGATCCCGAGCACGCGGGCTTCCGCAGCAGCGCAGGCGAGCGTTTTGGCACTTCTTCGCGCATCATTGGAAAAGAAGGATCCGCCGTTTTGTTTCAGAAGGCTCGCGGCAACCGTGCAGCGTTCCCATTCCGCGCCTGCCTGTGCCAGTTCACCGTTGACCCGGTAGGCTTCCTCCATGAAGGCGAGATCCTCAACGGGGGCGGAATCTGCATAGTGTAAGATCTGAGCTACGGTATATCCTGTGATGGGCGAAACGGATTCCTGTGTCTCCGCGAGGTCCTCGTGCAGAAGGACGGCTCCGTTTTTTTCAAGGTGTGTGAAATGCGTATGGCTGCCACGGATCTGCGCGATGCAGACATCATGTTCCGTGCGGACTTCCGCTCCGATAAACAGATTCGAGGAGAAGGAATCCAGTTCGATCCGGATCTTTCCTTCACGGATCATGGCAGCTGCTTTTTTGACGGCGTCGTCATCCACGGCTTCCAGAATGAGAAGCTCTTTGTCCGGGTCTCCGCAGACGATCCCGAGCGCGGCGGACCAGTCGTTTCCGACTTTTTCCGTGCCGGGGATCCCGCAGGTGAACGCGTTTTTGTAGATCCCTGAATTCATCCGCACCGTGACGGAAAGGACAGGTTCATTAGTCAGAGAACGCGCTTTCGCGCATGCAAGCGCGATCGCGGCGGGTTCCGTCACGCCGAAGGCAGGTTTCATATCGTTGATCAGAAGCTGGCGCAGCGTATCCATAAATGTTTATCCTTTCTTTTTCGCAAGGACTTCCTGCGCAGCGCAGACGATGTCTGCGACGGAAAGTCCGTATTTGTCCATAAGGGCTTCGTGTTCGCCGGTCTCCGCGAACACGTCTTTTACGCCTACGATTTTCACCGGGACAGGCCGGTACTGGACCAGCGTTTCCGCTACGGCGCCGCCGAGGCCTCCGATGACGGAGCCCTCTTCCACCGTGACGATCGCGCCGGTCTCATCGGCTGCCGCACACACCGCGTCTTTGTCCAGGGGTTTGATGCAGGACATATCCAGCACGCGGGCGCTGATGCCTTTTTCCGCAAGCAGGTCCTTTGCCTGCAGGCAGCGGGCCAGCGTGGCGCCGCATCCGATCAGAGTGAGATCCGAGCCGTCTTCCAGAAGGTTCGCCTTTCCGGGGACGAACACATAGCTGTCGTCAAAGATTCTGCGGAAGGGGACTTTGCCCAGACGCAGATAGGCTGGACCGGGAAAACGGTCCAGCGCGCGCACGATTGCGCGCGTCGATGCGGTATCCGCGGGATAGACGACGGTGGTCCCCGGGATCGTGCGCATGATCGCCATGTCCTCCGTACTCTGATGCGTCACGCCTTCCCAGGAACCGGAAAGGCCGCCCATGCCGCCGCACATTTTGACGTTGAGATGCGGATAGGCGATGAAAGTTCGGAACTGTTCCAGCGCGCGCATGGAGACGAACGGGGCAAAGGAGCCGCCCCAGACTTTCATTCCGGTCGCGGCAAGGCCTGCGGCAACGGCCATCATGTTCTGCTCAGCGATGCCGACGTCGATCACTCTGTCCGGCATGGCCTGCGTCATGTCACGCAGTCCGATATTGTGCGTCGTGTCCGCGCCGATTGCGATGATGGAAGGGTCCTCTTTTGCAAGTTCAAAGACAGCGGCGCCGTATGCGTCCCGCGTCGTCCTTTTTTCCATTTCAAACTGTCTCATCCCACACGCCTCCTTTCAAAGGAACAGGCCCCAGCGCTTCTTCCTGCACGTCGAGTTCTTTCATTGCGATCTCAAATTCTTCCTGCGTTGCGGTGCGGGAGTGCCAGGAATTGTCATGCTCCGTAAAACTGATCCCTTTTCCTTTGACTGTGTGCGCGATGATGCAGACGGGACGGCCGTAAAACGTCTTTGCAAGCCGCAGACGGTCTGTGATCTCATCGATGTCATGCCCGTCTATCTCAAAGACTTTCCATCCGAAAGAGCGCCATTTGTCAGCAAGGGGATGCAGGTCGTTGATGTTTTCCACGCTGCCGCCGCTTTGAAGATGATTGTAATCCACGATGGCAGTGAGATTGTCGATGCGGTGATTCGGCGCGCTCATGGCGGCTTCCCAGACAGCGCCTTCCTGAAGCTCTCCGTCCCCAAGGAGAACGAAGACATGCGCGTTCTTTTTCTGCAGTTTCAGCGCCCAGGCGATCCCCAGACCGCAGCTGAGGCCGTTTCCGAGAGAACCGCTGGTCATATCCACGCCGGGCGTCTTGCCCAAAGCGGGATGTCCCTGCAGACGGCTGTTGATCCGGCGCGTTGTCAGGAGTTCTTCGCGCGGAAAGTATCCGCGCTCGGCAAGAGCGGAGTAGAGCGCCGGATAAGCATGGCCCTTCGACATGACGAAACGGTCTCTGCCCTCCCACAGGGGATTCTGCGGATCGACGTTCATGACGTCAAAATACAGCGCGGTCACGATATCCGTGCAGGACAGCGCCGGTCCCACGTGGATGGTGCCGTTGCCGCAGTGCGCGGCGATATCCATGATGTCCCTGCGGATCTGTATCGCGGTTCTTTTCAGTGTTTCCGTCCGGTCCGTCATGGCAATCACCATTCGAATTCTTTCAGGTACGCGGCGCAGGTCGCGGGGCTTTCCAGGATCAGGGTGCCTTCGGGCAGAATCTCCCGCAGCATATCCCGGAACATGGCCATCGACGCCTGTGCGAGAACTACGGTGTCCGCGTCGGGACAGTTTTTGAGGACGCATTCCCGCACAAGAGAGGTCGCATATTCCTTTTCCCCGCGCTTGGAGGCAAGATAGGCGCCGTCCGCGGTAAGACTGAAGACCTGAACGCTGCGCCCCGCTTCACGGGCAAGACGTTCAACGAGTTCGACGGAAGGCTCCACCGTCGTGGAGAGCGTCGCAAGGACGGCGATGCGTTTGCCGGTCAGTGCGGCGGTCTTTGCCATTGGATAGTCGATGCGAAGAAGCGGGACTTCGGGATGTGCCGCTGCGTAGCGTTCGGCCGCAAGACCGATGGAGGAGCAGGTCACGATGATGAGATCCGGCGCTGTCAGGACCGCTGCGTCAAGCAGCGCGTCCAGACGCTTCTGCAGGGCTTCCGTGACACCGCCCGCCTTTACGACGTCCGCGATGAAACCGCTTTCAATGATATGATGCAGAACGATGTCCTCTCCGAGCGCTTCTTTCAGAAGCGCGGCGAACCTGTCCTGCAGCCCGAGCGCCGTGTAGACGCAGGTGATCTTTTTTGGCATGGAGATCCTCCTTGTTTTTTCCGGAAAAAAGACGTACGGTCCGGAAAGGTTTCTTCTCTCTTATTGTACAGCGTGCGGCGCAAGATGCAATTGCAAGGTATCCTTGAATCTGCCCTTGTGATAGAATGGAGAAAAACAACCGGAAACAAAACAAGGAGGCGGAATACCTATGTATAAACTGTGGAAAATGCTGGAAGATGCGCAGGGACTGCGCTGGGTGGAGCTTTCCCATTCTCTGAACAATGACAGCCCGTACTGGAGCGGGATCCCGGAGGGTTCAGTGGAACTGTGCAAGACGGTGTTCGACTGGGGAAATCCGATGCTGGAATGTCTGATCCAGACGTTCAAATTCCCGGGTCAGTTCGGCACGCACATTGATTTCCCGGGCCATTTTGCGCATGAAGGCGTGCTGTCCGAAGCATTCGGCGTGAAGGACGGCGTGTTCCCGCTCTGCGTGATCGATCTGACGGACAAGGTCGCGGAGGATCCGTGCTATGTGGCGACAGCTGAGGATATCAAGGCATACGAGGCGCAGTACGGACCGATCCCCGACGGAGCGTTCGTCGCACTGCGCACGGACTGGTCCAAGCGCTGGCCGGACATGGACGCACTTTCCGGGATCGCGGAGGACGGAAGCGAGAACTTCCCGGGCTGGTCTCTGGACGCGCTGAAATATATCTATGAGGAACGCAACGCCGCGGCGAACGGACATGAGACGCTGGACACGGACGCATCGAAGGAAGCGGCGGCAGCGGAAGATCTTGCCTGCGAGCGCTATGTGCTGGAAAAAGGAAAACTGCAGGTCGAAGTGCTCTGCAATCTGGATCAGGTCCCCGCAGCTGGCGCAGTGGTGTTCGTGGCATGGCCGCGGATCGAAGGCGCGACGGGGCTTCCTGTACGCGTATGGGCAATTTGTGAATAAACACTGAAGGAGAAACGGTATGTACTGTGTAAAGAAAGTATTGGATGATCTTGTCTGGGTCGGCGCGGACGACAGGCGCCTCACCTGTTTCGAGGGCGTATACGGCGTCCCGAACGGCGTGTCGTACAACTCTTATCTTCTGTTGGATGAGAAGACCGTGCTGTTTGATACGGTGGACAAGGCAGTAGCGCGTACGTTCTTTGAGAATGTCGCCTACGCACTGAATGGGCGGAAGCTGGATTATCTGGTCGTGCATCACATGGAGCCGGACCATGCCGCGACCATTGAGGATCTCGTGCTCCGCTACCCGGAGACGGTGATCATCTGCAACGACAAGATCCGCACGATGCTGGGGCAGTATTTCGACTATGACATGTCCGGCAGGATCGAGACTGTGAAGGAAGGGGACACGAAGAGCTTCGGAAAACATGTCCTGACCTTCGTCAACGCGCCGATGGTCCACTGGCCGGAGGTCATGATGTCCTATGACCTGACGGACAAGATCCTGTTCACGGCAGATGCGTTCGGCACCTTCGGCGCGCTGAACGGACATCTGTTCGCGGACGAGGTGGATTTCATGCACGACTGGCTGCCGGAGGCCAGACGGTATTATACAAATATCGTGGGCAAATACGGACCGCAGGTCCAGAACGTGCTGAAGAAGGCGGCTGCACTTGAGATCGCCTATGTCTGCCCGCTGCACGGCTTCGTCTGGCGGAGCCATTTCGGCGACTTCCTTGAGAAGTACAATCAGTGGAGCACCTATACGCCGGAAGTGAAGGGCGTTTGCCTGGCATACGCCAGTGTCTACGGACATACGGAAAACATGGCGAATATACTTGCGGCAAAACTTGTGGACAGAGGCGTACCGGTGGAGATGTTCGACACGTCTGTGATCCCGGCTTCGGATATCGTATCCAGCGCGTTCAAGAACTCTCATCTTGTTTTTGCCGCCACGACGTACAACGCGGGCGTCTTTGTCACGATGGAGAACCTTCTGAACGATATTGCTGCGCACAATCTGAAAAACCGCAAGATCGCGCTGCTTGAGAACGGGTCCTGGGCGCCCACCGCGGGCGGCGTGATGAAGGGGATCCTTTCCAAGCTTCCCGGCACGGAATTTATCGGGGAAACGGTCACGATCCGGTCTTCCCTGAAGGAGGAAACGCTCGGGAAACTGGATGAACTGGCGGATCTCATCGCGGCGGACATCGTGCCTGCAGGTGCTGTGAAGGCGGCGACAGGCGCAGCGGCTGCCGAGACCGCGGCACAGGTGGATCCCACGGCGTTCTTCAAATTCAGCTACGGTATCGAGATCCTGACGGCACAGGACGGCGGAAAGGATTACGGCTGTGTGATCAACACCGCGGGGCAGGTCTCGGAGGGGGATCTCAAGAAGGTGGCGGTCTCCGTGATCAACAAAAACTACACCTGCGAGATCATCAAGAAGACAGGACGGTTCAACGTCAGCGTGCTGACGGAAGAAGCGCCTTTCGCGCTGTTTGAGCAGTTCGGGTTCCAGTCCGGACGCGACACGGACAAGTTTGCGGGCGTCCCGTATCAGGACCGTATGGCAAACGGCATCCGGTACATCCCGGTATTCACCAACGCCGCGTTCTCCTGCGAGGTGATCGAAACGTTCGATCTTGGTGTGTCCACGCTGTTTATCGCCAATGTCACGGAGGCGAAGGTCCTCTCTTCCGATCCCAGCGCGACCTACGCGTACTATCACGCGCATATCAAACCGAAGAAACAGCCGGTCCAGGAGCAGAAGGAAGGCTGGGTCTGCAAGATCTGCGGACACTTCTACGAGGGAAAGGATCTTCCGGATGATTACGTATGTCCGCTGTGCAAGCACGGAAAGGACGATTTCGAGTATGTGCCAGCCAATGTACAGCCCAAGAAGAAAGGCTTTGTCTGTTCCGTCTGCGGATACTTCGAGGAATACGACGGCGACGAACTGCCGGAAGATTACCAGTGCCCGGTCTGCAAGCACGGGCGCGACGTGATGGAGCCAGCGGAACAGTGATACAGAAACAAGGGAAGCGCTGCCGGTTAAAACCGGCGGCGTTTTTTTCTGCAAATGTACGGATATGAAAAAACCTGTAAAAAAAGTGCTTGACATGATTTGCATAACAGAGTTATGCTTTCGTTGTTGAAACCGATGATCAAGAAGAGTAGGTCCGATGCAACTCATTCAAGAGAGCTGTCGCTGGTGAGAGTACAGCATGAGACGCGTGACTGAATGGACTTGAGAGGGTAGGACGAAAGAGCGATCGAGTAGTGCCTGACGGGATCTCCGGCCGTTATCAGAGGAGCGCATATGATGGTATGTGAAAGAGCGGACAGATACGTATCTGTCAATTTGGGTGGCACCGCAGAAGTGAATGGCTTTTGTCCCATAGGGGACAAAGGCTTTTTTTTATGCGGATCAACAAGAAAACGGAGGCAAAACATGACGGATTATCTGAAAGAGGCACAAAAGATCCGTGAGGAGATCGTTCAGAACAGACGCATCTTCCACGGCTGGGCGGAACTGGGATTCGATCTTCCCAAAACGGTGGCGTATGTCATACAGCAGCTCGAATCCTATGGTATCGACGCGAAAAAATGCGGAAAAGCTGGCGTGACCGCTGTGATCGGACAGGGCGGACCGGTGCTGATCCTGCGTGGGGATATGGACGCGCTTCCCATGCGCGAAGAAACGGGACTCTCGTTCGCGTCGGATCACGAGGCCTGTCATTCCTGCGGGCATGACTGCCATACGGCGATGCTTCTGGGTGCGGCAAAACTCCTCAAAGCGGATGAAGCGGAGCTGAAGGGACGCGTGAAGCTGATGTTTCAGCCGGCGGAGGAACTGCTGGGCGGCGCAGCGGACATGATCGCGGACGGACTCATGGAAAACCCGAAGGTCGACGCGGCGATCGGAATGCACGTAGGCGCCGGTATGCGTCCTTACTGCGACATCGGCAATGTGACATACGGGAAGGACTATTCCACGTTCTCGGGTGATTACCTGCGCATCGACGTGGAAGGTCTGCAGGCGCACGGCAGCCAGCCGCAGAAGGGCGTGGACGCGATCAACATCGCGGCGCATATCGTGGTGGCCCTGCAGGAGCTGATGTCGCGGGAGACTGCGATGGGCGAACCATGCGTCGTGCTCGTGGGAAAGATCTACGGCGGATCCAGCTGCAATACGATGTCCGGAGAATGCTCACTTGACGTGTCTGTCCGGGCTGGAAGCGAGCCGATGCGCGCGTTTCTGAAGCAGCGTGTGCATGAGATCGCAGAAGGAACGGCGATGACGTTCCGCGGAAAGGCGACGGTGACCGATGTCTACGGAATGCCGTCCATGTACAACCATCCCGATATGACGTCCTGTGTTCCGGGCTATCTGGCGGAGATCCTGGGCGAGGAACATGTGATGCCGCGGCCGGAACGGGGCGGAACGGAGGATTTCACCGCTGTGGCGGCGCTGGTCCCGTCGGTCTACCTCAATCTCGGAGCGGGATATCTTGCCGGGGAAAACATCACGAGTCACAACCCGAAGGTGCTGTTTGATGAGGATGCGCTGCCCATCGGCGCGGCGGTATATGCGCATGTGGCGGCGCGCTATCTGGAAGAACACGCGTAAAAGAACGCGTTAAGAAAGAAGGAGGATAAAACAATGCAGGGTATTTACGCACTTACGATCATTCTGGCGATCTATGCGGTAGGAGACCTTGTCTCCCGCCTGACCAAGTCCAAGGTTCCGGCAGGGATCGCGTGGGCATTCCTGATCCTGGCGGGTCTGTGGACAGGGATCCTGCCGAAGGAAACGTTCGAGGCTTCTCAGATCAGCGGGTTCGGCATGCTGGTGGTGGCGCTGATGATCACGATGCTGGGAACGACCATCGACACGCCGGAACTGAAGCGGCAGATCAAGGTGATCGCGGTGTGCCTCGTGACAGTCGTGGTCTCGTCCGCGCTGATCATTCTTCTGGACGCGCTCCTGATCAAAAAGGAGTACGCCTACGTCGGCGCACCTGTCTATGCGGGCGGCGGCGCGGTGGCACTGCTTCTGACAGCGGCGCTCAAACACAATCCGGATATGGCGGCGGTCGTCGGATTCTTTACGATCCTCGGCACGGCGCAGGGCCTCTTCGGACAGCCGATCTGCGCGTTCTTCCTGAGACGGTACGCGCGCTCGTTCCTGGCTGACAGGAAGCAGGTCGCGCAGTGGGCTGCGCTTTCGGACAGCACCGTCCAGACAAAGGGACTGTTCGGGAAACGTTTCATGCAGCTGCCCGGCGTGATGGATACGATCCCCGTGAACTTCCTGAAGATCGCCCTGATCAGTGCGCTGGCGACATTCCTTGCGTCTCTTACGGGCGGTGTCATCCACGCCTTCGTCATTTCGCTGATCTTCGGCTGGTTCTTTACTGAGACAGGCTTCTTGAAGAGAGACACCATGAATAACGTGGCGTCCGCCGGAATCATCACGTTCCTCGCGGCGACGGTCCTCTTCGGGAATTATGTCAATGTGACGCCTCAGATGTTCCTGACCTATCTCATTCCGATCATCGTCGTCATGCTGACCGGCATTGCGGCGACGGTCCTTGCGGGATTTGTCATGTCGAAGGTCCTGAAGATGCCTTTCGGACTTGCCGTTGCACTGGGTCTGACCTGTACATTCGGGTTCCCCATGACAATGATCCTGACGAACAACGTCATCGACGCCATGGCGAAAACGGACGAGGAGCACAAAGCGCTCTACAATGTTCTGATGCCGAAGATGCTGGTCGCGGGCTTCGTGACAGTGACGATCGTCTCCGTGTTCGTCGGAAGCTTCGTGCTGAGCGTATTCTTCTGATACGGAACCATGCCAAAAAGACCGTCTCCCCGCAAATGGGAGACGGTCCTGGTGCGTTTCGGGATCAGGTAAAGATCATTCCTTGTCGATCTTGACGGCAGTCGGGGGAACCGGTCCGCCGATGCCCGCTTCGCCCAGCGCCGTAGCGATGGATTTGAGAAGCGCGAAATATACATCCCAGTAATTGGCCTTTTCCGTCCAGACACGGACAGTGTACTCCAGACCACCCGGCACGCCGGAAACAGGCGCGGCGAACGGAGCGGGATCCTTCAGGACCTTTTCGTTGGCGTTGCACTGTGCGAGCATGACTTCCTGCACGTTTTCGATCGCGGCGTCGCCGGTGACCTTGAAAGTCAGGTCGACGCGGCGCAGATCCTCTGCCGAGACGTTCGTCACATTGGCGTTCATCAGGGCACCGTTGGGGATCGTAACGCGTTTGTTGTCCAGCGTCGTGAGGATCGTGTAGAACATGGTGATCTCTTTGACGGTTCCTTCCTCACCGGCTGCGAGGATGAAGTCGCCGACCTTGAAGGGGCGGAAGATCAGAAGCATGATGCTTCCCGCAAGGTTGCTCAGAGCGCCCTGCAGAGCCAGACCGACAGCGACACCGCAGGAAGCGATGACGGTCACGACAGACGCCATGGGCACGCCGAGGATCCCGATGATCGAGACGATCAGCACGGCGTTGAGGACGATCTTGACTGTGCTCAGCAGGAACTTGGACGCTGTGGGATCCATCTTCGCAAAGACCTTGCTCTTCGCGAACCATTTGACCAGACGCTTGATGATGAACCGGCCGATGATGAATACGACAAGTGCAAGCAGGATCTTGCTGCCCACCTGCGTCGCCAGGGTGACGAGTTTATCCAGAAAATTCTCCATTACAATACCTCCGTACAGAATTTGTTGCTCCTATTATACCATTGCGCAGACAGACAGAGTGATTTTTTGACAAAAAAAGAGCCCTGCACAGGCCCTGTGCAGAGCGGGTGAATCGAACAATGATCAGTCCATGAGCTGCATGAAGGTATCGACGTTCCGGATGATATCACCGGTGAAGATGGCGGAACCCACCACGATGACGTTTGCGCCTGCCCGAACGAGTTCGGCAGTGTTGGAGGTCTTGACGCCTCCGTCGATCTCAAGGTCGATGTCCCGGCCGCTCTTCTCGATCATGGCGCGGCACATGCGGATCTTCTCCTTCAGCTGCGGAATGAATGCCTGACCGCCGAATCCGGGGTTCACGGTCATGATGAGGATCATGTCCACATCGTCCATGACCCAGTCCAGCACACTCAGCGGCGTGGCGGGATTCAGGGCGACGGAGGCTTTGCATCCGGCATTATGGATCGACTGCAGATCACGCTGCAGATGCGTGCATGCCTCGGCATGCACGGAGATGATGTCCGCGCCTGCTTTTGCGGTCTGGCTGATATATCTTCCCGGGTCCTGCACCATGAGATGCACGTCGAAGACTTTTGAGGTATAGGGACGGATCGAAGAGATCACGGGGAAACCGAGGGAAATATTCGGGACGAACTGTCCGTCCATGACGTCGATATGGATCATTTCGGCGCGGGAGGCGTCTACCTGTCTGATTGCTTCGCCGAGATTGGCAAAGTCCGCCGCAAGAATGGAAGGTGAGAGTTTGTTCATGAGTGGGCTCCTTATCTGTTGTTTTCGAGGATGTCCGTGTGTTCATCCAGGTAGGTCATGACGTCAAAAAGAGAGGGAAGCACCGCTTCGGAAAGATCCAGCATCTCCTGCGTGACCGGCATGAGATCGGGCACCATGAGCGGATGCATGCCGCCGTTGTGCGCCGCGCGGATGCCGTTGTGGGAATCCTCGAGAACGAAGCAGTCCGCCGGGTTCGCGCCGAGACCGGCCGCTGCGCGCAGGAAGATGTCCGGCGCGGGTTTGCTTGCCGTCAGCTGGTCGCCGCAGATCACGAAATCGAACAGATGGAAGATTCCGACTGCCTCCAGTTCGTATTTTACCTTCGCCTCGCGGGCGGAAGTGGCCAATGCGAAAGGAATGCCGTGTTCATGCAGATACCGGAAGATCTCACAGACGCCGGGTTTCAGGGGAAGCGTGCCGCCGGGATATAGTTCCTCCTGGATCGCGTACTGTTCCGCCTTGTATTTCCGGTAGGGAAAATCCGGACCGTAGGTCTGCATGAAGATCGATTCGGTGACCTTGGAAGACGTCCCGGTCACGGCGAAACAGGTCTCCTCGACGTTTTCTATCCCGTACCGTTCGGCAAGGCGCTTCCAGCATTCGATGACGATGCGCTCGGAATCGAGAATGATCCCGTCCATATCGAAGATCACAGCCTGAATAGGTGTTCTGTCCACTGTCTGGGCTCCTTTTTTTGATGCATCACAATTGTATCGGAAGACCGTGCGGGAAACAAGACGCTGAGGCAGCCAAACCTTTCCGGGAAGAAAAAACCTGTATTCAGGCAAGGAGCGGATTTGATACAATAGTATCAAAGAAACGGGCATCAGGTGTGCGAAGACATGCCCGGAAAGATTTCGGGTCAGCGCTGCGCGGATCCGTGTGAAAAGGAGAGGGAAAGATGGAAGGAAGCAAAAAGAAACTCGGATTCGGGCTCATGCGGCTGCCCAGAAAGGGCGTTGCCATCGATCTGAAGGAATTCGAACGGATGACGGATCATTTTCTGGAGAACGGATTCACCTATTTTGACACGGCGCACGTTTATCCGGGGTCGGAGGAAGCGGCGCGCAAGGCGCTGGTGCAGCGTCATCCAAGAGAGAGCTATACGCTTGCAAGCAAACTGTTCGCGGCGTCCGCTATCAGCGAGAAAGTGGCGAAAAAACAGCTGCAGACGAGCCTGGAAAGGCTGGGGACGGATTATCTGGACTACTATCTGCTGCATACGCTGATGAACAGCAATTATCAGAAATACGAGCGGTTCCATCTGTGGGATTTCCTGCAGGAACAGAAGGAGAAGGGCGTGATCCGGCATGCAGGGTTCTCGTTCCACGCGGGGCCGGATCTTCTGGACGAGCTTCTGACGCAGCATCCGGAAGTGGACTTCGTGCAGCTGCAGATCAATTACGCAGACTGGGAGAACCCCTCTGTGACATCACGCGCGAACTATGAGGTCGCGCGCAGACATAACAAGCCCGTCGTGATCATGGAACCGGTCAAGGGAGGGAAACTCGCCAATCCGACAGGCGAGATCCTGGAAGCGTTCCGCAGCGCGGAACCGGACATGTCTCCCGCGTCCTGGGCGATCCGTTTTGCGGCGTCTCTGGACGGTGTTCTGGCTGTGCTTTCCGGCATGTCGAATCTGGAGCAGATGAAGGACAATGTTTCCTATATGAGGGAGTTCAGACGCCTGAACGAGGAAGAACAGCAGGTGATCCGGGAGGTCCAGCGACTCATGGGAAGGGACCGTTCGATCCAGTGTACCGCGTGCAGCTACTGTACCAAGGGCTGTCCGAAGCAGATCCCGATCCCGCAGATCTTCGCGGCGGTGAACAAACGCGACACCGCGGGAAGACACGAGGAGGCGCAGGAGGATTATGACCGCGCCGTCGCGGGAAGGGGCTGTGCGTCGGACTGCGTCCACTGCCTGCAGTGCGAGGACGCCTGCCCGCAGCATCTGCATATCACGAAGCTTCTGGAGGATGCGGCGCAGAAATTCGACCGCTGACCCGGAATATGCAAAAAAATATTCACATTGAATAAGGCGCCTGTTTTTGGCATAATAAGGGTCTGAAGACCCAAAGGAAACAGGTGGAAAACATGCAGAAAGAAAGAAAAAAAGAGTACCTGAAGGACGTGCTCTGGATCGTTTTCGGGACCGCTTTTATGGCGGTCTCGACTAATTTCTTCTTTGAGCCGGCGCACATGGTGCCGGGAGGATTTACGGGTCTTGCCATGATGATCCAGCATCTGACGGCAAAGATCTGGCAGGGCGGGATCCCTGTCTGGCTCGGGAACATCATCCTGAATGTCCCGCTGATCCTGATCTCGATCAAGACGAGGGGCTGGAAGTTCATGAGCCGCACGTTCGTGGCGGCGATGACCTTTTCGTTCTGGCTTTTTGCTTTTCCGGTCCGGGATCTCGTTCCTTCGGATCCCGTCGTGACTGCGATCATCGGCGGCGCGCTGATGGGTTTCGGACTCGGGCTTGTCTTCCAGGGAAAAGCCACGACAGGCGGGACAGATACGCTCGCTGCGCTTCTGCAGCGGCTGATGCCGCATGTGAGCGTGGCCAGGATCCTTCCGGTACTGGATGCCATCATCATCCTTCTGTCCTGTTGGATCTTCGGACTGCGCATCTCCATGTATGCCGTGATCTCTGTTTTTCTGAGCGGCATCATTGCCGATTATGTGATCGGCGGTTTCCGGAACGCGAAATTCGCCTATATCTTCTCCACGGAGCATCAGAAGATCTCTCAGGCGATCCTGCATGATCTGAACCGGGGCGTCACACAGCTTCAGGCAAAAGGGCTTTATTCAGGCGATGACCGTCCGGTCCTGATCTGTGCTGTGGCAAGACGCCAGATCGTAGACCTGAAGGAACTTGTGGCCTATTACGATCCCAACGCTTTTTTTGTCGTGACGGACGCACAGGAGATACGCGGCGAGGGCTTTTTGGAGTATACTAACGAGGAACTCTGATTATTGACGGGAGGAGAGCAGGGAGTTTGATCGGGGCGCTGTACCGCAGATTCAGGACATTCTGGAATTATGCCATCGTCGGCGGACTGACGATGCTTATGACGCTTGGCCTTTTTTACCTGCTGACATGGACGCTGCTGGATCCGCACGATCCCCTGCAGCTTCAGGCGGCCAACGTGATCTCCTGGATCCTGGCGATGGCGTTCTGCTATGTAGCCAGCCGGAAATTCGTCTTTAAAAGCAGAGTGAAAAACATCCCGCTGGAGGCCGGAAAGTTCTACCTCTCACGCATGGCGACGCTGGGACTGGAAATGTTTCTCATGCATGTGATGGTCGGAAACTGGCACATGAATCCGAACGGCGCCAAGCCGGTCGCACAGGTCGTCGTGATCCTGGCAAACTATGTGCTGAATGTGTTTGTGGTCTTCCGCAGGAAGAAGGAAAAGAAAGCAAAACTGGAAAAACAGATGGAAAAAGACAGCCTTGCCTGACAGCGCAATCGCGCTGAAGGACACGGCTGTTTTGTATATTCGGAAAGGAGAATGAAAAACATGGATACGATTCGCATGAACACGGGAGCGCAGATCCCGGTCCTCGGATTCGGCGTGTTCCGCGTACCGGAAAAGGATGTCTGCAGGCAGGCCGTTCTGGACGCGCTTCGGACGGGATACCGTCTGATCGACACGGCGGCGGTATACGGAAACGAGGACGCGGTGGGAGAAGCGATCCGCCAGGCTGCGGAGGAAGGCATCTGCACGAGAGAGGAGATCTTCCTGACATCCAAGGTCTGGGTCACGGATATGAGTGACTACGACTCCGTACGCAGAGCAGTGGATGCTTCGCTGAAGAAGACGGGTGTGGAATATTTCGACCTGTACCTTCTGCATCAGGCGTGCAATGACTACTTTGCCGCATGGCGCGGCATGGAGGGAGCGTATGCGGACGGACAGCTCAGAGCGATCGGCGTCTCGAACTTCTATCCGAATATCCTCACCAACTTCTGTGAGACCGTGAAAACGATCCCGGCGGTGAACCAGATCGAACTGCATCCGTATTACGTGCAGCCGCAGGCGCTGGAGACCATGGCATATTACGGCGTGGTGCCGGAGGCATGGGCGCCTTTGGGAGGCGGACGATATGATCCGTTCCACGAACCGGTCCTGACCGCGATCGCAGAAAAATACGGAAAGACCGTGAGCCAGGTCATGCTGCGGTGGAACGTGGAGCGCGGAGTCGTCGTGATCCCGAAGTCCGTGCACAGGGAGCGGATCGAAGAGAACTTCAGGATCTGGGACTTCAGACTGACGCAGGAGGAGGTCGAAAAAATCGCGACGCTGGACATGGGGTATACCGGCTCGCGCGCAAAGCACTTCGACCCGGATTTTGTGCGGATGGTCCTTGGAAAAAGCAACGCATAAAGCTTGCGCTGTGTTAGAATAT
Source organism: Clostridia bacterium (assembly GCA_017431145.1). Classification (GTDB taxonomy): domain Bacteria; phylum Bacillota; class Clostridia; order Christensenellales; family Maliibacteriaceae; genus RGIG9107. The sequence goes on along the minus strand of JAFRLQ010000048.1, from coordinate 491 downwards.
TTCTATTGAAAATGAGACAGGAGGAAACAGCAGTGAATCTTATCAAACTGAACAGCGGAGCGTCGATCCCTCAGATCGGGTTGGGTGTCTTTCAGACAAAGGACGGGGAAGAGACCTGCAATGCCGTGAAATGGGCACTGGAAGCCGGATACCGTCATATCGATACCGCGATGATCTATGGAAATGAAGTGAGCGTCGGAAAAGGAATGAAGGAAAGCGGGATCGCCCGCGAGGAGATCTTCCTGACGACGAAACTGTGGAACGCGGACATCCGCGCACAGCGTGCGAAGGAAGCATTTGAAGAAAGCCTGAAAGCGCTCGGAACGGACTATGTGGACCTTTATCTGCTGCACTGGCCGGTCGATCATTTCGCTGAGGCATGGACGGCGCTGGAAGACCTGCATATGGAAGGAAAGATCAAAACGATCGGTGTGTCCAACTTCCAGATCCATCATCTCGAGGAACTGGAAAAGACGCAGCGCATTGCGCCT